>JAKSIV010000009.1 GCA_024398635.1 Bacteroidaceae bacterium | reverse complement strand
AATCATATGAACAAAAAAAGAGACCGGCTAAAATACTTTTTAGTCGGCCTCTTTCCTTTTGTGGATTAACCTGTCAGCGTACAAGTACCTTGGTGGTCTTGTTGCCTATGGTAATCAGGTAGATACCCGGAACAACCGATGCCGTTACGCTGCCTGTTCCGGAGGCTATCCTGATGCCTGCTGCAGATGAAATGCTGATCAGGATGTCATCGGTTGCGTTGACAACGATGATGCAGTCCGCAACGGAGATAGTTGCACTGGCGGTTACGGTTTCAACAGTAGTCAGAACAGAATAGTTATAGACATACTTGACTGAATAGTTCTGTTTCAGGTTTTTGCTTGGTGTGCTGGAAAGCAGTTCATATTTATATGTCCTGGTTGCCAGATTGTCGTCTCTATTCCAAACATCGGTGCGGGTAGAGCGATAATCACCAACCCACTTTGAATTCTCCCACTTGTAGTATGTGTAGATGAAATCGGTGGATGTTTGAGATGGTTTCTCCTCATAACGGGAACCGTAATTACCTACCCAATTCTTTTGTTTGCTATCCCAATTGTAGTAATAGTCTGTATTGGTCTTGTAATTGTACTCACTCTTTCTGTTACCGGTCCAGCACCATTCATTCTCATCCCAGTAATAGGATGCATTTAAATATAAGGTGTCGGACGAAGCGTATTCACTCATATAGTTACCGCGCCAGTCTTCTTTTTCTGAATCCCAGTAATACTCTGCCTCAAGTGTCATGTATCCGATCGAATCATACTGCTCCTCAACTTTAGTGGAACCTTCCCATTTGCTCTCTTGAGAATCCCAACTGTACACGGCGGCCATGATGATCTCGCCATTCTCATCATATCCTATCTCTTTTTTCTGGCTGCCAATCCATTTCAGGCTGTCCGAATTCCAGTAATCCAGTTCGTATGATATGACATTGCCATCTAGAGAAGTGTCAAATGTGTAGATCTTTCTTGAGTCATTCTCCCAATCACTGCCGTTATGGTTTGCGTCGATTATAGTGTATGTGAGATTTGTCTGAGCCTATTAATTGCTTAATGTATGTCATTAAAAAAAATAGATGCTGTTAAAAAATACGGGGCGGCTGTTGATAATTATTTTTAAAATAGGGTGTGATGGCCTTATGTACGCCCTGATTTTTGTGTAACTTTGCAGCGTAAAATTTTACTAAACATCAGTCATTTCCTTATGGATTCAAGCAATTCTTTCCTGGTCTTTTGCGGTACCAACACCATGTACCTGGCCAAAGAGATATGCGATTACCTTAACTGCCCTCTGGGCAACATGAATGTGGCTCATTTTGCAGACGGTGAGTTTGCAGTATCGTATGAGGAGTCTATCCGCGGTAGGGATGTATTCCTGGTTCAGTCCACATTCCCCTCATCGGACAATCTGATGGAGCTTCTGCTCATGGTTGACGCAGCCAAGCGTGCATCGGCCAAGTCAGTGAATGCCGTTGTTCCTTACTTTGGATGGGCACGTCAGGACCGTAAGGACAAGCCGCGTGTATCTATCGGCGCCAAGCTGGTGTCCGATATGCTGAGCGTAGCAGGCATTGACCGTCTTATCACGATGGACCTGCATGCAGACCAGATTCAGGGCTTCTTTGATGTTCCCGTGGATCATCTGTATGCTTCGATGGTATTCCTGCCTTATATCCAGAGCCTTAAGCTTGATGAATTGGTGATGGCTGCTCCTGATGTAGGCGGCAGTAAGCGTGCCAGTGCATATGCCAAGTTCCTGGATGTACCTCTGGTTCTCTGCCAGAAGACGCGTACCCGTGCCAATGTGGTGGATGATATCCGCATCATCGGTGATGTACAGGGCAAGAACGTGGTCATTGTGGATGATATCGTTGATACCGCAGGTACAATATGCAAGGCAGGTGATGTAATGATGGAGGCCGGTGCCAAGTCAGTACGCGCCCTTGCTTCACACTGCGTGATGTCTGGCGATGCTCCCGTGCGCGTTGACAACTCATGCCTTGAGGAGATTGTGTTCACAAACAGCATTCCTTACCGCAACTCAATCCCCTGCAAGAAACTCAAGCAACTTTCTGTTGCCCAGATGTTTGCCGAGACTATCCGCCGCGTCATTTCTAACGAGTCTATCAGCTCGCAATATTTGATCAAATAAAGATTTATGAAAAGGATATTATTCATTGCTTTTGCTGTTGTCCTGCTGGCTTCGTGTGCAGGGAAGGATTCTTACAGGATAAAGGGAGAGATCAAAGGTGTAGAAGACGGTACGACCATGATCCTGGGTATACTGGAGTATGATGGTCTGACTTCATTGGATTCAACAGTGATCAAAGGCGGCAAGTTCTCATTCAAAGGTAAGACCGATACCGCTCAGGTGGCTGTGGTTACCTTTGATATGGGCGAGACCATGAGAGGTTGCCAATTCTATCTTGAAAGGGGCAACATCGAGATTCTGATTGATGCTGAAAGCGGAAACCAGTATCTGGCAGGTACTCCCAATAACGATACTTTCCAGAAGTTCTATGATGATACCGAGGTATTCAATGATGAGTATGATGAGATAGAGGACCGTATCCGTATTACTCTTGCATCTCAGGGCGATGCCAGCGAGTTCTACGCTCAGATGTCTGATCTTCAGGACCGTTTTACAGCGCTTCTGGCCCAGAGTATTGAGGAGAATGCCGGTAAGTTTTTCGCTTATAATCAGCTGATAGAGAACTACAGCATGTTTGAGCCGGAGGTTACGATGGACCTGCTTGAGAAACTTGCTCCCACATTCGGCGGTGACATTATGTTCAATCAGCTTACTGCAATGATAAGTGCTCAACTGAGTACCAGTCTGGGGCATCCTTATATTGATTTCGAGGCTTCTATCCTGGATAAGAAATACGCTTTCACAGGAAAGGCAAAGCTGTCTGATTATATCGGCAAGAACAAGATCGTGTTGCTGGATTTCTGGGCCAGCTGGTGCACTCCCTGCCTGAATGAGATTCCCAACCTTAAGGCTGCTTACAAGAAGTTCAAGTCAAAGGGATTTGAGATCGTAAGCGTATCGGTTGATGACGGTACCGATGAGTGGATCAAGGCTGTAAAGGACAACGGTATGAACTGGGTACAGCTTTGGAACGGTGAGGATATGGTGAATTCGGCTGCTGTCAAGTATTCGATAACCGCTATCCCCAGTACCTTCCTGATTGATGCAGACGGTACAATCATAGGACGTAACCTGCGTGACAAGGAACTTGAGGAAGCTCTGGAGGATTACTTCAAGAAGTAATAGAGCATTTTTTTGTTTTGTTACCTCCTTACGGACGGCTGATCTTGCGCATCAGGTTGTTGCGGTTAGAGCTATACTGAAGCGTATTGGCTGCCACTACGTAGTTCTGCGGGTCTGTGCAATTGCGATATGCGTAGAGCAGGAAATCCTCTCGGTTGCTGTCATAAGAGAAGGTCTTGGCCATATCGGCTATCTGACGTGATGTGAAAAGATTTCCGCAAATGATCATCTTTGCAAGCTTGCTGCGTGTAGAATCATAGGTTTCGTTCTTGAGAGCCTTGACGATGTCACTCATTTCGGCATTGCTGACTTTGCGTAAGGGTGCTCCGTCGCGCATCATCTCTTCTTCATTTTCAAGTACGAACTTGATTATATTCTCGCGGCTTGAGTTGTAGTCAAGTGAACTCAGAACCATATAGTAGTTGTACCTGTCAACGCAGTTACGATATGCCTTCTTGAGGAACTTGATGCGGTTGCTGTCGTAGTCAAAGTAGTTTGATACACGTGTAATCTGTGCTGTGGTCATGAATCCGTCGGTGCTGAATATCATATCAGCCATCTTGAGACGGTTGGAGTCATAACGTTCGCGTTCGAATGAGCGTATTACCTCGTTGTCAACTACTTTAATGCGGGGACGTTCGGGAGCGGGCGGTACATCGCGGCGGTCACGGCGTGGATCCTGGCGGTCAATATATCGGTCATCCCTACGTTCTGTACGGTCTCTGCGTACTACTCTGGACTGTGCCTGAATACTCTCGGTGCCAAGCAGAAGCGCTGCAGCTACTATGGCAATCATCATCACTCTTGTTTTCATCGCTCTAATCTTTTAGTAATTCTACTATTAAGACGAATAACGATGTTATTTGTTAACGACCTCGCGCTCAAAGAAGTCCAGGAAGTAGGGCCAATTGGGACCTGCCTCGTGGCCGCCGTGGTGCTGACGATAGGTGAGACGTCCCTCCATCAGGCCGTTGTCCATGCCGGGAAAGAGGTCTGTGCCTACGCCCTTGTAACCCAGCAGCTCATATACGGGCGATGCCTTTGAGGCCGATATGAACGATCCAACCACATCCTGCCACTTGTCGCCGCTCCAGCTTCCGGTAGATATGAAGCAGGCGCGCGGGGCGCACAGGGCAATAAGCTCATGCTGGTCTACAGGGAGGTCATTCTCTGTGAGCGGGTCAGTACCATATTTAATAAGGTTACCGCATACCCAGTGGTACTCCTCGTTTGATACGATGTTGCCGATGCTCTCACCGCAGTCACGACGCCATCCAGCTGCGCCGGCCTTACCCGATGAGGCTATGAACCCGGCGGCTATGCGCTCCTCGAATGCCATTGCCACGAGCGATGCCTTGCCGTAACGGGATACGCCCTCAATGGCACACTTGGTGGCATCGAATGTGTTATCGGTCTCGAAATAGTCGATGAGGCGTGACAGACCCCAGCCCCATGCGCGGAGTGAACCCCAGTCGGTGGGCTGGCGGAACTCACCCTTGTTGCAGAGTCCTATGATGCCGTTGGTAAGCCCTGATCCTGCATCGGCCTGGATGGATGACGGGTTGATGCTGGCTGCAGCCCAACCGCGCTCTATGACCATCTGCTGCCATGATTTGCTGTTACCGCGGGTGCGGGTGGGATCACCGCCTCCGAATCCGAATTCTATGATTACGGGCAGGTTCTGCTTACCTTCGGGATAGACCACGTTTGCGGATATCTCGACAGTAATTGCAGGATAACTTGAATTATCGACTACTCCCTTAAGTGTACGGACTACGACAGGTGTACCTGCAAAGTCCTTCTTCTCTTCATTTGTAACCTCCCATTTTACGCCGGGAACATTATCGGGGATACGACCGTAGACATTGTCCTCAAAGAGTTTTACTATCTCCGGACGACGGGTCTTGTACCACATCTTTGCGTTGGTTACCTTCTTGCCGCTCTCAGTCACGAGAGGATCAGGGTAGAAGGGGTAGGGGTTTGCTATGAGCTCATCATAGTTGGGGTGCTTGCTCTCGTCCTGGCTGTTGGGCTGACGTCCCTCACGGGGCTGACCTACACCTACTTTTGCCAGCATATCGGCATAATCGGCGGCTGCAATCTTACGCAGACTGTCCTGGGCAGCACGGTTACCGCCACCGCCGAACATGAATTGAGCACTTACTGAAAAAGGTATGCAAGCCAGTACGGCCATACCAAGGATATACTTCAAGTTTCTCATAAGCTGAATATTTTTTGTAAAGATAATGTTTTTATTATTCTCGCCAAAGTGTCCCACACCAATCCCTTTCACAACGATCTTGAGCCCGCTTGTTGTGGGACACCCCCGCCAGATTAGCACATGTCCCACATCAACCCGCGAGAGAAGGTATTCTCGTTGGGGTGAGTGTGGGACACTTTGGCGAAAATGAGGGGCCGATGAGCAAGGCGAGCTGGGCCGATACGCGGGCAATTAATTGCGAATAAGTCCGGTGCGGTAGGCCTGGAGGAGAGCTTTGAGGTCCTCGACGCGAGCCATGAGGCGCTTGCCCTTATCTGTGTCGCGCACCAGAATCTGCTGATCGGAGTACTCTACCACCTGGGTGGCGGCAATCACATCCATACCCTCGGATACTGACTTTTGGATTGACTCGAACGGATGGTGACGTACCAGACGCATTCCGTGCGAGTTGTAGATCAGGGTGTAACCGGCTATTCCGGTCTGCTGATGATAGACTTTTGAGAATCCGCCGTCAATTACCAGCAACCGGCCATCGGCCTTGATGGGACTCTCGCCGCTGGATTCCTTTACGGGGATGTGTCCGTTGATAATGTGGGCGTGCTCCAGATCGGTTATTCCGAACTCACGCAATATCATTTCGCAGATATCACGACGGTTCTTGAGGCGGTAATAGTTGCCCTTTTCCTCATAGTGGGTCTCCTTCTCAGCCAGGAAATAGCGCTCGAACGTGGCCATGCGTTTCTTGTCAAACGGAGGAGATACGGGTCCGCACCAGAGGTACCAGAACAGGTCCTGACCGTACTGTTTCAATGGGTCGTCATCCGATGCATAATACGCGGTACGGACGTATTTATCGATCGTATCGAACAACTCACGACCTTTATAATCAACGCCTTGGATGTTCATCGAAGCCAGTGTTCCGTCCTCATTAAGCGGCACGCTGCCGTGATAGAGCAGATTATTGTTGTGCACCAGATAGAGCGATCCGTGCGTAAACAGGCAGTCCACGTGTCGGGCCAATGCTTTGCTGTTGGTGAAACTGTGAACCAGACGGTCTATCACGTTCTGTTCGGCCGATGTAAGCCGATACGGGTCTGACGGATCGACGGTGGGGAAATTTGTATCAAGCAACTTATAATCCTTGCCGCCGATGTTTATCACTCCGCGCTTAAAGTCAACCTTGTCAAGCAGATTGCGATGCTCCATATGGAACTCCGGGTGGCGGGCAATCACCGCTGCCTCAATCTTGAACTGTATTATGGCTATGGCCTTGTGCATCTGTGACAGCAGGTCCATCTGCGGGAGGTCCTCCACGGGTGTGTCGTCAGTCTTTACTGGAATGAACAGCGTGCAGGGGTCATCGGCATAAGTCTGCATGGCGAATGTAGCCAGCGGCAGCAGGTTGATGCCGTAACCGTCCTCAAGGGTGGTCATGGCTGCGTATTTGAGGCTGTTTCGCACCACATTGGCAACACAGGCGGCACTACCGGTTGCGGCACCCATCCATACAACGTCGTGGTTACCCCACTGGATATCAAAGTCGCGGTAGTTGCAGAGCATATCCATGATTCGGTGTGCGCCGGGACCACGGTCGTAGATATCGCCTATTATGTGAAGCTGGTCGATGACCAGGTCGCGGGTGACATCGGCTATGGCGGTTATGAAATGGCTGGCACGACCGGTCGAAACGATAGTGTCAACGATTGCCTTCAGGTAGTTGTGCTTGGACTGGAACGTACCGCGGGTCTCGTGCATGAGCTCCTCGATTATATAAGCGTAGTCCTTGGGCAGGGCCTTGCGCACTTTGGAGCGGGTGTATCGGGACGATACGCGCGTAAGCACCGCAATCATCTGCATCAGTGTGACTTTGTACCACTCGTCAAGGTTGTCATTTTCGGCCTTGAGAACACGGAGTTTGGCCTCGGGATAACTTATCAGGGCGCTCAGGCTGCGCTTGTCCTCCAGGCTCAGCTCATCGCCAAAGACAGCGTCAATCTTCTGCTGGATTACGCCCGATGCCGATCGCAACACGTAGTCAAACGCATCGTACTCGCCGTGGATATCGGTCACAAAATGCTCCGTTCCCTTGGGCAGGTTAAGGATTGCCTCAAGGTTTATGATTTCGGTTGATGCAGCCGCAATGGACGGAAAGCTCTTGGCCAGCAACTGAAGATATTCAACGCTTCGCTCCATATTTGTTGTTTTTTTATTCTGATGAAGTAAGAGTTATATGACGACCTATACTGACTCTCCACTTTGATGCCTCATCAAAGATAGTCACAGAATAGCTTTGTCCGTTATACTCATAATAGAATTCATTTTCAACATCCTCTTGCAGGATAATCCCCATATTTCTATAATCGCTCAAAATAGCGTTTTTAGTGGCTGTTATATCAGGAAGCTTGGTCTTATCGATATCGAAGTCATAATTAAAATACCGATAATAAGATATATTCCCGACCAAAATCATAAAGTAATTGAAATACAAATCATGATACTTCACATTGATACAAACATTATTGCTGTCTCTATATAACGAGAAAACGCCGCCACTACCCCATACGGAATAGCTGACATTATAATCCCGCTCAATACTTTGCGCAATTGATTCGACCGATGCCGTTTTCATATCCAGATTATAAATACCCAACGGCTTGTTATGAAGTCCTGTGAGAGTAGCATTCTTATATTGAGCCGCCGTTTCTCTAAAATCTTCTATTCTACTCTGAATCTCATCGGTCAATAATGAGAATGTATTGGTTCCTCTGTCAGGCCAGTCAGTGAAGATGAGGTATTTGTCCTTATAAATCGTCGCATCGGCCGTCTCTGTTTTATTTTCGCCCCATGTGAATGTCAACTTTCCGTCTTTATAAGCATGAGTGAACGAATCGTCTGTAATTCTCAGTTTTTCGTTATACGGTTTGTCATATTCCACATAACGGCCCGTACCATCCCTGTTGAATGTAATCATACAGTATATTTCACTTGATCCTGAGGTCTGATGACGATACCAGCTACCGGTAATGGCGTTAATTTGCGGCTTGTTTTCCATATACGGATCCTTGTAATCGGAAGCTATCTTTTCGTAACGTTTCCCGTCAAAAATCAATGCTTTGTCCGATATGCCCGCTTTGACTTCATGACCCTCGGCATCATTGAAAATCAGGTAGTTGCCATCACGTTTGTACACAATGTAATATGGAGCCGATGCATATACAGCCATCGGGCCGGTCAGTGAATTTCCGTTCAAATCATACACCTTTGTACCTACGCCTTTGCCTGCCTTATAAATATCTCCGTACTCATACACCACAAGCGTATTATCATCTATCACGTTGATAAAATTGATATTGGGGATATATCTATACATGCGACCGTCAGTAGGTGCAAATCTACCCTCTGCATCAAAGATGCTGAACGAACTGCTTGACATGTCCAGATCCGCAAAATCAAAAAACCAGTATTCGGAAGTAAGAAGTCCATCGGTATACCAACCTAACAGTTCATTTACTTTGTCATCCGAATCGTCATCCGTGTCACATGACACCGCAAACAATGCCGTTACCCATAACAGCATCATTACCTTCGATAATTGAATAATCCGTTTCATAAGCAATGTTTTATTTGTAAATAGTACAATTGGGGTCAGACCCCTTTTGTATCATTTTGGGATGTTACGCAGGATTGCAAGGAGATGATAAAACACCATCGGGACAGTGGCAAGTTCCAGGCGCTCGGACGGTGAGTGTACGCCGCGCAGTGTCGGGCCGATGGAAATCATGTCCAGATCAGGGTATGATGTAAGGAACAGACCGCACTCCAGGCCGGCGTGGATTGCCTTGACCTTGGGATCGTGATGGAACAGCTCCTTATATGTACGGACCGAAATATCCAGCAGCTCCGATTTGGGATTTGGAGCCCAGCCGGGATAGCCGTCGTTGCGTGACACCTTGGCGCTGGCCAGACGGAAGCAGGCAGCCAGAGTCTCCTGAACGGCATATTTGCCTGACTCCACACTGCTGCGCTGGCTTGCCAGCATGGTAACCTTACCGCTCTCGGTACGGATTCGGGCCAGATTGGAGCTGGTCTCAACCAGTCCCGGCACATCCATGCTCATGGCATACACACCATTGAATACGGCAAACACCGAAAGTATGATATTGCGTGCCACAGCCGGCTCAATGCAATTCTCTACCGGATCACAGCTCTCCATAAAGAACTTGGCCTCGGTCTCCGTCACGTGATATTCATCCTGTACTTCCGATGCGAACACGTTGAAGTCAACGCGTATCTTCTCGCGGTCAGCAAACGGAACGGCAATCACAGCAAGAGCGTCACGCGGAATGGCATTATGCAGATTTCCGCCGCTGATGGAGCAGAGCCGCAGGTCATACTTATCAATGGCACTGTTAAGGAAACGGGCCAGTATCTTGTTGGCATTTGCATAACCCTTATCGATATCATCGCCCGAATGACCGCCGTGTAACCGGTCTACACCTACCCGCAGGAACATATATCCTCCTGGAACAGGCTCTGACTTATAATCAAACTCAACGGATGTATTGATACCTCCGGCACAGCCTATGAAAATCTCACCCTCATCCTCAGAATCCAGATTGATAAGCATCTTGCCGTTCATCATGCCGGGCTTGAGGTTCTCGGCACCGGTCAGACCGGTCTCCTCGGATACCGTAAACAGGCACTCCACAGGACCGTGCTCAATCTCCTTGCTGTCCAGCACTGCCAGAGCCATAGCGATACCCATGCCATCATCGGCCCCCAGAGTAGTACCGCGTGCCTTGAGCCATCCGTCCTCAACGTATGTCTCAATGGGCTGTGTCATGAAATCGTGGTCCAGTGTGGCATCCTTCTCACATACCATATCCTGATGAGCCTGCAGTATCACCGTCTGACGGCCCTCATAACCGGGGCTGGCAGGCTTGGAAATCAGCACGTTACCCACCTCATCCTTTTTTGCAGCCAGACCTCGTGCGGCAGCAAAGTTCATAAGGTACTCACCCATCTTCTCTTCACGGCCCGACGGACGCGGAATCTTGCATATTTCCAGGAATATGTCCATCACTCTCTTTGACCAGTCAATCTTTTCCATATGTGAAAAACTAATAAATCATAACAAATTCTTAACAACTCCAAAAATACATTATTCTTGGCATTAATTCAACTAAAATCCATAACTTCGCGCGACATATGTGGAAAACGTTTCTGACAGTTGCGCTTCTGCTTCTAGCCGCTGTTGCCCTTCTATCGGTCAACATCCTGCTCAAGAAGAACGGCAAATTCCCTAATATCCACGTGGGGCGGAATCCGGCAATGAGGAAGCATAAAATAGGATGCGTTGAATCACAGGATGCCGAGGCGCAGAAGAGCAATCCTCTGGCCGTAAGCGAGAAAGCAAATAATTAAAAAGAAAGATATGAATTTCAAGTCCATTTCTACAGTTGTTCTTTCATCAGCAATGATTTTTGGTTTCTGCCAGTGCAAACAGCAGACACAGAATTCAGACAACACCCAGCAAGCTCCCGTGGCAGTATCGGGCCTCAAGATTGCTTATATTGACGTTGATTCACTTCTGGCCAACTATGCTTTCTATCAGGATCTTGCCGAGGAGATGACCCGTAAGGAGGAGAATTACCGCCTTGCCCTCACCGAGGAGAACAACAAACTGCAGAAAGAGTACGCTGAGCATCAGAGAAAACTCGCCAACAACGTTTATTCATCGGTTGAGCGTGCTCAGTCCGAGGAGAACAGATTCCAGAAAAGAAATCAGGCTCTCATGGAAAAGAGTGATAAATACAGCCAGGAGCTTATGGCCGAGAGCAATGCCAACTCACAGAAGATCAGTGAGACCATTGACAACTACGTAAAGGAGTACAACAAGACTCACGGCTACAACCTCATCATCAGCAAGGCAAGCCTGTTGTTTGCCGATGACGCTCTCAACATCACTGCCGAGATTCTGGAGGGCCTCAACACCGCATACAACCAGTCAAGCAAGTAACAGCAACTCGAAACGGATACACATGGGGACGGCTCACAACCGCCCTCTTTTTTTGCTCCCTACACCCGCTCTCCAAAGTGTCCCACAGTGAGCGGGCTCAGGAACGTTGTGAAAGGGATTGGTGTGGGACACTTTGGCGGGGACTACAATACCCCCTTCGAAGAAGGGAGACTATAGTTCCAGATGTCGCGACGTACTGCGGATTTGAGGGCGCGGGCAAAGGCCTTGAAGATTGCCTCTATCTTATGGTGCTCGTTGTCGCCCTGGGCCTGGATGTTCAGGTTCATTGCGGCGGTGTCGCTCAGGGACTTGAAGAAGTGCAGGAACATTTCTGTGGGCATATCACCAACCTTTTCACGCTTGAACTCGGCGTTCCAGACCAGCCAACTGCGGCCTCCAAAGTCAAGGACTACCTGAGCCATGCAGTCGTCCATAGGCAGGGCAAAGCCGTAGCGATCTATGCCACGCTTATCACCCAGAGCCTTGCGGATGCACTCGCCAAGTACGATTCCTGTATCCTCTATAGTGTGGTGCTCGTCAACGTTCAGGTCACCGTTTACCTTGATGGTCAGGTCCATGCCTCCGTGACGGCCTATCTGCTCCAGCATGTGGTCAAAGAAACCCAGACCGGTGCTGATATCGCACTTGCCGGTTCCGTCTATGTTGAGCTCAACCAGAATGTCTGTCTCTTTAGTTTCGCGGTGGGCCGATGCGCGGCGCTCGCCGGCAAATATGAATTCGGCAACTTTCCACCAGTCGCGGCTGTTAAAAGCGCAATAGACGTAATCCTCCAATGATCCTACTTTATCCTGAAGCAGGATAGCGCGGCAGCCCAGATTTTTAGCTAGCTTAATATCTGTGATGCGGTCGCCAATCACGTAACTGTTAGCCAGGTCGTACTCATCGGTCATGTATTTTCCGAACATGCCGGTGCCGGGTTTGCGAGTGGGGGCGTTGTCCTCAGGGAAGTGGCGGTCAATGAGAATGTCATCAAACTCCACGCCCTCGCCTTTAAGGGTGTTCAGTATGAAGTTGTGGGTGGGGTAGAAGTCCTTCTCAGGGTATGACGGGGTGCCCAGACCGTCCTGGTTGCTGGCCATCACGAACTCAAAATCGGTGTGGCTGCGCAGAAATGATAGTGCACGGAATACTCCCGGTACAAACTCCAGCTTTTCAAAGCTGTCAAGCTGCTCGTCGGACGGCTCAACTACGATTGTTCCGTCGCGGTCAATGAATAGAACCCTTTTCTTCATACTGCGGATATGTGATTATTGCAAAGGTAATCAATATTTGGACAATGCCTCAAGCAATGCATTGTTCTCAACTACTGTGCCGATGGTAACGCGCAGGCTGTTACCGCAGAGGGCAATCTTGCTGCGGTTGCGCACTATTATGCCCTGGTCAACCAGATAGTTGTAGGTGGCGGCGGCATCCATTACGCGGGCCAGGAAGAAGTTGGCATCTGATGGATAGACCTTAATGCAGCAGTCAAGTTTGGCAAACTCAGTCATTAGGCGGGTGCGCTCCTTCAGGATAGAATCGACCCAGCCCTGCACGCGGTCATGCTGCATCACCTCCTCCATAGCGCGTTTCTGCGTGAGCAGGTTGATGTTGTAGGGGTACTTGACCTTGTTCATGATGCCTATAATCTGGGGCTGCGCGAATGCCATTCCCAGTCGGATTCCTGCCATTCCCCAGGCCTTGGAGAAGGTCTGAAGGACAATCAGGTTTGGTCTGTTTGCAAGCTGCTTCAAATATGAAGGTACGCCTGCAAAATCTATGTATGCCTCATCTACAATGACAATTCCGTCAAAGCTGTCCAGAACCTTGTCAATGACCTTGCGGTCAATGTTGTTGGCGCTGGGGTTATTGGGCGAGCAGAAAAATATCAGTTTTGTATTGCTGTCAACCGCTGCCAGAATCTTGTCGGCACTGGGCTGGAAGTTCTCATCCATGAGCACGCGGCGGTACTCAACGTCGTTGATATCGGCACACACTCCGTACATGCCGTAAGTAGGCTCAATGGCAACTGCATTATCCTTTCTCGGGGTGCAGAATATGCGGTACATCAGGTCTATGGCCTCGTCGCTGCCGTTGCCAAAGAAGATAGTATCGGCAGGAACACCCTTGATGCCCGATATGCGCTGCTTGAGCTCTCGCTGCAACGGGTCGGGGTAGCGGTTTACCGGGTCGTTGTAGGGGTTCTCGTTAGCATCTAGGAACACCTTGGCATCCTTGCCCTGATATTCGTCACGGGCCGATGTATACGGACTCAGCGACCATATGTTGGGTCTTACAAGCTCTATTAGCTTCTTCATTTAATTTTCAATTTTCAATTCTCAATTTTCAATTATATCCGCAAGGCGGATACTGACTGCGTTCTTGTGTGCATCCAGATACTCACCTGCGGCCATAGTCTCGATGACCGGGCCAAGGGAGCGAAGGCCCTCTTTTGTGAGCTCCTGGAATGTTATTTTGCGCATAAAGCTGTCAATGTTTACACCCGAATACGCCTTGGCATAGCCGCTTGTGGGCAGGGTGTGGTTGGTGCCCGATGCATAATCGCCGGCGCTCTCGGGTGACCATGGGCCGATGAACACGCTGCCTGCGTTGACCACACGCTCTGCAAGTTCAGAGGCGTTCTTAGTCTGAATGATCAGGTGCTCGGGAGCATACTCATTGGTCATCTCAATTATCTCATCATCATTCTTGAGCAGAATCATGCGGCTGTTGATAAGAGAAACCCGAGCAATCTCATTGCGCGGAAGAAGTGCAAGCTGACGATCAACCTCAGCTTGAACCTTATCAATCAGTTCTGCAGATGTGGTGAGCAGTATTACCTGACTGTCGCGTCCGTGTTCGGCCTGTGACAGAAGATCGGCGGCAACGAATGCGGGGTTAGCCTGGGCATCGGCTATAACCTCAACCTCCGACGGTCCTGCGGGCATGTCGATTGCCACGTCCTTGAGAGATACTATCTGCTTGGCGGTTGTCACGTAAGGGTTGCCGGGGCCGAATATCTTTGATACCTTGGGTACGCTCTCGGTGCCGTATGCCATTGCTGCGATGGCCTGTGCTCCACCCAGTTTGAAGATACGGTTTACACCTGCCACCTGTGCTGCGTATAGTATTGCGGGATTAACATTTCCCTCTTGGTTGGGAGGAGTGCAGAGAACAATCTCCTGACAGCCTGCAGTGCGGGCGGGAATGGCCAGCATCAAAACTGTAGAAAACAGTGGGGCTGTACCGCCGGGTATGTAGAGGCCAACCTTGGTGATGGGTACAGCCTTCTGCCAACATGTTACGCCCGGAGTGGTCTCAACTTTTTTAATTGAGGGCAGCTGGGACTCGTGGAACTTGCGTATGTTCACGGCGGCGCGGTCAATGGCATCGCGCAGCTGTGCAGGCACAAATGAGGCAGCCTCGTCAAGTTCAGCCTGGCTAACATCCAATGTTTTGAGATAAGCTTTATCAAAAGACTGCTCGTATATAAGAAGTTGAGCATCTTTACCTTTACGAACATTTTCGACTACTGTCTCGACCCTATCTTTGATTTGCGCCATGATACCTGACGCAGGGCGTTCCAATAGCTCTTTCCACTCTGACTTATCGGGATTCTTAACTATTTTCATTTTACAACTTCGTTTCAAAAATGGCACAGGGGGACAGTCCCCAATGGGTCATAATATCATCTTTTCAATGGGGAGAACAAGTATGCCCTCGGCACCTGCGGCCTTGAGCTTGCCTATGATTTCCCAGAAACGTTTCTCATCAAGTACGGTGTGAACTGAGCTCCAGCCCTTGGTTGCCAGAGGCATTACCGTGGGGCTCTTGATGCCGGGGAGCTCGGCCAGGACCTCGCTCATGCGGTCATCGGGCACGTTCATCATTATGTATTTCTTGCCCTGTGCGGCCTTGACTGCGTCAAAGCGGAACAGCAGCTCCTCAAGGATGGCTTTCTTCTCTGCATCCATCTTGGGATTGCCTATAAGCAGTGCCTCGGACTGCATAACAACCTCAACCTCGCGCAGGTTGTTGCTTACCAGTGTGGAGCCTGAGCTTACAATGTCGAATATGGCATCGGCCAGACCTATGCCGGGCGCAATCTCTACGGAGCCGGTTATGACGTGGATATCGGCCTTGATGCCTTTCTCCTTGAGGAATGATTTGAGGATTCCGGGGTAGGAGGTGGCAATCTTCTTGCCGTTGAACCACTCAAGACCTTTGTAGTCAATTGCCTTGGGGATAGCCAGAGAGAGACGGCAGCGGCTGAATCCCAGACGCTTGATGATATCGGCCTTCTCGGCGCGCTCCACGAATTCGTTCTCTCCAACGATGCCTACATCGGCTACACCGCCGGCTACTGACTGGGGTATGTCATCGTCACGAAGGAACAGGACCTCGACGGGGAAGTTTCCGGCCTGAACCAGAAGTGTTCTTTTGGATACTCCCAGGCTGATGCCTGATTCCTGAAGCAACTCCATTGTCTCGTCGTATAAACGACCTTTTGACTGTACTGCTATTCTCAACATATTGTAAATTGTTTTAAATCTTGTAATTAAAAAGAGGCTCACCGATAACCGGCAAGCCTCTTGTATATTTATACACCATTTATAGCCTACCGATCAGGATCTGCAGGTATGATGATGGTGATATGAGCTTATCTGTTTCATTCTGACTGCAAAAGTACTGTCAATTATCGGGATATGCAAAAAATTTCATTTTTATTTTCGGATTAGCGGATGGTGTCACCTTATAAAAAAGGTGTAACTTTGCAGCGATATTTGAATTGAGTCGCTTGATAACGCGACGTTTGCAATGGTTGAAACAAAATACAACGGGCCCGAAATGAATATCAGGAAGCTGTTGGTCCTGCTTCTTACTGCGGCCCTGATATTGACTCTGTTCCTCACCAGAACGCGATGCTCAAATCCGTCTGAACCGATTGAGGAGGAGGTTGTGGTAGATCCCAAACAAGAGCAAAATCTTTACATATCCCCATTTGATTCGCTTTTCCGTCTCTACGCAGACAGCGTATGTGACTGGAAAATGCTGGCTGCGATAGCATACGTGGAGTCTAAGTTTGACACCGCTGTACGCTCACATCGTGGCGCTCAGGGTCTGATGCAGATAATGCCTGCCACTTACCGCCATACTCTGGCAAAGATGGGCGTTCCCGATACAATGGCTCAGAATGTGGAGCTTGATGTCAGGGTTGCGGTACGTTACATGGATGATCTGAGCAATTTGTTCGGATTCATAAATGACAGGGAGAGGATAAACTACATACTGGGCAGTTACAACGGCGGCTCGAACCATATATTCGATGCCATGCGTATAGCCCGCAAGAAAGGTATAAACCGATATAACTGGAACAGTCTGGCTCCGGTGTTGGCGTCCTTATCGGACCCCAATGTCTATAATGACAGCGTTTGCCAGTACGGTCCGTTTGATGCAACGGAGACATTGAATTATGTACGGCTTGTAACCAGCAAATATAAGGAATACAAGGAACGGGATCTGTTGTTCCGGGCTTATGAAAAACTGGCCGAAAACAACATGTAAAAAACTGAAATCAACAAGTAATGAGATATATAATAACGATTGACCAGCGCACATCATCATCAAAGGCGCTGCTGTTCGATGAGAAACTGAATCTGATTGACCACAAGATAATCCCTCACAAGGTGAACCACCCGCGTGAAGACTGGGTGGGTGCCTGAAGCCAAGGCTACTATAACAGGTCTTACCATGCAGGTTGCCCGTGCCCATGTGGTAAGGGCTGCCCTTGAGTCTATAGCTTATCAGGTGGCCGATGTGGTTGAACTGGCCATGCGTGACCTGACAACGCCTTTGCGTGAGCTCTGCATTGACGGTGAGTCTGCCAAGAATGATTTCCTGATGCAGTTCCAGGCCGACATCCTGGGCTTCCCGGTTAAGAGACTGGGACTGGAGGAGGCATCGGGTCTGGGATCGGCTATCCTTAACTGCTGTGCATGCGGCATCTATACCTCCGTACAGGAGATTAGGGAGGTGCGTAAGATCAGTGAGATCTGTATTCCGGATATGAAGCCCGATGAGAGAATAAAGAACCGTCAGGGCTGGCTGCAAGCCGTTCACGCCGTGATGCTCAGCGCAAAGCGCTAAACTTTGAAGGCGCGGGCCATTTCGCGTTTATCCTCGTTTTCTTTGATTGACTGACGTTTGTCAAACTCGTGCTTACCTTTGGCAAGCGCGATGACGAGTTTTGCCAGCCCTTTGTCGCCTATGAAGAGGCGGGTGGGGATGATGGTAAAGCCCGGATTCTTGCTTTCGGCTGCCAGTTTGCGCAGCTCTTTCTTGGTTAGCAGCAGCTTGCGGTCACGCTTGGCGTCGTGATTGTTGTACGATCCGTAGAAGTACTGTGCAACATGCATGTTCTTTACCCACAGTTCACCGTTAATGAATGTACAATAAGAATCGGCCAGGCTGGCTTTTGAGTCACGGATGGATTTGATCTCAGTTCCGGTGAGTACAATGCCTGCCGTCCAAGTGTCGAGCAATTCGTAGTCAAAAGTTGCCCGTTTGTTCTTTATGTTTACGTTCTTGGACGCGGTGCGCTTGGCCATTGGCTGAGCTTAGAAATCAAAGGGGATACTGGTTGAAACCGATGCTTTCACGTAACGCTCGTAGTAGATGGTGTCAAGCATTCCGCACAGAGTGTCGGGTTGGCATATGCGTACCATGATTGTATCGCGGTTGAGCGCAGTAAGCTTATTGAGCAGATTCTTGCGGTGATTGTTCTCGTCGGCATCGGCCACAGAATCTCTCAGAGAGGAGATGTCATAGCAGAGCAGAGACTGTACCGGGCTGGCAAATCCGCGAAGTGACAGGTCGTTCTCAGGTATGTATGAGTAGAGACGCATAATCAGCGTGTCACGTCTAACGTCAAGTGGATACAGATGGAATTCGGCCTTGCAATCAGATTCCGGAACGTAGTAAACGGGTGCAACATTAACCAGATGTCCCTGAGACCAGACGTTGGGATACTGGGTGTCAATCAGAGTAAGCATGTTAAAGCGGTAGTCATGATTGAGGGTATCCGCAGGCTTGGATTCGTCCAGTTTGTCAATGGGGAACCTTGTGGCATCCAGCAGGGTAAGCTTGTTGTTGGCCATGTTGCCTACTGCATAAAGTTGCAGTTGGGCTATGATACGGTCTCCGTTCTTGAGCTTAAAGTCCTGCAGGTCCGATTCGGTCTTGAAATTGCTGATGTTGAAGTTCTCACGCGTGTAGTCAAACACCAGTGAAGCCTTGCCGTCAACACACTTGACAGATGCTATACGGAAAAAGTTTTCAGTGTATGTGGCTGGTTCCATAGGGTCGCATGATACAACGGATGCCGATACCAGGCACGCAGCAAACAAAACGCAAAATATGTTTCTTTTCATAGCTGTTCTTTTTTGTTTTTCCATCCGCAAATTTATGAAAGATAACACAAGTTCTGCTCTATAAAAACAAAAAAAGAGTATTTTTGCATCCTGTTAAGAAATCATCATAAAAAACCATATTCCATTTATGATTTACTCAAAAGAAGTTGAAAACATGTGCGTGGTCCAGAAAGGTCCCAAGCACGGTCCCGCTCCCATTCCGGAAGAGGGTAAGTGGATCAAGGCCAAGGAGATCAAGGATATCTCAGGCTATACCCACGGTATTGGTTGGTGCGCTCCTCAGCAGGGTGCATGCAAACTGTCTCTGAATATCAAGAACGGTATTATTGAGGAGGCTCTCGTTGAGACTATCGGTTGCTCAGGTATGACTCACTCAGCTGCTATGGCTGCCGAGATCCTGCAGGGTAAGACTCTGCTTGAGGCTCTGAACACTGACCTTGTATGTGACGCTATCAACACCGCTATGCGTGAGCTGTTCCTGCAGATTGTTTACGGTCGTTCGCAGAGCGCCTTCTCAGAGGGTGGTCTGATTGTAGGCGCCGGTCTGGAGGATCTGGGTAAGGGCCTGCGCAGCCAGGTTGGTACCATGTACGGCACCAAGGCCAAGGGCGTTCGCTACCTTGAGATGGCCGAGGGTTATGTAAACCGTATCGCTCTCGATAAGGACGATCAGGTTTGCGGTTATGAGTTCATAAACTTTGGTAAGCTCATGGATGAGATTAAGAAGGGTGCCGATGCCAACGAGGCACTGAAGAAGGTTACTTCAACCTACGGACGTTTCAGCAAGGAGGCCGGTGCAGTTAAGATTATTGACCCCCGTAAAGAATAAGGAGATACTACTATGATTAGAGAAGTGAAGTTCGAATCACAGGATCGCCGCATGAAGCAGATCCTCGCTGCTCTCAAGGAGCATGGAATCTCCTCAATAGAAGAGGCTAACAAGATTTGTGACAGTTACGGCATCGATCCTTACAAGGCTTGTGAGGAGACTCAGCCTATCTGCTTTGAGAACGCCAAGTGGGCTTACGTTGTAGGTTGCGCCATCGCTCTCAAGGAGGGTGAGAAGACCGGTGACAAGAGCGCTGTCAAGGCTGCCGAGAACATTGGTATCGGCCTTCAGAGTTTCTGCATTCCCGGTTCAGTGGCCGATGACCGTAAGGTAGGTCTTGGTCATGGTAACCTGGCTGCCCGTCTGCTCTCTGAGAATACTCAGTGCTTTGCATTCCTGGCCGGTCACGAGAGTTTCGCTGCTGCCGAGGGTGCCATCAAGATTGCCGCTAAGGCCGATAAGGTTCGCAAGCAGCCCCTGCGTGTTATCCTGAACGGTCTGGGCAAGGATGCCGCACAGATCATCAGCCGTATCAACGGTTTCACTTATGTACAGACCAAGTTTGACTACTATACCGGTAAGCTCAAGGTTGTAAAGACTATTCCTTACAGCGACGGTCCCCGCGCAAAGGTTAAGTGCTATGGTGCCGACGATGTTCGTGAGGGTGTAGCCATCATGTGGAAGGAGGGCGTTGACGTATCCATCACAGGTAACTCAACTAACCCTACACGTTTCCAGCATCCCGTTGCAGGTACTTACAAGAAGGAGCGTGTACTGGCCGGCAAGCCTTACTTCTCAGTAGCTTCAGGTGGTGGTACAGGCCGTACCCTGCATCCCGATAACATGGCCGCCGGTCCTGCCTCTTACGGTATGACTGACACCATGGGTCGTATGCACTCAGACGCTCAGTTTGCAGGTTCATCTTCGGTTCCCGCACACGTTGAGATGATGGGCTTCCTGGGTATCGGTAACAACCCTATGGTAGGTTGCTCAGTAGCTTGCGCCGTTGACGTAGCTCAGGCTCTCGCTGCCAAGAAGTGAGAATTGAAAATTGAAAATTGAAAAAAAGGTTCGGAAAAAATTCCGAACCTTTTTTATTGTCGCGGGTCTTAATCAACAAGACAGGCGTCCAGTTCCTTTTTAATATAGGCTTTATCCAGATTTTGCCCGATGAAAACGAGCTTTTGCATTCGGTCACCGTACACTTCATCCCAGTCGGCGGCAAGGGTGGGGTCGGAGCGCAGCATGTTTGCCAACTGGTTCTCGGGCATTGTGGCGTACCACTGTCCAGCATTCTTGAGAGACATCTGTTTTCCGGCCTGTTCAAACAGGTAACAAATGTCGAATTCATCGGTGAAATAGCACATTCCTTTAGTTCGGATGACCCCTTTCGGCCAGCGTTTTGAGACGAACCAGTCAAAGCGGTTAAGGTCCATTGGACGGCGTGCGTAATAGACGTAAGTGCCTATTCCGTACTCCTCGACTTCGCCGCCTTCATGGTCATGGTGATGATGCTCATGCTCATCATCATCGTCATCGTCCTGATGCTCCAGTTCATCGCCGCGTTTCTCAATCTCATGGATCCATGTGGCGCTTGTGGCAACCTTCTCAAAATCGAACATTCCGGTATTGAGGATGTCGTCAAGCTCTATGTCGCCATAGTCACACTCAAGTATGCGGGCGCGGGGCTGCAGGGCGCGTACAATCTTGCGTATGCGCAGAAGCTCTTCGGCGCTGACCTCGGATGCCTTGTTGAGCAGGATGATGTTGCAGAACTCAATCTGCTGGATAACCAGGTTCTCAAGATCCTCCTCGCCGATATTCTTTTTTACCAGGTCATCGCCGCAACCGAACTCGTCACGTATGCGCAGTGCGTCGACAACCGTTACTATGCAATCAAGTTTGGGAGTACCGTCCTTGGTGAACTTGGCCTCCATGCGGGGTATGGATTCTATGGTCTGTGCAATGGGGCCGGGCTCGCAGATTCCGCTGGCCTCAATCACGATATAATCAAAGCGGTGCAGAGCAATGATCTGGCGCAGCTGCTCCACAAGGTCCATCTTCAGGGTGCAGCATATGCATCCGTTCTGAAGGGCAACCAGGCTGTCATCATTCATGCCTACGACGCCTCCCTGCTGGATAAGGCTGGCATCAATGTTGACCTCACCTATATCATTTACTATTACCGCGAATTTTATACCCTTGCTGTTGGCCAGTATGCGGTTGAGCAAAGTTGTCTTACCGCTGCCCAGATAACCGGTGAGCAGCAGGACCGGAGTAGTATTTGTCATAATCAGAAGATATAATCAAGAACCATGTAGAGACCAAAGTCACCGTCTCTTTTGTCAAAAGGTATGCCAAAGGTGATTGACGGAATGAAATTGTAGTCAATTACCAGCTGGCCGCCTATGCCCCATGCCATATGCAACTCCTGGGCCTTGTCCATAAGTGATGAGCGGTATTGGTCGTATGGTACGGGTGTCACATTGTCAGTGACACATTGGGTCTTATATTCATCATAGAATGCGGTGGCCTGACGGTCAAAACGGTAGGGTCTCAAGACGGCACCTGCATCAAAGAACGGACTCAATACTCCAAATACCCTGCGCTTGAATACATTCACGTCAAAGACGCGGGCTCGCATCTCGAAATTACCCCATGCGTAATCATCACCAACAATACGGTTATAAAGTATACCGCGTAGTGTGGTGGCTCCACCCAGTCCGTCCGATGGCTTGAAGTGGATCATGTATGACTGTGTGTAGAATGGCTGGTTGCCTGCCACGGTTCCCTGATACGCAAGGCTGTATGCAAATACCAGACGCTCGGTCCCAAGGCTCAGATATTGGCGGAATCTTGCTGCCAGTTTGAGATAGTTGTAACCGGTACTGAAAATATCGGGAGCCCAGGCCACGTTTACATCGGCATATATGCCGCGGGTGGGAGTGGCTTCAATGTTCCGGGTATCATATTTGAGCCCGACCTGGAATTCCATCACATCGCCGCCATCGGCTTCGGCATCCTCGATCAGGCCCATCTGCCTGTATTTACGGAAAAGGGTGTTGTTGCGGTCATATCCCTCCCAATTAAGTTCCGATATCCAGTAATGCCAATATGAGAACTTGGAGGTCCAATCCAGATAAGGTCCCAGAGGGCCGCCCAGTTCCAGACGTGTGTTGAGAAAAATTCTGTCCAGACTGTAATATGCTATGCCGTCTTTCTGGTTGCAATTGAGGCGGGAGTCATAGTCGTTGACCGCACCGTTGAAGCCGTAAAACCAATAGAGCGGGTTGTCGTCAAAATATGCTTTGAATGATGTGCGTATGCCCGGAATCAGGTACTTGGAGTCATACTGGATCATGTAGTAGCTGGCATGCTTGGAGTATGTCAGAGCTTCAAGACACAAGCGGTGTTTATAATTAGGATAGAGTCCGCCGTAATAGTATATGTCGATGATACCGCCAGCCATCAGACCAAAATCGGAGTCGTAGGCCATGGATGGTATCGGGTTTACGGACCAACCTTGCTTGACTGTGGGGTCATCGGCGTCAGCGCCTCTGGCACTCAATGATATGAGCGCTGTAAAAAGGATTGTTGAGTAGAGGCGGCGCAGGGACATAGAATCAGAACAGGTAGTTGAAGCCTATGTTTGTCCAAAGTCCGGTTCCGTCATTCTTGTCAAACGGTTTGCCGCCTTCAAATGAAATGATCATGTTGTGGTTCATAATCAGCTTGATTCCTAAACCGGCGGTGAAATGGGGGCTTTTTTCTCCACCATTGTAGAGGCCGGCGTTTTTCTGCTCCTCAAGGCGATAGGGCTGCATGATTTTACCCATATCAAAGAACGGGTTTGTAGCTATCTGCCAGTTCTGATTAATGAACTTGAAATCATATATACGCCAGCGCAATTCGGCGTTCAGCATGAAGAATCCGTTGCTCAGGACACCGTTGCGGTTGAGTCCTCTAACCGAGGCGTTACCGCCTAAACCTTCGGTGTACATCTTGCGGAAAAACATGCTGTTGATGTTGTTCGTGAAGTAGTAAGGTATCTCTCCCCAAAGGTTTGTCTGCAGCATTGCACGGTATGCAAACGTCAATCTTTCGGTGAAAACGGGCAAAAACTGTGATATGCTAAGATGCAGGCCTAAATTGCTATAGCCGTTTCCGTCAATCAGGTCAGGAGCATATACCAGTGAAAGCTCAACATTCTCTCCTTTTGTCGGGTCGCTGTCATGATTGCGGGAGTCATATACCAGACCGGCACGCAGCTGTGTTACGTTGCCTCCGTCCTTTTCGTTGGGGCGGATAAGATTGGCTAACTTGTATATGTCATACAGTGTCTGCTGACCGTTGTATTCCTTCAACTTCAGATCACCGGTAGAGATATGATAGAATGCAAGTCCGGCTGCTGCACTCAGATTGCCGCTTATGGTTTTACGCACGCTTACCAATGCGCGGAACTGGTTACGTGACATATAGTTGTAGCCGGTCTTGGCATCCGGATCGTAGGCGGCGCCTGAGTTCCAGAATATCAGGTCGGGGTCATATTCCTGAGCGAATCCGTTGTATCCGTAGAATCCGAACTTGGGCGCATTGAAATATGTTACGTCAAAAAACAGCTTTCCATCGGGGATAAGGGTCTTGAAATCTCCGTATGTGCGCAGCACGCTTGAGCCCTTGGTGTAGGTCGATGCCTCAACGTTGATTTTATAGTTGTATTGCGGGTAGTTTTCACCGTTACCATAGTTGAAAATGTCAGAACATATTCCATATTGGAAACCCAGGTCAGAGTCAAATCCTACTACAGGAAGGACACCGATATTCCAACCGGTTTTGATTATCTCATCCTTTTGTGCCAGCAATGACAGAGACAATGACAATGAAGTCAGAATAAGGCAAATTTTTTTCATATGATGAATGGTTTAAATGGCAGTGGAAGAAAATACTCTTACTTGTCTTTGACCTTGAGAAGGTTCTCGGAGAGATAGTTGACTTGGGAATAAGCAGGGACGGTTATGGCACTGAATAGTCCCATACCAGCCATAGCAATAGTAAGAATTTTTCTCATCCCCTTAAACGTACTGTCTATGCCAATCGTTTATATGCAAAGATACCATATGTCCCACGATTAAGTGCTATCTTAGCATCCGATTACGGGAAAAGTTATGAACAGGTTTTCAATTTATATCGGTGGAAAACTCAGGGTTCGGTTGATAACTCTGGTGTTCCTGGAATATGCGGTTTGGGGAGTATATCTTATCTCAATTGGCAGGTATCTTGCACAGGCCGGATTGGGCAGTCAGATCAAGTGGTTTTTTGCAGCAAACGGAATAGTTTCGCTCTTTATGCCGGCACTTGTGGGAATCATTGCTGACCGATATATCCAGGCACAGCGTCTGCTTGCCATTTGCCATCTGCTTGCTGGCGGTTTCATGCTGTCGGCAGGACTCTATTGCCTTGGTGCCGGTCAGGTATCGTTCAATTCCTTGTATCCGCTTTACGCTTTGAGCATACTGTTCTTCATGCCGACCGTAGCATTGACCAATTCGGTCTCATACAGCATCATAACCCGTGCGGGAGGAGATCCGGTTAAGGACTATCCTCCGATACGTCTGTTCGGAACTGTGGGCTTTATATGCAGCATGCTTGCCGTCAACTTTATTAAAATAGGAGGTGTCCAGATGCAGGACTCATATACGCAGCTTATTCTGTCGGGCGTTTTATCGCTTATTCTTTGCATTTACTCGCTTACTCTTCCTGAATGTCCTACTGGCGGAAAGCGTGCTGAGCGCAGCGTGGCTGAAGCTTTTGGAATCAATGCTTTCAGACTGTTCGGTCAAAGACATATGGCTGTATTCTTTATATTCTGCATACTGATGGGTTCAGCTCTTCAGATCACAAACGGTTATGCCAACACTTTCCTGAGTTCGTTCTCGTCAAATCCCGCTATGGCCGATACGTTTGCCGTCAGGAACTCAAACGCGCTGTTATCACTGTCGCAGATATCAGAGACACTCTGCTTCCTGCTTGTTCCTTTCTGCATGAAAAGGTTCGGAATCAAGAAGGTGCTGCTCATGTCTATGACTGCATGGGTACTAAGGTTCGGGCTGTTTGGAATAGGCACTCCCGATATGCCCGGCGTACTTCTGTTCATATTGAGCTGCATACTGTATGGAATAGCTTTTGATTTCTTCAATATAGCCGGTTCTCTCTATGTGGAGCAGAATGTAGACAAGAGCATACGAGCCAGCGCCCAGGGACTCTTTATGATGATGTCAAACGGAGTGGGTGCAACCATCGGTATGATGGGAGCAGGGGCGGTAATGGACCGTTATGTATTTAAAAATTCTGCGCCTGACTGGAGTTCGGCATGGCTAGTGTTTGCCGGGTATATGGTGGCCGTAGCACTGCTCTTTGCGGCGTTTTTTAAGGAGAATGACAAAATAGGTTGATATTGAAAAACTTGTTGTATAGTCCATTTTGATATGGTCCTTTTTTCTACACCTTATAATTGGGGACAACTATTTAAATAATAACGAAAAATTATAATAGTTAATATACCAATCTGTTCAAAACTTTTTACTATCGGTCGAATGGAAACAGACTGGTCGGAGATGAAAGGACTTGATTCTTAAGGACTTATTCGGCCGATAAAGTGAGTATAAGCTGGGTGGTGGTTTTTGGGGTTACGCGGTAACGGTTGTCTGTCCGGCGTCCCAATACC
Organism: Bacteroidaceae bacterium; assembly: GCA_024398635.1. Classification (GTDB taxonomy): domain Bacteria; phylum Bacteroidota; class Bacteroidia; order Bacteroidales; family Bacteroidaceae; genus Colenecus. The sequence continues at coordinate 58,091 of JAKSIV010000009.1, read as the reverse complement.
CAGATTATGTCATTGTTAAAAGATGCTATCAGTTGGTTGCTGCGCTCTGTCGGAGCTGTTTTGCAGTCGGTCAGGAAATCACTTATGAGCTTGCGGCCCTTCATGCCGAACGGAATGAACCAATCGCCCGGTGTCCACTCGCGTATGGTAATTATGCCTTCACCGAGCAGCGACGCATCAAATGTGGCAGTGTTTGGACTGGTTGAGATAGGGGTGCCGGCAGGGGCCGTGCTGATACTCAGCGAAGTGCCATTGGGTAGGGTGACTGCGGTTCCGGGCTTAAGAACAATGGTTAACGGTTGGAATTGAGCTGTTTTGACAGGTGATACCGTGAATGAATCACGGTCCTTGACCAGCTGATGGGTTGCCGATAGGAATCGTGTTCCGGGCTGAGAATCTACGGCAGCCAGGATATCACTTACCTGAGTACTGTTGAAGCCAAAGGGGGCGAGAATCTCAAACAGGACAGCTGCAGGCGTTGCATGTCTGTTGAGTTCCGGAATGCTGATGGAGGTAATATCGGCACTGACGGTTACAATGCGTTTTTTTGCATCCTCAATGGCTTTGCTGTAGATTGAGAAAGCCTGCTGCAGATGCCGCGCGGTGTCGTTGACGGCATTGTTGACATCTGGATTGATGCTGCGCATGAGCGGCATCAGTTGCAGGCGAATCTTATTGCGGGTGTAGTCTGTCTCGAGATTGGTGCTGTCTGTTACGTATGACTGACCTATCTCGTGGAGCCAATCCTCAATCTGCTGTCTGGAGACACAGAGCAGGGGACGGATTATATGGCCGTTTTGCGGCTTGATGCCGGTAAGGCCTTTGATTCCGGTACCGCGGATCAGGTTGAGAAGCAGTGTCTCGACGGAATCGTCACGGTGGTGGGCTATGCAGATTGCGCTTGCCCCGCATTCCTGCATTATGCGTTCAAAATCAGCGTAACGCAACTCCCGTGCGGCCATTTCAATGGAGATACCGTGGGCCGATGCGTACTCCCGGGTGTCGTAATCACAGACGGTAAGTTCCACACTCGTACGCTTGCATAGGTCTTTGACGAACTCCTGGTCACGGTCACTCTCTGCGCCGCGCAGATGGAAATTGCAGTGAACGGCATGGACACGGTATCCCAGACGTATGAGTACCAGCAGCAGCGCCGTGCTGTCGGCGCCTCCGCTCAATCCCACTACAACTTTTGCTCCGTCCGTGAGCAGACTGTTGCAGCCGATGTAATCCTTAATTCTGTCTACAAAGCTGTTGGCCATCCCTGCAAAGATACTCAACTAATCAGTAAAGAGGATACCTGCCAAACAGAATGTTTGTATAAAATGAGACTCCGTCTTCTACATGTGATCCTGACTCGTGGATATCGTAGGTGATGACGGGATTACCGGACATATTGGCCTGTACACTCTCAAGACACTCAAACGGTATGTAGTCATCGGCCTTGGACTGTCGGAACAGGATAGGGATGGTGGGAGTCCATCCTGCGGCCAGGTTAAACTTTCCGATCTCTTTGATTACGTCCATATGAACGGTTGTGCTGCTGTCCAGAAGAGGCTCGGCCAGGATCTGTCTCAGGGTGTTGCATCCGTTCTCATGAAGTATCAGGTTAATCCGGTCTGTGTCATAGTTCTTGGTCCCGATATCCTCTATTACGCCAGTCTCTATCAGTTTTCGGGTGAAAAGGTCACTGTAACCGTATTTCTCCCTGAATGATGGATTGTCATCGACCAGTGTTATTATTGCGCACAGAAATCCTACTGGATATACCATTTCCTGGTCGGGATCGACCATATAATGCTCAAAATAGGCATTCATATCATACGGTCCGGCACAGCAGAAACTTTTACGTAGGTTTACCATATTACGTAGCTCAGGATCCTGTTCAATCTTTTTTGCCACACCCAATGCCACGGCACCTCCCAGCGAGAAACCTATATTGTAGGTGCAGTAATCATCGGATAGAGCAGGGCCACGGTCCTTGAGCAACTGCATTGCCGCTTTGTGGCAGTCTATGCTTTGGGTAGCAATGAGAGGAGTATTGAGATATGGCTGATAAAGGTTACGTGACAGGCCTAGTCCCTGATAATCGGCACAGACGTAGAAGGATTTGCGGCTGGAGCAGATGAGCATTCCGGGTTGCGGGGTCTGGGACGGACACTGGTCCCAACGTACGGTGATAAAGTGGTTTGCCAGAATTATTTCCGAGCACTCCTGGGTACCGATAGGCCAGCATGCTACGCCCGAGAGGGTTAGCGTATCGGATTTGTTGACAGAATGATAAAGGAATGTGTTGCGTACCAGGTTAGGACCTACAGGCATGTAATAACCGGTAAGGTTCTTGTATATCTTGCTGGAACTCACAGTATCCGTACTGACCAACTCATACCATACTTCATCCTTTGGGGCCGATGATCGGCCAAAATCCTCTCTCTCGCATCCCGCGAAGACAAGAATTGCCAGGATTACGGCTGCTTTCCGTGCCATTTTATAAAGCTGGCGTGTGTTATGTATGTTGTGCCAGATGGTGTAGAAACCACCGGCTACCGATACCAGCGGGTTCCAGAAGGTGTATCCCATCCAGATTCCGAATACGGTGTTCTTCTGGCCGAATGCCTGGCTGGATTCGATGCGGCTGTCTGAGCGGCGTCCGGTGATACGGCCTGCCCAGAATTGGAAGATGCAGCAAAGCATTGATACAAGAGCGATGCCTGTCAGGGTGATTATCCCGCAGCCGCTGTGTACAATGGCACGGGTGCTCATCAGAATGGCTATGGTGAGCGATATGCTCCAAAGATGGAAACTCAGGTTCATCCTGGATGCTACCCAGTTGTGGAACCTCGGCATAAGCCAGCGCACCGCCCATGCGGTGAGGCAGGGCAGTATCAGAAGCGGGAATACCTTGGCAAGAATACGGCTGAATGCGGCAAGGAATGATATTCCGGCCTGCGGATACAGTAACGGCACTGTAAGCGGAACCACGATGGACACCGCCAGGTTGATTATGATGGTGTACATGACTACCTGCGCCATGTCTCCTCCCAGCTTGCCGGTCACTACGGCGCATGCCGTGGCGGTGGGGCAGATCATGCACAACATGGCCGATTCAAACAGAATGCGGTGACGCAGTATCCATGCGGCGGCATCTGATGTGCTGTGCATGGCCCAGATCACTGTAAGGCACAGGGCCAGGAATGCTGTCACCTGGATAAGCAGGTTGCGGATATGCCATCTTTTGAACACCAGCTGACGTGGTTCTATGAGGCTGAAACTGATGAATAGCATCATGAAAAGCAGAATGGGCTGGGCTTTACGGCAGATGTATTCCAGAACGGGCCCCGCGGTGTGTATGGAGGGTATCTGCGAGTATATGAGGTATGCTCCCGCACCCGATATCATGCCGATAACCAGCATCCAGTCCTTTAGAAATTTGAGAAATCTGCTCTTCATTTGAGTGCGAAGATACTTTTTATTTGCGATTTACGTTTTAACTTAGCGCATCAAAACTCGCAAAAACGCTATATGAAACGTTTCGGGATAGCCTGGTTGATATGTGCAGTGCTGGCTTTGGGGTCATGCACTGACGATTGGACTTTCAGTGCGAGTCTCCGCTATGGGCTGGGATTTTCGGCCGATACCGTACGTTTTGACACTGTCTTTACGGGTGTGGCGTCGGCATCCAATGGGTTCATGATTTACAACACCAATGATGTCGGGCTCAGGTTTGATGCCCTTATGGGTGGCGGTACATCCAGCCCGTTCCGTATGAACCTGGACGGTGAGGGCGGTGCGGTGATAACCGGACTGGAGATTGCGGCAGGCGACAGCCTGTTCTGCTTTGTTTCGGTCAATATTCCTGAGACTGATACGCCAGCGCTTTTTGATGCATTTGATTCAATCAGGTTCGTGCTGGAGAGTGGGACGGTGCAGGCAGTAAGACTGTCGGCCTGCGGACAGAACGTTGTCAGGCTGCGTAGTAAACGGATAGAGTCCGATACAGTCCTGACGGCGCGTTTGCCTTATATCATATTCGACACTCTTCACGTGGCAGAGGGTGCTACTCTTACACTTGAACCTGGTGTAAGATTTTATTACCATAATAACGCTGTGCTTGACGTGGCTGGCCGCATTGTTGCTCAAGGCACTTTGGACAGTATGATCATGATGCGCGGAGACCGTCTTGATAATATGCTTTCGGAATTGCCGTATGACCTGCTGACAGGACAGTGGGGCGGTATTAGGCTGCGCAGCGGCAGTTATGACAATAAACTGGAATGGTGTGATATTCATGGCGGCAACTGGGGTATACTGGCGGACAGCGCAGATGCTGACCGGACAAAACTGACCATGATATCCTCTATAATACATAATGTGAACGGTAATGGTATTGAGACTACAGGATGTCGTATTGAGGTGGCTAACTCTCAGATAACCAATGCTGGCGTCTCATGTGTTGACCTGACCGGAGGTTGGGCTGAATTTACGTTCTGCACCATAGCCGGGTTCTCGCTCTGGAGTGTGGGCAGTCAGGCTGTAATTATTACTGATAGGCGCGGGGAGAGCGTGGTGCCGTTCCTTGGTGCATCGTTCCGCAACTGCATAATTACCGGACGTCATGAAACGGAGTTTATACCGTTGTTTACCGATTCCATAGCTAAAAGTGCTCCCTACAGCGTGAGCAACTCATATCTCACTGTGAAAGATACTGCCGATGCCCGTTACAGCAACGTAGTATTTGAAGACCGCGAACACGAAGTATATGGCGCATACAATTTTGTTGACCACTCAATGAGGGGGTACAGCTCCGTATTCGCGCTTGATTCGCTGTCGGTTGCACGCGGCATTGCCGATACGCTGTCTGTGCTATTGCCCATAGATCTGGCCGGGGTGCCGCGACCTCCGTCGGGGGCCGATGCGGGTTGCTTCCAATACCAGCCATCTGTAAGATAATTTCCTAAATAATGAGACGTTTATTCCTTTTCCTGATTGTTTGCCCTTTTACGTTGACGTTATGCTCGCAGAGTATGACTGTCATGTTCTGTAATGCCGAAAACCTGTTTGATCCGGATGATGATCCTCTCAAGGATGACGATGCATATACGCCTGCTGGTGATTACCACTGGACACGTTCCCGTTATTGGGATAAGCTTGATGCCATATCGAAAGTGATTGTTGCCGCCGATGAGGAGCAGGCTCCTGCACTTGTGGGCCTGGCTGAGGTTGAGAATGATACGGTACTTAGGGATCTTACCGCACGTTCTGCGCTGCGTGGGGCCGGTTACAGGTATGTGATGACGGATTCGCCTGACCGCCGCGGTATAGATGTAGCTCTCCTGTATCGCAGGAGTTTCTTCAAACTGCTGGACTGTGAGTCTTTGAGAGTAAATCTGCGTCCGTATGGCGGCGGTCCCACGCGTGATATTCTTCATGTTACCGGAGTGTTGGAAAATCACGATACGATAGACGTCTATGTCTGCCACTGGCCCAGCCGATATAACGGCATGGAGCAGACAGAGCCGCTGCGTATGTGTGCGGCTAAAGTCGTGAGGGCATCGGTAGACAGTATATTCAGGGTGCGGCGTAAACCGTATATCATTATAATGGGTGACCTTAACGACGGTCCTGATGACCCTGCTGTGCGTGAAGGTCTGAAAGCGCATCAGTATTCAAAAGGATGGGGCCTGGGCGACCGTGAACTGGTTACGGTTATGGATCCGCTTGACGGAGGGAGTTACAAATATGACGGTGTATGGGATAAGTATGACCAGTTTGTAGTGTCGGCATCACTGATGAACGGATTGGGCTGCACCGGAATGATTGACGCAGAAATAATGAATCTGCCGTTCCTGTTGACCAATGATGACAACTATGGCGGCGTAAAACCTTTCCGTACATACAACGGACGCCGATACCAAGGCGGATATTCGGACCATCTGCCCGTCAAAATGCAAGTCGGATTCTGAATTGTTGCTTTTTTTTAAAAGGTTTAACCCGCCTAGTGAACAGGTATATTAAATATAACGGCTATATTTGAAGGCTTTAAACGAACCGCGATTTATTAACCTAAAACTTACGATATGAAGAGAATCAAATTATTTTTTGCTGCCGCTGCAGCTTTGGCTGTAATTCCGGCAATGGCTCGATAGTCCATTCCTCTGGTTTATGACCAGGAATTTGCAGGTGCAAAGTATCCCGCTCCCGCATTCCCCACAGTAGATGAGGCAAAGAGTCTGGAGACTCTGCCTAACCCGTTTGAGTTCTCAAACAGCACCAAGCAGGTCAGGAAGTTCAAGGATTGGGAGAAGCGTCGTGCAGAGATCGTACGCGAGCTCCAGCACTATGAAATAGGTGAGAAGCCTATTATAGGCAAGGAGGACATCGAGGCAACTCTTGAGAACAATACACTGACAGTCAAGGTTACACGTAACGGTGAGACTCTTGAGCTTTCAGCCAGAATTACTTACCCCGAGGGTGACGGTCCGTTCCCTCTCATGATCGGTGCATCAAACAACGCTCTGCCGCGTCAGTTCTTTACTGATCGTAAGATTGCTCAGATGAATTTCAACGAGCGTCAGGTTAACAGCTACTCACAGATGGGCGGCTTTGGCGGCGGTGCTGCTGCATGGCGCGTATCCGAGACTCTGGGTCATGTAGAGACCTTGGGTAACACTGATCCTCACTGGTTCAAGGAGTCAATGTGGGATTGGAAGGATGCCAACGTATCAAAGCTTCCGTATGACCACCACGAGCTCTGCGCCCTGGTTTGCCCGCGTGTCCTGCTGGTATTGGGTAACACCGATTATGAGTGGCTGGCCGATGAGGCCGGTTACGTATCATGCGTAGCTGCACGTGAGGTATGGAAGAAGTTCGGAATCGAGGACCGTATGGGATTCTCAATCCAGGGCAAGCATGGTCACTGCCAACTTCCCCAGAGCCAGTATCCCGAGGTTGAGGCATTCATAGACAAGTTCCTGCTTGGCAAGGAGGATGCCAACACCATCATCATGCATGTTGACGAGACTCTCGCCGACAAAGAAGTCCAGAAGTGGATCCCCTGGGCACAGACAGGTTTTAAATAAAAAAAATGACCGCTCAATCGAGCGGTCATTTTTTTATTATTATTGAGGTAGGGTGTCAAGGTAGTCCTTGATCGCTATGGCGGCAGAGCGGGCATCGTTGATGGAGTCCGATACGCTCATGGGACGCTTGCAGGTGCCTGCCACAAAGAGTCCGGGCTTGCCGGTCTCATTGTCGTAGAGGTGGGGATTTACGGACTTGATAAAGCCGTAGTCACCGCTTATGTCGCAAGCCTTGCCAAGCTCCTTGGTGCCGCATGAGGCCTCCATACCTACCATAAGTACCAGAAGGTCGGTAGTCATCTTGAGTGGCAGTCCCATCAGGGTATCCTCACTCTTAAGCTGTACACGGCCGTCGAATGTGGCAGCAGCCTCCGATATACGTCCGCGAACGAAGCTTACACCGTATTTCTCCTGGGCGGTGCGGTACATCTCCTCGAATCCCTGGCCCCACATACGCAGGTCCATGTAGAATATCGATGCTTCACACTTTGGCAGTTGCTTGCGTACCTCGATAGCCTGCTTTACGGCTGTAACGCAGCAAATCTTGGAGCAGTAGTGGTTGCCGCTCTTCTCGTCACGTGAGCCTACGCACTGCAGGAATGTAACGCGCTTGGGCTCATCGCCGTTGGCATTCAGGATCTTGCCGTGTTTGATCATCTGCTCCATATCGAGTGATGTGATTACGCCTTTGTAGATACCGTAACCCAGTTCTTCCTTGCGGTGGGCATCAAATACCTGATAGCCGGTGGCAACGAGAACTGCATCGGCCACATAGGTCTGGTTCTTGGCATCTATGAGTTTCCACTCGGTGCCCTGCCATTTGATGTCGGCTATGTCAACTCCGAAAGCGGTAGTGATGCCGTCGGTGAGCAGCTTGCCGCTCAGATCATCGGCAATCTCCTGGGCTGCCTGGAAATTGGGGAACAGGAAAGCCTTGTCCTGTATGTTCTTGAGCGGAGTCTCTGACTTTTCAAACAGAGTGACCTCAATACCGTTCTTGGCCAGTGTTGATGCGGCCTCTATACCGGCGGGGCCGGCTCCTATTATTGCGACTTTTCTCATAAGCGGTTTACACTAACAGGTTTTCGGGTTTTTCGGGGGCACGCAGTATCTTGCCGTCGGCTGTTCTGTATTTGGCCTTGGGGTCATACGGTATGCCTATCTTGTCAAGCAGGCGCTCTGATTGTACCTGATGAATCTGGAGTCCAAGTTCCCATGGGTCATATCCAAGGAGCAGACCGGCCATTTCCTCATAGGTCAGGACGGGAATGCCGTAACCCTCACGGTCATAGGTCTTGTGCTCCATCTCGGCGATGGTATACTGCCAGCGGTCCAGGAACATGGAACAGCCGGGACAGTTGGATACTATGAAATCGGGCTCGTAGGGCTCCATTGACTCAAGTTTCTTCTTGGTGTTGGATACGGAGTATCCGCGGTTCTCCTGAACCAGATACTGGCGGAATCCGAATCCGCAGCAGTGACGGCGCTCGGGGTAATCGACAACCTCGCCACCCCAGGACTCTATCATGCCTGCCAGAACGTAGGGGAACTCTGCCTTACCAACGCCCTTGTCGGGAAATATCTTGGCATAGTGGCAACCTATGTGCTCCACAACCTTGAGCGGCTTTCCGGTAAAGCGGTTTACCAGGCGGTATTTCATCTTTTCGGCCAATTCGTTACGGAAATGATAAATCACGTCCGACGGGTGGGCTATGTTCTTGGGTATGTTGAACTCGCGCTTGCAGGCCTTGTAGAGGTTTTCACGGGTCTTCTCAAGAAGTTCGGGATGCTCCTCCCACATATGTACCATTTCGGTAAAGACGCCGAATGACGTTACGCATGAGGGAACGTAGTTCTCATAGCCGTGCTCGGTCATGAGTGAGAACAGACGGGCCACTACGGTCATTGTGGTTTCGAGCGGTACTATATCGCAGTGAAAACCTATACCGGTGCAGGTGTGCTGACGGAAATCGTCAAAGATATCCTTGTTCAGTTCTTCGCGGAGCATACGCAGGAAAGCAGTCTCAGAGCCCGGGAAAAAGGTCTGGCGGATGCAGCTGCGCTCGTAGAAGAAATGGTCATCAGCTATAGCTTTCTGATATTCGTTCCAAAAACGGTTCATAATCTTATCAGTTTATAAGGTTCTCTGCCACAATCTCGGCTATGTCCTTTACAGGATAGTCGTTGGTGGCATGCTGGAACGCCTTCTTACACATGGGGCAGGCGGTTGCGATTGCATCAACCGGCTTGCTTGTCAGGTTGGCAAGTGATGCGTTCCTTATCTTGGTCTGCTCCTCAAGGCTGAGTTTGGTGTCTCCCAGGTTGAATCCGCAGCACACACTCTTTTCTCTTTGGTAACGGGTCTTTTGCAAGTTGGTTACGGCACTGAGAACCTGGCGTGGTTCTTCGTAGATTCCGCATCCGCGACCCAGCTCGCACGGATCATGATATGATACCTTGCGGTCATCGTGACGCACCTTAAGACATCCCTGCTTGATGAGCATATCGATATACTCTGTGTGATGAACTACCGGTATGTTCAGATTGTACTCCTTCTTGAATGACTGATAGCAGATTGGGCAGGAGGTTACCAACATGGTTGAGCCTGATTTCTCTATCAGATCGGTATTCTTCTTTCGCAGTTCGGCTGCCTGATTGGTGAATCCCTGCTGCTGCAAAGGACGTCCGCAGCATATGGTTCCCAACTTGTCCATGTACCAGTACTTCTGACCGGCTGCAGTGAATATCTTCTCCATTGACTCGGTGATGCCAGGGGTAAGATGAGACATACAACCTCCAAAGTAAGCTACACGTCCTATGGCGTTGAACGGTGACTGTCGCTTGTTCAGATATGAATAATTGCCAACAGTGTCGATGGCGCCTTTGGCTCTGGTTTGACGGCGTAGGGCGCTCAGGTCAATGCCTACGGGACAATCGACCGTGCATCGGTCACACATAAGACAGTTGTCGGCAATCATCTTAAGACGGCTTCCGCGCTCCTGGTTACGCAGGCTGCGTATCAGATAGACGGACTGTATCTCGTGGTTCTCAAGCACCCGGTCAATGGGACAGCCCGATATGCAGACGCCGCAACGTGAGCAGGCATTCAGCTCAAATAGGGTATAGCCTGTCTTGCCGGTCTCTTCACGGACTCCGATCTTACGGAAGTATATGAGCAGTAGCTCGGTGAAGATATGCATGTAGCGGGTGAACGGCATGGTCACAAAGAATACGCCCAGCATAAGGGAATAGAGCATCCATACCGATGTCTCCAGGCCGCGTACAATCATAGGGTCGAACAGGTTACCCACCGCCTGGGTAAAGAATCCGCCGTTGCCGTAAAGACAGGCTGTGACAGACTCGGCCAGCAGACGTAACGGGAATATCATCCAAAGTGAGAACTTTGAGAATCGGTCTACAATGGTATGCTTGGTGGTGCGGCGCATTCCCAGTATCTTGGACCAGAATATCTTTATGATGGCCATTGTGAGACCTAAGAACACGTAGAGCAGCAATGCGTCCATCAGGTCTGAATATGCCTTATGTTGATGGAACGCTGCCGGTGCCTTATGTACAAAGTAGCGGTAGAATATACCTACATAGAAGGGACGGTGGTAGTGGATACGGGCTATTCCGTCCTCGGTCTCAACACGATAACGGCGCTGATTGAGATACTCGGGGTCCTTATTCTCGCCGGTATTGTATATATACCAGCCGTTCTGTGCATCGAGTTCACGTACCGTCTCAATTGACTGCTCGTGCTGCAGTGTAAAGAAGGCGTCACGGCTCTCAATTGCACCTACCAATATGAGCAGGAACCAGCCTAAGGCATATGCCTGGTGCATTATGCCCAGAAGCAGGTTTTCCTTTAGAATACGCACGTGCAGGAGGCCTTCACGTATCATCTCCCATATAGCGGGGAATATCTTCCATGAATACCAGTTGCTGCGGATTACCTTACGCTGCTCGTCGCTGAAACGTCTTATCCAGCGTATGTATTTGTATATAATGATTGAGAACAGCAGGATAGTTCCAATCAGGAACGGTATCACAAAATCATTATATGGATATGCGTGTATCTTCATGGCGGCTTATTTTGTTTCGTCAAGGATCTGACGCATATTGATAATCAGTGAACGCAGGTTTACCCCACGCGGGCAAACCAAGGTGCATTTACCGCAGAGCATGCACTTTTTGAGCTGCTCGTCAAGCCCTTCATATTCACCGCGACGGAACGAGGTGTGAATGCGGCGGATGCTGAACTCGGTATACTGACGTGCCGAACAGGTGGCACTGCAGCACCCGCACTGGAAACAGCGCTTGAACGAAGGGACGCGGTCAAGCAGCATGTTGTACCGCTCAAGCGATACCTTGTCCATATCCTCCGATCGGGGAGTCTTTATGGCGAAACCGAATTTATTCATCGTGCGGGCCGTTTAAAATCGTGTCATGGAAACCCATGCCTCCGGTTACGCGGAATATGTTGCGAAGTTCTTCCATGGTCTCAGGTGTGATGGTACGCAATGCACCGGCACCCTCGCCGTGATAGTTGGCTCCGAACTTGGGCGAAACGGTCTTGATATTCTTTACATACCACTCCCAGACAGGTCCCTGCTCGGGATGTCTTTCAGGCAGGACCTTATCGGGATGTACGCAATAACCTATCTCCAGAATGTTGTTGCCGATGCCTTCCATCAACTCAACCTGCTGGCGGCCCATGTGACTATCCTTATAGTATCCCATATCCTGGGAAACCTTACGCAGTATGTTGATTACGGCTCCGGGAATATTGCCGCGCGGGCAACGGGGCTTGCATGACATGCATTGTCCGCAGTACCAGATTGTGTCCGAACGCAGAAGCTTTTCTACCTGCTCCTCATCACCGCGCTGCACAGTATCGCAGATGCGGCGGGGGTCATAGTCGTAGAACTCGGCCGCCGGGCATATTGCGGTACAGATTCCGCAGTTCATGCATGCCTTGAGCGAGTCCTCGTAACGGACGTCGGACTTGATAAGATCAATGAGATTTCCCATAAGCGGATAGTTGATCAGTCAAACTTCTTGCGGTTCATTTTCATGGCACGGAAGAGCAGCTTTGAAAGCGGCTTCTCGCGGTTACGGTAAAGCAGGTTGATATACCAGCCCAGCTTCTTGGCTACCGATATGCGGTAGGTCTCCACAAACTCAATCAGAGTGCCGTCCTGATCCTCTATGTATGTGAATCGGCCCGATGCGTCACCCATGGCAAACTGCTTGCCGTCGGGGCAGCTGTCAACCGTGAAGGGATGTCCGTGATCGGCGCACCACTTGCCCAGTTCGTCCATTCCGGTTACGTCAAAGCAAATCTGTATGAATCCGGGATCTCCCCAATAACGTCCCTCGAAAATCTTGCGGGGCTCGCGGTCACGGCACTGTACCAGCTCTATGTAACCGGAGGGGAATATGGATGAAAAGGCGCCCTTGTTAGGCTTTGACCACTTGAGCAACACGCGACGGAACTCTCCGTCACCGCCTGCCAGAGGCTTGAGGTCATCAAAATGGCCGTATTCGTTATATATCAGCTGGTCATAACCCAGTATATCGGAATAGACGGTGCGTGCCTTGTCCATATCGGTCACGCCAATCATGCAGCCAATCATACCGCCGAACTCCTTGCCCTCATCCAGCAGAAGGTAATCATCCTGTACGGCCTGGAACCAGTTGCCCTCAGGGTCGGTGATATAGAAGGTCTTGCTGCCGTCGGGTGCGGTGACGATAGGGCTTACCTTATCCCAACGCTCCGATGCGTACTTATGTGCGCTCTCGGTGTTGCGGCACTTAACTTTGGCGCAGAATATGCCCAGGTCACCAACCTGAATCTGGAAATCCACCGGTTTGGGCTTGCGCTCAGAGTACTGCCAGATCTCAAATCCGCCACCTCCCTGCAGGCTTACTGCAATGGCGGCGTGGCGCTTGCGCGGATGACCGCCGGTGTAGGGGAGCATACGCTCTGCAACAGTGTCATCTTCCAATACTCTTATATCGACGCCGAACATCTTTATGAACCATTTCCATGAATCATAAACCGATGTTGTACCCACGCCTATCTGTTGAATTCCAGTTATAAAGAAACCGTCTTTGTACATATTCTTTTCCATTAGTTTATTAAGATGCAATATTAGTCATTTTCTGCGGCTTGTGCAATCCGTTTCGGGTCAAAAAGCCGGCCTCAAACAAAAAAAACAGAGCACATTTCAGCATATTCCGTAAATAGGATTACATTTGCAAACAACAAACTACCAAACGCTATGACACTTTATCCGCTTATACTGGGACTGGGAACCGGTGAAATAATACTTATTGTCGTTGTTATCCTGCTTCTGTTCGGAGCTAAGCGTATTCCCGAACTCATGAAGAGTATGGGCAAGGGCGTAAAGAGCTTCAAAGAGGGCATGAAGGAGGTTGAAAAGGAGATCAACGCTCCTGATGAGACTGCCGCCAAGGAAACCGATAAGGAGCCCGAATCCAAGTAATCCTATTCTTTTATGGCTGTTCCGGAAGACAAGCCCATGACTTTCTGGGACCATCTGGACGCTCTCAGGGATGTCATTCTGCGCGTCCTCGCCGTAGCTGTGGTGGGGTTTATTGTCGCGTTCTGCTTCAAGGAACCGCTCTTTAAACTGATACTTGCACCCAGTAGTCCCGATTTCATTCTTTACAGGTGGATATCGGCCGTAGCGGGGTGGGCCGGGTTTGATGCATCGGCTCTGCGCGATTTCAACGTCGATATGTTCAGCACCACGCTTACCGCCCAGTTCATGATCCACATGAAAATGGCGTTCTATCTGAGTCTGGTGGTGATAATGCCATACACGCTTTATCTGCTTTTCGGCTTTGTCAGACCGGCACTGTACTCAAATGAACGCCGCAGTACCACACGTGTTGTTGTATGGTCATACATCCTGTTCATGGTAGGTATAATTCTTGATTACCTTATAATATTTCCCCTGGCATTCCGCTTCCTTGGCACCTATCAGGTGAGTGAAAGCATTCCCAATGTAATAACCCTGGAATCCTATACCAACCTGCTTATTACACTGACCCTTTTGATGGGTATACTGTTTGAACTTCCCATACTGGCATGGTTCCTGCACAAACTGGGTATTATTGACGCGGCCTTCATGAAAAAGTACCGTCGTCACGCAATAGTAGTCATCCTGATTATCGCGGCTATTATTACCCCCACAACAGATATCTTTACCCTGACTATAGTCACGTTACCTATCTACCTCCTATACGAGCTAAGCATCCACATCGTGAAAAGGTGACAAAGGGGACGGTTCTTTTTGGCACCTTTTGACATGAGTTCGCTATCCAACAAAAAAGCGTCTGGATTTCCAGACGCTTTTTATCATAAGGTGCCAAAAAGAACCGTCCCCTTTGTCACCTCTCTATCCAGCCGATGACTTCACCCTTTGTTACGAGTGAGCCGTGCTCCTTCTCGACAGCTGCCAGGTGGCAGTCGTAAGGTGCGGTGGCGTTGTCAATGAAGCTATTGCCGCTGGCCTGTATACCGACCATCCAGTCACCCTTCTTGTACTGCTTGCCGAAGGGAGGATTGGTTGACTGATCCATGTAGTCCAGATCCCAGATTACGCGGCCGCTGACAGCTGCCTGGATGGGTTCTGCATCGGGATGCAGGATGGCGCGCTTGTCGGCTGCGGTGAAGTGCTTGACGGGTGCACCGGCGGTACCGGCCTGAGCCTTCTCCATGCGCTCCATAAGATCCTTGTTGAACTGATCCTTGGCCTGACCGGACTTGTACTCGCGGTACTGCTTCTCATGCATAGCGAACTCAAAGAGCTCCTCATCATCCTGACCGCGGTCCCAGCCGTTCTCCTTCATCTCCTTCTCAAAGCGCGGGAGCTCGTTGGGGTAGAGTACCTGAGGATCATCGGTATAGAATTCAAAGCCTTTCTCCTTGGCAATCTCAACGATCTCGGGAGCCAGCTGGCCGGGCAGTTTACCTGACTTACCAAGAACCATGCCCCACATGGCGGGATCCATACGGGTGAAGGGCTTCTCGTCCATTGACTTGGAGTAGAGGTTCATCAAAGCGGCGTTCTTTACGTACTGGCTGAAAGGTGTAACCAGGCAGGGAGTACCCAGCATAGGCCATATGCGCTGTACCTCATCAAAGAGCTCAACGAGCAGCTCGTCCTCAGACAGCTCCTTCTCACCCTTCTTCTTGAGGTTGGCGTTGATGGCGGCGTGCATACCCTTAAGGTCAGCCATAAGTGATCCCATCATACCGCCGGGCAGGCCGCAACCTACCAGCAGTGAACTCATCAGTGAGTTCTTGGGGTCGATCCAGTAGCCCAGGAAATCGTCCATGAAGCTCTGAGTGAGTGAACGAGCCTCCATGTAAGCCTTCATGTTGATGTCCTTTACCAGGAATCCGGCATCCTTGAGCATGGCCTGGATGGTGATTACATCCGGATGAACCTTACCCCATGACAGCGGCTCCATGGCTACGTCCAGAACGTCACCGCCGGCCTTGGCAACCTCAAGCATTGAAGCTACTGCGAAACCGGGGCCGTTGTGGCCGTGGTACTGTATGACGATGTCGGGATGTTTCTCCTTGATGGCGCGAACGATGGTGCCCAGCATTGCGGGACGGCCGATACCGGCCATATCCTTGAGGCAGATCTCCTGTGCGCCGCCCTCGATGAGCTGCTCGGCCAGGTTGATGTAGTACTCGGCATTGTGTACCTTGGAGTAGGTGATACACATGGTTGCCTGAGCGGTCATGCCAGCCTGCTTGGCCCACTTGATTGAGGGGATTATGTTACGCGGGTCATTCAGACCGCAGAATATACGTGTTATATCAACGCCCTGAGCGTGCTTTACCTTATACATGAGCTGACGTACATCGGCCGGAACAGGGTTCATGCGCAATGCGTTCAGGCCACGGTCAAGCATGTGGGTCTTGATGCCCACCTCGTTGAAGGGCTTGGTGAATGTGCGGACTGCCTGGTTGGGGTTCTCGCCGTACAGAAGATTGACTTGCTCCATGGCACCGCCGTTGGTCTCAACGCGGTCGAAGCAACCCATATCAATAATTACCGGGGCAATCTTGGCCAACTGATCCTTGCGTGGTACGTACTTGCCTGATGACTGCCACATGTCACGGTAAACAAGACTGAATTGAATCTCTTTTTTCATAGTTCTATGTGTTTTTGTTATTTACATCGGATTAATGGAACGGGCTATCTTGGCGCAGAGTCCGGGCAGGAAACGCCTGATGTAAACCATCAGCAGCTCCTTGCGTCCCACAAGGACTTCACGCTTTTTACGGTAAACAGCCTTGACGATCTTGCGGGCGGCCTGCTCGGGGGTGCAACCTCCTGCCTGACCGGCATCCATCTTGGCATGCTGTTTTCCGTCTTTCTCTAATGCATAGAATGATATGCGGGTCTGAACACGTCCGGGGCATACAATGGTTACGCGGATGTTATCCTTGTAATACTCTGCCTGGACTGTCTCAAAGAATCCGTACAGGGCGTGCTTGGATGAACTGTAGGCGCAGCGCAGCGGGAATCCGAACCGTCCGTTGATACTGGTGGTTACCATAAGCTGGCCTCCGCCGTTCTCAATCATCTTGGGCAGTATCACCTTGGTCATGATTACCGGAGCGAACCAGTTTATGTCCATGACCTTGTTGATTACACGCATTTCGGTCTCACAGGTGGTGCCGCGCTGGCTGATGCCGGCGTTGTTGTAGAACACGTCTATGTGGCCGAATACCTGCCATGCCTGCTCTGCCAACCCGGCAACCTCATCCTTCTTGGAGAGGTCAAAGGGCAGGGGCTTGGCATCGGGGGCACCCAACTCTATGCAACGGGCGGCAACCTTCTCAAGAAGATCGGCCTCAAGTGCAGTGAGAATGAGTTTTGCGCCTTCACGTGCAAACTCATATGCGGTTGCCTCACCTATACCTGATGAAGAGCCTGTTATCCAAACTACCTTGTCGGTAAACTTTTTCATTTGCAATCGTCTATTGCTTTCTTAAACCAAAGGGCGCGCTCGCAACCCTCGCCGGTGTTGAGCAGAACCAGATCGCCGCTCTTGAGTTTATTCTCCTCAAGTGCCTTGAAGAATCCTGCTATGCATACCACCGATGCGGGTCCCATATAAACGCCTGTTGCGTCCTTGACCATACGGCCGTAACGCTCCAGACCCTCCTCCCTGATACGCAGGAATGAGCCACCGCTGTTCTTTACGATGGGGCCGACAAGCGGATACATGCCGGGGGTGCCTGCTGTCAGGATGGAAATATTTGTCTGCGGAACCACAGTGGGGAAGTGCTTGTTCCAGCCCTGCGGGAACTCGTTCTCAATTGCCCATTCCCATGCCTGTACCATAGGATCGCAGGTGTCCTGCTGAACCAGCAGCATGCGGGGCATCTTATACTGCGGATAAGCACTTGCTATCTCACGCATTCCCTTCTCGAATGCGATGGGGCTTGTGCCGCCTGCAACGGCCTGCATATAGACATCGGGGATACGGCCCAACTGGCGCATGCACTCAAAGACGAGAGTCTTCTTGGCCTCTACGCGGATGGGGTCGATGTTACCGGCCGATATCATCACGCTCTGGTTCTTATGGAAATCAGCAGCCTCGGCCTTGGCCTGGCCGTAACCGCCCTCAGATACCTGGAGGTTCTGACCGGTGGCGCGGATGGCCTGCTGGGTCTCCTGATGCATGTCGTGCGGAGCGAATACGTCAAACTTCACACCTGCCTTGGCAAGGTATGTGGCGTATGCTGTTGCAGCATTACCTGTTGATGCCAGGCAATACTCCTTGACTCCGTGTTTCTTGAACAGCGTTGCTGCCAGTGATGCGGCTATGTCCTTGAATGTGCCGCTGCCTCCGTTCAGGTCATTGCGGGCCACCACAACCTTGCAGTCAATGCCGTAGTTGTCCTTTGCGTATCGGCTCAGGAACTCCCACTCCTCGATGGGTACTGCACCTTCACCGCAGCTTACCTGCTCATCGGCCTCATCAAGAGGAAGGAAGGGCAGGTAGTGGTAAAGGTTATCGACCTTCTGGCCGGGCTTGCAGAGCTCGTCAAGAAGACGGTAATCTGTGGTGTATGTAACCTCTGCGTGATTGCTTCCGCACTCACACAGCTGGTCCTGACTGAACCAGGCGGCAAAGTCACCTATTACCTTGCCGCACTTCTTGCAGACAAGCTGGTATTTCATCCTCTCTTTATCTGAGCACGCTTGAATACGTTCATATCCTGGATGGGGCCCTCGTAGTAACCGGCCTTGAGCTTCTTCTGGACATCCTTGAATACCTCGATGGTACGCTTAACATGATCCAGAGTGTGTGAAGCGGTCGGGATGATACGCAGCATCAGCTGGCCCTTCGGGATAACGGGATATGTAACGATTGAGCAGAAGATTCCGTAGTTCTCACGCAGGTCAACAACAACGTTGGTGCCCTCGTTCACGCCACCCTCAAAGAATACGGGTGTTACAGGTGACTCTGTTACGCCGATGTTGAAGCCCTCGGCCTTGAGACCGCCCTGCAGAGCGTTTACAACCTCCCACAGATGCTCGCGGTACTCGGGGTGAGCCTTGATCAGGTCCAGACGCTTCTGGTTACCGATAACCAGCGGCAGCGGCAGTGACTTGGCGTAGATCTGTGAACGCATGTTGCACTTGAGGTGGTCAATGATCTCAGGCTCTGAGCTTACTACACCACCGATTGAAGCCATACTCTTGGCGAATGCGTCGAATATTACATCGATCTCGTCGATTACGCCGTAGTGCTCGGCGGTACCGCGACCGTGTGCACCCATTGTACCGAAACCGTGTGCATCGTCGATAAGTATGCGGAACGGATATTTCTTCTTGAGTTCTACGATGTCAGCGAGATGACCCAGGTCACCGGCCATGCCGAATACACCCTCGGTGATGACCAGAACGCCGCCGCCCTGCTCATCGGCCAGCTTGCAGGCGTGACCCAGCTGCTTCTCAAGGCTCTCCATGTTGTTGTGCTGGAAAGCGAAACGCTTGGCCAGGCTCAGACGCATACCGTCCAGGATGCAGGCGTGTGACTCAGAGTCGTAAACGATAACATCCTTACGGCTGGTCAGAACGTCGATGATTGAGATCATGCCCTGATAACCGAAGTTGAGGCACAAACCTGCCTTCTTGCCTACGAACTCTGAGAAGTCATTCTCAAACTTGATATGGTAATCAGTATTACCAGACATCATGCGGGCACCCATAGGAGCACCAAGACCAAACTTTGCAGCAGCCTCGGCATCGGCCTTTCTTACCTCGGGATGATTGGCCAGACCCAGGTAGTTGTTAAGGCTCCAGTTGAGGACGGGCTTGCCGTTGAACTCCATCTCGGGGCCGATTTCACCTACTAAGCGGGGGAACATGAAGTAACCGTCGCCGATTCCCTGATACTGTCCGAGCGGGCCCGGAGTCTCTTTGATTCTCTCAAAAATGTCTTTCATCATACTGAAAAATCTTTATTTATGTTCGTTATATGCAATTTTTTGGCGCACCGCAAAAATTAGTACGCTTAAACTCCGCGAAATTACGAAAAACTCCGCAGAGCTTATTATAAAATAAGTTATAATTCTGCTTAATTGTACCGTTTGATTATTGCAGGGAGCCGATGAGCAGGAAGAAGAGGCCGAGGAGGACCAGGAGGAGGTCGATGACTTTGCTCCGTAGATTTTTCTCGTGGAAGAGCATGGCGCCGCACAGGAAGCTTACGATGACGCTTGAGCGGCGTATCATGGATACGATTGACACCATTGAGGCGCTGGATGCCAGGGAGACAAAGTAGGCGTAATCAGCCAGCGTGAGGAAGACGGCGATGAAGATGATGGGCCACTTCCATTGGAAGGGAGTGGTGTGCTTACGCGTAGGCCACCAAAGGGTGAATAGGATCACAGTCATGAGAGCCAGCTGGTAGAAGTTGCTCCATGCCTGTACGAACATGTTGTTGAATCGGCCCAGCAGATACTTGTCAAACAGGGCGCTGATGGCTCCCAGTATGGTCGCCATGATAACGCAGAACACCCATTTGTTCTTGTAGAAAGTAATGCCCTCTTTCTTGCCGCTCAGACTAAGCAGATAGAAAGAGATTACGGCAATTATAACACCGATCCACTGGTAAAGGTTGAGGCGCTCGCCAAACAGAAGAAGGCCTCCCAGCAGCACGATTATAGGCCGTGTGGCGTTGATGGGGCCGAACAGTGTGATTGGCAGATGCTTCATGCCAAAATAGCCGAAAATCCAGGAGCCCAGCACGATGAACGCCTTGAGCATGAGCAGGCGATGCAGCTCCCATCCGGCTGATGGAACATAAAAAATACTGCCGTCCAGCAGTCCTGTCTTGGCTGACAGGAGCGTGAACGGCAGCATTAAGAGTGAGCAGAACAGGGTGTTGAACCAGAGAACCGGAATGACCGCGTTCTCCTTGAGTGATTGCTTCTTGGCTACGTCATACAGTCCCAGAAAGAGGGCCGATACAAGCGCGAATGCCAACCACATGACTGCCTGCCTACTGGTTTATCAGAACTTGTAACTGAGACCTACACCAAGGATCTCCTTGAACTGAACGCGTGCACCGTGGGTAACGCCATCGGCATCAATGAACTTAATGTCATCGTCATACTTCAGGGTTGACTGGAAGGTGACGGTGAGCAGGCTGGTTACGTTCAGGCCTACAAGAACGTCCCAGTTTACATCGACATTACCGAATGTCTCGTTGTATGCGGTGAACAGGTCAAGTGTTGACTTGAGTGTGAGCTTGTCCTCCAGGAGGCTGTAGTTAACAGTACCCTTGAAACTGGAACCGAGCTCAAAGCGTGTCTTCTTACCGGCATCAACACCGTAACGGGTTGAGAACAGGGTGTCATTGGTAAGAGTCATCTTGCCTGCTACCGGTGAGTAGTAAAGGCTGATGTGGTCATTGGGTTTGTAGTCAAGACCTACAGAAAGGTTCAGGTAACCCGGGGTAAGGAACTTTGAGATGATCTCTTTTGTGGAATCGTTGTACTGATATCCGTTACCCATCTGGGTCTTGAAATCAAAGAGGGCTGCACAGTACAGTTTCTCTGTGATCTGACGACCGTACTTGGACGACAGGTTCAGATTGTCTATGTTCTTGCGCCAATCGGTAGCATCGGTATAGTTCAGGCCATAGTTGGCGCTCAAACTGTTATCCCATGCGTTCTTACCCTCCTTGTAGTTGAGTGAACCATTGAAATATACGTTACCGGACATTGCGTTCTCACCGCCTTCGCTCCAGTTGGTGAACGATGTCTGTGAAAAATTGAGTCCGGCGAGACCGCTGTGTGACCATGCGGACTGGGATTCCTCTTGAGCTGCAAGGCTCAGAGGCAACAGAGCAACAAGAAAGAATAATCCTTTTTTCATTTTCTGTTTAGTGTTGTTTTGCCGCGAAGATAGACAAAAAATACAAGATGTGTACTATTATTTGCGGTCTATGGCATATCCAATGAGGTAGCAGATGACTGCTACGACCATACCGTTGATGGAGGCGATACCCCAGTGGAGCAGGTTGGCAACTACGGCTCCCAGTACCACACCGATAACTGATGCCCAGTTTACGGCTTTGATCTGTACGTTATCTGAGTGATAGTCGGCCTGGTTCATGAAGTAGCTGATAATCAGGATGGCACCGATGGGAGGCAGGGTGCAGTTCAGAACGTTCAGCCAGCCGCAGAAGTTCCAGTAAAGCCATACGGCTGCTACTGTGCCGATGATACCGGCTATGAGCACCATGGTCTTCTTGGAGAATCCGAAAATGTTTGACAGACCCAGACCGGATGAGTAGAGGGCGTTGTCATTGGTTGTCCAGATGTTCAGACCCAGAACGAATACAGCGATGTAGAACATGTTCAGGTTAAGCATAACCTCAAAGATATCGTTACCGCCTACGTAGATGCTTGAAACGGCACCGAAGAAGAACATCAGTGAGTTACCCAGGAAGAAAGCAACGACTGTGGTGATGCAGCCTATCTTTGCGGTCTTGCTGAAACGGGCGAAGTTAGGTGTTGCGGTACCGCCTGATACGAAACTACCGATAACCAGACCTGCACCGGCGATAACGGTAAGTGATCCGTCATTGACCTTAGCAAACTGCTCAACCAGAGTAGAGTCGCCGCGATGTACAGCCATAATCATTGCCACGGTACCAAGGAAACCTACCAGAGGAACGGCAATCCAGCTTACGATGGTAAGGCTCTTGATTCCAAAGTATGCGCTGGCGGTCATCAGGACACCTGCTATTGCAACCAAGATATAACCGAAGGCCGGCATGTGGTCAGGAGTAACCTCCAGATGGAAAACCTCCTGGGCAACGGGAATGGCAAACATGGCCAGACCTACGCCGAACCAACCGATCTGAGTGAAACTGATCATTGCACTGGGAAGCCAGCTGCCTTTGCGGCCGAAACTGCGGTGTGCAAGCATGTCAAGTGTGAGACCGGTCTTGGCACCGATGAAACCGAGTGTGCCGGTGTAAGCGCCCAGGATGATACCACCCAGGATTAATGCGCCGATAAACTGTCCGAAGTTAAGGCCTGCAGCCAGACTCTGTCCAGCCCACATACTTGCCGAGAAGAAGGTGAATCCCAGCATTACCATAAACATACTGATGTTGCTCTTGCGACCGTCGGGGGTCACTCTGCTTGATGTAAAGTCTACATCGGGTTTCTTGTAAGCCATATCTTTAATAGTTTAGTGTGTAAAATCATTTGGTGGACATATAGGGCTTAAGCGCCTTGCGGAACTCGCTCAGACGGCGGTCGGCAATCTGGTGTATTGAGAGGTCCTCGGACCTGCTGGCAAACTCTCTCTCAAATATGTAGAGCTCATTCATCAGGTTGCTGTCAAGTTTCTGATAGTGATTGAGTCTGAGCCAATCCTCAAAACTTACGGGAGTGGGGTAGCCAAGTTTCTCGTCCAGGAAATCCTTGAACGTAAAGTTGTCGGCTACCTCCTTAATGCCTTCCCAGTATTCGGTAACCTCATGATAGTGGTCGGGAATCTCGTAACGGCGGGCGCCTCCGTCGTAGATTATGCACTTCTCAAACAGTGCGTCGTCATCGGCCAGGACATACTTGCGGAATTCGGGTGAAATCACGCCGTCTTTCCAGAAGAAGTCAATTGCGGGCCAGCTTATGCCGGTTACGCCCTTGTCCTTGTAGGCCGAGAAGATGCCCTCGTAGAATATGCATGTAATGCCCTCAAAATCAGGCCAGTGGAAACGGAATTCGGGAGTGAGTTCCTCAAAGAGTTCTATGGCGCGGGTGCCTCCGATGGTAAAGAACACCATGTGGCGGATACTTCCTCCCAGACGCTTGAACTCGGCTATGATGTAGCGGATGCAGCGGGCCAGAGTCTCACCCGATGCGATGATGTCACCAATCATCAGTGTGATGTCCTGAGGGGCACGCAGTTTGGTGTATCGGATGTCAAGACCGGTAATCTGGTTGTTGCGGATAACGCGCTCGCATGACACAAAATCCATATTGCTTACGCGGATTCCGTTGCGGTAGCAGCACTCCTCGAGCGGATAGTTGAGGCCGCCGCGCAGGATGGTCATGATATCGACGTTTGCGGGTATCATTTTCTGTTTACGGCACCAGCCCAGCATCTCGGATGTGGCACCGCACATAGCAAGGTAGGAGTCATAACCTATCACCTCGGGTGAGGCGAGCAGGTGACGCGTCCCTTCGTTGCTGATAATAAAGTACTTGTTGACGAAATTGCCACCGTCAAGGCGGTAGATGTCAGTCCCTTTGTGACGTCCTGCGGGCTGCAGGTAAGTATTCTCCAGATAAGGCTGCATGATGCGTTTGCTTTATTCTGGAAACCAAAGGTACTCAGATAGAGCGGGTTGTCAGTTGCCTATCCGGTGAAAGTTTTCAACAATTTTCAAGTAATTCGGTACCCTTTATGCGCCACTTGAAATAGCCGTAAACCGATGCCCCCAGATAGAAGCTGTAGAGCAGTATCGTGGTCAGATGCAGGCCCCGTCGGCAGTATATGTAGATGGAGATGGCATTGACCAGGAACCAGATTCCCCAGACCTCGATTATCTTCTGTGCAAGTACCCATGTACCAACGATGTTGAGCATGGTGGTAAGGGCATCGAGAGCCGGGACAGGAGAGTCCGTAAGGAAATACAGAATACTGAAAATGGCACCCCAGATCAGGGCCGATACCCCTATGACAGCCATCAGTTCCAAGCTGCGGAAGTGGCGGTAGACAATATACTGCGATGCGCGTTTACGGTCACCATGGAGCCATCTTATAAAACCGTAAACGCACATGCAGATATTGAAGCAGCTGAATCCCATATCGGCATATATCTTGCTGTGGAAGTATACGCTTGCATAGATTATGGAGCACATGGCGCTGACAATCCACATCAGAGGTTTCTGATGGAATTCCAGCCACAGGTAGAGAAAGCTCAGTATGAGCCCGACTGTCTGGATCGTAGCCCAGAAATCCATGCCGGTAAACTGCCCGGCGATATACTGCCAGATATCGGATAACATTGTCTTTTAGAATTTTAGAGTTAAATGTGCCAGTGCAGAGAAGGGTGCGGCAGGGATGAAACCGATCTGATAGTAGCGGTTGTCGGGAGTGAAGCCGTCTTTCTCATCAACTGCCGAATATACCCAGCCGCTTGTGGCGACGCGGGCATTGAGAACATTGTTCAGGTCAGTACCTATCACGAAGCTGCTGAAAGCTTTTTTCATGGGTATCGTGTATGAGAACGAGAGATCCGAGAGAGAGTATGCGGGCAGTGAACGGTCGTTGTTCTGCGAGTTGTCAAGATACTGACGGCTCACGTAACCGGTGTGCCATGTGGCTTTGAACCGGCCCAGATTGAAGTTGATGAATCCGTTCAGGATGGCACTGGGTGAAAATGCCAGGGTTGAATTGTCATAGTGGATGGTGGTCCAGTCGTTGTCCCAGTCCTCGACAACCTCGTCAAAGTCCTTGATGCGGTTTTTGCTGAGTGCGGCATTGGCTTCCAGTTCCAACCATGAGAGCGGGGATACGGCTGCCGTCAGCTCGACGCCGGTGCGGTATGAGCTCTTGATGTTTGTGGTCAGATTCTCACCTATGTCACTCTGGGCTCCGGTCTGTACGAACTGGTTGTCATAATCCATATAGTAGACGTTTATACCCACATTCCAGATATCTCCCTGGTAGCTGTAGCCGGCCTCGTAGTCAATCATGCTCTCGGACTTGGGGGCAGGGTAGTTGCCGTTGTCTGTAAAGTTGTTTCGCTCGGGCTCACGGCTTGCGGTGGCCAGCAGGGCGTACAGACGGTTGCCGCCGTTGGTGTAGGTCAGACCGGCCTTGCCGTTCAGGAAGTTGTAAGTCTCATTGATATCAAGGAAATGCTTGGTGCATGTACCGTCGTCATTGTTGATATATTTATCATTGTAGCCATCGCTTATGTAACCCACATGACGGAACTGCACATCGGCAAAGGCATGGAGGTCATCGTAGATGTCGTAACCGGCCTTGACGTATGCGCTGATATCGGTCTTGGAGGCATCGGAATCATAGTATTTGTAGTCTCCGTCGGCCAGCAGGGCGCTGCTCATGGCATCGTTCTTTATGTATGTTATGTAACCGAAATGGTTGCCCTTGAACTGCTGGAACGATACGCCGCTACGCAGGTCCAGAGCTCCGTTTTTGTAAGCAGTGTTCCAGATTACGCCGTAGGTGTGCTGGTCAAGGCCTTTCTTGCGAACAAAGTCACTCTTGCGGACCGAATCGGTGGGGGTTGCCCATACCGGCTTGCCGGCAGCGTTCATTGCATTTGACAGACCGAACTTTCCAACCTTGTTGTCCGGACGGAACTCATCATAATAGCCGTAACCGTAGGTGTAGTGGGCTGTGAGTGAAGTAAGGAATTGATCGCTCACATTCCAGGGAAGGGTCAGTATGTTGTGGTCCTGCCAGAAGTTGTCGGTGGTACGGTCCCAGTATGAACCGTCCTTCATCTGGTAGCGGGCGGCCACGTAATTGCCGTCGGCATCCTGCATGAAATTGCCGTTGTCATCATACTGGAGGGCCTCATACAGGCTGTTGAACTGGCCCAGACCGTGATTGTACATATTCTGGTAGGTCTTGATGCCGGTGCTGGCGCCGTATGTGCCGTCCATAAGACTCAGGTCGTTGTCACCTGCAGTGGCACCGCTCCAGGCCTGGCCGGTATTCTCAAAGTTGCCTATGTTGCGGTAACGGATCATCAGGTTATCACCGGGAGTCCAGAGCAGACCTGCGTAGTAGCTGCCGGCCTTGCCTTGGGTTCCGTGCATGAAACCGTCGGTCTGGGTCATGTGGAACGCTCCGTCCATTATTATGCTGTTTAGTATGGTTCCGGTTGAGAACGAGCCACCCAGACGCAGTGTATTGAATGATCCGTATGATGCTGTGAGCTCTGCGCTTTTCTCGGGGTTGGGAAGTTTGCTTGTAAGGGCTACTGAACCGCCGAACGCGCCGTCACCTACGGTCGATGTTCCCAGACCGCGCTGTACCTGTGCACCGCCCAGCAGGGATGCGTAACTGTTCATGTTGGCCCAGAATACGCACTGGTCCTCGGGTGAGTTCAGGGCAACGCCGTCCAGTGTTACGTTGATGCGTGAATCGGCCGCACCGCGAATACGCATGTATGTGGTGCCGATGCCGGTTCCGTTCTCGCTCCATGATATCACGCCGGGTGTGCGGGAGAACAGGAAGGGCAGTTCACGGCCGCTCTTGGAGTAGCTGTCAAGTTCCTGACGGCTGATGTCGGTGGTTGCAAACGGCTCGTTTTCATGGGCACGTACACCGTTTATTACTACTTCGTTAAGCTGTTCAAGACGCAGGGAGTCTGCATCGGACACAAGGTTTTCCACATAGGCCTTTGCTGTAAGGCCTGTCATTAGGGTTAAGGACAAAAAAAATACCTTCTTCATATAGATTTAATTAGTTAATCCAAATGAAAAGGGTATACCAATAACTTGAAATCCAATCCCTCCGCCGGCACTGTCCGGATCAGGTTCATAGGGTATAATCTCAGCCCTGCTAAGGGCACCCCCTTTCATTCGAGGGCAAAGGTAAAGCATTTTTTTTGTGGTGAAGTGTTGACAAATGTGAAAATATGCTTTATATTTGTGATTACACTATACCAAAAGAGGTTTTTTATGGATTTATCAAACAAGTATGTCATCACAATCAATCGTGAATTAGGTACAGGCGGAAGGAGTGTGGCAAAGTTGCTTGCCCAGAAGTTGGGTGTACCTTTTTATGATAGAGCTCATTTGCAGTCACTTGAGGACAAAGAAGGCGTGAACGAAGAGAAAATAGAGAGTCTGAAATCAAAAAAACGTACATGGTGGCCCGACCTTAAGCGGATGGTTGAACTGGACGGTGGTTTTGCAGTTTCCATCTATGACAACCTGCCCAATTTTGCAGTTCCGGAGAAAAATGATACGGATGAGAAGTTCAAGACCGAGCAGGAGATACTAAAAGGTATTGCCGATGCCGAGTCATGCGTGGTAGTAGGACGTTGCAGCTTCGTAACATTCAAGGACCATCCCAATCACCTTCATATATGGATTCAGTCTCCCATGGAGTGCCGTGTAGAGAGAGTCATGAAGAAGAAGGGCATCGCCTCCAAGGCAGAAGCCGAGAAGTTCATAAAGGAGGTTGACGAGTTGTGTGATGAATATTCAAAGCGCCATACCGGTGTGAGCCGTTATGACCCCCGCAACTACGATCTTGTAATCTCAATGAAGGACCGTACCGAGGAAGAGGCCGTAGACCTTATTCTGAAGTATATAGGTTAATGACACAAAGGGGTCTGACCCTATTGTGTCATTTCGCTGACGAGCGAAGCGAGACCCGCGGCGTCATCGGCCTCAGGTATAAGCCAGTCATTATTGTAGATAAAACGGGGAACGGCAGAACGTCCCTCGGATGACGTGCGTCCGAATATCTGAAGGACTGTCTGCATATAACTCTCTATCCACGGGTCTTTTATGGCCTGTTCCAGTCTGTCGGCTCCAATCAGGTCCGATGCATACGCCGTTGCTTCATCCACGCTTGGCGGGTTCCAGCCCTTGGCGGGATCACCCCAGTACCACTCCTCGTAGCGGGAGTAGGCGATGGGGTCGGTGCGCCACAGGGCAAGGCCTATGTGGAGCAGTTGGCAGGATCCGGTGAAACGGTCGGTGCTGCCCTGCGGAATGAGCGGGTTGCACTCGCGGCTCAGTGAGATGGGGCAGAGTATGAATGCCACACGGCCGGACAGAATGTCAACGACATCGGGCAGCATATTGTGAATTTTGCGGCAATGTGAGCACTGCCAGTCATAGAGCAGTGTTATTACGTGCGGGGCATCGGGATCACCTGTTACGGGCAGTTCGCGGGGGCTGAGTTCAGGCAGCGGTTCTCTTGCGAATCCGCGCTCGGCAAGCGTGAGCGGGGTGGTGGCAAACTGGACTACAGCCAGTGCCACGGCAATTGTCAGTCCAAAGCCTATGTTGAGCAGACTGTGTCCCGGCTTTTGTCTTACGCACCAGATTACGGTCAATACCGATATTAATATGCCCAGGATGTGGGCTGTCATGCAGTAGGGGCAGAAGGCCTTTATCATATGGCTCTGTAGCCAGATGAACCATGCGGCGCTGCCGGTTACGGCACCTGACAGTATGAGCAGTATCCGGTTCAGGAAATACTGAAGTTCAAGGTCGCTGTTACGGCTGTGCAGGATAAGGCATACAAGGAATGCAATCCATACTCCTGCGGCCAGTGCACTGACAGGGATTATTCCGAACAGGAATGACCACTTACTGCCCAGTACGGTGTTGCAGTTTGTACCCTGACTGCAGCCTATAAGACCGCGTCCGGATATGGAGTGGAAACAGAGGATTATTGATAAAAGAAGGACAATGGTGACCAGTGCCACCATTGCCTTTCTGATTTTCTCTGTATCCTTAAACATCTGTCTTATTGGATGTTGGATCTACCGGGTGTCGCTACTGAAGCGGTGAATGCATCGCCTGCACCATGATTTTTTGTCAGAGGAGTACCCAGCGTGACGCCGGTTCCTGACAGATACTCACCGCTGGCCACTGGAGCCTTGAGGCCTTCGGTCAGGGTGATTTTGTCGGGCTCGACAGGCTGCTGCTGACCGCCACGGCCACCAAAGCCGCCAAATCCACCGAATCCGCGGCGGGGAACTGCCTGGATTGAAGCGATAGTGTATTTCTCACCGCCAATGAGTATTATCTGACCTGCCTGGAAGCCCTGTGCGGCTGCTACGGCAACGGTCTTGTCACCCTTCTTTGCATCGGCCGAAAGGGTTGTAACGCCGGCTGTACCGATGGTGGCAATCCTGACCTTCTCCATGCTGGCTCCTGAGCCGATGTACATAACCTGTCCGATGGCCAGGCCCTGTACTGATGCGACCTTGATGTTGTCATCTCCGGCCTTGGCGGGA
Source organism: Bacteroidaceae bacterium (assembly GCA_024398635.1). Classification (GTDB taxonomy): domain Bacteria; phylum Bacteroidota; class Bacteroidia; order Bacteroidales; family Bacteroidaceae; genus Colenecus. Next base: position 28,455 of record JAKSIV010000009.1, on the reverse strand, counting down.
GCGGCTATGGTCGATGCCTGTGACGTATGGAAATCCAGCTTGTTGTCATCGGTGTCATATCCGTCGGGATAACGGCCTGTGCTCAGGTCGGGACCTGCTGCTGGAGTTGCTGCGGGAGCGGCTCCGAAACCGCCGAATCCGCCACGTCCGCGTCCGCTCTGAGGAACGGGAGCGTAAGCACCCTCGGCACCTGCACCTGAATCGGCATGATAACCTTCGGCAAGCCACGGGTCAACCAGACCGCCGTAGTTGAGAGCATCTACAATCAGACCCTTGCCGTTACGCAGAGTCATGTTGCCGCGTGATGCATCAAGTGTGGGACCACCGAACAGAAGGTCGGGCATTGCATAGTCATAGAAGCCTGCGTTGGTTACCATCACATCCTGAACCACGCTGTTTATTGCGTGCTTCTTGGATAGCGGCTGGTCAAGCTCGATTGCATAGATCAGAGGCAGTACGGGCTCGTTGCTGGAGTGGTCAAACTTGGTTGCGGGTTCAAATGTGATACCGGTTCCGTTAACTGCGAACGGCATGTTTGCAGAGTGGTCAAACTTAAGCGGAGCTTCAAGCTCAAGACCGGTGCCCGGGTTGTCGTTGGGGCCAAGGGGACCGCCGTTGCTGCCGCGTGATGACTGGGTTCCTACTGACTTGACGGTTACCCATTCAATTCCGTGACCCTCGGAGTCAATGTCCAGACGTATCTTGTCGCCGGCGGTGATGTTCTGGGTGCTTGTAACCTTGATGTTGGTGTCGCCCTTCTTGACATCGACTGCAAGCCATGCCTGTGTACCGGGCTTGCCAACCTTGGTGATGGTCACAACCTCATACTTCTCAAGTGAGTTGGATACAGCGGGGTAGGTTGAACCGTAACCGATGGCCATCTTCTGACCCTCCACAAAACCGTTGGTGCTGGTAACGGGGATGTTGTTGGAGCCGGCGGGGATGGTGATGACCGGACCCTCGGGCAGAGGCTGCCATACGGTGGTGGGAGCACCTGTGGGACCTGCACCGCGGAATCCTCCGAATCCCTGAGGCTGCTGCTGTTGCTGCTGTGCCTGAGGCTGGATTACGTTCTTGACGGTACGTTTTTCGGCCTCACGTCCGGTACCGATCGTTATGCTGTGTCCGGGCTCGATGCCTGTCACGTTGCGTACATAAATGATGTTGTCGCCCTTGGCTGCATCGACAGAGAGACCTGAGTTGCTTATACCCATCAGATAGAATGACTTGGGAGCAAGTTTGGTACCCTTGGGGATGTTGATTGATGAGAAGTAGGGCAGGTTGACGGCGTGGTGGGTGAGTGTCCATCCGGACAGGTTCACAGCCTTGTCGCCTGCATTGTACAGCTCAATGAATGAGTTGGTCTGGTTGCCGCTGCCATCGGCTATACGGAACTCGTTGATCTTTACGGGCTCCACGTTACGTACCTTCTGGGATGCAGTCCACTGGCTCTTGCCGTTGTTCCAGCTGGCCTTTGCGGTAATATCGGCATTGATGAGTTTCTTGGCCGATGTCACTGCGAACTGTACTGAAACGCTCTGACCAGGCTCAAGCGCGAACGGAATCTTGCGGGTTTTGCTCATGATATCCTTACCGATGGCCTTCCATCCTCTGGGGACGATGAGGCTGAGCTCAAGGTCATCAATTACCTGCTTTGAGGTGTTCTTGAACACTACGGTTACGTTCTGAGTGGTCTTGGGTGCGAATGTCTGCAGCAGATTGGGCTTGTCAATCTTGTTTGATGCACTTATCTGCAGCATCTGGACATCGTATCCGGCTGCTACCACATTGGCTTGTACGGCCTGGTTGGTCTCAATGGTGGGGAATGTACCCGGAGCGGTCATTGCACCCTCATAGAATGTGCCTGATGAGCCGTTGGAGTTGTCACCGCCGTTACCCAGCAGGATGGCACCCTGCTTACGCATTGGGTCATAGCTGCTGCGTGGGTTCTGGATTCTGCCTCCGTCATACATTATCTGCAGGTCACCGCCCTGGGCATCGCCGCCCATTGAACGCCAATGGTGAGGCTCACCATCGGCCGTAGCGGTCACGAAACGCCAGCTGATACTGGGCAGGTCAGCGCAGTATTTATCGTTTGGATCTGGATTGACACAACCCACCAGGTTGTTCTCCTGATCGGTCATGATCCACGGGCCGGGAGCCTGTCCGTGATACCACGAGGGCTGGTTGCCGTAATAGGTGGTCTCCATTGTACCGTCACCGTCATCACGGCTGTCGGTCTCGGCATTACCGTAGTCAAAGCAGCAGCCGGTGTTATAGTGGTGACCGTTTATCACCCAGTACTGACCTTCGGCCTGGTCATCGACAGCGGTGCCGTGGGCATCGTTCCAGCGCAGACCCATACCGGCTGTGATGAATACGCCGTAAACCTTGTGGCCCATGAGCGTGACGGGAGCCCAATCGGCCATCGGCACATTATTGAATCCTCCCATTGCCTGTCCACTGAATCCTCCGCGCGGAGCCTGCTGCAGGTGGTTCTCCTTGCCGGACTGGTCATAGATGACCGTTATCCAGCAGTAGGTGTCCTTGCAGAACTTGTCCTGTCCGGCGGCATCGGCATATCCTCCGGGATCGCCGGCTGAGGGCTGTACCACGCCGATGTCAAGTGTCTTGCCGTCACTCTGACGCATTACCTGGTAGAGCGGGCCGTTATAGTTCTTGTAGAGAGCACGGGTGGTGGAATGAGCTGCCACGCAGGGGGCGCCACCCTTTTCATAAACGTCGCAAGGTCCGTCGGGACGCTGCGGGATGCGGCTGTCACCTGCAGCCACGGCAACTGTAGCAATCAGGACCGGCGCTACCGCTACACTGGCCAACAGCAGGATAATACTGGATTTTTTCATAAGGCTTATAGGTTAGTAAGTTATTACAGGTGGAATTGCCACTCGGGCAGGCTCGGTGCGACTGGGCAGGCCGAATGCCGTAAACTCAATCACGCCAAGCTGTGTGCCTGGCCATTCGGTAACCGTGAGGCGGACAAAACGGGCCTCGACGGGTTTGAACTCCTCAAATATGGTGTTGCGCTGCTCGGTGTTTGCAGTTTTGTCAAGCACGGTGGTGTAGTTTTCACCGTCAAGCGAGACATCAATCTTGTATTTGTAAACTGTACCGGCACTGGCTCCACCGCCTCCGAATCCGCGACGGCCGCCGGCGTTGAACATTATCCTTACGGCATCCACGTCAAAGAGTTGTACCTCGTCAAAACGGGTTGCGGGTGAGAGTTCTATCGTAATTGATGGCTCTGTGTCCGATGGATCCGGCTCCCAGACCGTGCCGCTGGAGTTATCTACGGCGTATGATGCGTATCGGCCCGGCTGCTGTGACGAGAACTTGGAGAGCGCGTTCATGGCGTTCATCTTGTTGATGGTCACGGGGAGTGATGCGCGGGCATTCGTTACGCCGGGAGCGGGCTGGGGGGTATCGGTAATCTGAACGGACCATCGGCCCTTTTTATCTACGTCTATGCGGTCCATGCCTATGCGGCGGCCGCCGGGTGGGTTGGAGAGCACGATGGTGTAGAACTGCCACAGTCCGCCGTCAGGTCCTTCGATCACGCTGCCGTGAGCCGTACCTGTGACCAGACCCTCGGTCTTGCGCAGGAGTGGGTTGTTATCGGCGTATGTGTAGGGGCCAAGAGGATTCTTTGCGGTGTAATAACCCTCGGCGTATGTCTTCCACTGAGTGCCTGATGCAGAGTACTGCATGTAGTATTTGCCTTTGTACTTGAAGAGCCAGGGGCCTTCTATCCATGCCACACCGGTATATTCGTTCATCTCGCCGTAACGCTCCCACTCGTGCTTGGGGTTGAAACTGAACAGGTGAGTGGGCTTATCGGCAAAACGGTTCATGTGGTCGGGGTCCAGAGGCACTCCGAATATGCCGCTTATGCCGCGGCCCGAGTAGAACAGGTAGGGCTTATCATCGTCTATGAAAATGTGCATATCGAACGGCTCGTTCCAGCCGCCCTCCACATCGGGGGTGTTCTCCCATTCGCCCAGAACGGAGTAGGGGCCCAGGGGGTTGTCGGCCACATATAGCGGGCAGTCGTTGCCGGACATGTAGTATTTGCCACGGAATTTGACCACATCGGGAGCCACGGGCACGCGCTGCACGGGCGTGAATTCCCAGTCCAGCATGTTGTCGCTGTGCCAGGCGCCGCCTCCGGTGCAGAACATGTAGTATCGGCCGTCATCGTCACGCATTACCGATACGTCGCCCGATGCGTTGCCGCCCGGACCTATCACCATAGGCAGCGGATTGCAGTACCTGCGGCCATCGGCCACGTTAACATTCACGCTCTGCTGTGCTCCTGTGCAGGATACCAGCATGATGGTCAGTAATATAAGGCTCTTTCTCATACTGCGAATATATGAAAAATGATGCAAAGTGACGCAAAGGGGTCGTTTCGTTTTGCGTCACTTCTCGCTCAGCTCGAGCCAACGCATGGTGATGGCGTCGGTGCGGTCAAGGATTTGGCCGATGCGAGCGGACTTTTGCTGCAGCTGGTCGTAGGGGAGGGTGCCGCTGTTCAGTTCCTGTTCAAGCTGGGCTTTCTCCTCCTCCAATTGCTGGAGTTCCTGCTCAATCTGCTCCATCTCGCGTTTCTCCTTGAATGTGAGTTTTACAGGCCGATTGGCGGTTGCTGCAGGTTGCTGAGCGGGAGCGGCTGGCTTGCTCTTGGCTGTGGCGGCTCTCTCCTCATCCTCCTTGAGCACCTTGTACTCCATGTAGTCGCTGTACGATGAGGGGAAGTTGGTAACCTTGCCGTCGCCCTCAAACACCAGCAGATGCTCTGCAATCTTGTCCATGAAGTATCGGTCATGCGACACCACAATCACGCATCCCTTGAACTGTGCAATGTACTCCTCGAGCACCTGGAGCGTCATGATGTCCAAATCATTGGTGGGCTCATCAAGGATAAGGAAATTGGGACTCTGCATCAGGATGGTGCAGAGATATAATCTGCGGCGCTCGCCTCCGCTCAGCTTGCTCACGTAACTGTACTGCGTCTTGGGCGTAAAGAGGAATTTCTGCAGGAACTGACCGGCCGACATGCGGCGCCCGTCATCCAGGACTATATGGTCGGCAATGGCGGTCACCACGTCAATCACCTTGGCATCCTCGGGGAATTTGAGCCCCTCCTGCGAGTAATATCCTATTTTTAATGTTGTTCCGCGGCCGATGACACCGCTGTCGGGCTGCTCAATGCCCAAAAGCAGCTTTAGGAAAGTGGATTTGCCCACGCCGTTCTCACCTATTATACCCAGTTTCTCGTAGCGGGTAAAGATGTAGCTGAAATCCTTGAGAATTATCTTGTCATCGAACGACTTGCTAAGGTGCTCAATATCAAATATCTTTTTACCGATGTATGATGCCTTGACATCCAGGGCCACGCTCTGCTCGTCACGGCGGTGCTGCAGGCGCTCCTCAAGCTGATGGAATGACTCCTTGCGATAGCGGGCCTTGCCTCCGCGGGCGCAGGGCATTCGGCGCATCCAGTCCAGTTCGCGGCGGTACAGGTTCAGGTCACTCTCGCGCTGCGATGACTCGGCATCCAGACGCTCCTGACGCTTTTCCAGATAGTAGCTGTAGTTGCCCTGATAGGAGTAGGCGCGGAAATCATCAATCTCTATGATGCGGTTGCAAACGCGGTCCAACAGGTATCGGTCATGAGTGACCATAAACAGGGTAAGGCGGCTGGCTGTCAGGTAGTCCTCGAGCCACTCGGTCACCTCTACGTCAAGGTGGTTGGTGGGCTCGTCCAGTATCAGGAAATCGGGTTCCTGCATCAGCGCCTGCGCCAATGCAACACGCTTGGCCTGACCTCCTGAGAGCTGGTCTATGGGTTTGTCAAAATCGGGTACGCCCAGTTTGGTGAGCAGCTGGCGGGCACGCAGCAGCTTGTCCTCATCGGACTCCGGACAACAGGCGGTAAGCACGTTTGCGCCCTTGGGGAATACGGGGGTCTGCACCAGATAGGCGGTGCGGATGTCACGGCGGAATGTGATGGTGCCGCTGCGGTAATCGGCCTTACCGGCAATCACGTCCAGCAGGGTGCTCTTGCCCTGGCCGTTGCGTGCTATCAGACCCACCTTCTCGCCCTGGTTTATGTTGAGCGAGAGGCCGTCAAAAATCACGCGGTCGCCGAATGACTTGCACAGTCCGTCTATCTGCAGAAAACTCTCCATATCGGTCTGCAAAGATAGTACATTGCCGAAAAAAAACTATATTTGTGGATTAAGCATAATAATTATGAGAAGAACCTTTGTTTTTGCACTGTTTGCATTGCCTACAGTTGTATGCCATTCGCAAGAGATTGAAAATGCTGCTACAGGTGATACCGTCCTTGTCACTGTAGAACGCCAGTTGAGTGCCGAAGATATTGCCCGTGCCAAGGAATTGGCAACCAGGGGTATAGGCTATTATACCGGAAAGGGCGGATATACCCGCAATTTTGAGAAGGCTCTGGATCTGCTCACCCAAGCGGCCGAACTCCAGAATGCGGATGCGGAGTGCATCCTGGCCCACATGTATGAGAATGGAAACGGAGTAGAGAAGGATTATGCCGTTGCCGCACATTGGTACCGGAAGGCGGCCGATAAGAACGTTGTGATGGCGCAGAACAGCCTTGCGTACTTTTACGATGAAGGGTTGGGAGTTGACCAGAGTTTTGTGGAGGCTGTAAAATGGTATCGTAAAGCGGCCGATAATAATGATGCATCGGCCCAATATAACCTGGCCGATATGCTGGCCAACGGTATAGGAGTTGAGAAAGATCTGGAACAGGCGTTGATGTATTCCAGGAAGGCATCGGCCGGCGGTGTAAGGGAAGCATCAGCCCAAATAAACAAAATACAAAGGCAGATATCATTGGAGAAGGCACAGCAGGGTGGTAAATCCGGCCTTGCCGATGTTGATGCGGTTTATGTCAATGTGCAGGAGATGCCTCAATACCCGGGTGGTAATAATGTGTTATTGGAATATCTCAGGGCAAACATAAAATATCCGCAGATTTGCCGTGAGAACCGCATTCAGGGGCGTGTGCTGGTATCTTTCATTATTAATAAGGATGGCTCGATTGAGGCTCCCAGAGTGGTCAGAGGGGTTCATGAGGCCCTTGATTATGAGGCTTTGAGGGTAATCTCGGAAATGCCGGTATGGGAGCCCGGCAGGCTGGATGGTGAGCCGGTTAGAGTAATGTACACAATTCCTGTGAATTTCAGGTTGAATTGATATTTATATAAAGTGACGCATTCTTAAACGACCCCTTTGTGTCAATTGTTAAAATTCGCTAAACGCTTGGCGGGTAGAAAATAGGTGCTTACATTTACGATATCAAAATGATATCAAAACAACATTAAAACAATAATAGATTATGGAAACAAAGGAATTTGAATTCAAAGGAACTAAGGTAAGCGGTTTTATAGGACTGCTTTTGCTTCTTGCTTGTATTGCCGGTATTGCTCTTACAAACGTTTATCTGCTCTCTTATTCAGGAATCATCACTCCTGTTCTGTTATTGGTAATTATTCTGATCTCATGCGGACTTGTCCAGCTGGAGCCCAACGTGGCCCGCGCAATGGTGTTCTTCGGTAAATATAAAGGTACCCTGCGTGAGAACGGTTTCTGGTGGATTGTAAACCCGTTCTACACAAAGAAGAAAATCTCCCTGCGCGCCCGCAACCTCAACGCCGAGGCCATCAAGGTTAACGACAAGAGCGGTAACCCCATCATGATTGGTCTGGTAATGGTTTGGAAGATCAAGGACGTTTACAAGGCTCTGTTTGAGATAGATTCACAGACAATCGGTCAGACTGCCGGCGGTGTCACGACTCTTAATTCTACAATGAGGGCGTTTGAGAACTTTGTATCGGTTCAGTCCGATGCAGCCCTGCGTCAGGTTGCCGGCCGATACAACTACGATGAGAACAGCAACCCGGCCGACGACGTAACCCTGCGCTCAGGGGCCGATGAGATCAACGAGGCACTCAAGCAGACCCTGAACGACCGTCTGGCAATAGCCGGAATCGAGGCTGTCGAGGCCCGTATCAACTACCTGGCATACGCCCCCGAGATTGCAGCCGTAATGTTGCGCCGCCAGCAGGCCGATGCCATCATAGCCGCCCGCGAGAAGATAGTGGAGGGTGCCGTATCGATGGTCAAGATGGCTCTTGACAACCTTAAGAAAGACGGTGTGGTTGAACTGGACGAGGAGCGCAAGGCCGCAATGGTAAGCAACCTGCTGGTAGTTCTGTGCGGCGATGAGCCCGCAGCTCCTGTGGTAAACGCCGGTACTCTTTATAACTAAAAAGACTTTCAGATGGCTAAAGACGCTGATTCAAAAAGCTTTCTGCTGAGAGTGGACTCTGCTACGATGACGGCCCTTGAAGAATGGGCCGCCAGCGAGTTCCGCAGCGTGAACGGCCAGCTGCAATGGATCATTGCCGATGCCCTGCGTCGCGCCGGCCGAAAACCTAAACAGTAACTATGGGACAGATTAGAGTTTTACACGAGCACTATGAATCAAAAACATGGGCTAGTCTGTTATCTGCCTTTTTGATTCTGATTGTGGCGATACTGAATCTGTTTGTTGATAAAGAACAGTCTATGATTGATATTCTGATAGCCGTGGTTCTGGTTGTCCCCTTCCTGGCTACATTCGTCATGGACCTCTACTGGAGAAACAAACCGGTCATGATTGTGTGTAACGACCGCCTTGAGATAAGAAAACCTCTCAGTTTCAAAAGAATAGAGTATTTGTATTCCGATGTCAGGAACGTTGATATGGTTTCAGGACAGCTGCTTATATGGTCCGATGAGGTATCGGCCCCGTCACGTTATAATCTTGGAGTGAATGGAGACCGGGCTCAGGAGACATTTAATATGATCCGGACCAGTTATGACAAATACAATCAGGAGCGTGGCATCAGTCCCATTCCCTTGGACAGATTGCCCACCAAGAGAAATATCGGAACAAAACTGGCAATGATCATGGTGTTCACTATAGCTATCATGATTGTGGTGTACAAGATCATTGACTGATCAGCCCGTTCCCTCTCTTGCCAAAGTGTCCCACAACGAACCCCGCCACAGAGCTTGTAGCGGGGTTCACTGTGTTACATACCCTCATTTTAGGGGGTGTGTCCCACGCTCATCGGCCCCAGAGAGGGCTCTCGCGGGGGTGCTTGTGGGACACTTTGGCGGGATTAGAGCAGTGAGGTGAGGTCGCTGAGTGAGCGGATTGTGTGGTCGGGTGTGATGGTGGCCGATGCCTCCACGCTGCGGATGTTGAACCAGATAGTGTGCAGACCGTACGCCTGGCCGCCGCTGATATCGGCATTGAGGGAATCACCCACTACTACGGTCTGGTCAGGACGGGTGCCACCCAACTGGCTGAAACAATAGTCAAAATACTCGCGTGACGGTTTGTTATAGCCGATGTCCAGTGAGCCGAAAATTCCGTCCACGTACTGCATCAGCCCGGCTTTGCCCAGACGTGTGGACTGCTGCAGATTGGATGCGTTGCTCACCACATAGACCTTGTAGCGGTCATGGAGATACTTCATCACCTCATGCGCACCGGCCACCGGGACCGATGTATCGCGCAGTCCGGCAATGAAATCAAGTTCGAAAGCGGGGCCATCGGCCTCAATCCCAAGGTCACGGAATATGCCGGCCCAACGGGTGCGGTGCAGTTCATCAACGGTAAGCAGGCCGTCCTCAATGCGTTTCCAGAGAATAATGTTGCGGTTAAGGAAGAAATCAAACATGCTGTCCGAGTACTCGATGCCGTTCTTTAGGCAGCACCCGCGCACATTCTCTCTGGCGCACTCCTTGAAATCCAGGAGCGTGTCATCGACATCCATCAGGACGGTTGTTATATCTGCCTTATTGAACATCTTCAAGAAGGAACGCAATCTCGTCACCCTTGCTCAGACGGCCGTTTACCACGCTTACTATGGTGACAGTTGCCTGGATGCAGAGCTTCATATCGGCCTTGCGGTATATGTCCTGCTCAAAAATGAAACGGGCGCCCTCACGGTGCAGGTTGAGGCATGACAGGAACTCCTCCTGGCCGTGCAGCGGGCTCTTGTATTTGATGTTGATCTCAGATACCATGGCATCAATGCCCTTCTCATGCCACTGCTGGAATGACTGGCCGCGGCTCTGCAGCCATTTGTGGCGGGTATACTCCAGATAGTGCTGGTAATTGGCGTTGTTGACTACGCCCTGAAGGTCACATTCGTAGTCACGGGTCTCAAGACAGGTTGTAAAAAGATACTCTTTCATAGCACCGCGAAGTTAATGCTTTTTGCTATATTTGCCATACACCGAAAGTTCAATCATATGTTCCAATCAATGATTAGGACGGCTATTCTGGCCATATCGGCGCTGATAACCGTATCCGCTACAGCACAAAACCCTGTTCAGTATCTGTGGGGAGACCAGGGTAACGGCACCTACATCAACCCCGTACTCAACGCCGATTATTCCGACCCCGACGTAATCCGCGTAGGTAAGAAATATTACATGGTGGCGTCCGATTTCCATTTCCTGGGAATGCAGATACTGGAGTCCGATGATCTGGTAAACTGGACCCTACTGACACAGCTCTACAGCCGCTTTGACCTGCCGGGATGGGATGAAAACCGACACTACTCCGGCGGCTCATGGGCGCCCTCCATCCGCTATCACGACGGCCGATTCTGGGTCTATTTCTGCACACCCGATGAGGGCCTGTTCATGACCAGCGCCAAGAAGCCCGAAGGTCCCTGGGAGCCTCTCTGTCACGTAAAGGATGTTCCCAAGTGGGAGGATCCCTGTCCCGTTTGGGATGACAAGGGCAACGCCTATCTGGGCCGAAGCGCCCACGGAGCCGGACCCATCATACTGCACCGCATGAGTGCCGACGGGCGTGAACTTCTGGATGATGGTGATACCATCTACACCGGACCGGTGGCCGAGGGCACCAAATTCCTGCGCAAGGACGGCTGGTACTATCTTATCATACCCGAGGGCGGTGTAGGCCAGGGCTGGCAGACTGTGCTCCGCTCCAAGGACCTGTACGGCCCGTATGAACGCAAGGTGGTGCTGGAGCAAGGCCCCACAAACATAAACGGCCCGCATCAGGGCGCACTGGTGGATACCCCCGAGGGCGAATGGTGGTTCTACCATTTCCAGGAGACCAACCCCATGGGCCGCGTGGTGCATCTGCAGCCCGTGCGCTGGGAGGACGGCTGGCCGCTTATGGGAGTGGACCTGGACGGCAACGGCGTAGGCAATCCCGTAACCTCATGGACCCTGCCCAAGGTTAAGAAATCTCGGGGACCGCACCTGACGCAGACATCGGACTCATTTGATAGCAGTACCCTGAGCCCGCAGTGGCAGTTCTGCCATAACCCGCACAATGACTTTTGGAGCCTTACTGAGAATCCCGGACGGCTCACAATCAAGGCCCAGCGCTCCACCAGCCTTATGATGGCGCACAACATCATCACCCAGAAGATTATGGGCTGGAAGAGCCTGATATCGGTAACGGTCGATGTGAGCCGTTTGGCCGATGCCCGCGCCGGCCTGACATCGATGGGCCAGTCATTCTACGCCATAGGAGTGACGGAGTGTGACGGCAAGCTATGCCTGTATCAGGACGGCGGCTACCGCACCACCTATATCGATGACTTTGAGGTGGGCAATACCATCTGCCTGGCACTTGAATATGATGCCCAGACCAACAAATTCCGATTCCTGGCCGGATCGGACCGCGGTTCACTGCAGCCTGTAGGCACCGAGTTCAGCCAGCGAAGCGGATTCTGGAAAGGCACCCGCGTAGGCCTGTTCTGCTACAACACCAGTGCCGATGGCGGAATGGCCATGTTTGATGACTTTGAATATCCGATCAATAACAGATAATGATATGACAGATTTTCTTGAATTATGCAAGGCGCGCTACTCGGTGCGCTCGTTCTCGGACCGCAAGGTGGAGCCTGAGAAACTTGAAAAGATACTTGAGGCAGGCCGCGTGGCACCTACTGCCGTAAACTTCCAGCCACAGGTAATTTATGTGCTTCAGAGTCCGGATGCCGTGGCCAAGATGGCTAGCGTGACGCCGTATATGTTCCATGCTCCGCAGGCGTTGCTGGTGTGCTATGATGAGGATATCTGCTGGAAAAACCGCAAGCATGAGGACGAGGGTCACTCCGCTGGCGAGATGGACGCCACCATCGTGCTCACCCACATGATGCTCCAGGCATGGGAGCTGGGCATCGGCTCCTGCTGGGTATGCAGCTTTGACTTCAAGGCTACCCGCCAGCTGTTCAACCTGCCACTCAATATCAAGCCCGTTGCGCTCATGCCCATCGGCTATGCAGCCCCGGATGGTGTGGCATCGGACCGTCACCCCAAGCGCAAGCCCCTGTCCGAGACCGTCCGCTACCTCTAATCCCGCCAAAGTGTCCCACAAGCACCCCCGCGAGAGCCCTCTCTGGGGCCGATGAGCGTGGGACACACCCCCTAAAATGAGGGTATGTAACACAGTGAACCCCGCTACAGAGCTTGTGGCGGGGTTCGTTGTGGGACACTTTGGCGAAACGCTCACTCGGCGCAGATGGCGCTGTAGTAAGCGTAGAAGTCACTCCATTTGTAGTAGGGGTAGTTGTCCGTGTCAAGCGGAAGCTGTACCTCAAAGCCGTTCTGCAGGCACTTTACCAGAATTTCTGGGTTCTTCTTGCTCTTGTAGAATATGAACTGCAGGTTGGCAGCCTTACCTATCTGCCAGCTCTGGAAATAGTACTTGAGCTCATTGGGGTCCGATACACCCTCCTTGGGCATGTTGATACCCATCAGGATGGTGAGCGGTCCCAGATTGGTGTCATGTCCAAAGCGCAGGGATGCAATATCATTGCACTCACCGTCAATGACCAGCTTGGCCTGCTCGAGAATATCGGCCACGATGGGTTTCATGACGTTGATGTCCCTATACCAGTTGCGGTATGAACTAAGGTTGGAACTCTCCCAATTTGCAGTCAGTTCTTCGGGTTTGAACAGACCTACCAGAAGCTCCTCATGACCAATGCTGGGAAGTGATGTATAGAGATTCTTGAGGTTGCTGTATATGCGGCGTGAGTTGCGGGAGAGACCCTCGGTGCTGGTGAAGAGACGTGCTACGATCTCATCATTCGATGCAATCTGCTGTGTCTCAGGTTTGAATCCGCTCATGTCCATCTCAAGTCTTGCTCGGGGAGCCCTGGTCTTGTAGGGATTTTCGTCGGCATCGGGTTTAACGCCGTGAAGGGTTGCTCTTGATGCCTGCTCATATATGTCAATCTTGGGGTTGCACTGTACCATTGCCTGGCAGAATGCTGCCATACTGATGATGCATCGGCCCGTTGTGGATGAAATGGCGCGTATTGTGCCGCCGTTCTTGAATACCTCGGGGAAACTTTCATACATCTTGCGTGCTATTCCCTGATGCTGGTCCCAGCCTACGCGGGTGAGCTCACCCATGCCGGCCATGAATTCGGGGTAGAGGGCCTTGTACTGCTCGTAGAACTTCTCGCCCTCGGCATTGAGAAGATGCTTCTCATGAGCCTCGGTCATGATGGTGTCCAACTCAAGATAGAGCGAATTGTTCCAATAGTAACGCGAGCCGTGACGGGCATAATGGCTGATATAGAATGGAGAATAGCCTTTGGGGGCTTTTGTCAGGGCCGGAGCATCGAAAGTATAGGGGTAGTCGGTACCGTACGATTTTTGCGGATTGGCCTTGACCTCTTCCAGCACATTCATTCGCTGTGCGTATGAGAAAGCACATATAAACAGCGCAATAACAAGTAGGATTCTTTTCATTGTGATAGTTTTTGGTTAGCGTTTTTGCAAAAATAATAAATACTGCAGAAAAACATTATCTTCGCGTTGTAATTACTTGACCTATGATTATTGAGAATGATCTTATATGTGCCGATATAGATCTGCACGGAGCCGAGCTTACCAGCCTCAAGAGAAAGGACTCCGGCGAAGAACTGATATGGACGGCCGATAAGGAGTACTGGGGCCGACATGCGCCCATGCTCTTCCCTATAGTGGGCAAGGTGTGGAACGGACAGTACAGAGTTGGGGACAATACCTACAGCCTGCCGCAGCACGGACTGGCCCGAGACCGCGATTTCAAGGTGCTCTGTCACGACAAGGAGAGTATAGTACTGTGCCTTGAGTCCGATGAGCAGTCACTCAAGGTCTTCCCGTATGAGTTCAGATTGGAGGCAACCTACCGCCTTGAGGACAACACCCTCATAATTGAGTGGCGTATAAAAAACCCGGGTGACGGGCCGATGTACTATCAGATAGGTGCGCACCCCGGATTCAATTACCGCGATTTCCATAAGGATGATCCCATTCACGGCTACTTCCGCCTTACGCAGGGCGATGAACCCATAAGCCGGTTAATCATAGGCCAACTCACAGAGGACGGCTACCGCAGCGACAGTGCCGGCATGATGGAACTGGACAGCGACGCCATGCTGCCCCTTACTCCGGGCCTTTTTGCAGATGATGCGCTGGTGCTGGAGGAGTATCAGCTGGACCAGGTAATACTATACGACAAAGACTGCAATCCCTACATAACAGTCCAGACCCAGGACGCACCTGTCTGGGGCCTGTGGTCACCTCCCGGCAAAAACGCCCCGTTTGTATGCATAGAGCCCTGGATGGGTCGCTGCGACTATCAGGGCTATGACGGCGATATATCGGGCAGGGATTATATCAACAGGCTGGAGGCAGGAAAAACTGCTAGCTTTATCTTTAAAATTTCAGCGATTTGAGTGCTGGACAATTGGGGTCAGACCCCTTTTGCACGTGGTTAACTCACCGTATATCGCCAGCTTTTGCATGCGCAATTGGGGTCAGACCCCAATTGTCCAGCAGCGGCGACGACGGTGCGTATAGTGCTCAAAGTGCTTCCAGATGTTCTGGACGTTGGCGTTGTCCTCAAGCATGGGTCCGGTCTGGCAGTCTATGCCTCCGTGTGACTGGATGGCCTTGATTCCTTCACGCAGAATGATGCATTCCACGCCTTTTTTCTGGTCCTCGGGCCGCACGCCAATCATATAGAAATCTATGTGCCGATGATCGTTCAGGTCGCTCAGGATTTTCAAAGCCGAAAACAGGCCCAACTTACCCTTACTGGCACGGATGCCGCGACTGATTGACGGTGCGATGAATCCGAATCCCACAAGCTCGCCCTGCTGGTTCTGTACCATGAGTGAATACTCGGGGCGTCCCACCAAAGCTATAAGGTGTTCCATATTCTCAATCTGCTTGTCGGACAGGGGCACCACGCCGTGCAGCTTGGCAAAGGCGATGTTGATTATCTCCATTGCCTTGCGGATATACGGACGCACCTCCTTCATGTTGCGGAACTTCTTGATGGAGTATCCGTAACGCTTCTCGGAGATATCGGCAATCTGGTCCATCTTGGGCGGAACCTGGTCAGGAACAATCACCTTGGTCTCGGTCCAGTCCCATTTCTTGGTCAGCCCGAGACGTTTCATGTGCTCAATGTAGTAGGGGTAGTTGTAGAGCGTTATGTACATGTCAAGCTGGTCAAAACCATCCACCAGCATTCCCTGTTTGTCCAGGTTGGAGAATCCCAACGGACCTACCAGCTCGGTCATGCCAAGCTCGCGGGCCCATGCCGCAACGGTATCAAACAGTGCCTTGGAGACCTCAAAGTCATCAATGAAGTCAAAGCGCGTAAAACGCAGCTGTTTCACGTTGTCTTTCTCATTGGCGGCGCGGTTCAGGATGGCACCTATCCGGCCTACGATCTTTCCGTCACGATACGCTAACCACAGCCTGCTGTCGGCATAGCTGTAGGCTCCGTTCTTCTTGGGATTGAAGGTGTCCATCTCATCGCCGATGAGTACCGGCACATACATATCGCAATCTCTGTACAGGTCAATAGGGAACCTGAACAGTTTCTTCTTGTCCTTGTCTGTAAGGACCTCTTTGATTTCAAGCATTTTGTCTTTTTACCAGCAGAATCCTAATCCGATGAGATGTCTGGCCATTCCCAGATTGTTTGATGCGGGTCTCTCCTTGTTCATGACATATCGGTACTGGAAGCGGTAGCTGAGTACGGCACGCCATGAGCGTACGGCAAGACCAATTTCAGGAGCCAGGGCATTCATCCAGTGGTATTTCTCGATGAACTCTTTCTCCTCGGTTGTGTTAGGATTATAGTTAGGATTGGCAATCTTGGTGTAGAAACCGCCTCCTGCATAGCTGAAGGGAGTCATCAGAAGCCAAACCTTAGGAACGATGTCATTCTCGTTGGTGGTGTAAATGCGTAATGTCCAACCGATGCTGGCCATTGCCTGGTACATGGGTTTGTCGGGCACGGTATTCTCGGTCGTTATGGGATCGACGCTGCCTGATGCCAGGTCAAACATTCCCTTCTCGAGTCCTAATGAGATGTAACCTGCGGTCTTGTCAGGCTTAAGTCCGGCATACATGAATCCGATGGGGTAGTTCTTGGCATATACATATGATACAGAGCGGGTGTGGTTGTCCTGCTTGTAACGCTTGAGCTGGATGAAAGCCAGATTCTGGCCGGCCAATGCTGACTGCGGGTTGTTCTGGGCGATGGCATGCTCGTATAATGTACGTGCCTCTTCATATCGCTTGGAGTCAAAATAAGCCTGCGCAACCTCAATATCGTGCTTGCTGACACGGTTGAAGTTCTCATTGGCGTTAAAATAGAGATCGCGGATAAGCTGGCTTGAAGGATTCTCTGTCAGCATCTTCATGTACATGAGGCGGGCATTGAAATAATCCTCGTTATCCATATATGCGCTTGCTGTGGCGGTCCATGCCTTCAATGAGTCGCACTTCTCGATATAGCTGTCAAGATGATTCTCAACCTCGGTGTACTCAGGGCACTGCTTAGCTACATTGAATTTGTCGATGGCAGCGTCATACAGACCGTCGGTCATGAAACTCAAACCCTCCTCGGATGATGTGTAGAACAGGCTGCGCAGCTTGGAGTAGGGGTCCGATACCATGAACTCCAGCTTCTCCTTGTCGCTCAGGTTCAGTGGAATGTAGTTCTTACGGAATCCTTCGGCCACAACGGTGAGCTGACGGCCCTTGAAGGATGTTCCCTCCTCCTTGGTCTTGAATATTATGCTATAGACCTTCTCAGGACCCTCGGTCGTTACGCTCAGGTCAAGGTTAGCATCGTAGTTCGATGCCAGTACAAGGTCAAAAGGTTCCTGACAGCGTAGTATCACCAATGCCTCATGACGGTCTCCGCAGGGATAAACGCTCAACTCGGGAGTGATGTTGGTTATTACCAGATTCTTGAGCTGATTCTGTGCACTGACTGTAGTGAACAGTGAAATTACTGCAATGGTCAGTAATGTCTTTAAGTTTCTTATCATAGGATCAGTTTTTTCGGTGTGAAGTGATTATCAGATGCTGAACATGTCGAGTGAGAATACCTCGTCACGCGGCAGCGGTTTGCCGTTGTACTTGTCAGGCTGCCATGTGCGTACCTGGATGCTGGGATTCATCTCGTCCTCGAAATTGATCATCAGGAACAGATAACCTACATCCGAGTAGTTGGATGAGTTCCAGTGCTGCTTCAGGGTTACGCCGAATATGTCATCACGCTTGGGGTGACGCATAACCTCGATCTCATCGAAAATGAGGTTGATGTAGCTGTTGTTCTTGAAGCATCTCTTGAGGTTGTTGATATACTCCTCCTTGGTTGATTTCTGATACTGGATCTGCTCGTTGTTGAGTGACTGTGAGGTCAGGTCCTGTCTCTTCTTGTCAATCTTGACAACCTTACCGGTGATGATGAGGGCGTTGTCGCTGAATACGTTGTTGATGTATTCAATGTCCTTGCGGTTATAGGCTGTGCGGAAGTTCTCGACGAAGTCGATGATAGCCTGACGGCGATGGAAATCCTTGACGCTTATCTGGGCGTTGATCACATCAAGGTAACGATGCTCCTCAAGTGCGATCATGATGTTGTCAATCTGGCCCTTCTCGTTGAAGCAGAGAACAAGTTCCTGCTCGCAGTTGTCCTCATCGGCGGCAAGCAGTGTGATAGGCACGTTTCGGACCTGAACCGTTCCGTTCTGCATTGAGATACCCTTCTCAGTAACCTGTGATACGGGGCACATCATGGCACTTGACGCCCACATCTCGTCAAGGCAACGGCGGCCGTCTTTGGTAAACAGTGACTCGTCCTCCTTTTCAAGCTTGATCTTTGACTTTCCTGAGATGACGGTTGCGTTGAGAGCTGAAAGCAGTATAGATGTACTTTTCTCTATGCCGGCCTTCAGATTGGCGTCCGATATGCCGTCCTGGATGCTGAAACGTACTACGTCCAATTGCGCGTTGGCTGTCACTGCGAATAATGCCAGTGCTGCCGTGAATAGAAAATGCTTTATTCTCATAATTATCGGTTATTTTTCCTGAAATAAGTTCTTGATGTTATGTTGCGGAATGAAAGTGGATAAATCTGCCTTTATGACCCTCTCTCCGGTTGACTCCAACTGGTCAGGAGTGAAACTGACTGACAGTATGTGAAGGTAGTTGTATACCGGATGATACATGGTCAGCAGGCACTGGCTACGGTCGCCGTCGCGTCCCACGTCACCGGTAAAGAAACGGTATCCCTGCTGCTGGACATATCCCATGAACAGATTCAGTGGAATACGGAATTTCTTTATGTCACGATTGTATGTGTGCGGTGTGATGTCAAGCACAATACCGGTCAGATGACGTGCATCGGCCGCACTCATCAGGATGTTGCGCATGGACTCTTCAGGGTATGACATGGGATTCCAAAGAACTCGTCTGTCCTTGTCAAGGAAGACGTCGTTGCGCAGGGAATCAATCATGTAGCACTCACCGCCTGTTACCAGAAGACCGTTGGCGGCTGTCTTTACATCTGTAAGTTCAGGAACGGTCTGCTTATATTGGATCTTGGTTTGGGTCAGGTCGTTGATAAGCCACTCTTCATGCTCCTTCTTGTCATAGGGGAACAGCAGGTCGCGGCTTGAAGGTATGTAGATATGCAGTGTCGTGCCGGTCTTGTCACGCATGAACATATCGATCTCGCTGCCTCCGGTCGTGATGGAGAGCGATGAGAGCGAATTGATTACGTCAAGAGCCTGACTGAGCCTGCCAAAACTGCCTGAACCGAGCGGATAACCGCCTAAGACTATCCTGACTCCGTATTCCTTGAGCAGGCTTGCCTGCGATTCGGTGGTCTTGCGCAGGAGCAGCTCCACCCAAAGGCGTTCAACGAAACTTATAATGACAGGATCATATGTGTTGCGGATGCCGTCGGAGAAAAGACGTGCTCCCAACTGGACGGTTACGCCGTCCCGGGCCTCGGTATAGAACACAATTGTGCCGCTAAGATCGGGACACTTGAACTGGCCGGACTGGGGAATGTCGCTGACAGGCATGCTCTCCAGCATCCTGACGACACGTTCAGGCGTCTTCAATTCTATCTGTGCGTGCATCGGGACGGATGATGCAAGCAAAGCGATGATCAATATGTATCTGAGTCTTTTCATCATTCGGTCAAATACTTGGGAAGCCGTAAAGTGTAAGCACATCACGCCATACGTTGTTCTTTACGTGGAAATAGCTGCGTCTTACCTGCTGGGCCATGTCAATGTCGCGGTTGACTCCGATGCCCCAGAAATATGCCACGCTCAGCTCGTCTATGGCTTCGATTGATCCGGCATCTATGGCCTCGATCAGATAATGAATGTACTGGTTGTAGTCAGACGTTACGCCAAGGCCGCTCTTGTATGCAAGTGCAATCTGCCAGTATGCATCGGCATATCCCTGTTCGGCTGATTTGCGGAAACACTCGAGTGATTTCTCAAGGTCACGGTTCTTGATGACACCCTCCTTGTACGCCTTGCCGAGAGAGAAGAGACAGTATGAATCTCCCTGCGATTCGCCCTTGTCATACTCGGCTGCAATCTCCTCCGGGTCAGAGTTGCCGCTTGCCATAATATCTCCGTTGAGTCCGTAGACATAGGGGTTGTATGCCATCAGCATGGTGCTCATGTGATGGTCTGAGAGCTCACGGAATTTCTTGCGCTGCATACGCATGGGGTAGTGCTTCTCGTCAATAGAGAGGTTGTAGTAGACCGGGATGAGCCAGGCGCTTGCGCGCAGACATCCGTAGTCGGCCAGTTTCTGCATATAGACTATGGCTTTGGTCAGGCGGTCTATGTCATCGGCCTTCTTGCCGATTCCGGCGCCGTAGTAACTCATGTATGCCAGCGGGAAGAGCTTGTCAGGATCAGAGACTGCCTCTTTCTCAAGTTTGGAGTACATGGCGCGATAGAGCGCGTTCTCCTGAACGTTGCTGGTGTAAGAGTAGGGCCTGTATGCCTCGGGGACCTTGAAGAGGTGGAAATTACGTTCCTCAATCACCTTGTCGCGTGTGCCGTCGGCTGTGGTGTGACGTTCGCTGACGATATAGCTGCAAGCCAGAACGTTCTCAGTGACGCCCTTTATCGAGAAGTTGATGGTGGTCTGGAATTTCTCGTTGGTTATCTTGCGGCTGGCGTAATTGAGCATGGTGCTTCCAATGCGGCTGGCCAATGCTCCGAACGGTATGAACAGTGAGAGTCCGTCCATGATGTCACGTCCTATAGTCGCTACGTTGGGCTTGTCTTTCTTGCGGAGGGCGAATGTGAAGTCAAAGCTCTCCTCGGAGAAATCTCCCCTGCAGGCATTGCCTTTCAGCTCTGTGGCGTCAAAATCAGCACCGTCACTTGACCATATGCTCTTTACGGCATTCCATGATGTCTTGAACATGCTGTTCTTCTTGTCTATGAACAGGCCTGACTCCTCGTTGATCATGGCAGTCAGGCTGCTTCCCATCTGGTCTATGTCAAGAATGATGAACTCACGTCCGGTTTCAGGGCTGAATACCGATGACACCCACTTGCCGGTAAGGTCTCCCTTGGATGTGAACTTGCGTTTGGGAGTGACTTTGGCGGTGTATTGTGCGTCGCGTTTGAGATGCAGCTCATCGACGACGCCGGGATGCGGACTGAACAGATAGGGCGTGGTGCAGTCCGGCTTGATCTCCTTGGCGGCAGCCTTGTCCATCAGGGCTGCAGCTTCCTGCTGCATCTCCTGTGTGATTTCAGGCTCCGGTTCAGGCTCGGGCTCGGGTTCAGGTTCCGGCTCAGGCTCGGGCTCGGGTTCAGGCTCCGGCTCCGGCTCAGGTTCCTTTGTGTTGGCCGATGCCACCAACGCGGACAAATCAAACAGTGATGTGGCTGAAGTGGTAAAGGCGGGCTGTGCCGGTGCGGGGGCTGCTTCAGGCTCGGGCTCGGGCTCGGGCTCGGGCTCGGGTTCGGGTGTGCTTAAGGCCTTCTCCTGCTCTTTAGCCGCGGTCTCAGCCATAAGTTTCTCAAACTGCTCCTGCTCCTGCTCCTCAAAACTCTTTGCACCGAGCTTGTCCTCCAGCTCTTTCATTCGGGGATTGATCTCGGCCAGTTTCTTGTCGTCCATCTCTAAGCTGGCGTATGTGCGGTACATGACGAGAGCCAGCTCATTCTCACCTCCGTCATCGTAGATCTGGGCCATGCGGAGATATGTGTCAGGCAGCTTGGGGTACATGGCCGTAATCTCCTCGCAGATGGCAATGGCTTCGGCATCCTTGCCGCTGTTGTGAAGCTGGGTTATCTGATAGTATTTGCGCAGCAGTTGGCCGCGTGTCATCTGAGCATCAACCTTGGCCGATGCAGACAGCAGAATGATCACCAAAAGGAATGTCAGCCTTTTCATGCGGAACGGTGTTATTTGAGTTTTGACCAGACAAGTGAACGCTTGTCATAGCCGAATGATTTGAACTTGTCGGGGAATTCACGCGTCAGCTGGCGTGACATCTCCTTGGCCGATAAGTGGAGCACCTGCTCCTTGGTCCTGCCTGAGGGTGCCAGATACTGGAAATCACTGATGCCGTACTGGAACAGCTCATTGCCTGACGATGCCTCGGTAAGAGTAACCTTGAGTGATGAAAGATACTTGTTTATGGGCCATTTGGCTTTCGGATCGGCCTCCTGGTCGAGTTTTACTGAAGGAGTTACATCGAGAATGAGGTCCGCCTTGCTCTTGTCGGTTACTATTACCAGGTCCTTACGGGCCGAAATCAGGTCGTTGACGGCTTTCTCGGTGGCCGAATCGGCAGGATTGACGTTCAGGTAGATGTAATTCGTTGGATCGAACAGCTTGACGGATGTCTTGGTTGAAGCGAGTTTGTCAGCTCCGGCGGTCAGCTGTTTGAATGCGTATGTCTCGGGGAGGCCGTACAGACCGTCCTTGTCAAGCGAGAAGGTGATTGTCTGCAACGGCTCGTCGGTTGCCTTGGCGATGGAGAATGTGGCAACACCCTCATCATCGGTCATGAAAGCTCCGTCAATGGTTCCTTCATACTCCATCACGACTCCGATCTTGCGGGCTGGAGTACCGTTCTGTTCGGCTGAAACCTTGAATGTGGCGGGGACGCCCTCGCCGGCTACTGCCGGGATCTCATCTATGGAACAGGTCAGTTTGATGTCGTCATATACGTGGATGTAGCTGTTGTATATGCTTGTGAACAGATCCACGTTCTCATAGTTGTACTTGATCTTATGCTGGGTGTAGATGAGCGGATGTATCAGGTTCATGGCCTCGGTATATGTCTTGGCGGCCGTAAACAGCATTCCGTCTTTCTGATATGACATACCCAGTTTCCACATTGTCTCGGCCTGACTGCAGATGCTGTCCTCAAGGGACTTGATGCGTGTCTGGTAATCCTTCTCGGTTATGCTGTAATAGCACCAGTACTCTTCATCGTCCTCCCATTCGCCCTGTTTCTTGAGTAGGGGAGTATTGAAGACCTTCTCGATAAATACATCGTCAAACGATGAGCTGTATGCCCCCTTCAGGATCAGTTCGCCTAAAAGGGAGTTGGCATCGACTGCAAGACGGAGTGAAGCCAGTATCTTCTTCTCAGCCTCGCGTTTTCCGCTCTCCTTGTACTTGTCGTTGAAGAAAAGCTGTGAGACGATTATTGAGGATGACTGCTGGTTGGCGCCGTTGTCAGCAGTTTCACCATCGGGATTCATGGAACGCTTGGATACGCTGGCTATTCCTACGTAAGTGTTCTTGACTGCGGGTGCTTTGGTAATCCAGGTGGGTTTCTTGCTTGTGGTTGCGGTCTTGCCCTTGCTTTGGGCGTAAACTGCGGATGGTGCCGCTGACAGAAATACTGCGGCGATTGCCGAGAGTATTATGGCGTTTGTCTTTTTCATTGCCTGATGTTTAATTTTGCTTGGGTGCAAAAATAAGCTAAAAAATGCAAATGGAAAAAAGATGTACGCGCATAAACGCGCACAAAAAAGACATCCCGCCACGGAATGCGGGATGTCTTTGTAATTTTATTTTACAAACAAGTTAGAAAGTGGTGGATATTCCGATCATGAACGGGTATGTCTGGGCGGGGTCATCTTTCTGGAAGAGCGAAGTGAATGAGTAACGGGCAACGACTCCGAAATCATTTATACCGACTCTTGCCACTGCGTTGAGTCCTAACGGATTGATGTTGACGCCTTTTGCAATGATCTCACCCTTTTTCTCATCGACGTAATCAACTTTTGATACATCTCCGAATCTGTATTCAATCTCAGGACCGACGGCAATGAACGGTCCGCGGCTTGACGCTGCGCTGATCTCTATGCAGAGGGGCACGCGCAGGCTCCAGTAACGCAGGTATCCCTGCTTGACCTCCTTGCCGTCGTAAGGCGTATCAAAGAGCTTCATGGTGTTGGCCTCCTGGAGATTGCGGTTGTAGTTGAGGTACATGCCGTTGTCAAACCAGTAACGTGACCTGGTTATGTAGAATGCGGTGTTGATGCCAAGGTTCCTGGTCATATGATAACCCCACTCTCCGACAGCGAATCCGAACTCGAATCCCTTGCCTAATTTCTGGGGGAGTTCCGGGGTCATCATGGGCGGGCGGTCAGTTCCGAGAAGGTTGATTCCGAAATAGAAATCGGGGGTGTGGCCGGGACCGTAGTAGCGGTAACTTTTACTTACATTTTTCTTACTTTTGCGGTCTTCGGTTTTTTTCTCGGTCTTGTTGCCGTTGTCATCGATCACCTCATAATACTCGGCTCCGATCAGACCGTCATAGAAATTGTGGGCAAAGCGGCGGGCCCATCCTTCGCTGCGGCCTACCTTGCCATATTCATCGTACTCGTAATGTCTCTCGTTTTGTGCAAACGCGGGCAAGGCAATCAATGCCACTACAGCCGCAATCAGATACTTTTTAATCATGTTTCAGTAATTCTTTTGCCTAATAGACGCAAAAGGTCCGGATTTGTTGGTCCGGACCCTGCATTTTTTTTATTTTTTTTCTGAAAAGTACTCCAAAGCCTCTTTATATCCGTCAAATCCATGCCCCTTAATGACCTTTTCGGCATAGAGTGAGACGAATGAGTTCCGTCGGAACTCCTCTCGTGAATCGACATCGCTCAGATGAACCTCGACAGTGGGGATTGCCACGCCTTTGAGCGCATCCAGAATAGCTACGCTGGTATGTGTGTAAGCGGCCGGATTGATGACGATGCCGTCAAAGACGCCGTATGCCTGCTGGATCTTGTCGACTATGGCACCCTCGTGGTTTGACTGGAAGATCTCCACCTGGAGCCCCAGGTCAAGTCCGTTCTCCAATACGAAGGCCTCGAGTGCCTTGTAGTCACGGCTTCCGTATATGTCCGGCTCGCGCAATCCTAACAGATTCAGGTTGGGTCCGTTTATGACAAGAATCTTTTTCATGCCGCTAAATTATATGATTTCCTGATAAGTACCGAAGTATTTGAACTGCTCGCCGCAATGGTCAAGCTCGCTTATGAGCGATGCGAATTTATTGTCGTAGATAGAGAGCTCGATGTCAAAATAGAACATGAACTCAAAGTCACGTCCGGGGATAGGACGGCTTTCAAGCTTGACCAGGTTGGCTCCGGTCGCATTGAACTTGGACAGCACGCTGAAAAGTGTTCCGGGCTTGTGACTTACCACCATCATGATACTGGTGCGGTTGGCGCCGGGGTATATGCGTGCATCCTTTGCAATGCAGATAAAACGGGTGTGGTTGCTGTCAAAGTTCTGTATGTCACGTGCCAGAACCTCCATGTTGTAGAGGTCAATGCAACTCTTTGACGATATCGATGCCGATGTTCCCGAGGTGTCCTTTGACACTCTCTGGGCAGCCATGGCGGTATTGTCAAACGGGATTATCTCCACGCCCTTGAGAGTGCTCAGGAAATGTGAGCACTGGTTGATTGCCTGCGGGTGCGAGTAGATGGTCTTGATATCCTTGAGTTTTACGCCCTTGGCTGCAAGCAGCTGATGGTCAACCCTTACGCGTGTGCTGCGCACGATGTGTACATTGTATCTTATGAGCAGGTCATAAATCTCGTTCACTGAACCTGCCGTCGAATTCTCGATAGGCAGTATGCCGTATTCGCAAAGGCCGTCGGTGACCATGCGGATAACACCCTCGAACGTGTTGTTGAACATTATCTCAGGAACCTCGAAAAGCTTCTCGGCAGCAATCTGTGAATATGCGCCCTCGCGTCCCTGGCAAGCCACGACAGCGCGCTTGGGGAACGGTGCGGGATCGGCGTTTATAAGGCTTGAAACGGCTTTGTAGAGTGGGGAGTCCTTCTCCTTGTACATTGCCTCATACGCTTTGCTTACGTCAAACATCGAGCGGTAGAGCACGCGTCCGAAATCCTCGAGATCCTCGGGCAGTTGCTTTGAGATGCGTGCCAGTACCTCACGTTCACGTGAGCTGCTGCTTACGGGGACATCGTGGCTGCGTTTGTATTCGCCAATCTCGTTCACCACGTTCATACGCTCGGCGAAAAGACGGCAAATCTCGTTGTCAATGCTGTCAATCTGTTTTCTGTAATCTGCAAGTTCCATATATATTATTCCTTTTCAATTTTCAATTCTCAATTGTATTTACCACTCCTCCCAAAGCATTGAAATCATCAAAGAAAGCAGGGTATGACTTGGCGGTACACTCCGCATCGCTTATGGCAATCCTGATATTCTTGGCCGATGCCAACACTGCCGCAGCCATAGCCATGCGATGGTCGCCCGAAGGGTCGTATGCGCAGTTGCGTGCCGGCCCTCCCGTTACGGTAAGGGTGTTGTCCGATGCGTACGCGCTGATGCCGGCTCCTGACAGCAGCTGCAGGATGGATTGTATGCGGTCGCTCTCCTTGATACGGAGGCGGCGTATGTTGTCGAATACCGTTGTTCCCTGGGCCGATGAAGCCGCGATGGCCATTATTGGAACCAGGTCGGGGATATCGGCACAGTCTATCTGTGTGGCCGTGAGGCTTGACGGGCGTGCGGTCACGGTGCTGTCAGATGTCGTGATGTCAGCTCCCATCCTGCGGAGCACATCGACGATGCGGCGGTCACCCTGTGCGGAGTGCGCATAGTCTATGCCCGTGCAGGTTATGGCTTTGCCGCCGATAGCGCCTGCGGTTATCCAGAATGCGGCACCTGACCAGTCTCCCTCGACGGCAACCTGTCCTGAAGGAGTGGTGTAACGCTGTCCTGCGGGTATGATGAAATCATTCACCTTGACACCGAATGCAGCCAAGGCATTCAGGGTGAGATTTATGTATGATTCGCTTTCTTTCTTTCCTGTGATGACGATGCGGCTCTCCTTTCCGGTAAGGGGCAGGGCCATCAGCAGACCTGATATGAACTGTGATGATACGCTGCCGTCAATGGTGTAGAGCCCGGCGGGCAGGGTTCCATGGCAGGTCAGCGGCATACGGCCGTTCTCAGACATGCTGATGCCGTGGGCTGTCATCTCATCGTAAAGGGGTGAGAGCGGACGCTCCGGCAGACGTCCCTGACCCATGAATGTGGCATCGGCCCCCAATGCAGCGGCGACGGGGAGCAGGAACCTTAAGGTCGAACCGCTCTCCCCGCAGTCAAGGGTGGCATCTTTGTTGACTTTGGAGATGGGTGTGACGCTGAACTTTCCGTCTATGTATCTGATGTCGGCACCGAGTGCATTCAGGCATGAGGCGGTGGCCTCCATGTCGCGGTTTATGCTCCGGCAGACAATGGTACAGGGCTTGTCGGCAAGTGCGGCGCATATGAGCATGCGGTGCGCTACCGATTTTGAAGGCGGCACCTGCACGTTTCCTGACAGTGTTCCTGTAACTTCAAGTTTCATAATCCGGCTTTTTTCATCAGTTCAAGCACCTGTGCGGCGGGCATCTTTTCAAGAGTACATGCACCGATCTCCTTGGGTAGTACCAAGGTGATGTCGGCTCCGCTGCGCTTCTTGTCCGACAGGATAACGCCGTACAGTTCATCGGCGCTGAAGGGACACTCAGTCTCGAATCCGTAATCCTTTACGATTTTGGTTATGACATCGGTATAGTCAGTGAATCCGTAAACCTTTGCCACTTTGGCGGCTATAATCATGCCGCGTGCCACGGCGCTGCCGTGTGTTATGGTAAATCCGCTCAGTTTCTCGATTGCATGACCGAATGTATGGCCGAAATTGAGCAGGCCGCGCAGGCCTTTGTCGAATTCATCCTTTTCAACAACGTCACGCTTGATGGAGATGCAGCGTGCAATGACCTGCTCCAGATCAAACGTACCCGGACGGGCGGTCGTATGGGCCAGCTCCCTGTCAAGGATGAAACCGTATTTGAGTACCTCGGCAAAACCGTCACGCATTACTGCCGGGTCAAGTGTATTTAAGGTTTCGGTGTCCAGATAGACCAGGGCGGGCTGGTGGAATGCGCCCACCAGGTTCTTGCCGGCGCTTATATCGACCGCCGTCTTGCCGCCCACCGATGAGTCTACGGCGGCCAGCAGGGTGGTTGGCACCTGGATGTACGGGATTCCGCGCAGGTAGATTGCCGCTGCAAAACCGGCCATATCGCCTACCACGCCGCCGCCCAGCGCCAGCACCATATCGGTACGTGTAACCTGTGCCTTGACCATGCTGTCTATGAATGCGGTCACATTATCAAGGGTCTTGCTCTGCTCGCCGTTGGGGATGATATGACATACGGTGCTGAATCCCGCCTTTTCCAATGACTCGATTACACTCTTTCCGTAGAGCGGGAAAACCTTGTCGTCACTGAGAACGGCTATCTTGCAGGGCTTGGAAATCTCTGCGACAGCCTGTCCTATGCCGGACAGACCACCTTTGCGGAGCAGGATGTCATACTTGCCTGAAGCGTTGACTGTAATTCGGGTAGGGGTCTCCATATTACTTTTCTGAAAGTTCTTTTGCGATGCGTCCGTCACGCAGCAGTGCGCACAATGTCCGGGCATCATCGGCCTCCATGG
>JAKSIV010000008.1 GCA_024398635.1 Bacteroidaceae bacterium | reverse complement strand
CAAAGCCTGGAATCATGCCCCAAAAAGTTCAAGTTATTTTTTAATGTTTACTAAATACACTGATTGTGTCAACAGATTCAAGAACTATAACTCAATAGACTTAAGCGTTTTATTGCTTGTAATATGGGTCTTGATATGCCATTATATGCATGCTGACTTTAATTCCGTAATTGACGGCCTGCATGATATCAGATTGAGAAATACAGTTCTGATGATATTCTACTATTCTGTATTTCGGTTGTCATTCCGGTTTTTCAAAAGAGAGTCATATGTGGTAACGTTGATTGTTCTTTTGGTCCTCTCATTAAGAGAGACATACGTAGGCATTATGCAATTGTTGCAGGGAGCACCGTATCCTGTCGGAACGTTGCTGAACCCCAATATTTTTGCATGCTTGCTTTCAATTGCCTGCAGCATCCTTGTCGTTCTGATTTTCAAGTTTAAGAAAATGCTGTTAAGAGTGGCGTTGTACATTGTTACAGGCACATTGGTCGCGATGATCTTTTTTTCAAAGAGCCGTTTGGCTGTTATGTCAGTGATTGTTCCCGGCATGTGTTTCCTAAATATGAATCCTCGTTCCTCGGGCTTTATCAGGAGACATATAATATCGATATCCATAGTGTTGATTGCTTTTTTTGCCGTTCTGTATTTTTTGAAAAAACCATCGGCCGATGGCCGGCTGTATATGGCAAAGATCGCGACAAAGATCATTGCCCATAATGGAATAATGGGGACAGGAGCCGATGGTTATGCCGGAGCATTCGGACTTGAACAGTACCGGTATTTCAGTGATTACAGTGAAAATGTGGACATAAACACTCTTGTCAATCTTAACAAGGGAGATACGGGATATGCATGTACTCCATTGACGGCCTTTAATGAGTTTCTCAGGATGGGGGTCGAACACGGCTTGTTTGCCATGTTGCTGGCTTTCTACATCTTCATAAGAGGAATGGTTGTGCTTATAAGGAACAGTAGTCCGCTTGGATATGGTTTGTTGTCTCTATTCATTACCTCACAGTTTTCGTACCCCCATTGTTATTCGGTGTATTGCCTGTTGCTTTCCATATTCATGGGAGCCGCTGGAAGTATGGATTATCAGATAACAAATACCAGATTAAAGTGTGTTCACTGGATTACAAATGCAGTAGGGGCGGTTTTGTCCGGAGCAATACTTTTTCTTGAACTGCCCCAAATAGAATACAAAAACAAACTTGATAATATGGAGAGCGATATAGCTTTCTTCTTCAGTAACGGAGAGTATTCTACTGTTTGCGATTATTGTGAGAAACAGATTGACAAAGACTTTCTGAATTTGAATTTATTGTATGAATACGGTGTTTCCTTAAGTATGACGGGACAATATGAAAAGAGTGACTCTATATTAAGAGTCGGTGCATCCCGTAGCTGTAATCCTGTATTTTGGTATGAAATAGGGAATAACAATGTCAGGCACGGATATCATGACAAGGCAGAGCAATCTTATATCAGATCATTCATGATGGTCCCCAACAGAATAACTCCGTTGTATTATCTGGCACAGTTGTATCATCATAATGGTGACAAGGAAAAACTGGAAAGGATAGCTTGTTATTCTGATTCGTTTAAACCTAAGATACCGTCTTATACCACAAAGGAATACCACAACAAAATAAAGCAACTTGCCGAGTCGTCTCTTATGGAATAATGCTGAGGCAGTTACGGGCAGATGAGGCGGTCGTAGGTGGTGCCAAAGACGGATATCCGGCCATCGGGGCGGAATCCGTTACGGGTGTAGAGGCGGTAGGCGGTGTCGTTGTCGGGGTCGACGGCGATGGTGGCCAAGGGTATGCCGGCTTCATCGCGTTGGCGGAACATCTCCTGTATCAATGCAGATGCTATGCCTTTGTTGCGGTACTCGGGCAGTACTGCAAGGGAGTCCAGGTAGTATTCTCCGGCGCAGGATTCATCGTCCATATTGTGATAATCATCTCCCACATACATGCGTATCATTGGGAATGTGATATCGCGCATCTGGCGGTATCGGGCCCCATCATAAGCTACCATCAGGCCGGCTTGCACACCGTCGTAAAGCGCAATTGTGGAGTTGCGCCAACTGTACAGAGTGTCTTCGCGGCGGCTGATATCGGCCAGATGATTGATATGCCGTTCATCGGTCTCATCAATATGCAGCGCACGCAGTACGTTCTCAGCAATGAACCGTGAATCGGCCGCTGTAGCTCTCATGAGTGTAATCCCTTTTTCCATTGTGTTGCAAAGATAACGTAATCTTTATCTTGTCGTGTTATTCATTAATTCATAGCACATCCGGAACTGAATGTATCGGCCATAGCCCGACGTATGGGCATATCGCAGAGCCTTTTTGCTCAATATATAAGCGGAGCAAAAAAACCATCAAAGGCCCGCCTGGAAGAAATCTACGCCACACTACACGCTATAGGTCAAGAGCTGATTGCAATTGTGTAATTGCAGCAGTATTGCAACGCCTAATCCTTGTATGAGAATTTTCCGGGATATACTTTTGTCGCAGTAATCAACACAAAAATGAAAGCGATAAACTCAGTAATCTCATAGTTTTGGCGCTGATACATGAAAAGCCTATTCCTCTTCGCGAAGCATCTAAAGATGTAAAAACAATCGATATGAATCAATTTAATCATCTAATGTAGGATAGTGCTTTTTGTTTAGCGTTGTTTGGGTATCTACTTTTGATGAAACTGCATCGGCCGATGAAGTCATTCGCCGCAATCCTGATGTCATGAAGTTTAATGAAAACGGTGTTTTGATGATAAACGGCAAGGAAGTACACCAAATGGCTGTAAACGGCAAGGTCGTCTATTGTGATGATGATACCATCACAGATCCTGCACGGCTTTTGGAAGATATACACCGTAGGGTTATTGAAAGCGGTAACATTACCGTGAATGGTAAGAAAATCACTCATGTTCTTGTTGATGGCCCTGGTGCTACTGACATCGGAATTACTGATTTTAGTGAATACTGTGATTTAAACACTGTCCTTGAGGAGATGTTTAATAAAGCGGATCAGTACGGGAGCAGCAAGAAAAGGTGACAAAGTCGAACCGCTTTATATCAGGAGTTGGATGAACTGAGCAGACTGGTGGATAAGTACAAACATTTGGCAATGGTCTAAATATATCAGAAATGGCGCTTATAATCCATCTTCTCATGGAGGATACGCGCAATGAAAGCACGGCCATTGTCCTGAATGATATAGAATATCAAATGCTTTCCCGCATGATAGCCTTTTAGGCCAGTCATAATCTCATCGTACGGTTTTCCGGTTTCCTGTGGACTTGTGCCTATTTCGTTCATGGCATTTTCAAGCAGTTTATAATACTTGTCGGCTTGTGTTTCGGACCAGGTATCAACGGTATATTCCCAGATTTTGTACAGGTCTTCCAGGGCCTGTTTGGATATGTCATACTTTGCCATGTTTACGTGCTTTCATTTCCTGAAGGTAAGCCTTCGAATCAAAATCCTCCACACAGCCACTGGTCAAACCTTCTTCTATGGCAGTACGTAGTGCTGCTATTCTCTGTTCCTGATCTTCCAGCAGACGCAAGCCGGCACGTACCACCTCACTCGCATTGTTATAGCGACCACTTAAGATGCTAGCTTGTATAAAATCCTCAAAATGAGGACCAAGTGCTACAGATGTTGTTTTCATAATCAAACCTTTAATAATGCAAAGTTACCAATATTTCATAATTATCCAAATAAAAGCTATATATTCAATTGAAAATAATTACTCAGGTGCAAATGTATTGGGGCGAAGCGAGTATGCGAGCGAGAGCGGCCGGAGGGCCGCCCTGTTCGCTGTGGCGAACTAAAATAAGGAACGGGTTCGGCCCCGGCCTGGGTACGGAAAAAGAGAGGCGAAAAACCTCTCTTTTTCCGTACCCAGAGCCGGGGTCGAACCGGCACGGGTCGCCCCACTGGTGTTTGAGACCAGCGCGTCTACCGATTCCGCCATCTGGGCTTGGTATCAAAACCGCCGCGAAGGTACAACAATTTGATGAAACATAGGGGAAAGGCACTGTTTTTTTTGAATGACTGCGTTTTTAGCCCTGAAAAGCTTGATTGTTTCAGAATATGCGATATCTTCGTAGCATTCAAAAAGGTACTATGTTAGGATCAGATAATTTCTGCGTTGTCTTGGCTGGTGGATTTGGCACCAGACTTTGGCCTTTGAGCCGCAAGGGTATGCCCAAACAGTTTCTTGATTTCAATAACAACGGTCATACGTTGCTTAAGGAGACGGTTGAGCGAATGAAACGTATTTTCCCCGAGGAGAATATCATTGTTTCTACAAACCTGGATTTTTATGAGGATGTCTGTACGCAACTACCGGACCTGAACCCGCTGCAGGTGTTGCGTGAGCCGGTAATGAAAGGTACGGCACCCAGCATTACGCTTGCATCGTATCATATCCGCGACATTAACCCCAATGCCAATATTCTGGTGGTTCCATCGGACCTTGTCATTAAGGATGAGAAACCTTATATCGATGTGATTGAGAAGGGTATGTCTTTTGTGAGTGAGAACAGTTGCATTCTTACGGTAGGCATCAAACCAACCCGTCCCGAGACCAGGTTTGGATATATCCAGATTGATGAGAAGAAGGCCGAGGGCATTTACAGCGTACGTACTTTCACTGAGAAACCCGAGGAGTCATTTGCCAAGGTTTTTGTGGACAGCGGTGAATTCTACTGGAACTCTGGTATCCTTATGTGGAACGTGAATGCTTACATTGATATTGCCAAGACTCATCTTCCTGACATGATATCTCAGTTTAACCGTATCTATGATACCAAGCATAACCGAGACGAGCGCCGAAGCCTGCTCTATTCGGTTTATGAGGCATTCCCCCATATCTCTATTGACTACGGTATTCTTGAAAAGACCGATAAGGTTTGCATGGCCATAGGTGATTTCAGCTGGAACGATATTGAGAGCTGGGATCTGCTCTATGATTATTGCGCCAAGGACGGTAACGGTAACGTGCTGGGTATGTACAACTATCAGGTCTACAACTGTAACAACAGTATGTTCTTGTGCAACAAGGAGAAAAAGCTGGTGGTGATTGATGACCTGAGCGAGTTCCTGGTGGTGGATACTGATGATGTGCTGGTTATATGCCGTCGTAACAACGAGACGGACTTTAAGAAATACATAAACGACGCCATGCTCAAGTATGGCGAAAAGTACTCTTAAATGAGTAATAAAATTAAGATGCCGGGGCTCTTGGCTTTGAGCCCCATCATTGTTTTTCTGATAGTTTATCTGGTATCGTCGCTTCTGGCGGGCGATTTTTACAGGGTGCCGGTTTCATCGGCATTCCTGGTGGCATCGGTCTATGCGGTGGCTATCACCCCGGGTGAGCTCAGCGGGCGCATCAACGTGTTCTCGGAGAGTGCCGGACACTGGAATATCATGCTTATGGTGTGGATATTCATGCTGGCGGGCGCTTTTGCGGGATCGGCCAAGGAGATTGGTTCCATTGAGGCTACTGTAAACTTTACGCTCCATATTATCCCGAGTCATTTTCTGCTTGCAGGACTGTTCCTTACGGCATGTTTTGTATCGTTGGCCATAGGTACCAGCGTGGGTACAATCGTGGCTTTGGTCCCGATAGCAAGCGGTATAGCCGAGGAGACTGGAATGAGCCAGGCTATGATGGCCGCCCTGGTTGTGGGCGGATCGTTCTTTGGCGATAATCTGTCATTCATATCCGATACCACCATCGCGGCTACGCGTGCCGTGGGCTGTGCCATGCACGAGAAATTCAAGGCCAATTTAATGATTGTGCTGCCGGCTGTAATTGTGGTTGCGGGTTATTACATTTTCAAAGGTTTGAGCATAAATTCCGTGTCCGATGTTCAACCTATCGAGTGGCTCAAGCTGTTGCCTTACCTGTCTGTCATCGTGCTGGCACTCTGTGGTATTGACGTGACCCTGGTGCTTGTGATAGGCCTGCTGCTGAATGCTGTTGTGGGGTTCGGCACTGACTCGCTTGACTGGTTTGGTTTCCTGGGCTCCATGGGCCAGGGTATAGCCGGTATGGGTGATCTTATCATTGTTACTATGCTGGCCGGCGGAATGTTGGGTATAATACGCTACAACGGCGGTTTGGATTACATAATGCGCAGTGTGGTAAAGCGTGCCCGCGGTCGTCGTGGGGCCGAATTCAGCATCGGCCTTCTAACGGCTCTGGCCAATTTCTGTACCGCAAACAACACCATAGCAATCATTACCGTGGGTGGTATTGTCAATGATATATCTGAGAAATTTGATATTCCCAAACGCCGCGCCGCCAGCCTGATGGATGTCTTTAGTTGCTTTGTGCAGGGTATCATACCTTACGGAGCCCAGTTGCTTATGGCTGCCGGCCTGACCGGTCTTGTCACCACGCAGATTATTCCCTATCTTTACTACCCCTTTGCCGTAGGCATCTGCGTTGTTCTTTCCATCATCTTCGGCCGCAAATGAGCAAAAGGGGGCAGACCCCAATTGTACTTTTTTAGGGCGTTGCATTACCGTTGCAAGATGCTTGCAACGGTAATGCAACGCTGATTGCTTGTTGGCCGCAAGAGGGCTTCATACTTTTGTCGCAGAACAAATCAAAATGCGACAACAATATGAAGAAGCTTGTGTTTATTCTCATTTCTCTTATGTGCGTGAGCGTGGCTTACGCCAAAAGGGACAATAAGGTAAAGGTCAGTAAGAATGTGGTGTTTCTGGAGGGAGGCGGAGTTAAGTTCCATGTTGAAAATAAGGATATACCTAAGGCTCCGTTGGATGAGATATCTGGTCAGGAATGCTGGGAGAGTATTCTTGGTGCATCTGAGATTGCCGAATCAAACTATAATATAAGAACTCACAGCGCGACAGATACCAAGCTGGTTTGCTTTGACCGTAATGCCTGCTTTGAAGGTTTCCTGACTGCATTTGACAAGCATTATTCGCTGGTGCTGTCACCTGATATGATCTGGCTGCTTATAAGCCAGGGTATAGCAACTCATATTAATGAGAATGCGGAGCAGTTGCGTAAGCGCCTGGTGGACTTTGAAGACCAGTGTACATTAATAGTAGAGACATATAGTGATGTGTTTGAGAATGAAGGGGACTGGGATTATATCATTCAGGCTTTCAGCGACTTGATAGACAGCAACATGACGTCAAAGTTCTCTGATCTTATGGTCTGCAATTTCTCTACTACAGGCGCTCTTGAACGCGTTACATCGCAGATTTCCATGATGGAGAGCGTAAAGAAGTTCTTTAAGTATGAGGTTCACTATATGGGATGCGGTATTCCGGATATTACTCTTCTTGGTACTCCCGATGACTGGAAGGAGATCCGCTCGCGTCTGTCAAGGCTCAACGGATTGGACCTTGGATGGTGGCTAAGAAAACTGAAGCCTGTAATTGATGAGTTCGTGAATGCATCGGAGGGTAAGGTCAACCGTGATTTCTGGCGGGATATGGTGAATGTGTATATGCCCGCAAGAGAGGGCCGTGGAGGCTGCGGAGGCGGTGATATACCGGCTGAGTATAACGGATGGTTCACGGTGTTCTTCCCGTTCTATGAAACGGACAGGTTCAGTAACCGTAACCATATAGAAAGGACGCCCGAGGTTGTGACCCATAATACCAAGGTTTGCTCTGAGATAAAGAAGGCTCCCGTAAAATATGTGATGCATATGCCGGACGGCAGCGAGGAAACCCATAATCTTGAACTTTGTGCCGGATTCATAGGGATGGAGATGGATTGGGATAACCATACTCTCAAACCTGCCATGAGCTGGATGGTTCGTGAGGAGATAGGCTCAGGACTGGCTATTGATAAACTGGAACCCGGTGAGTTGGAATTCCTTAAGAATTATGGCGACGGCAAGAAGTTTATTAATTCATCAGTAATATATCAGATATTCGGAACTACCGATACATGGGTGTTTATAGGGTTCCCGAATACAATGCTTAAAAAGCATCCTCATAACAATTGCAGGAATATTGAGATTCTCTCACTTGAGCCTATAACCGTACCGTCAGACCTGGGTGAATGGTGCCGTATTGTAGGTGTGGAAGAACTGACCGTAAAGGCTCCCATGACCGATGAACAGAAAGCCGATATCCTGCGCCAGTTCCCCGATGCTATTGTTGTTCAACTTTAAAAATGATACAATGAAAAAATTGGTTTTAGCATGTGTGTTGGCTCTGTTGTTTGGAACAGGAGTCATTGGGGCCAAGAAGATAAAGAATGCTTCATTGGAGGATATCGTGACAGTTGCACCCGGAGCAGTAACCTTTAAGGTTGAGGATGTGGAGATTGCCGATGATTTGCTCCCAGAAAAGAATGGTGAGAATCTGGGCCGCAAGTGGGCCGAAGGTAAGCCCTATCTGGGCTCCAGTTTTGCTGACAAGTCGCTGGTTGATGGTGATGACAACGCATTCTTTTCAATGGTATGTCTGGCATATGCCCAGCATCGGCCCATAGTCCTGTCACCTGATATCATGTGGATTATAATCTGTAATGGTTACTCTCAGTATGTAAACCGTGATCCTGAAAGTTTCCGTCAGTATCTGGTAGGCCATGAGGGAAAAGAGACTCTTTTAATAAAAACTACGCCCGAAACAACTGCGGCGCAGAAGGTTGAGAAATTTGCGGAATTGATAGCAAAGGAGACCAAAGGCGATGTTGCCGAACTCATAACCTGTAACTTCTCTACAACAGGAATGATAGAGAGGATGGTGTCGCAGATTACCCTTATGGAGACCGTAAAGCAGTACTTTGATTATTTGAATTTGGTTTCGGGGTGTGGCATTCCCAGTATAACGCTTGAGGGTACTCCCGATGATTGGCGCCTGCTGCGTGAAAAGACCCGGAAGTTGGGCGAATTCGGAGTAAAATCATGGACAGATAAGCTGGACCCCATATTGGCGGAGTTTGTTTCGGCATCGAAGGGTAATCCTAATCTGAAGTTCTGGTGGAATATGGCCATTAAGGGCCGTCCTTATGATTTTCATCTCAAGGCTGGTGGCGGATGTCTGCCAAAATACGGTCCCACTCCGTTTAACGGGTGGTTCCTGGAATTCATTCCTTTTGATACCAGAGGAGAGCGTCCGTCAGCTATACCATATGGACATAAACTGCCTCCACTTATGACAAGCGTTCCGATTATTCAATATTTTGAGGATGATATGGGTAACTGCATCGGCATAAACTCTTTGGATCTGCGCGGAGGAATAGTGGGCTTGGCACAGGATACGGCGACTATGGCTCTCAGACCTGAGATAGGCTGGTTGGTGCGGAATGATCCCACTGTTGAATTTGATGAGGATGATGTTCGCCTTAAGGTACAGCAGGCTAAAGAGATGGGTGATGACGATGCTGTAATAAAGCAGGGTATCAAGAAGCCGGAGAATAGGCAGGATGACAGCCACTTGGGCAAAAGACCCGATTACAGTCATTATGGTTTTGTAGATCCGGAAGTGAGGAAACCTTTGTATCTGGCAGAGTTTGAAGGCTGGGGCATAGAACTTGAGTGTAGAGTTTGGTGATTGATAAATAGGTTTGTTGAAAAGTAGTACCATTGGGGTCAGACCCCAATGGTACTACTTTTGTATCTTTGCAAATAATAATGTACAGGCGCGTATGGTACTCAACTGGATCTGGATTTCGTTCTTTCTTATCGCATTTGCAGTGGCTGTGATAAGGCTCTGCATGGGTGACGCAGGAGTGTTTCAGGAGATTATGGACTCCACGTTCTCATCGGCCAAGACAGGCTTTGAGATATCATTGGGACTTACCGGGGTGTTGTCTCTCTGGCTGGGTATAATGAAGATAGGCGAGAAGGGCGGTCTGGTCAATACTTTTGCCCGATGGCTGAGTCCGGTGTTCTCACGCCTGTTCCCAGACCTGCCCAAGAACGACCCTGCTTACGGACATATATTCATGAATGTTGCTGCCAATATGCTGGGTCTGGACAATGCCGCAACTCCAATGGGTCTTAAGGCTATGGAGCGCATGCAGGAGCTCAACAAGACCAAGGATGTGGCATCAAATCCCATGATCATGTTCCTGGTGCTCAACACATCAGGTCTTACAATCATTCCGGTAAGCGTGCTGGTTTACCGCGCCCAGATGGGTGCTGCCCAGCCGGCCGATGTATTCATCCCTATATTGCTGGCTACGTTCTTCTCGACGCTGGTGGGCCTGCTGGTTACCTGCTTTATCCAGAAGATTCATTTTGACAAGGTCCTGATAGGTTTCGTAGGCGGACTGAGTTTGCTGGTTGCCCTGATTATCTGGGGATTCTCACAACTCCCGGCAGTAAAGATAGGCCCGGTGTCCACATCAATTGCCAACATCATCCTGTTTGTGGTGATAATAGGGTTTATAGTATCGGGAATCAAGGCCAAGATCAATGTCTATGAGGCATTCGTAGAGGGAGCCAAGGACGGTTTCACTACTGCGGTCAAGATAATCCCGTACCTGATTGCAATACTGGTGGGCATTGGCGTGTTCCGTGCATCGGGAGCGATGGATGCTGTGGTTAACGGCATAGGCTGGTGTGTTGAGAAATGCGGTTTGGACAGCCAGTTCGTGGGAGCTCTGCCAACAGCTCTGATGAAACCGCTTTCCGGCGGTGGCGCACGCGGTCTAATGATTGATGCCATGACCACTTACGGAGCCGATTCGTTTACCGGTCGTCTGGCCTGCCTGTTCCAGGGTTCTACCGATACAACATTCTACATACTGGCGGTATACTTTGGCAGTGTGAACATCAAGAACACCCGTCATGCCGTAGGCTGCGGACTGTTGGCCGATCTGGCCGGCATACTGGCCGCTATATTCCTGGCATATCTTTTCTTTGCATAAACTTAAAACGATGATATCATTTCTGACTGAGAACATAAAGATGCCCCGTCTGGACCGAAAGGCGGTGAGAGCATGGATCACTGCGGTCGCAGCTACATATGACGGCCGCAAAGTGGGCAATCTGAACTACATTTTCTGTAATGATGACCGTATCCTGGAGGTTAACAAGGAATTTCTGGGACACGACTATTATACGGATATAATCACGTTTGATTACAGTGAGCCGGGGTTGGTAAGCGGCGATATGTTCATCAGTTTGGAGACGGTTGAGACTAACAGTTTCAAGTTTCATACGTCTTATGACAAAGAGATGATGAGAGTGATAATTCACGGGGTGCTGCATTTGTGCGGCATCAACGACAAAGGGCCGGGCGAGCGGGCCGTCATGGAAGCCGCCGAAGAGAAGGCCCTGGATATGTGGTACAAGAAACAATTCTGACCAGATGAGAAAGATACTATTGTCTGTAACGCTTTTGCTGGCAGGGGTTGCAGGATTATCGGCACAGAGTCGTCTGACGGATGCCGATACCCGTCTGCTGGATGAATGTCGTACGGTTTTCACCCAGGGTGATTACGGCGCTGCCGGCTCATTGCTTGATGATTGGATTAAGGTGACTAAGGACCGTAGGCAGGCGCTGACCGAGGAGATTGAATACATGCAGGTGGTGATTGCCGCCGAGCGTGACCTCCAGACAGCGATGCCGGCCATTCAGATTTTCATGTCCAAGTACCCCAACTCCATGTACAACAACCGTATGCTTGCCCTGATGGGCTCATCACATTTTGTACAGCGTGAGTATCAGGATGCCATAGAGTGCTTTGATGAGTGTGACCCGTTGCTGCTTGATGAGAATGACTGCAGGCGGATGGTGCGTCACAATGCGATAGCACTCTTCAGGTGCGGACGCGCACAGGAGGGTTACCTGCAGCTTACCATACTGGAACGTCTGGTCGATGAGCCCGATGAGGATGAGGATATCATATTCTATCGCGCTTATTACGATTACGTGAACGATAAGACCGATCAGGCCAAAACCGGTTTTGAGAACTCGTTGGAATCCCGTCATGATGAGGCCCGACTCTATCTGGCAGAGATGGCTTTGAATGGGAAAGGCGACATGACTCAGGCGTACGAGACCGCCAATAACCTGGTGGCTACTACCGATGACCCGTATATCGAGGCTGAGGCCGAGCGAATACTGGGAGAGTACTGGTACAAGAAAGGTGAGTATGCCAAGGCAGTGGATTTGCTGACAAGCTATCTGGCTACAGGTCAGAGCCAGGATATCCGTCATGATACCTATCTGTTGGGTATGTCCGAGTTCCAGACCGGTAATATGGACGGTGCCATAGAGCATCTCACCCAGGTTATTACTGAAGAGGATGCCGTGACTCAGAACGCCTTGCTCCACATTGGTCTGGCTCAGCTCAAGAAGGGCGACAAGAACAGTGCCCGTCTGGCATTTGAGCATGCATCGAACATTCCGGGCAAACCCGATGTGAGAGAGCAGGCTCTTTACAATTATGCTATGGTTATCCATGAGACATCTTACTCGCCGTTTGCCGAGTCGGTGACTTCAATGGAGCGTTTCCTCAACGAGTATCCTAAATCTGCATATGCTGACAAGGTGAGCAGTTATCTTGTAGATGTCTATATGAATACTCCCAGCTATGATGCGGCTTTGGCATCGATAGCCAAGATACAGAATCCGGGCGCATCCATACTGGCCGCCAAGATGCAGCTTCTCTACAAGAAGGCTATGGATGATATGGCATCGGGTAATTATGACAAGGTTCCGTCTTTGCTGAGCGATGTGGTTGCGCTGGAGCGTTATGACCGCAAGACTGCAAATGAGGCTCTCTTCTGGCGCGGTGAGTGTTACTACCGCATGGGACATATTGACCGTGCCGAGGCTGATTACAGCCGTTATCTGGCATTGACCGGTAGCGGCATGACACAAAACAGCGGCCTTGCCAACTACGGACTGGGTTACATCTGCTATAACCGCAGTGACTATAACAAGAGCGGCCGTTCGTTCAGGACTGTAATAGAGACAGCAAGGCAGACCGGTCTCGGAAATGAGATTGTGGCCGATGCTGCCTTGCGTGCGGGTGACTGCATGTTCTACGGCCGCCAGTATGACAAGGCAAAGGAGTATTACGGTACGGCAATCAACCTTGTACCTGCCATAGGTGATTATGCCCTGTACCAGACTGCGTTGGTGAACGGTTT
Source organism: Bacteroidaceae bacterium (assembly GCA_024398635.1). Classification (GTDB taxonomy): domain Bacteria; phylum Bacteroidota; class Bacteroidia; order Bacteroidales; family Bacteroidaceae; genus Colenecus. The sequence continues at coordinate 79,466 of JAKSIV010000008.1, read as the reverse complement.
GCAACGGAACTACCAGCAGAAGATACAGGATCTGGACAAGCTTACAGTCAACTATCCGCAATCACCGTACGTGGCATCGGCTCTGTATGAAGAGGGACGTGCCTACCAGCAGACCGACAAGCCGGAGCAGGCTGTAGCTGTATTCAGCAGGATCATATCAGATTATCCCAATACTGACCTGGCGCGTAAGGCCGCCGCCGAGACAGCGCTTATCTATTATCAGACCGATAAATATGACCAGGCCATCGCGGCTTATAAGGATGTGATAGCCCGTTATCCGGGTAGCGACGAGGCTCGTACAGCACTTGTGGACCTCAAGTCAATATACGTTGAAAAGGGTGATATAAACTCTTATCTCGCATATGTCGAGACTGTTCAGGGGGCGACTCCCATTGCCGTGAGTGAGCGTGACTCGCTTACCTACACGGCAGCCGAAGGCCTTTTCGGCCGTGGGCAGAAAGCCGAAGCAAAGGTGCGTTTCAAGGAGTATCTGGAGCAGTATCCCAATGGTGCGTTCGCTGCCAATGCATGGTACTATCAGGGACTTCTGCTTGAGGAGGAGAATGACTATGAGAATGCATACGAGAGCTATATGCACTGCGCCGCATATGAGAGCAGCAGGTTCTGCGAGAGTGCTTTGGATCATGCTGCAGCTATGGCGTGGTCAGTGGGAGACTGGGAGACGTCGATGGACAGTTACATCCGTCTTTATGACAAGACTGCCAATGCCGAGCGTCAGCGTACCAGCCTGTTCCGTATTGTGAGCAGCGCCGGTCAGATCAATGAGAATGACGCGGTCTTGATGTATGCCGACAAGACGTTGCAGACACAGCTCTCTGCTGAACAGAAGACAGAGATTACATACTGGAAGGCTCAGGCTTTACTGTCCGACGGAAAACGTGCCGAAGCACGTCCTCTGTTTGAGGAGCTCTCCAAGGATACCCGTTCCCGTTACGGGGCAGAGTCAGACTATCTGCTCAGCCAGCTGCTGTTTGACAGCGGTGATGCAGAAGGTGCCGAGAAGGTGATTATGAACTTTATACAGGAGGGTACACCCCATATGTATTGGCTGGCACGCAGCTTCATACTGCTCAGTGACATTTATAAGTCACAGGGTAAGGATGTGGAGGCGCGTCAGTATCTGCTCTCCCTCAAATCCAATTATACCGAGGATGATGATATAGCTGATATGATTGCCAAACGACTTGAAGAATGACTGTTATGAAAAGATATATACTGCCGGCCCTTGTGGCCGTAATATGCTGGAGCGGAGTCAGGGCACAGAATGATGTGCTACCCTCCAGGTCGCTTACCATAGAAGGTGCTTATAACCCTGAGATGTCGGAGCAGAGCAAGATAATGCCGGTGCCCCAGCGTCCTCAGACGGAAAGGCAGGCTGCCGTTGTGAGCTACCGTACCGAAGCCAATCCTCATCAGGGTTACGGACGTAATCCTATGGGCGTGTTCGGTGAACAGTCCGATGACGTTGAGCAAAGCAGCTATTACGGTCTGCTGCGCTTGGGATACGGATTGAGGAATGTAACCGATGGCTTGCTGGATGCAGGATGGAGGATATCAGACAGAGACCTGCTCACTATATCCGGCATTATGGACGGATGGTCCACCAAACCGGATGGTGACTGGAAGTCAAAGATGTTCAACGGTGACCTCAAGACTGAATATTCACACCGTTTTGACAGTATGACGGTGGCTTTGTACGGCGGGTACGGGCTCTCCCGTTTCAACTATCGTGAAGGTAAGGATACCACGGCTGCAATACTTGCTGCAAGTGATTTTATGCAGAAAACCAATCGTGCAGGGGTTGGCTTGAGGTTTAACGGCGGTTTCAATCGTGTAGTCTGGCATCTGGATGCCGGCATGCAGTGGTTCAACCGTGACGGGCTTGACCTGAACGGGACAAAACGTGACAACAGCGAGCGTCTGCTGCGTATAGATGCAGGTTTGGAACTCCCTCTGCTGGGTGGAACAGGCGGCTTGGATTACATACAGAAGTCTGCCTCATACAAATGGCAGGGAATTTACGGATGTGATTACAGCGGATTCACCACACTCACCCTGTCTCCCTATTGGAAACAGACATGGGGAAATCTGGACACCCGTTTGGGATTGAATCTGGATATTCGTACAAAAGCCGGAAACAAGTTCCTGATGTCACCCATGCTCACCGCTACATATAATGCAGGAGAGCGTATCAGCCTTCTGGCCGGCCTGACTGGCGGTTTGAAGGATAACAGCATGCGTACATTGGCAGCTATCTCTCCGTATTGGTCAGAGACTGAGCAGATCAGAGACGGTTATGAAGTTGTCAACGCATCAATAGGCGCCACCTACTCGCAAGGCACATGGTTGACAGCCACCCTTCGCGGCGGTTACCGTCATACCGTTGATGACTTGTTCCAGGTGGTCCATGACAGCTTGATAGTGACATCGCTCTTGAAACAGGAGGCATCGGATGTGATATACGCACGCTTGGATGCCGATCTTCTGTTTACCGACAGGGCACAGGTAAAGATGGACCTGACATATAATTACTACACCGGAAAATACTCCGATGGACTCCTGACATTGAAACCGGTATTGGACGGCTCACTGTTTGGAAAGGTGAATATCATGCCGGGTCTGGACGCCATGCTCACATATCGTGCTATGGTTTTCGGCAAGATTGACGGCAAGCGTATGCCTATGGTGAATGACGTGGCTCTGACCCTGGATTATGACTTCCGCAAGAACCTGTCATTCTACATCACCGGCAACCGTCTGGCAGGCGGCAATTACTACTATTACGCCGGTTACCGGGCCATCAAGCCTTCGGTAATGGTTGGTGCAACCTACCGCTTCTAGCTTTTTATTAATATAAATATTAATAAGGTGGAAAGAGATAAAAAAATCACTCTTTCCACCTTTTGTATGTCTGTTTTTTATTCTACTTTTGCCGCGCCCTTAGGGCATAACCAAATAAGAATAACATGCAGAAGAATCTGGTAATTGTGGAGTCTCCGGCTAAGGCCAAGACAATAGAGAAGTATCTGGGAGCGGATTACAAGGTGATGTCAAGTTACGGACACATCTGCGATCTCAAGAAGAAAGACCTGAGCATCAATATCGACACGTTCGAACCCATATATGAGATACCTTCAGATAAAAAGAAGGTGGTAACTGAACTCAAAGAGGCAGCCCATAAGGCCGAAATGGTTTGGCTGGCATCCGATGAGGACCGTGAGGGAGAGGCCATCAGCTGGCATCTGTTTGAGACTCTGGGACTCAAACCCGAGAATACCAAACGTATCGTTTTCCACGAGATAACAAAGAACGCAATACTTCACGCCATTGAGACGCCGCGTGACATAGACACCAATCTGGTATATGCACAGCAGGCCCGTCGCGTGCTGGACCGCATAGTAGGTTTCAAGCTTTCACCCATTCTGTGGCGTAAGGTCAAGCCGGCTCTCTCGGCCGGTCGCGTACAGTCAGTCGCAGTACGTCTGATTGTGGAGCGCGAGCGTGAGATCAAGGATTTTGTACCCGAGGCATCATACAGGGTGGTGGCTATATTCCGTCTTGAGAGTGACGGTCAGACACAGGATGTCCGTGCTGACTACAGCGAGCGTTTCAAGACAAAAGAGGAGGCATACGCATTCCTTGAGAAGTGCAAAGGCGCCGAGTTCAAGGTTAAGGCCATCACGACAAAGCCGCTCAAGAAGCTGCCTTCACCTCCTTTCACCACGTCAACCATGCAGCAGGAGGCAACCCGTAAGTTCGGATTTACCGTAATGCAGACCATGATGCTGGCGCAGCGTCTTTACGAGTCCGGTAAGATTACCTATATGCGTACCGACTCTGTGAACCTGTCAACCCTCTGCATAGATTCCTGCCGTAAGGTTATAAGCGAGTCAATGGGTGACGAGTACGTTAAGAGCCGTCAGTATACACAGAAGGCAAAAGGTGCTCAGGAGGCTCATGAGGCTATACGTCCTACTTATATGGACAATCAGTCAATTGACGGTACCGCTCCCGAGAAGCGTCTCTACGAGCTTATCTGGAAACGTACCATCGCATCCCAGATGGCCGATGCCGAGATAGAGAAGACCACGGTATCAATAACATCTCCCAAGCTTGACGGTGAGTTTACCGTTTCGGGCGAGACCGTTAAGTTTGACGGTTTCCTGCGCGTATACCGCGAGAGTCGTGATGATGATTCTGCCGAGACTCAGGAGGCTCAGGGCCTGCCGGAATTCAAGAAGGGCCAGGCACTGGAGTTCAGCCAGATTTCGGCATACGAGCGTTTCACCCAGCATCCTCAGCGTTTCAACGAAGCCGCTTTGGTTCACAAGATGGAGGAGCTCGGTATAGGACGCCCTTCGACATATGCTCCTACCATCGGTACAATCCAACAGCGTGAGTATGTACTGCGTGAGGATATAGAGGGTACAAAGCGCGAGTGCGATATGTTGCGTCTGGAGAACGGCAGCATCAAGGAGCAGACCATTACCGAGGTTTGCGGAACAGAGAAGTCAAAGCTTGTTCCTACCGATATAGGTATGGTGGTCAACGATTTCCTGATTGAGTATTTCCCCGACATAATGAACTACAACTTTACCGCTCAGGTAGAGAAGGAGTTCGATGATATAGCTGACGGTGACAAGCAGTGGAAGAGCGTAATAAGTGACTTCTACGACAAATTCAGTCCTGCCGTAAACAGCGCCATGACGCTCAAGAACGAGCATAAGGTAGGCGAGCGCATACTGGGTACCGATCCTATTACCGGCAAGCCTGTATCGGTCAAGATAGGCCGTTACGGTCCTATCGTACAAATAGGTAGCGCCGAGGATGATGACAAACCCCGTTTTGCCCAGATGAAGAAGGGACAGACCATAGAGACCATCACACTGGATGAAGCTCTTGAACTTTTCCGCCTGCCGCGCACACTCGGTGAGTTTGAAGGTGCCGAGGTTAGCGTAGGTACAGGCCGATTCGGTCCTTACATCCGTCATGATAAGTTCTATGTGTCACTGACAGGTGTGGCCGATCCTCTTACCATCACCCTTGACGAGGCTGTGCGTCTTATCCAGAACAAGCGTGAGTCTGAGTCAAAGAAGGTGCTCAAGACATTCCCCGGCAATCCTGAACTGGAGGTTATGAACGGCCGTTACGGTGCTTATATAGCATATCAGGGAAGCAACTACAAGATTCCCAGAAACATGGATCCCACTACTCTGACAGAGGAGGAGTGCCAGGATATAATCAAGCGCCAGATTGAAAAGACCGGATCGGCTCCCAAGCGCCGGATATTCAAGACAAAGAAATGATAAGGGTTTTCCTTATGGGCTTTATGGGGGCTGGCAAGACCACCCTCGGAAAGGCTTTGGCTAAGGACCTGGGTATCTCTTTCATAGACCTGGACCAGTATATCGAGAGCAGGTATATGAAGAGCGTAAGTCAGATATTCGCCACAAAAGGCGAGCAGGGTTTTCGCGAGATCGAGAGCCGCATGCTGCGCGAGGTGGGCGATTTTGATGACGTGATAGTCTCCTGCGGCGGCTCCACACCCCTGATAGGCGATAATATGGAATATATGCTGCAGCATGGACAGACCGTCTATCTCAAATGCAACAACGATACCCTGCTTAACCGTTTGAAAGTGGCCCGCTCACAACGTCCGCTCATAGCATCCAAGAGTGATCAGGAGTTGGCCGAGTTCATAGAAAGTGAGACCCGCCGCCGTGAGCCGGGATATCTGAAAGCGGAGTTTATCTGTCCGGGAGACCGTCTGGAGTCACGTGACCAGATATCCGAGACGGTTGATTACATAAAGAAACTATTGGGTATAAAGAAAGATTGACCATATATGAAACAGTCACTTGTCATTGTAAAGGTGGGCGGCAAGATCGTGGAGCAGCCCGAGACTCTGGAGCATCTGCTCAAGGATTTCAAGGCATTACCCGGAGCCAAGCTGCTGGTTCACGGAGGAGGTCGTTCGGCTACGGCTATGGCCAGCCGTCTTGGCATCGAAAGCAAGATGGTGGACGGACGCCGTATTACCGATGCCGATATACTTGACGTAGTGACTATGGTCTATGGAGGTCTGGTAAACAAGAATATTGTGGCCAAGCTTCAGGCTGAGGGCATCAATGCCATAGGTCTTACCGGTACGGATTGCAACGTGATGCAGTCCGATAAACGCCCCGTCAAGGATATTGACTACGGTTTTGTGGGCGATGTCAAGACGGTCAATGCAGAGTTCCTGGCCAGTCTGATTGAGAAGGGCATAGTACCTGTACTCGCTCCGCTTACACATGACGGAAAGGGTCAGCTCCTTAATACCAATGCCGATACCATTGCCGGCGAGGCAGCCAAGGCATTGGCGTCATATTTCAAGGTCACGCTGATATTCTGCTTTGAGAAGCCGGGCGTGCTGCTGCACGAGGATGATGACAATAGCGTAATACCTTATATATCATACTATGATTTCCCCCGCCTGGTACAGGACGGCACAATCAGCGGAGGTATGATTCCTAAAATCCAGAATGCATTCAACGCACTGCAGGCCGGGGTGTCATCGGTCCTGATTACCCAGGCCGAGTCATTGGATAAGCTTACGGGCACTACCATCGCCCTTTAAGCATTCCCTTATTTATCGTAGCTGTTTCCTTCGAAGGCGCCTCTGTGAGCGGTTTCGGCGGGTTCTGCAACAGTAGCTTCCAGGAGCTCCTGCTCTTTCTTGAGTTTGGCGTAGCGTCTTACTATCCAGATGCACGTTGCTGCGCATACAAAGATGAGGATAAGGGTGAACGTTACTCCAAACGGGCTCCTGATAGTAAAATCACTGTCCGAATCCATTCTCATCGTGATGAACGCTGCGGTATTGTTCAGTATATGTATACAGATAGGTACCAGCAGACTGCCTGTCTTGCAGTAGAGCCAACCCAGAATGATTCCGGCAGGCATTGCAAATACCACCTGAATAGGGTTGACATGTATGATGGCAAACAGGGCTGCCGATATTATGATGCCCCACCACATGCTCTTGGCGGCTTTCTCAATCTCCTTAAGGATGACACGGCGCATCATTATCTCCTCCATTATGGGGCCTACTATGCATATTGCAAAGAAACCGGTTAATGTCTTGCTCATGGCTTTGAACTGCTCCTCAAGCGCATTGGGTATATCAAAGCCCGATGACAGCATTTCGACGGCATACATGCCGCATAAGGCAAATACTATGGAAAACAGGAATATATCTGCAGGGACGGTTTTGAAGAGTTCCTTTATGCCGCAATACTTGATTGCAATCAGTATTATTATGACCAGCAGGTCTGAGTACAGAAGCGCAGGTGCAAGGACTGAATAAATGTCTTTACTCTGAGCAAGTGCAACTATCATAAAGACCAGAGTCACAAGAATCTGGGCTGCAAGCCATATACCTATGGTTGTGAGCGTTTTTTTGATCTTTGCCATATTATTGAAGTTTTACGGTTTGTTTTACCTGATTTCGGTCGGCTTCAAGTTGGGCAGCCAGTTCCTGTGGCGATGAGAAACGGTGTTCGGGACGCAGGAAATCCACGAACTCAAGAGTAAGTTCATGGAAGTAAATGTCCCGGTCGAATCCCAGCAGGTGGGCCTCGATGGTGCGGGCCTTACCTTCAAACGTGGGGCGGAACCCTATGTTGAGCATTGCCGGCCAGGTCTCGCCGTCAACTGTTGCCAGGGCCGAATAGACTCCGTCGGCCGGGATCTGCATGAATTCGCAGTAGGGTCCCAGATTGGCCGTAGGGAATCCCATTTTGCGGCCGTTCTGCATTCCGTGAATTACGGTGCCGCTTATGGTATAACGGTAACCGAGCATGTCATTGGCAGCCTTGACGTTGCCTGCCACTAGCTCTCGGCGAATGCGTGAGCTGCTTATGGGGGCGCCTCCATAGAGATATGCATCGGCGGGGATAACCTCCATACCTATTTTATTACCTATACGGCGGTAGTCTTCTATGGTCAGGCTGGTGTCGTGACCGAAATGATGGTCATGTCCTACCAGCAGGGTGCAGACACCGAGTTTTTTCTGCAGGAAATCTGTCATGAACGTCTCGGCGTCAAGTGCGGCAAGCGCTGTCGTAAAGTGGAGCGGGAAACAGTAGTCGATACCTGTCTGCTCAAGCATGTGCATCTTGTCCTGGGGCGTAGACAGCAGTCGCGGACGGTAATCAGACTGCAGTATCTGGCGCGGATGCTCCGGGAAAGTTATGGCCATACTCTTGAGACCACGCTCCGCTGCAATGCTCTTGAGGCTCTCCAGCAGGTGTACGTGACCCAGGTGGACTCCGTCAAAGAATCCTATCGTGGCGGCGTATCGGTTGCTCTCGGGAACGGGTATGGTCATGCCTTTGTCGTTTAGACTGCAAAAGTAGTGAAGATACGCGGGGTATGGGAATTTTTTAGCTCAAAACTTTGCAGTTTCGGCATATTGGCGTACTTTTGCACCCGAATGAAGCAGTCGGCTCCGGGCCGATGATTCTTTCTCCGGGCTTTTAGCTCAGTTGGTTAGAGCAACAGACTCATAATCTGGAGGTCCTAGGTTCAAGCCCTAGATGGCCCACCCTGAAAATCAAGCACTTACGCTAAAACGTGAGTGCTTTTTTTATGCTCTGCGAAAACATTGCGAAAACAACGGAGTTGAGTTGGGCCGATTTGAGACATTTCTGAGTGCATAAAGTGGTATGACAGAATTTGGTAATTGAAGAGAGATTTAAGAGATTGCATGTAATTTTGCAACTAGTTTGCAAACACAACAGGAAAAGGCACAAGTCCGAAATCGATCTTGCCGATGAGTTTGGAAGAATGTACCTGAAGGTCGGGAAGGACAGGACAGCAGTCTATTTTGCCATCAAGGCAGTTCTTGAAGAGGAGCCCGGACCTGCCTGGGCAGTGCTTGCATTCGAAACTGCCGTAGAACAAGAATTGGACTGGATGACTGAGATACCGACCCATGCCAACGCCCAAAAGTTCTTTCCGGGACTGGTTGGGGAGAAAAGCTATTACGGATCTTCAAGGGTACGTTACATGAAGGTGCCACACCTCGCCCCCGATTTAAAAAACATGCGCGAAAAACTTCTTGGAAACTTTGCATTGATGAAAGAGCGCTTTTAAGCACCAATAAACGCATGGCATCAGAAGAGCTATTTGATAAAAAACAGCGGATCCCCAACGGCAATGGATGGGGACCCGGCTTTTCACATTTTAGAGTGCTTGGCATAGCGACAAAGTCTATACTGGCACTAAAGTGATGCAAATGTTTGCTTTATTTTTGGATTTGCAACGGTCCGGCAGTCTTTTTAACAATATTTTCCAGGGCAGCATTTTGATGATATAAATCCTTCAAGGCATCATCAATCCTTTCTTTCATTTCCTCTTGACGGTTGACAGAGATTTTACCAATAAAGTAATCTACAACTTTTATTGCTCCGTAAAGCTTGTTACTCTGACCAATGGTCAGCTTTCCAGCAGGACCGTTTTTGATGCTTTGGGGTAAATGTAAGTCAAACAGGACTCCACCGTGAGCACAGATGTTACGCAGTTCAATGATTGTCTGAAGGTAATTCTCAAACACAGAAGTTTGGTTGACGCCGAAGTGACGGCAGATATCCAGTCTGTCATCCAGACATCTTAAGTTTGCATACAAAGTCTTTATGTTGCCGAAAGTCATATATTCAAGTGTCTTCCATGCAGGAGCGTATTTGTCATTTATGTACTTTTTATGGTGACGCTTGATAACTGGTTTTTTATGGATGTTTGAATATACGCTGTCGAAATCTTTGATATAACAAGATTGCATTACGGCAGGATTTACAAACCAGGTTGGAGACTGTTTGTATTTATTGGAAAGAGAATAGATGATGTATGTCCTGAACGCGACTTCTATTCTGCACAGATAACGGTTCAGAATGTTTCGAAGGTCAAAGTCAAAATAGTACAATGATACTGCATCGCTCAATTTGGTTCCATCTACAAATATGTGTGAACGGTTTTCGAGTTTAGGATAACTCTCCTCAAACGGGAATAGATAGAAGCACAATCTGTAATATCCAATATCCGAGAGACATTCTTTTGCTTTATCTACATCGTTAATCTCTACTCCACGACTGCGAAGCAATTGAATCTGCTCATCAAGTGTTGTTGCTAATTTAACGTGAGTTATAGTGACTTGGCCCCAATAACGAAAAAAATCAAAAAATAGTTGAAATATAGTTGGACTATTGAAAAATTGTTGTATGTTTGCAGTGCCAACTATAAGTGAACTATAGTTATTATTGCAATAATAACAAAGTTTTATGAAGAAATTAAGTAAAAAGGAGATGGAAATCATGGAGCTGTTCTGGAAGAACGGAGCCATGACCACGAGTGAGATTCGTGAGCTGATGCCTGAGCCCAAGCCGCACATCAACACGATTTCGACACAGGTACGACTGCTCGAAAGTAACGGATTCCTGGACCACCGCAAGGAGGGAACGGGGTACCGCTATTTCTATAAGGTGGAGTGGCAGGAGTACAACGATGAGTTCGGCGGCAATCCGCTGATGCGTTGCCTGAAGAATTCATACATCAAAGCGGTTTCGGCACTTGTCAAGGATGACAAGATTACCGTTGATGAACTGCGCGAACTTATTGATCTGATTGATTCCGAAAAATAAACTTCCATATTTCCCGTCATGGAGACCTTTCTAATCTACCAGCTTAAGGTGGCTGTTCTGGCAACCGTAATGTACCTGCTATATAAGTGGCTGCTCAGCAAGCAGACATTCCACAGTTTCAATCGTGCGATGTTGCTGCTTATCTGCGCCCTGTCATTCATTCTGCCGGTATGCCGATTCGAAGACATCCGGCTGACCGATGAGGTGAGAAAGGTCTTTCCTGTTCTGGTAAAGGCCGATATAACAGAGGCTCCGCATACACAGACATCTGTGAAACAAGTAGTGGCACAGACATCTCAAGGCGATTTCTATGATGATGCAAATGCAGGCACTCAGGAAATGGTCTCAGTTGGAATGGCCGACCTAGAACAGCCAATTGATGAAACCGTCAACATTATCAACTGGAAACAGATTGCAAAGACGGGGCTGTTTGTAATATGGTGCATAGGCTTCCTCTGGCTCCTGCTGCGTAAGCTCATATCGCTTCTTTCCATACGCAAGCTGATCAGCGAAGGCCGGTATCAGGACCGTCAGGATGAATGCGATCTTATTGAGACCGATGTCATTTCGCAGCCAATGAACTGGATGAATTTCATCATGATGCCCCATGACTGGATAAAGAAGGAGAATCAGGCAGTGTGGAAGCACGAACTTTCACATGCACGCAAAGCGCACTCCATAGACCTGCTGATAATGGACCTGATGCAGTTATTCCAATGGTTCAACCCCATTATGTTGCTGCTGTACAAGGAAATGGAACTGCTTCACGAATTCCAGGCTGACCATGCCGTAATCGAATCTGGAGCCAATGCACGGCAATACAAGATGATGCTGGTGAATGCAGTTGCCGAAAACAGGGGCTTCGCTATGACAAGCTGGCTTAGACAGACCAACCTTAAACAAAGAATTGATATGATGCAAAGAAAAGAATCAAACAGGTGGAACAGACTTAGAGCTCTGTTCGTACCGATTGTCGCAGCAGCTTTCACGCTTGTCAACTCGTCAATGGCCAGTGCCCAGGACCAGAACTTCCATTGGGAGCCGTTCCAGGACGGAAAAACATGGGTGTATGAAAACGGAAATGCCAAAGTACGTACTGTCGATGGTGTCGAAGCCAACATGAAAGCCACCGAGGTGGCCGATTATCTGGCCAATTACAAGTCTGTCAATACCACCCGAATGACACTGCGCTACGTGCCCACCATCGAAGACCTCAATGATGCGTATCAGCTTGCCCGCAGTCTTGCCGACAAGGGCATACACGTCAGCATTGCCAACAACGATGACATGCTGACCGAAATGACCATGCCGGAATACCGCACCCCCGCCATCTTCGACCTTGGTGCCGGCCAGTTCCGTTTCGAGGTGAACTGCAACCTGAAAACTAAAGTCCATGCAGACACTATTGGTCTTGATTTATATGGTGCGGGGGATCAAAGAGTTGTGAATCCGTCTGTCACTGGCAGTCTTGATGAGGTGATGAAATGGATAGACCTGTTTGACGGACACGGTCTGGCAATTTATCCTAAGACGATGACTACCAGAGAAGCGGATAAGATAGCCAAGGCTGTATGGAAACGGGGGCTGGACCAGGTGTCCATTGTCAGTGATTCAATAATTAAAGGCAAGGCACATGACATGTTTCCATGCAACTTCAGGATTACCACCATCGTACCCAAAGACTACAGCTTTGAAAAGGAATTCGGAAACATAAGCGCACTAGATGCCGTCAAGAGAATGAACGTAAACCAGACATCGGCTTACTACGGAAAGGGCCAGCGCATTGAGCATCCTCAGTTCTTTGCCGGTGACGCCTGGCATGAAATCACTGATGTCATTAACGGACCTGACGAACTGATTCTTATTACCCGCATATGTCAGGGATCATACCAGTGGGTGATAGGATTCTCCGACTGTGAAATCGAAGCAGATGGAAAACGATACGAAATGACACGCAGCGAGGGTATGGAAGGTTTTGAACAGACATATTTCTGGAGTCCAACATTCGCATACTTCTATCAGACCCTGCATTTTCCTGCAATACCGGATAATGTGCAGACAGTCAACTTCTATGAAAACAACCCCACAAACACTATCATCAAACTGCAGGTGGTTCCAGATATTGATATTTTTGAAGGTGTCAGAATCGTGAAATATCCGGAGAATTATAACAGTTATGTTCTCCAAACCACTCATGTGAATGAAGATCCCGGTATAGTGGATGTTTTAAGTGTTGATCGGGTTGATTTTACAGACAATGAGACAACCGTATATTGCCAAGCATACGTACGCAATGCCCACTCATATCCCGGCCACATAAGCAGTGACTTCAAACTGACACTGGCAGGCGGACGTGTGTTGGAACCTGTCCGTTACGATGGCGTGCCGACAGACCAGGACTTTGACCGTCATGGTGACTGGGTTGGCACACCGTTCCAGCTGGTATTCCCGGCCATCAGTCAGGAAGAATGGGAACAAGGGATACCAATTCTTACAGGTTCGGTTCTTCATGAACCATGCACAATTGAAATCAGGGAGTTAGCAGTTGCCAGTCTAGTTAAGCTTGTGCCATTGGATTCCATTCCTGAAAATAAATATTTTCTGGATATGGAGCTCATAAATAAGACCGATGACAACATGCAATATATAGAAAAAAATGCAAAAGAATTAGGTCTTGACAGCATTGTCGATGTAAAAGTCAGTGACAACAAAGTGACACTGACAAACCGCAATGGTAAGATAAGCAGAAAATCAGGAAAATGCACGCTGGAAATCACAGGTCATACAAGTGAAACAAAACAGACGGCGGTTTATACGATTCCTGCCGGAACAGCTGTTGTGGAGATGTCTGCCAATAACGGAAGGAAGGCAAAGGGCTATGGGTATGTCTTAATGCAAAATAACAGGCTTCTGCAGGCAACAATCCTATTTACTGAAGGGGACGATGATGAAATCACAGTCATGATGCTGACTCCATGGATATAAATTGAAATTTGTCGAATATAATGCCCGGAACCAGATAAGTGCCGGGCATTGTTTACATCCAAACTGATGTCGTTACGGATCATGTCGTTAAAAATATGGCTCACCGATGCTCATCACCACGAACACGCTATTCGGAATCAGCGGTAACCGGCATCCGTTCATCGCTCCTATTGGGTAATCAGTGAATCCACTCTGATGACAGGATTGGGATTACCCATCACACTTTTTTCCAGGAATTCTATTTCCTGAGTCATCAGAAATGTCATTGATGAGGCAATCTCGTGTTTCCTGTCCTGAAAACGCAGCATGGTATAGCAGTAATCCTCATTTTTAGCGAATGTCTTTGCCACACGACGTCTTCCGTATACCGCAACGAACTGCGACTCCTCTGCAGACATCAGTTCATGCAAAGTGGTTATCTCTTTTTCCCTACCAATAATCATATAAGCTAACTGATTTTTGTCTGCAATAATACAAAAAATATTCAGATAAGTCGTGGAAATCTATTAAAATCCAGCACATTTCCACTGGTTATCATGTATTTTTTATGAAGATTACCCACTTGAATTGTACCGCGAGAATATTGCATAATACAATTGCCAAGGTTGGTCTGCTAACGGGCTTCACAAGCTTAGTATCTTTCAATTTCATTCTGCAAGGCATATAATAAAGCGGGCGAAAACTATTAAAAATAGCAACTTTTCGCCCGCTTTCGTAGATTAAAAACTATATGATGACATGCAGATATTCGATAATGTTTACACTCTTTTCAAGGTTAGTCATTCCACCTCACTAAACATGTCCGCCCACAGTCTGATCATGCGTTTTCCGCGCAGATTCCTCGGATCATGTGACGCTACGAATTCAGCATGTCTGAACTCAATCAGGGTGGACATTCTCTGCGCGCGGTCATACTTGAATTCCATTCCGCTGAATACGCATATTGCATGATGAAAGAAGGGATAAGAGATGTCAGCCAGATGGTTCGAGCATCGCAGGGCTTCACGGATGAATGCAAGATCGTAGTCGTGCTGCATTTCACCAAGGACGGCCAGAATCTGCTCCTTCAACGCTTCCTTGTCTTTTGCTATCAGACAGTCGTCAATGCTGTACTCTTTCTGCTCCAGATGCGGGCGCCCTTTCCTGCCTGGCGTTTCCGCTATGGACCGCATGACCTCACGGCGCACGTCAGGGTCCTCAACGTCATCGAAGTCATTCTCCCAGTCGGCCTTTCTGTCGTAGCCCTGTCTGATACTGTCCGATGCCAGCTTGCTTATGGAACTATCAGTGGCTGACTGCACGCCGAAGAAGGCCATGCATTCATTGATGACAGCATGCGGTATGCAGGTCATTATGACTTCGAACAGCTTTTCAAAGGTCGATGTGTCACCGGCAGATACCGCACTGACACCGTTGCGGAATTCCTCGTATTCATCAGGATGTTCCTTTCTCCATTGGCATACGTATTCTATGAATTTGTTGTTCATGGCGTTTCTGATGGTACTGAATTCAGAATCTGCTTTGTCTGTCATATCTTGATTTCATTTGTCAGTTATAAACTTGTTGCTCATCTCTTTGCCAGCAGTTTCAGAATCAGCTCCGTCTTCTGCTCTTCGGTCATCCGGCCTATGTCATCGGCCGTCAGCTTGGGCTCCAGGTCCAGCAGTTTGCTGTTGTACTCGAACTGGGTCTCAAGCGGGTAGTTGGCTATGTAACGGTCGGTGATTGACTTGTTCACCGAGTGGCCCATGCTTTCCGATATGCACTTCTCCTCAACGTGGGCATGCGCCAGGTTCGTGCCGTATGAATGGCGGCACCCTGCAGGATGTCAGGAAACACGAATGAGCCCAGTTTGGGTTCGGCGGCAATTTCGTCAAGAATGTTCTGCAATGGTTTGATGATGGGTATGATCACTTCCGATCCGCCTTCCGTGCGTTTCGTGGGCCATCTAGGGCTTGAACTGAGACCTTTTGAAGATAACTAAAAAAAATCGTTAAAAAATTTGGAAACGAATGATTTTAGTTGTATGTTTGCGTCAGAACTTTGGTTATTAATTTTTCTGTTAGTGATCAAATGTGCGTGAATACTTACTTTTTTCAATGAACTTATGAAGAGACTTACAAAAAAAGAGGAGATCATCATGAACTGGTTCTGGGACAAGGGGCCGCTTTATGTCAAGGAGCTTCAGGAAATGTATCCTGATCCCCAGCCTCATTTCAACACCTTGTCAACCCAGGTACGTACGCTTGAGTCAAACGGCTACCTCAAGCATAAATCCATCAGCGGCTCGTTCCAGTACTATCCCTCTTTCAGCCGTAAGGAGTATAATGAGATGAATCTGGACAGCCTGATCGGCTCTTGCTTCAACAACTCATATCTTGGCGCGGTCTCTGCGCTGGTCCGTGAGGAGAAAATCTCGCTTGATGACCTGAAGGGACTGATTGCACAGATAGAACGGGGCAAAGAGCAATAGTGAACTTCTGATAACTGACATCTAGCCTAACTACGTTTTCAATGAATATCCTTTTCACAACAGAGACAACAATCGGAACAGCTTTCCTTACCTATCAGTTCAAGGTGGCGCTGATCCTGGTTTGCTTCTATCTCTTCTACCGCCTGCTCATGAGCAAGGAGACGTTCCATAAGCTGAACCGTTTCCTGCTTACAAGTATGGTGCTGTCGTCATTTTTTCTGCCTTTCTGCGTATTTACCATACACCGTTACGTGCCTGCCGAGGAGATGCCGTCGGTCATGTCACGCAATGCAGGCGAGATGGCGGTTCCCATGTCAATGGTTCCTGACTTTACGTTTGAGCAGGACGCGAACGCCGTATCGGATGCCGCTCAGAACGTGGCTGCAGTTGAACAGGCCTTACCTTCCATCGTTATGCCTGAAAAGCCTGCCAGAACCGTCAACTGGTGGATAGTGGCACTGACTGTATGGTTTGCCGGATTCGTGTTCCATCTGTCCCGTACGGCTCTGTCAATCATTCAGGTGCGCCGTATCATAAGGACAGGACGCAAGGTCAGCTCAAAGAACTACATAAACATATATGTGGTCGAGATGAACATATCCCCGTTCAGCTGGATTGGCAATATCGTCATGTCTCGTGAGGATTATGAGTCCGATAACCGTGACGTGATTATCGACCATGAGATGACTCATGTCCGTCTGGGACACTCATATGACCTGATGATGGTTGACCTGCTGTCGTCAATGCAGTGGTTCAATCCCGTAACTTCAATGTTGCGAAAGGACCTTCAGGATGTGCATGAGTTCCAGGCTGACGGCTGTGTCCTGAGTGAGGGATATGATGCCAAGGAATACCAGTATATGCTGTTGGGCAAAGTCGCCTCAATGAACGGTTTCAGCGTAACCAATCACTTCAAGAAACAGAACCTTTCCAATAGAATAAGAATGATGAACAGAAAAGACTCCAAGTTTGCAAGAGCTTTCAAGGCTCTTTATGCCCCTCTCCTTGTTGGGCTGGTAATCATCTCGTTTGCAGTCACCGTTTACGACTGCAAACCTGATTCTCAGTCGCAGAACAAAACCCAATCTTCATCAGGCAACAAGCGTAACGTTGACGTACTGCGTGACTCAATGGAGATCCTTGACCAGATTTACGGTCAGGGTAAATTCAACCGCTTCCCGTGGGAGACAGGTGCGGTATGGCTTACAGAGGGTGATACGGTGATAGTCCGTACCGGTGACCGCGTTGAGGCTGTCATGAAACCCGAGGAGGTAGCTGACTACCTGCTGGATTACAAGGGATTCAACACCCACCGCATTACCATCGTGCTCTCTAAACTCAATGGCGACCAGACCACTACAGGTCTTATGCGCGCCCGTCCGTTGGTGGATATGCTGAATGAGGTTGGAATCTATGCATTGGTAGTAAAGAGCGATGCCGAATGGCGCGAGGCTTACTACTCCACCTACAAGTACGGCCGAATCTACACATGGACTAAAAAAGGAGTCTATGAACTTGATCACAACGGCCTGATCGTACACGGTACACCCCAGGAGCTGACAGACTGGATCAAGGCTCTTGACATAGAGTATATCGCCTTCTTCCCCGATGACAGAATGCCGTGGTCTGACGCTTCAATCATAATGAAGGCCGCATATGAGCGTGGCAGCCGTACGTTCTCGATCAATATCTGTGAAAGTCCTACCGCCAAGTCTGCTTTGGAAGAACTTCTTGGAGGAAAGAAGAATAACGGAGAGGTGAGCCGCGCGCTTAAGGAGAATGGTTACTATCTCACCACAATCCTGCCTACCAAGCGTGATCTGGACAAGGAGTTCAAGGGCAAGACCGTAATGGAGGTCGAGAGCCGCATCCGTGCCGAATACACGACTGATTTCCTTGACCAGGCCAAGAAGGTGGTTCATAGCCCCCAGGTTTATTACAGCACATCGGACGGCGTGATAAGCGATATCTCGTTCGGTGAGAATGAGACTGTGGTCATCCTTGATTACAGAGGCTTGGGACGTAACGTATGGAGCAGACCCGGTGATTTCAGCACTATGAAGCTGGTTGCCAACGGAAAAGAGTATTCATGCGTGGCAAACTACGGACATCAGAATTTTGCCGATTATCCCTGGGTTCCTGAGTATGAGTATGCCAACGGTTCATTCTGCTGGGTACCTGAGCGTGGTCACCATTTGTCAACATTCGTCTTTGAACCTGTTCCCGCCGATGTAAACAGGCTCGACCTCCTGGATCTGGACCTGCTTACCGGAAAGATTGATTATCTGATGCGTGGCATCAATGTCTCAGGCAATGAGAACCTGTTTGACGGCATACAGCTGCTGCGTGCAGGATGCTACATGGAGCTGGAGCTTGAGGGAACCACCAACCGCAACTCGTTAGAGGTATATCGTATTGAGGTTACTCCCGATGAGACAACGGTATTCATGGATCTTCTTGTCAGGGCTGATTTCTCATATCCCGGTCAGCTGGGCAGCGACCTGACATTGGTCCTCAATGACGGCACAAAGGTCAAGATCAATAAGGCCACTGTTCCGTTGGATGAGGATTTCGATCGCGGCGGTGACCATATGCTGAATCATCTTCAGCTGATGTTCCCGACAGTGGATATCAATAAGATCCTCCCGAATAATGAGAAAGGAACAGTCTCCAAGCTGGAGGGTACGATATGTCATAAGAAGTTTGAGTTGCCTCTCAATAATGTAGCTTTCATTCCTTCAGTAAAATAAAAACCTCAGTGAGTATGAAAAGGATTGTTTTGTCATTGGTTATCGGGGCATTGGTATGCGGATGCTCAGCTGACAACAAATACACCGTCAGCGGAAAGTTCGCTGACTGCAAGTGTGACTCTGTGTGGCTTCTCGGCGAGGACTCTAAAGTCATTGATGCAGTTGCAAGCACTGACGGCAGTTTCATGTTCTCAGGTGTTGCAGATATCCCGGCTATGTGCCGTGTGGTAACGAACAAGTTCACAAATGCAAACAGCTGTGTCGTGCTTCTGGAACCGGGCGACATCACAATGTCAATGGAACCTGACTCTTCATACGTCATGAAAGGTACCAAGGCTAATGACTCATACAGTGAATTCATTGCCTTGACCCGCAAGATAAACATGTTGCTGACAGAAAGCGGCGGAATGGGCAATGACCAGATCATGGCTCTGATAGATGAGTACGAGCAGATGCTCAAGGATGGTCTTGTAAACAATCTGGACAACTATTTTGGCCTGATTTGCCTTGAAGCGCTCTATTCACCGTCGGATCCTGAATCGGTACGCACGTTCCTTGACAGATTCTCAAAACCGGTCAAAAAGGCATCACGCTGGCAGGCCTTGAGTGACAGGGTCGATAACCTGATGAGCCTTGTTGAGGGCAAGCCGTACATAGATTTCACCCAGAACGATGCTGACGGCAATCCCGTGACGGCAAGCAAGGTGATGGCCGATCCAAAGAACCGTTATGTGCTTATTGATTTCTGGGCATCATGGTGCGGACCGTGCATGGGTGAGTTGCCTTATCTCAAGGAGGCGTATGACACTTACTCATCCAAAGGTTTCGAGATTATCGGAGTTTCGCTTGACCAGGATCGTGATTCATGGCTGAAAGCGATAGAAGAAGAAAATATGAACTGGATTCATGTAAGCGACCTAAAATACTGGAGTAATGAGGTAGCACGTCTCTACAACATTGACAGTATCCCTTCTAATTTTCTGGTTGACTGCCGGACAGGTATCATCGTAGGGAAGGGATTGCGCGGAACCGCGCTGAGCAGGAAGCTTGCCGAACTGATTAAGTAAAAAATCTGCAGATAATAGTCCTTGTTTCGCACATCGGGCACCAGGGTCGTTTTTCCCTGGTGCTTGCTGTTTTTAAGAAAATGACTATATTCGCACCATATGTTTATGAAGAAGACTAACCGAATACTGCTGGCATCGGCCCTGATACTGATGCCGTTTGTGAGTGTCTATTCCCAGTGGGGCAGGCCCGCCAACCTTTATGTTGAGAGAGAGAACCAGCCTGACGGCGGTATCTTTCTGCCGGCACCTCCCGATACGTCAAGCGTCGCTTATATTGATGATTTCATGCAGTGGCAGTGGGGAAAGAGCATGCGTTCCACGGAGCGTGGAGAACGTGCCAGCCTTGAGTCCGCATCAAGCACCACCGAGACGGCCCGTATATACTCCGAGGCTTTGGGCTTTCAGATCAGCCGCACGGAGACTCCTGCCATCTATAACCTGATGTCGCGCAGCTATCATACTGCCGAGCAGGCGTCAAAGAACCCCAAGGAGAAGTATATGCGTATCCGTCCGGTCATTCAGTACAATGAGATTCCCACCGGCAGATCAGACCGTTTGGAGAGTCTGCGTACCAGCGGATCGTATCCGTCGGGCCACACCACAAGAGGTATGGCTACCGCGCTTGTGTTTGCCGAGATGGCGCCTGAATATCAGGATACGATACTGCGCCGTGGCTTTGAGTATGGCGAGAGCCGTATCATTGTTTCGGCCCATTATCAGAGTGATGTGAATGCCGGTTATATGTGTGCTGCGGCTTGCGTGGCTGCAATGCACTCGGTGCCGGATTTCTATGCCGATATGGAGGCTGCCCGTGCCGAATATTATGAGAAATCCGGACGTAAGCCGGATGCAAAGACCGGTCTGCCTGACGGACGCAGGGTAGTGGGCCAGCCGGTCGATACTGCCAGCACCCGTTATTACGGTGAGGTGGCCCAGTATTGTTGGGGTATGGCTCTCATCCTGACAGAGATAGCTCCCGATCATGCGAATGACATTCTTGCATTGGGATACCGTATGGGTAGCAGCGGCATCATCACCGGTCAGCATTGGGCTACTGACATATCGGCCGCCCGTATCATGGCGGCAGGTGTGGTTGCCCGTCTGCATGCCGATCCTGATTTCGTAAAGCTCTTAGACGAGGCCAAAAAAGAGTACGCCGGCGGTTGATAAATAAAGCCGTAGGTATTGGGAAGACTGCCTTATAATTTGTATCTTCGCTGAATTTAAAAGCAGTGGAGATAATGTCTGACAATATATCCGTAATCGCGGTCAGGACAGCAAGGGATTTGCGCCGGTTTGCGCGTTTCAACGTGCAGCTGTACAGGAATCATCCCTATGCCGTTCCGGATCTTATCCAGGATACAAAGAACTCTTTCAAACCGTCACGTAATGCCGCACTTGAATTCTGTGAGGCACAGTTGTTCATTGCCCTTAAGGACGGTAAGGTGGTGGGACGCGTGGCAGCCATCATCAACGGCAAGGCCAATGCCGCGTGGGGAGTAAAGACCGTAAGGTTCGGATGGATAGATTTCATTGATGACATTAATGTAAGCCGTGCGTTGCTTGATGCCGTATCGGCATGGGGCAAGGAACGTGGAATGGACCGGCTGGAGGGACCATTCGGATTTACCGATTTTGATCCCGAGGGAATGCTTACCGAAGGCTTTGACCTGATGGGAACAATGGCCACCATCTACAACTATCCCTACTATCCGCAGCATATGGAACAGCTGGGACTCAAACAGTCGGCCGAGTGGGTGGAGAGGCAGATACCCTACAACACCCTGCCCGAGAAGATGGAGCGCATAGGCAAGATAGTGCTTGACCGTTACAACCTTCATATTGACAAGCTTGAGCACAGCAAGAGTGTCGAGGCAAAGAAGTATGCCCATAAGCTGTTCCATATAGTGAATGAGGCGTTCGCCCCGTTGTACGGATATTCGGCATTCTCCGACAGGCAGATTGATGACTTTGCCCGCAAGTTCGTACCTCTTCTGGACAAACGTTTTGCAGCGTTCGTGCTTGACAAGGATGACAATCTCGTGGCCGGAGCGCTCACGATGACATCCATCGCACGTGCTCTGCAGAAGGCTCAGGGCCGCCTGTTCCCGTTCGGCTGGTGGCACATTATCAAGGCGCTCAAGATAAAGCGCTCCAATATGGTGGAGTTCCTTTTCATAGCCGTCAAGCCAGAGTATCAGAACAAGGGTATCAACGCAGTACCGTTCACCATACTCAATCCCACTTTGGTGGAGTTGGGATACAAGCTTGCCGAGACCAATCCGGAACTTGTTGACAACACCAAGGTGCAGAGCCAGTGGTCTTACTATGAGGGAGTGAAGATTGTGCGCCGCAGAGCCGTCTTTTACAAGACAATTTGAAATTGAGAATTGAGAATTGAGAATTGAGAATTAGCAAATGCTTTAAATATATATGGCAGACACTGACGAATTATTTGATCCGCAGACACCGCAGGTGCAGTATGATGAGGACAACATCCGCCACATGGACGACATGGAGCATATCCGTACGCGTCCGGGTATGTATATAGGCAAGCTGGGCGACGGTTCGGCAGCCGATGACGGAATCTACGTACTGCTCAAGGAGATTATCGACAACAGCGTGGATGAGTTCCGCATGAATACCGGCAAGCGTATCGAAATAGATCTGGCCGATACGGGCAAGGTTGTTGTACGTGACTACGGACGCGGAATTCCTCAGGGCAAACTGGTCGAGGCTGTGAGCATGCTCAACACCGGCGGTAAGTTCGACAGCAAGGCGTTCAAGAAGAGCGTGGGTCTGAACGGTGTCGGTCTTAAGGCAGTCAATGCGCTGAGTCTCCATTTCGAGGTGAGCAGCTGGCGCGACGGTCAGGTGCGTACCCTGCGGTTCGAGCGCGGCAAACTGATCTCTGACGAGACACTTCCCAGTGCCGAGGAGCACGGAACCCGCGTCTCATTCGAGCCGGACAACCAGCTTTTTACAGGCTATCAGTTCCGTCCCGCCATTATCGAGACGATGCTGCGCAACTACTCCTATCTGAACACCGGCCTTACCATCATGTACAACGGCCAGCGTTTCGTGTCGCGCAACGGTCTTGAGGATCTGCTTATGGAGCGCATGAGCGCCCAGAGCCTCTATCCCATCATTCACCTGCAGGGAACGGATATAGAGATAGCGTTCACACATACCAATCAGTACGGCGAGGAGTATTACTCGTTCGTAAACGGCCAGTACACGTCACAGGGCGGAACACATCAGAGCGCATTCAAGGAGCATATAGCCCGTACCATAAAGGAGTTCTACGGCAAGAACTTCGAGTTGGGCGATGTCCGTAACGGCATAGTTGCCGCCATTGCGCTGAACGTCGAGGAGCCTGTCTTTGAGAGCCAGACCAAGATCAAACTGGGCTCTACCACGATGAGCCCCAACGGCGGCGTCTCACTCAACAAGTTTGTGGGTGATTTCATCAAGAAAGAGGTCGATGACCTGCTGCACAAGGACTCTGAGGTGGCCGATGTCCTGCTCAAGAAGATTCTTGAATCAGAGAAGGAGCGCAAGGAGATAGCCGGTATCACCAAACAGGCCCGTGAGCGTGCCAAGAAGGCCAACCTTCACAACCGCAAGCTGGCCGACTGCCGTATCCATCTGAACGATGTCCGCGGTGACCGTCAGGAGGAGAGCTGCATATTCATCACTGAGGGTGACTCTGCAAGCGGATCCATCACCAAGAGCCGTGACGTGAATACCCAGGCTGTATTCAGTCTGCGCGGTAAGCCGCTCAACTGCTATGGCCTTACCAAGAAGGTGGTCTATGAGAATGAGGAGTTCAACCTGCTGCAGGCAGCCCTGAACATCGAGGAGGGACTTGATGACCTTCGCTACAACAAGATAATCGTGGCTACCGATGCCGATGTGGACGGTATGCACATTCGTCTTCTGATGATAACCTTCTTCCTGCAGTTCTTCCCCGAGCTGATAAGGAAGGGACATGTATATATCCTGCAGACTCCCCTGTTCCGCGTACGCAACAAACGCAAGAAAAAGAAAGGTCCTGCCGGCCATGTGGACGGCGTGGTGACTGAGAAGGGTGAGTTTGAGACCATCTACTGCTACACGGACGAGGAACGCCGTCAGGCTATAGAGAAGCTGTCACCCAATCCTGAGATCACCCGATTCAAAGGACTTGGTGAGATATCGCCCGATGAGTTCAAGAACTTTATCGGACCCGACATGCGTCTGGAGATGGTAACTCTCAAGAAGACGGATGCCGTCGATGACCTGCTGTCGTTCTACATGGGTAAGAACACCATGGAGCGTCAGAACTTCATCATTGACAATCTGGTTGTTGAAGAGGACCGTGTCGAGGAGGATGAAGGTGAAAAATTCTAATCTTTAAGCACTATGAAACTGCTCTTTCCCGGATCATTCGATCCCTTCACTATCGGACATGCAGACCTGGTAAAGCGTGCGCTTGACCTGGGTTGCCAGGTGGTGATTGCCATAGGCATAAATGAGGAGAAGAAGCCTATGTTCAGCACTCAGCAGCGTCTTGACGCCATCAAGGCCTACTACAAGGGTAATCCTGACGTAAGCGTGATAGAGTACAAAGGCCTGACAGTCGATGCGGTCCGTGCCAATGGCTGCAACGCCATACTTCGCGGTATCCGCTCCGTTACGGACTATGACAAGGAGCGTAACCTTGCGGACATCAACCGCACCATCGAAGGCGTTGAGACTGTACTTTTGGTTTCAAGCCCGGCGGTCCAGCATGTGAGCAGCAGTCTGGTCCGTGAGCTCATCTCTTTCGGCCGTAATGCCGATGACCTTATGATCGATACTTTCAAATGATGATTATGAAAAGGATATATACTTTTTGTGCTGCGCTTTTGATACCTATGCTGCTGATGGCTCAACCCGGACGTGTGGGACAACCTCAGATGCAGCCGCAGCGCCAACCTCAGATGCAGCTGCAGGCTCAGCCTCAGCGCCCGATGCAGCCTCAGGCTACAACCATTGATGCCGAGCTGCAGAAACTATTGGTGGCCGAGGGTGCGATATCGGCCCTTTATGTTGAGGATGTAGATGAGAAAAAGATAGTGGAGCAGGCCATAAAAGGTATGCTTGAGGAGCTTGATCCGCACTCCACCTATCTGACACCCGAGGAGAATGACAAATCCAACGAGACCCTCATGGGATCGTTTGAGGGCATAGGCGTGCAGTTCAACATGGTTGAGGACACGCTGTTCATCGTGCAGCCTATTCCTGACGGTCCGTCCGAGAAGGTGGGCATAATGGCCGGTGACCGCATAGTTACGGTGAATGACACTGCCATTGCGGGCGTCAAGATGTCGCAGGAGTCCATCATGAAACGTCTGCGCGGTCCCAAGGGTACCAAGGTCGACCTTGACATCAACCGTCGCGGTGTCGATGAGGTGATTCATTTCATAGTAGTGCGTGACAAGATTCCCGTAAACACCGTCGATGCCGGTTATATGATCAGGCCGGGAGTGGGATATATCAAGATATCCAGTTTTGGCGCAACCACCGTTGAAGAGTTTGAGTCACAACTCGCCGATTTGCACAAGAAAGGTGCCACTTCACTTATCCTGGACCTCCAGGGCAACGGCGGCGGTTTGTTGATGGCCGCAGTGGGCATTGCCAATGAATTTCTGGAACGTGACCAGATGGTGGTATATACCGAGGGGCGCCGTCAGCCCAAGAGCGGCTATCTGGCCGATGGACACGGCCGTTTCCGCGACGGCAAGCTTGTGGTGCTGATTGACGAGTATTCGGCATCGGCCAGCGAGATCGTATCGGGTGCGGTACAGGATTGGGACCGCGCCACCATAGTTGGACGCCGTTCGTTCGGCAAGGGTCTGGTGCAGCGCCCCATCGAGTTCCATGACGGATCGCTGATACGTCTGACAGTCGCCAAGTATTACACCCCGGTAGGCCGTTGCATACAGAAACCGTACGGTAAGGATGTCGATTACGGTGATGATATCCTGGAGCGTCTGCATCATGGCGAGCTGACAAACAGGGACAGCATCCACTTCCCGGATTCGCTCATGTACAGCACCAAGATCAAGCATCGGACCGTATATGGCGGCGGCGGTATCATGCCCGATATATTTGTTCCGCTGGACACTACCCGCACCAACCAGTATTACCGTAAGGTTACTGCCAAGAACGTGGTGCTGAACACCTCAATGCAATACACGGAACGCAACCGCCGTCAGATTCAGCGCAGGTACAGGACGTTTGAGGATTTCAACAGGGGTTATGAGGTCGGTCCTGACGTTTTGAGGCTGTTCCAGGATAAAGCCCAGGCTGCAAAGGTTGAATTTGACGAGGCGCAGTATCAGGAGAGCCTGCCTATTTTCAAGACCCAGCTCAAGGCAACCATCGCACGTCTGATATGGGGCATGAATGCCTACTATCAGGTGATCCAGGATTTGGATGAGACCATCCAGAGGGCTGTGGAATATTTGGAGAAGGGCAGTTAGTTGTGACGATTTTTTTGTATGTTTGTGGGCCGATAACAACAGGATAACCAAAATTATTAATCAATAAACTCATTTTTATGGCAAACGAAGTAAACAACGGCTATTACAAGCTGAGTTGGGGACAGCGAATCGGTTTCGGTTCGGGTGACCTTGCCCAGAATCTTATTTTCCAGACGGTTGCATGTTTCCTGATGCTGTACCTGTGTACAGTTCTGAAAATCAATCCCGGATTTGTTAGTGGTCTTATCCTTGCAGTACGTCTGCTGGACTGTTTCTGGAGTCCTGTTGTAGGAAAGTATATTGACAACCACAATCCCAAGCTTGGAAAGTATCGTACATATCTGCTTTACGGTGGTATTCCTCTTACCGTTGCAGCCTGCTTCCTGATGCTCCCCACTGTAGCAACATGGGGCATGACAGGTAAGATTGTCTATGCAACTGTCAGCTACACCCTGCTCAGCATGATCTACTCAGTAGTGAACATTCCTTACGGCTCAATCATGGCCTCTATGACCCGTGACAACGATGAGGTACTTATCCTCACCTCAACCCGTATGGTATGCGCCAATATCGGTCAGATTGTCGTTCAGGCCGGTTTCCCCATCGGACTGGCAATGTGCGTAGGTATTGCTGTTGACTGGAACCAGGCTATCTTCATGGCTATCGGTACCATCCCTGCATTCATCATCCTGCCTTTGCTTCCCGTTTTGAAGAAACTGTTCGGAAAGAAGGGACTTTACTATCTGCTTCTGTCAGTTGGTCTTGTAGGATTCATCACACTGTTCATCATCGGTAAGTTCTTTGATGTCCAGAAGTGCAACATAATCGTTCAGGGTGCAAAGGTTCTGACCGGTGTAGGCCTGTTGGTCGGTTCACTCATGTGGGCTTTGGTTCCTGAGGTAATCACCGATGCCGAGTACCGTACAGGCAACCGTCCTGCCGCTACCGTCAACGCTCTTGCAGGTGTTGCTTTCAAGGCCGGTTTCTCACTCGCAGGTTTCATCACTCCCTGGGTGATGGGTCTTATCGGCTTCAACCTGGCCAGCGAGGAGTCAGCTCTGCCTACTGATCCCAAGGCATGGTTCACTGTAACATGCATCTTTGCTGTAGTAGGTTTCGTTCTGCTTACACTCTGCTTCATGGGCAGCAAGGAGAACATCACCACCACACCTGAGAAGCCTGTTTCATTCAAGGATATGTGGGAGGAGTTCAAGGCTAACAAGTGCCTGCAGTTGGTTCTGAGCATCTTCATCGTAGTGTTCCTGGCATCATTCATCAGCGCTCCGGTAAATGCATATTATACTCACATCAGTGATTATAATCAGACTGTACAGAACGCTATCCTTGTATTCACAACCATCATTCCCGCCATCCTTCTGGTTGTTGTAGGATATCTGGTATTCAAGTATCCTCTTACCGACGAGAGACTTGACGAGATGAATAGGGAGATCGAGGCCAAGCACAAGGCTAAATAAGAAATAATCTAATAGATTAACAAAAGGACCGGTTCTGAGAAGGACCGGTTCTTTTTTTGCCAAATAGTGTTAATTATCTCTCAAAATAGTATAACTTCGCACCCCGATATGAAGTGTGTAATGCTGTCAAATATCAGAATGGCAATGAGATGGTGCCTCTTGCTGTTCGTAGCCGCTCTGCTTGCGTGTTGCAAGGATAGCAGAAAGGTTTGTGACGGCTGTCTTCATGAAATATACGTCCCGCTTCTTGAGGACGATATCACCGAATACCCCATTGTATCGAAACTGTTCGGCTCGATTGATACCATCTATTTGGAGAATGTCGGTCCGGAGAGCTATATCGCAGCTGTTGATGAGGTCAAATTCTATGAAGACAAGATCATTGTCCGTTCAGGTGCAGCCCTGTACTTTTTTGACCGCACTGGCAAATTCCTGAGCAGGTTCAACCGACAGGGCAATGGCTCTGGCAACTACCGCACGATAGAGAGATTTGATATCCTGCCCTCCAAGCAGGAACTGATATTACTTGACAATCAGTCCGATGCCCTGTTCGTGTATGGTATGGACGGTCAGTTCAGAAGACGTATCGGCCTTGAGGATTTCGTCACGGATTTTGCCGTGATGCCCAACGGCGATTATCTGCTTACCAATCCCATCAAGTATGAGAACCGCAGTTACCGTCGCGGTTTGTGGCAGGTCGATCCTACCGGCAAGTTCAAGAAACAGCTGGTCACCTATGACGAGAATTTCGTTCACGTAAGCATAAATAATCCTTACCTTAACCATATCACCCCCGATGTGATTGGTTTCATGGGTGTTGAGGATAATGACAGGTTCTATACCATCGCAGGCGATTCGGTCTCAGTCTCATGCAGAATGACTACAGACATTGTCATTCCTGATGACCTGAAACAGAGCGACAGGGTCTTTGTCAATCCTCAGAAGGAGTATACCAAGTGCGGCTATCTTGAGACGGAGCGCTTCCTTTACTTTGTTGCCACCAACTACGGTGCCAACCTTGTTATGGCGTTTACCGAGAAGAGCGACGACTGGAAGACATACCGCATGTATGTCTATACCGAGGATTTCAACTCCAATGCCGCCAATGTCGAGCAGTTCCCTTATTTGGTGAGTTGCTACAACGGAACCCTTGTGGGATTCTTTGATGCGGGCATGGTGTTCCAGGAGGAGCGCTTCCAGAAGATGTTCCCGCGCATGAATGAGGACTCGAATCCTGTCCTCATCCTCTACAATGACAAATGATACAATTGGGGTCTGACCCCAATTGTACTTTTTTAGAATCCGAAGTCGAAATCGGTGGTTTGGATGCCGGTATCCTGCTCGGGGGCTTTTGCTTCCAAGTGGATGGGATTGCCCTCGATGTGAACAGCCTTGACGGGACAGATAAACTCGCAGCCGCCGCATCCTACGCACAGGTCAGGTGTGGTCTCCGGGATGGTAAGGCCTCCTTCAAACGGAACCATATGGATGGCCTGGACGGGGCAGTGCTCGGCGCAGGCACCGCAGCTGGTACGGTTCACATTGACTACGCAGATATTCTTGTTGAATACCACGCGGCCAGGTTGGGTGCTGTGTTTCTGCTCTACTGTAAGGGGCTTGATGGCACCGGCAGGGCAGACCTGGCTGCACAGGTTGCAGTCATAGTTGCAGTAGCCGTCATCAAATTTCATTACAGGTTGCATGATGCCGCCAAGACCGTATTCCATTCCCGCAGGTTTAAGCACGTGTGACGGACATTTGCTCACGCACAGATGGCATGCTGTGCAGTGGTTGAGCAGGTTTTTGTGGCTGACGGATCCGGGAGGTGACATGGGTACGCGTGTATCCTTGACACCTGTCACCTTTGCCTCTAGTGCTGCGGGGGCCAGGGCTGCTATAACCAGAGTCGATTTCAGGAACTGACGCTTTGACTCGTCAACACTGTCGGCAGATGCCTGGAAACGTGATATATCCTTGCTCTTTATCGGGCTGTAACTGATAGCTTTCTGTCTGCATGCATCAATACAGTCAAAACAGTCAACACAGCGGGAATAGTCTATCTTTTGGCTAACAGAGTCTATGCAGTATGCCTTGCATTTGCGTTGACATGCCAGGCAGTGGTTGCACTTGTTGGCATCTATACGCATCTTAAAGAGTGAGAATCTCGAGAAAAATCCCAACAAAGTGCCAATCGGGCATATGGTGTTGCACCATGTGCGGCCATAGTGGTATGAGAAGTGTCCTATGACAAGCAGGGTAAGTATTGCAACCACGAAGGCCGTTATGGATTTGAGAGATATCGCAACTTTAAAGAAGCTGTAGTTGCCAAACTTCTCGCAGATGGCTGCCAGCAGATTGTTGCCGAACAGATATACCGGACGGAACAATTCATCGGCCATACGCCCGTATGCGCTGTAGGGCTCTACAAGACCTACCAGGAACGTGAATCCGCAAAGCCATGCTATAACCAGGACTGTCAGTACTCCCCAGCGCAGCCAAGGCTGCTCAGGCTTGTATCCGAATTTCTTTTTCTTGTCAAATTTTCTTGACAGCCAGTTAAAGAAATCCTGGAATATGCCAAGCGGACAAATGACTGAACAGTAGAGACGGCCGAATATGAGCGTTGCGGCAATGAGGCACACAAGAGTGACGGCACTCAGTGAAAGCAGCGCCGGTCCGAACTGTATCTTTTGGAGCAGGGGATTGTCAAGGACACCTGCAAAGTCAATGAACCCGAAAGTGAGTATGGCAATGACAGCGATTGCCACCGCCGTTCTTATCTTGCGTAGCATCAGAGCCTTACTCTCTTAACGTTGATAGACTCCAGATCCATTGTTCCCAGTCCCAGCTTCTGTCCGTCAGGAATATGTTCTATGTCCTCGAACTTTATGTTCTTGTTGATCTGAGTGAAAAACTTGCCGGCGGCTGTATCGACGGCTACGATATCGGGTGATGCAAAGAGAGCCTTGGTCAGTACCACATCGCTTGCGCTGCGTCCCTGCGGTCCGTTTGTAGCCACGGTGCGGTAAGCATCCACGATATGCAATACTGCAGGTTTGTACGTGCAGATATCGGCTATACACTGATGGAGTCCGCGTGAATGGAATGCACGGCGGTCCCATACTATGCCCATATGGTTCTTCATGGCGCATGTCATGAGAGCTCCTCCGTGATTCTTAAGTACCGGAACGTTGATCCACTTGTCACACTCTATGATGGCCTTGTGAACCTGAGCACTCTTGAGCGTCTTTGCGTTGGGTATGTCAACCCTTTCGTATGATGACTGCTCGTGGGCATAAACCATAGTGGCGCCGGCTTTCTTTACTGCGGCTTCTATTCCGCTGTGGTCATAGCAGCGGCTCCAGTTGTCACATGTGTGGTCAAAGACCTTTATCTCGGCTGCACCTGCATCCTGGCACATCTTTATGAGTGCTGCCAGCAGATCGGGGTTGGTGTTGCCTGCAAGTTCGGGGGTACGGTCCCAGCCGATATTGGGTTTGATGACGATTTTATCACCTTTCTTGATGAAACGGCCGATGCCGCCCAGCTCTTTCATGGCTGCTTCGAGCATGGCGGCGGGCTCGCCGTTCATGACTGCGGCAAGGTCTGCGTTGCTGTCGGCGGCCGTAGCCTGACTGTCTGATGGTAAGGTTGATGCCATGACATCCATCATACCGTTGCTCTTAACGGTTACTAATGCTCCGGCTGCAGCCAGAGTCTTGAGGAATTCCCGTCTATCCATAGTGGTTTGTCGTTTTGAAATAAGATTGGTTAGCAATGTAACTTTCGTGCTAAGTTATGCAATTTTCGTTTTCCGGCCTCTTTTAGTTTTATTTTATTTTTTGTTTGCTATTTACTCTAGCTAATCTTGCTATAGTAGGCGGAAATTGTTAATTTCGCGCAAATTATCGTTCAAACGGAAAAACAAACTAACAACACATATGTCCGAAACCAAAAGAATTTCATCAGCTCTGATATCGGTCTTCCATAAGGATGGCCTTGACGAGATTATCAGCAAGCTCCACCAGGAGGGTGTCAAACTTATTTCTACCGGCGGAACCCAGCGCTTCATTGAGTCGCTTGGAGTACCCTGCCAGCCGGTTGAGGAACTTACCGGTTACCCGTCAATTCTGGGCGGTCGCGTAAAGACCCTCCATCCGAAAGTGTTCGGTGGCATCCTGGCCCGTCGTGAAGAAGAGAATGATATGGCCCAGATGGTAAGCTATGACATTCCCGAGATTGACCTGGTTATTGTTGATCTCTATCCTTTTGAGGACACCGTAAAGTCCGGAGCATCAGATGAAGATATCATAGAGAAGATTGACATAGGCGGAATTTCACTCATCCGTGCCGGTGCCAAGAACTTCAAGGATGCCGTTATCGTAGCCAGCAAGGATCAGTACAAGCCCCTGCTTGATATCCTGAACGAGCGTGGAGCCGAGACGACCTTTGAGGAGCGCCGCTGGTTCGCAAAGGAGGCATTCGCCGTTTCATCATACTACGACAGCTGCATCTACAACTGGTTTGCCGGTGACGACGAGGATCATTTCCGTCTGGCTCTGGACGGCCACACTGCCATGCGCTACGGCGAGAACCCCCACCAGAAGGGCGTGTTCCATGGTGACCTGGATGCCATGTTCGACCAGGTTCACGGTAAGGAGATATCATACAACAACCTGCTTGACATCAATGCCGCTGTTGACCTGATTGATGAGTTCAACGAGACTACATTCGCTATACTCAAGCACAACAACGCATGCGGTGTAGCTTCACGCCCCACTTTGCTCGAGGCCTGGAAGGATGCCCTGGCCGGTGATCCTGTATCAGCTTTCGGTGGTGTGCTGGTTGCAAACGCTCCCATTGACAAGGCTACTGCCGAGGAGATAAACAAGATATTCTTTGAGGTTATCATCGCTCCTGATTATGACTTCGACGCTCTGGAGATACTGGGTCAGAAGAAGAACCGTATCATCCTGGTACGCAAGGAGCAGAAACTTCCTATCAAGCTGGTTCGTTCAGCCCTGAACGGCGTGCTGGTTCAGGATAAGGATACCAAGATCGAGACTCCCGATGAACTTAAGCTTGTGACATCACGCAAGCCTACAGATAGCGAGATAGAGGATATGCTCTTTGCCAACAAAATCGTAAAGAACAGCAAGAGTAACTCAATAGTATTTGCACGCGGCAAGCAGCTTCTTGCAAGCGGCGTCGGTCAGACATCACGTGTCGATGCCCTTAAGCAGGCAGTTGAAAAGGCACACGGTTTCGGGTTTACACTGGAGGGTGCAGCCATGGCAAGTGATGCTTTCTTCCCGTTCCCTGATTGCGTTGAGCTGGCCGATAAGGCTGGTGTCAAGAACGTGATCCATCCGGGAGGTTCGGTACGTGATCAGGAGTCTGTAGACTACTGCGAGCAGCATGACATGACTATGGTCATGACAGGATTCCGTCATTTCAAACATTGATTTTTAACGCATAACTGATATTAAAGTGGGACTGTTTTCATTAACACAGGAGCTTTCGATGGACCTTGGCACTGCCAATACCATCATAATGCACAATGATAAGATTGTGGTAAACGAGCCTTCGATCGTTGCCCTTGACGAGCGCACCGACAAGATGGTGGCAGTGGGCAACCAGGCCAAGATGATGTATGAGAAGACTAACAAGGATGTCCGTGTGGTACGTCCTCTCCGCAACGGCGTGATAGCCGACTTCGATGCCTGCGAGCAGATGATGCGCGGACTGATAGGTATGGTTGATACCGGTCGCCGACTCTTTTCACCTTCACTCAAGATGGTGATAGGCGTTCCTTCAGGCAGTACCGAGGTTGAGTTGCGTGCCGTACGTGACAGTGCCGAGCATGCCGGTGGACGTGAGGTCTATATGCTGTTTGAGCCTATGGCTGCCGCAATAGGTATCGGTATTGATGTCCTGGCTCCGGAAGGAAACATGATAGTCGATATAGGCGGTGGTACCACAGAGATTGCCGTCATCTCACTTGGCGGTCTGGTATCAAACAATTCCGTAAAGGTGGCCGGTGATGATTTCACTGCCGATATACAGGAGTATATGGGTCGTCAGCACAACGTAAAGGTATCAGAGCGTATGGCTGAGCGTATCAAGATCAATGTGGGCGCTGCCCTTACTGAACTTGGTGACGAGGCTCCCGAGGACTATATCGTGAACGGTCCTAACAAGATTACCGCTCTGCCTATGTCAATTCCCGTATGTTATCAGGAGATTGCCCATTGCCTTGACCGCTCAATCGCCAAGATTGAGTCGGCCGTGCTGAACACTCTTGAGAACACTCCTCCTGAACTTTATGCCGATATCCTTAAGAACGGTATCTATCTGTCAGGCGGCGGCTCAATGCTCCGTGGCATAAGCAAGCGTCTGGCCGATAAGATCGGTATTGAGGTCCATGTGGCCGACGAGCCTCTTCTGAGCGTGGCCAAGGGTACAGGCGTAGCACTTAAGAATGTTGACAGATTCTCATTCCTGATGAGATAATAGTTCTGGATGCGTTCTCTGCTTGACTTCCTTGTAAGGCACAGCTACGTTTTCCTGTTCATACTGTTGGAGATCCTGTCGCTGGTGCTTCTGTTCGGTTTCAACGACCGGCAGAAGGAGGCGTTTTGGACTTCGGCCAACTCCATGTCCGGAACACTGTTCGAGTGGCGTTCTGGAGTTGACGGTTTTTTCATGCTCAGAAAGGAGAATGCGCAGTTGGTTGAAGAGAACACCCGTCTGCGTAATCTGCTCAGTGCAATTGCAGACAGCCAGTATGTTGATTTGGAGAGATCCTTGTCAACAGAGGGGGTGGTTGCCGCACGTGTCATTGACAACTCTGTCCGCAAGGACGATAATTACATCACCATAAACAAAGGCCGTCGTGACGGGATAGAACCTGGCATGGGCGTTTAC
This sequence comes from Bacteroidaceae bacterium, assembly GCA_024398635.1. Taxonomy (GTDB): domain Bacteria; phylum Bacteroidota; class Bacteroidia; order Bacteroidales; family Bacteroidaceae; genus Colenecus. The sequence continues at coordinate 44,580 of JAKSIV010000008.1, read as the reverse complement.
TGCGCTGACGGTGTTGTCGGTGTGATAATGGTATCAGGCCGTCGATACTCTGTGGTTATGCCCATACTCAATGGCAATACCAGCATCAGTTGCAAGAAGAAAGGCAGTGACAGTTTCGGCTTCCTTGAGTGGAGCGGAGGTGATCCCTATGTGGCACAGCTTAGGGATATGCCATACCATTCGGCAGTGGAGATAGGAGACACTATCGTGACAACCGGTTTCTCATCAGTTTTCCGTGAGAATGTCCCTGTGGGCACCGTTGCGTCAGTAGAGCGTTCCAAGAACGGTTATACTCTCAAGGTCCAGGTAAATCTTGCGGTCGACCTCTCTGACCTGAGCTGGGTCTATATCAATACTCAGACAGCCGATGATGAGATAGAGGAGTTGTATAAGGAGATACTGAACTAGAACTATGGATAAGGAATCATTCGTACGCAGGATCTTTGCTCTGATCGGACTGGTTTTGCTTCAGGTGCTTTTCCTGAACAGGATATGCCTGTTCGGCTATGTGACTCCGCTCTTCTATATCTGGATGATTGTCAGATTTGACAGCTCCATGAAGCGTTCGGGTATTTTGCTGTGGGCGTTTTTCCTGGGACTGATCATAGACCTGTTTTCCGGGACTCCCGGTCTGAATGCGGCATCAGCCACATTGCTTGCCATGTTCCAGCCCGGTATCGTCAAGCTGTTTGTGCCGCTTGACCGTCATGACGTTCTGGTTCCCAGCTCGGCTTCTATGGGTGGACGTCCTTTTGCCGGATATCTGCTTCTGATGGCCGCGTTGCACCACACTGTCTATTTCATTTTGCGCAGCATTCCGCTTGGTGACTGGACGGTACTTGTCCTGAAGATTGTTTTCAGTACGTTGCTGACATTCGTTTTGATGCTCGTGACGGAACACGTCTCGAGAGGTTCGGGTTCAAAGCGTTGATATAACTGTGAAAAACCACAGGTTTGACAACAGGAAATATATCATCGGCCTAATGGTCGTGTTCGTTGTGTTCCTGTACATAATACGTCTTGTCCAGATCCAGCTGATTGATACCCGTTACCGTAATTCGGCCGACAATAACGCCCTCTATTACCGCACTGTATACCCCACACGCGGAGTCATATATGACCGCAACGGAAAGATGATCGTTAGCAACCAGCCGTCGTTTGACGTGACGGTCGTGATGCGCAATATCCGTAATCTGGATACACTGGCGTTATGCCAGTCGCTTGATATAACGCGGGATTATTTTGAGAATCGCATGGACGATATCCGTAACCGTCGTAAGAATCCCGGTTACTCTCCCTATACCGAGCAGGTGTTTCTGGCACAGCTCTCGTTTGAAGAGATATCGGATTTCAGAGAGAAACTGTATCGGTTTACCGGATTCGGCATAACCCAGCGCCAGCAGCGCAAATACAGCTATGAGGCTGCCGCCCATCTATTGGGTGATCTTGGCGAGGTCTCCAGAAGTGAGATGGAAGAGGACAGCTGGTATGTTCAGGGCGATGTCATAGGCAAGCAAGGGGTGGAGAAATACTACGAGTCGGAATTGCGTGGTGAGAAAGGTACCGAGGTCTTGTTGAAAGATGCGTACGGACGAATCCAGGGTAGCTATTATGATGGAGAATTTGACAAGGAGGCTATTCCCGGCAGAAATCTGACACTGGGACTTGATATTGAGTTGCAGATGCTGGGCGAGAAGCTTATGCAGAATAAGATAGGCAGTATAGTTGCCATCGAGCCTAAGACAGGTGAGATACTGTGTATGGTATCGGCTCCTTCATTCAACCCTTCGGAGCTTTCGGGCCGTCATCGTGGTGAACATTATCAGGAACTTCAGGCCAGATCGGATAAGCCCCTGCTGAACCGTCCCATCCAGGGAACCTATCCTCCCGGTTCTACTTTTAAGACATCACAGGCTCTTACGTTCCTTCAGGAGGGAATCATTGATACAAGGACAGAATATACCTGCAATGACGGTTTCTCATTTCGTGGTCTGAAGGTTGGATGCCACTCGCATTCGTCACCGCTTGACCTGAATTTTGCCATTGCCACCTCATGCAACAGTTATTTCTGCTGGGGCTATTACTATATGATTGGTGCTGCCAAATACGGATCACCTCAACAGGCGCTTACTGTATGGAAGGACTACATGGTAGAGATGGGTTTCGGTTATACTCTTGGTGTTGACCTGCCCAGCGAGGCACGTGGCATGATACCCAACTCTGATTATTATGACCGTCATTACAACCGTTCCTGGAACGGCCTTACTACCATAAGTAATGCAATAGGCCAGGGTGAGGTGACGCTTACACCTTTGCAGATTGCCAACCTTGGTGCCACTATAGCCAACCGCGGTTATTACATCACACCTCATGTGGTCAAGACGGTTGACGGTGAGGCGCAGGATACCGCTTATACCAGGCGTCATTATGTGAGTGTTGACAAGGAGAATTATGAGATCGTGGTTGAGGGCATGCGTCAGTCGGTCATTGACGGTACATGCCGTTCGGCAAACAATCGTAACTACGTGGTTTGCGGCAAGACGGGAACAGCTCAGAACCGTGGCATAGACCATTCAGTATTTATGGGATTCGCCCCTATGAATGACCCGCAGATTGCCATTGCGGTATATGTCGAGAACGGTGGATTCGGCGCAGTATTCGGAGTACCTATCGGCGCCCTGATGATGGAGCAGTATATCATGGGTGGCCTTTCGGATGCCAGCAAGCGTAAGGTTGAGGATTATTCAAGTCGTGTGATTGATTATGGAGAGGAGGAACGTTGACGTAATGGGTAAACTTGACTGGCTGACGGTACTTCTGGTACTGGTCATTATGGTCTGCGGCTGGTTCAGTATATGCGGAGCAAGTGCCAACGTGGAGAACGTGGACCTCTTCTCGTTTGCTACCCGTCCGGGCAAGCAGATGGTTTGGATACTGTGTGCCGTAGCGTTGGGAGCGATAGTCCTGTTCATACATCAGAACTTCCTGAATTCATACGCCTATATCATATATATTGCGTTGCTGCTGTTGCTTATCCTGACCATATTCGTGGCAAAGGATACCAAGGGGTCACGTTCGTGGCTCAATCTGGGACCGGTAAGCCTGCAGCCTGCCGAGTTTGCCAAATTTGCCACGGCATTGGCGCTTGCCAAGTTTGTGGACAGGTATGATTTCAATCCGTCTCATCTGGGCGATCTGCTCAAGGCCTGTGCAATCTTTGTGGTTCCGATGTTCTTTATCGTGTGTCAGAACGAGACCGGCTCGGCATTGGTTTATATGGCGTTTCTTTTGGTGCTGTATCGCGAGGGAATGACCGGAAGTGTGCTGTTTCTGGGATTTTGCGCCATACTCTTCTTTATCCTGGAGATTAAGTTCAGTCCGGTAAATTTCGGAGACCAGCCTTTCCAGGTGGGAACATGGCTTGTTCTGACCATAATCCAACTGCTTGAGACACTCATGATATGGATCATGTCACGTGACCGCAACTTCTCGCTTACCGTGCTTGGTATCGGAGTTGGTGGAATGCTTGTAGGATTGGCCGTATCACTTTCAGTAATTCCGTTCAAGGTTACCTGGCTCCAGATAGGTCTGATAGCTGTGACGAGCGTTTATATCATATTCCGGGCAGTCAAGGATATGGCACGCAAGTATATCCTTGTAGCTGTGTTCGCGATAGGTTCGGTAGGTTATCTGCTGTCAGTGGATTATGCATTCAATGAGATTCTTCAACCGCATCAGCGTACCCGAATAAACGTGACTCTGGGATTGGAGGATGATCCCAAAGGAACGGGTTACAACGTAAACCAGTCGCTGATAGCTATCGGCTCCGGCGGTCTTACGGGTAAGGGTTTCATGAAGGGAACACAGACCAAGCTGAAATATGTACCTGAACAGGATACTGATTTCATATTCTGCACCGTGGGTGAGGAGCAGGGATTCAAAGGTTCCGTGTTTGTGCTGTTGCTTTATCTGGGACTTCTGCTGCGCCTGATTGTACTTGCCGAGCGGCAGTCATCTGTCTTTGGACGTGTATACGGCTACTCGGTGGCATGCATCCTGTTGTTCCACCTATTTATTAATATAGGAATGGTATTGGGCATCACGCCCGTTATCGGCATCCCACTGCCGTTCTTCAGCTACGGAGGCTCCTCGCTCTGGGGCTTCACCATCCTGCTGGCAATCTTCCTGCGCATCGACTGCGAGCGCACCACCTCTTACTGATTGTCCGGACGGGGACCGTGGTTGGGACGATGATGTTTTTTCTTCTTTTTCTTTTTGTCAAAGCGTGACAGGTCACCGTCGGTAAGGATATCGTTCTCTATGCGGGAATCGGTATGGACTGAATTTTCATCCAGGCTGGCAGGTTTCTGTCCTTTGCGGTTCATTGCGATGATCTCAAGCGCACGGGCGGGGGTGATGGTCTCCACGTTTGCGGCAAAGACCTTGTCTGTCGAGTATGAGAGCTGCCCGTTAAGTATGTCGGCCTTGAAGAAGTAATAGGTGCTGTCCAGAGTCTCCAAAGGTATGTCGCGTGAGGGGAATCCCTTCTGTGCCTCAACGTAGGCATCGACCTCGTAGTTGAGGCAGCATTTAAGCTTGGCACACTGTCCTGCCAGTTTCTGCGGGTTCATGGAGAGGTCCTGGAAACGTGCGGCGCCGGTTGATACCGATACGAAACTGGTCATCCAGGTGGTGCAGCAGAGCTCACGTCCGCATGGGCCGATGCCACCGATGCGGCCTGCCTCCTGACGGGCACCGATCTGTTTCATCTCAATGCGTACGTGGAAGGCCTCTGCCAGTACCTTGATGAGCTGACGGAAATCCACGCGGCCATCGGCTATGTAGTAGAATATGGCCTTGAGTCCGTCACCCTGATACTCCACGTCACCAATCTTCATCTCAAGACCCAGGTCCTTGGCAATCTGACGGGAGCGGATCATGGTGTCATGCTCGCGGGCCTTTGCCTCGGCATACTTCTCCATATCAACCTCACGTGCCTTGCGGTAGATGCGTTTGATCTCGATGTCGGGGCGCAGGTTGGCCTTCTTCATCTGGAGCTGTACAAGACGGCCGGTCATGGTCACTGTGCCGATATCGTGTCCGGGATTGGACTCCACGGCAACGATATCGCCTTTCTCCAAGGGAATCTTGTTGGAGTTGATGAAGAAACCCTTACGGGTGTTCTTGAACTGAACCTCAACGTAGTCGCCCTCATCGGCCCCCGGCACACCTGCCAGATAGTCAAACGAGTGGAGCTGGCCCATTCCACGGCCGCAACCCTTGCAGCATATGCCTCCGCTGCCGTTATTGAGTATGAAATCCTGATCCATTGTCCTTTATTGGTGTTACTGCTTCATCAGCATGATGGTCTTCAATGACAGGTCAAAGAATACCATCTTGGAATTAACGTTCTGTTCTATATCTCGTTGGGCGTCAGACAGAGTATCCATCAGCCCTATTATATTGTTCTCATTCACGAACGGGGCGAACTTTACCGAGAACTGCCGCTCCTGCTCTGTCATGTAGTTGAGCTCGGGGATGTGGAAGTTGCAGATAAAGTTCTCACGTATCATGCGCTGGCAGTAGGTAAGAAACCGTTTCTGCCATTCGCGACCACCTCCGGCAACGCTTTCTGACCATCGTTTAAGATCCTTCAGCCTGCGGCCGTAAGCCAGACGCATGAGTTGTGTGAAGTAATCCATGAACTCCTCACTTTCCGTATTGATGCGCAGGGTGCTTATGGCTTTGAGCCAGCTGCCTCCGCTCAGGTGAGCAATCTTATGCGCTGTATCGGGATTAAGCTGGTAACCCGGACCCTGCAACCTTGCTGTTATTTCCTGTTCGGGAATACGATGGAAATCTATGCGCTGGGTGCGGCTCAGGATTGTTTCAAGCATCTGCTCAGGGGCATCGGTGGTAAGTATGAAGATGGTTCCGGCAGGCGGCTCCTCAAGCAGTTTGAGCAAGGAGTTGGCGCACTGCTGGTTCATCTTCTCGGCATGCCAGATAATCATTATCTTGTAGCCGCCCTCAACAGATTTGAGTGAGAGTTTGGACAGTATCTGCTCGCTCTCGGTCACGAATATGCTGGCCTGCTTGTTGTCGGCATCGATGGCACTGAGCCACTCCTCAAAACCAAAGTACTGCTGTTCCAATACGGTTTCGCGCCAGGTGGTTATCTCATCGTCCGATACGGTTGAGCGGCCGGCGGTCTTGCTCTTGTTTATTACGGGGAATACAAAGTGCAGGTCAGGATGAACAAGCTTGTCCATCTTGACGCATGCCGGGCACTTGCCGCATGAATCGGTAGCGATGCCCTTGTCACGGCATAGCAGATAGCGGGCAAAAGCTATCGCCGTCTGCAGCTTGCCTACACCTTCGGGACCACAGAACAGCAGTGCGTGGGGTATAGTCCCGGCTTGAGCGTCCTTTACGAGCCGCTCAATCACCTCCTGCTGTCCTATTATGTCCTTAAAGTACATTTACTTCAGTATGCTGCAACCTTCACAAGGTTTCAATTGCTTGAAGAAGTCATTTCCTTTATCATCCACCAAAATGAAAGCGGGGAAGTCCTCAACTTCAATTTTCCAGATTGCCTCCATGCCAAGCTCCGGGTACTCGACGCATTCGATTGACTTGATGTTGTTCTGGGCCAGGATGGCAGCCGGGCCGCCAATTGAACCCAGATAGAAACCGCCGTGCTTCTTGCAGGCATCGGTAACGGCCTGTGAGCGGTTACCCTTGGCCAGCATGATCATTGAGCCGCCGTTGTCCTGGAACTCGTCAACATAGGGATCCATACGTCCGGCAGTGGTGGGACCCATTGATCCGCAAGCCATTCCGGACGGAGTCTTGGCGGGACCTGCGTAGTAGATGGGGTGCTCCTTGAGGTACTGAGGCATGGGCTCACCTGCATCAAGACGTGCCTTGATCTTGGCGTGGGCTATGTCACGACCTACTATGATTGTGCCGTTAAGGCTCAGACGGGTACTTACGGGATACTGTGAGAGCTGCTTGCATACCTCAGCCATGGGGCGGTTCAGGTCAACCTTTACGGCATCGCCTTCGCCTGCCTGACGGAGCTCCTCGGGAATCAGCTCATATGGTTTGTCATCCATCTTCTCAATCCAGATACCGTCCTTGTTGATCTTAGCCTTGATGTTACGGTCAGCAGAGCAGCTTACGCCCAGACCTATGGGGCAGCTTGCGCCGTGACGTGGCAGGCGGATAACACGTACATCGTGTGCCATATACTTGCCGCCGAACTGTGCGCCCAGACCAATCTTGTAAGCCTCCTGCAGGAGCTGCTTTTCAAGCTCTACATCACGGAAAGCGCGTCCGGTCTCATCGCCGGTGGTGGGCAGTGAATCGTAGTAGTGAGTTGATGCCAACTTTACAGTAAGCAGGTTCTTTTCGGCGCTGGTACCGCCAATCACGAATGCAATATGGTAGGGAGGGCAGGCTGCAGTACCCAGGCTTTTCATCTTCTCAACCAGGAAAGGAATCAGTGTGCCGGGATTCTGGATACGGGCCTTGGTCTCCTGATACAGGTATGTCTTGTTGGCCGATCCGCCACCCTTGGTAACCATAAGGAAGCGGTACTCCATACCCTCGGTAGCCTCGATGTCAATCTGTGCGGGCAGGTTGCACTTGGTGTTCACCTCATTGTACATATCAAGCGGAGCGTTCTGGCTGTAACGCAGGTTCTCCTCGGTGTATGTCTTATAGACGCCCTCTGACAGAGCCTCCTCATCGCAGAATCCGGTCCATACCTGCTGGCCCTTCTCGCCGTGGATGATTGCGGTACCGGTATCCTGGCACAGAGGGAGCTTGCCCTTGGCCGATACCTCTGCGTTGCGCAGGAATGTCAGTGCTACGTACTTGTCATTGTCACTTGCCTCAGGGTCACGCAGGATCTTGGCAACCTGCTCGTTGTGGGAGCGGCGCAGCAGGAAACTTACATCGCGGAATGCGGCGTTGGCCATCTTGGTCAGACCCTCTTTCTGAACTTTCAGAATGGGTTTGCCCTCAAACTCGCTTACACTTACGTAATCCTTGGTGAGCAGATAGTACTCTGTCTCGTCCTTGCCCAGCTGGAACATGGGCGCATACTTGAAATTAGCCATAGTCTATTTTGTTGTTTTAATTCTCAATTCTCAATTTTCAATTCTCAATTTGATCTGGGTAAAGAAAATCGTTGTAGGGGTACTTCTGTACGTGCAACTGCTTTACGCGGTCGTAAAGTGTCTTCCTCATATTCTCAATTCCCGTCTTCTTAAGTGCCGATACAAACAGGCACTCGCCGTTAAGACGGCCCATCCAGGTACGCTGCAACTCTTCCATCGTGATATTCTCACGGGTGGCGGGGGTCAGGTCATCGGCCTCTTTCTCGACCCAGGTGTAGGCATCGGTCTTGTTAAAGAGCACTATGGTAGGTTTCTCTCCGGCACCAAGGTCGGCCAGGGTCTTGTCAACCACCTTCATCTGGTCCTCAAAGTCGGGGTGCGAAATATCCACTACGTGTATGAGCAGGTCTGCCTCACGCACCTCATCCAGTGTGGATTTGAAAGACTCCACAAGGTCAGTGGGCAGTTTGCGTATGAATCCTACGGTATCTGACAGCAGGAACGGCAGATTATCCACCACGACCTTACGCACTGTGGTATCCAGTGTGGCAAAGAGCTTGTTCTCGGCAAACACATCGCTCTTGGAGAGCAGGTTCATAAGGGTGGATTTGCCTACGTTGGTGTAACCTACCAGCGCAACGCGGATAAGACGGCCGCGGTTCTTGCGCATGGTGGATTTCTGACGGTCGATATCGGCCAACTGCTCCTTGAGCCAGCTTATTCGCTTGGTGATGATACGGCGGTCCATCTCAAGCTGGGTCTCACCAGGTCCGCGAAGACCTACCGATCCTTTACCGCCGCCGGCGCCGGAACCACCGCCCTGACGCTCCAAGTGAGTCCACATTCGCTGCAGACGGGGCAGGAGATATCGGTACTGTGCCAGCTCCACCTGTGTCTTGGCATGGGCGGTCTGGGCACGCATTGCGAATATATCCAGTATCAGTGATGTTCGGTCCAGCACTTTCACGTTCAGAACGCTCTCTATGGCCGACATCTGCTTGGCTGTGAGTTCATCGTCAAAGATAGCCATGCCCACCTCATTCTCCATATCCTCCATGCGCTTGATGTAATCACGCATCTCCTCTAGCTTGCCCTTTCCTACGTATGTGGCAGCCAGAGCCTGTGGGATCTTCTGGGTGAAACGGCGCATCACGCGTACTCCGGCGGTATCGGCCAGGAACTCAAGCTCGTCAAGATACTCCTGTGTCTTGCGTTCGTCCTGATCCTGCGTGATGATACCCACCAGTATGGCGGTTTCTGCCTTCTTCTCTGTTATGACTTGAAACTCCTCTTTCATTCTTCGTCTTCCTTATGTTTCTTGCCAGGTGCTCCTCCTAATACTATCACAATCTCACCTTTGGGCTCGTGTGTCTTGAAGTGAGCCAGGACCTCATTCAACGTTCCGCGCACGCACTCCTCATGTACTTTTGAGATCTCACGGCATACGGCTACGGGCCTGTCCGGTCCGTAAGCTTCGATAAACTGTTCCAGCGCCTTTACCAGACGGAACGGTGACTCGTAGAACACAATGGTTCTGGGCTCATCCTTTAATGTGTTGATACGCGTCTGGCGACCCTTCTTTTGCGGCAGGAAACCCTCAAACAGGAAACGGTCACAGGGTAGTCCTGAATCAATCAGAGCTGGTACGAATGCCGTAGCGCCGGGCAGACACTCCACGTCGACGCCCTGTGCGACACACTCTCTGACCAGCATGAATCCGGGGTCCGATATGCCCGGAGTGCCTGCATCGCTTATGAGCGCCACAGACTGACCGGCCTGAATGCGGTTTGCCATTGCGGCCGATGTCTCATGCTCGTTGAACTTGTGGTGTGACTGCAACGGCTTGTGAATATCGTAGTGGTTGAGCAGGACAGAACTGGTCCGGGTATCCTCGGCCAGAATAAGGTCTACCTCCTTGAGAATACGTAATGCCCTCAAGGTGATGTCCTCAAGATTGCCCACCGGAGTGGGTACCAGATAGAGTTTTCCTGCCATCGTGTGCGCGCGTGCGTTGTAAAAGACAAAAGTAGTCAAAATCCCCGTATCAACCGCTTTTTTTCATTATGTTTGCATTTACAAAACCAAGAATGTGATATGACAAAAAAATACGGATTCCTGAATGCTCTTATAGTGGGATTGCTGTTGATGGTGATATGGAGCATTTTTATGGGTCAGGCTATTTACCGTCTGGATTTCAAGGAGCAGATAAGCATCTTTTTGCTGAGTGCTGACCGCATCGGCTGGTATCTGTCCAATCCGGGGGTCATAGCCTCAATTACGGGCGATTGGCTAACTCAGTTCTATATCAACGGAAAGGCGGGCGCGCTTTTGAGCGTTCTGCTTCTGGCGGTTATATCTGCCGGACTTATCAGATTCTACAAGCTTGCGGATACTGGTCGTAACCTCTTTTGGGTGTTGCTTATGGCTCCCGTCTTTTTGGAGGGTTACTTCATACCTTTCCCGAATTATCCGGTATCGGCCACTGTAGGGTTGGCCGTTACGGTATGGGCTGCCTGTGCGTTGGCACATCTCAAGGATTCACGGTTTGCTCCATGGATATACGGAATATCGGTTCCGGTCATGTTCGTGTTGGTGGGCGGACACGCTTTCACATTGGCTCTTTTGCTGGGCTATCTCAGAAGGAGGGATTTATTGTCAACCGCCTTTTGTCTTCTGGCCGGTCTTATTGCAATGATATTGTGCGGAAGACTGTACAACCTGACGCTTCTGCAGACTTTTGTCTGGCCCGTATATCCGCAGTACATTATACCAGGCAAGGGGCTACTTCTGTTTGAACCGATACTGACAGTTGCCGTAATGGCCGGCATTCCGCTGTTCCTTAAGATCAGTAAAGAATATGTAAGGGAAATAGTCCTAATAGCTATACTGATTGTGGGCATAGCAGTCTATGGCAATATAGGCGACAGAGAGTTGGAAAGAGTCGTAAAAATAGGAACGCTGGCTTACAGGAATGACTGGAAGGGGGTCAGGGAGATGGCCTCGTCGGATAAGCCGAATATATACCGAAACTATTATTGGCATCTCTGCAATGCACGTGAGGGGCGTCTTGCCGATGATTTGCTTAAGGGCAGATGGGGCATGACGTCAAACGGTCTGTTCCTTTCTACAAGCAAGGGTGATCCGTATTTCTCGATGATGTATTTTACCGATGCCTTGCTTGAGATTGGTGATGTGTCGCAGGCTACTGATTGCGCCCTGCTTGCGCAGACTGTCATGCCCGGTCACTATTCCACGCGCATGCTGCGGAGGTTGGCCGAGATAGCCGTTGTGACGGGAGATTATGATGTGGCAGCCAAATACCTGAATATTCTGTCACGTACAAGAAATCACCGCACCTGGGCAACAGAACTTATGGACTGCATAAAAGCTGACAGCATACCCGACCGGTATCTTATCTGGCGATCCAGGACGGCCCCTGTTGACCACTTCTTTGCTCAGGGTGATATAAGGTCTTCATTGGCTATAATTGCATCGGAATCACCGTACAACAGGGTGGCAGTAGACTATCTGCTTTGCGCCTATCTGATAGACAAGAACGTCAATACATTCGTCAGTCTTTACAACAAGTATTATCTCAATGCTCTGGATCGTGTCGTGGATGTCCCTGATCTCTATCAGGAGGCTTTGCTGGTAAACGTGAATTCAGACGAGTCTTTGAGAGAGACAGTCGGGAAATACCGTATCTCGCAAAGAGTGGTGGAAAAGTTCCTGAACCAGATGGAGGCCAGGTCAAAGTCCGATGATCCCAACGTAATAACACAAGAGGCGGTAGGGACATACTGGAACTATATCATGGCTGTCAGACTAATTAATTCGAACCAGAGATGAAAAACAGGATAATCATACTATTGCTTGTAGCTGTATCTGTACTGACAGGCTGTTCAAACGGTAAGACTGATACAGGTGACGGCATGTTTCCGGATTACAGGGATGTGACTGTCCCCTGCAATATCGCTCCTTTGAATTTCAGGATCGGAAATGCAGGTAACATACGCGTAACCGTTAAGGGAAATAGGGGTGAGTATGTCTTTAAAGGACACAAGGGATTGGTTAAGTTCCCTGTCAGAAAATGGCACAGTATGCTTGATGACGAGAAGGGAAATGTCCTGTCTGTAAATGTGGAATGGAATGGTACGAACAAGCAGTCTGGCGGTTCGGAATCGTTTACATGGACGGTCGTTGCAGATCCGATAGACAAGTATATGAGTTACCGCCTGATAGAACCGGCCTATGAGGTTTGGAGTGGCATTCAGGTTGAGCAACGTGATATGGAGAGCTTCAGAACGGTGCTGCTGGGTGACAACCGTAATGCAGACCTTTGCTGCATGAACTGCCATACATCCAACCGGAACGGAACCTCTTTCATGCACCTGCGCGGAGCTAAGGGCGGAACGGTCCTTAACCGGAACGGTAAGCTTCTGAAACTGAATACAAGGACTGAGAAAACGGGAAATACCGTATATGGTGACATATCGGCCGATGGACGCTACGGAGTCTTTACGACTGCCGACATTACGTTCGCCATCCATAGCCGCGTTGACATGAGAATGGAGGTGTATGACAAGCGTAGTGACCTTGTGGTGGTTGATTTTGACAACCTGACTGTCACGGACAGTCCGGCTACTACGGGCAGTGAGTATCAGGAGACATTCCCCTGTTTTTCGGCCGATGGCAAAGTGATATTCTTTTGCCGTGCTCAGCATCATGAACAGCCTGACAGCATATCAGAGATGCATTATGACATTGCTGTGATGCAGTTTGATCCCGAAACCGGAAAGATGGGTGATCAGGTGATAACCATTGTCCCGGCCGGTGCTAATGTTTCATTCAGTCACTTGAAGGCATCGCCCGACGGTCATTGGCTGATGGCTACAGCCACTCAGTACGGGACATTCCCCGTATGGCACAAGGAGAGCGAACTGTGGCTCATAGACCTGGAAACCAGAAGGATTGATGTCCTTTCCGGCATAAATGCATACGGGGCCGATACCTATCACAGCTGGAGCAGCAACAGCCGTTGGGTGGCATTTGCATCCAAACGTGATGACATGGTGTATGGCCGTCCTTATATCGCATATATCGGCCCTGACGGTACAACGGGTAAACCTTTCCTGTTGCCTCAGGAGGATCCTGACAAATATGTGACGACACTGAAATCATTTAACCTTCCGGAGCTATACTGTATACCAGAAGTATACGGTGCCCGTGATGTTGCGGCATTTTATAACGATGTGCAACCGGAGCAAGTAGAGTATTTACCTTAAGCATAAGATATGTCATACAAGAAATTCAGAATAGTTTTGTCAAAGGGATGGACTTTGTTGGTATGTTCCGTCTCAGTTGCGGTTATTGCGCTGATGGGTTCTTGCCGCAGCAAGAAAGCCACAAAGACCCAGGAGCCTGTCCTCAATGATGATCAGCCTGCCGAGGAGGTGGTCGAATCCAGATCAGGAAACGACCTTTCTCCTACCTTGACTTTACCCGGCGATTCTAAGGAGGTCAAGGAGATGATCCAACAGGTCAATTCACTGAAAGATGAGCTGTCGGGACGTATGAACTCGGTCATATACGGCACACCTGAGATTATGCAGCGCCGTGCCGAGGAGAACAGACTGATGAGAAATCAGATTGATTCCCTTAATAACGAGATAAAGAGGGCACGCCAGAAATAAAGATGGATTGTAAGATCCCTTTTCCAAAAAGGCTTCTTTTTGAGGCTGGGCGTGCAGCAGCCAGAACTGACATGCTTGAGCATAAACTGGGACAGTTGTTCTGGGAGTGTACTTTGCGCTGTAATCTTAACTGCCGTCACTGCGGCAGTGATTGCCGTACGACTGCCGGCTTGGACGATCCTCCGTTAAGTGACCTGCTGGGCGTGCTTGACAGTTGCCCCGATAGCCTGAATCGTGGTAAGGTGGTTGTGATTACCACCGGTGGAGAGCCCCTGGTCCGCAAGGATATTCTACAGGTGGGTGCCGAGATCAAAAAGCGCGGATTCCTGTGGGGTATGGTAACCAACGGCATGCTGCTTACCCGTGACCTTGTAAATCAGCTTACAGATACCGGGCTTGATACTGTGGCTATGAGTTTTGACGGATTCGAACCCGAGCACAACTGGATGCGCGGCAGCGAATTGAGTTTTAAGCGTGCCGATGCGGCCATAGATTGGTTTAATGAGCATCCGGATCTGACTTGGGACCTGATTACCTGTGTCAATCAGCGCAACTTTGGTTATCTGAACGAACTTAAGGAGTATCTCATCGGCCGTGGGGTCAGACAGTGGCGCATCTTTACCGTCGCCCCTATGGGACGTGCCGTCAGAGAACCGGAACTCATGCTATCAAACGAACAGTTTGTACAGCTCATGAATTTCATAACCGCCGTAAGGCGTGAGGGCAGGATAAGACTCAACTTTTCATGTGAGGGCTTTCTCGGACCGTATGAGGGAGTGGCACGTGACCACCTTTTCCGTTGCATAGCAGGCACAGGTGTCGCATCCATACTTAGCGACGGTTCCATCTCAGGGTGTCTGAGCATTCGCAGTGACTACCATCAGGGCAATATACACAAGGATAACTTCTGGGATGTATGGGAGAATGGCTTCAAACCTTACCGTGACCGCCGTTGGATGAAAACCGATGAATGCGCCAAGTGCAAGGTATGGCGTTACTGCCAAGGTGGCGCGATGCATCTGCGTGGTGACGGTGGCCGGATGCTCTCATGCAACTTCCTTAAGATTAAGAATTCGGCGCTGTAAAAAAACCGAAAAAGTTTGCCTACCTCCGCAAAAAGGCATAATTTTGCACCCGCTTAACGGCAATTAGAGGTAGATCCGCTAGCTCAGCAGGTAGAGCACATCCCTTTTAAGGATGGGGTCTCGGGTTCGAACCCCGAGCGGATCACCAGAAAATCGCTTCAGAATACCCTCTGAGGCGATTTTTATTTTTCAAGACCCGAAAAGTGTACCACTTTTGTACCACTTTTTGCAATCTGCAATACTCAGAAACACACTCAAAATATATTCCAGGGCCATTTTCATAGTTCCTAAAGATTGTGTACTTTTGTGGTATATGAGATGAAAAACACATAAAATGTACCACTTTTAGCCGTGTACCACCATGAAAGATGTACCACCGTACCACCTTTTCGCCATCATCGCAATGGCCCTCCTGATGCCCGCCTGCCACAGCACCAAAAGCATCACCACCACCCAATCCACCGCCACATCCATCTCCCAAAAAGAGATAGACAGCACCGCACAACACCTGATGTCCACCCACCGGAAGACCACCACCATCACATTTCTTCCGATGCAAACACCTGCGTTACCCCCAAAACCAGCGCCCGATGTCCAAGCACCATCCCAGGATCTCATCACCCAGCTGATAAACCAAGGAGGCGGCACCATCATAATAGAAGAGGAGGAAACCCAATCGGAAGACCAGGAATCCACTACGACCCAGATATCGCCCCAAGACACACCGTTTCCATCACAAATCATTTCATCGCTTATTGTTGGCTGGCCAGCTGCTACCGGGCTAGCCACTGCTCTTTGTGCTCCGCTATCGTCCAACGGTTATTCAAGCCGGGCACGTGAGTGTGGGCTTTCCATTTGGGATTGGGGTTGCGGCTGCAGGAGGCTTGTTTGGGTGTGGGCATTGGGGATTGCCCGGTATCGGCCATCTAAGGGAACAGGGTTGGCCCGGCAATCGCCAAAGGGGTGCAAAAAACCGCACGACAAACGTCATGCAGTCAAAAAGCCCTTCGGTACATCGAGAAACCTCGTTCAGTTTGAACTGACATGCCGATGCCGTGCGGAAGGGAATATGTAAAACCCTTTTTGGGTTGCATATACACCTTACGCAGACATTCGGCTCTTGTTTCAACTCCTGAACGCTATAAAATTTCGATGTTTTAAAGGGCTGGCCGAAACTCAAGCAGAAATCTACTCTTCGTTTTGCTCCCCGGCTTTCAGGCCTTGGAGCAGTGCAAAGGTAATCTTTTATTTTTGATCTATGTCTCAAGCGCATCATTTTCCGGTTTGTTCTCAGGCTGTTCATTTACACCTCATTCTTTACCTTGGTGTACAGTCCGTAGGTCTTCCTCTCCACGTCGCCGTTCTGGGTGTAATGGGCCATATATCTTTCGGCGGTGCGCTTTGATACTCCTATGCTGGCGGCAGTCACAAACAGGGTGTCGCGGTCAAACTCTTCGGGCAGAATCTGCAGCAGCTTCTTTCGTACCATGTTCTTGTCCTCCAGCGTCGGTGCTTCAATGTTGCACAGTTCCGCAAACACGTATTTGGTGTGCTCAATTATGGCTTTCACTATCTCCATCGTGCTGTCAAAATCCAAGTCAGAGCATACCAGGTTAGAGTACATGTCACCCGTCTCCATTATCCTCAGTGCCGTCAGTATCATTGTGATCCTGAAGAATATCAGACCCATTCTTCTCACGCTGGGCACAATGTCATCGCCATACAGGTAAAAGAGCTCCTCCTGCAGTGAGTGGAAATAAGCGTTGAACTTGTCCGCCTGCCACTTCGTGAGGCAGTGCCGCAGGGCCGGTGCCTCCATCAGCTTCTCATGGAATCCGGCAAAGTACCTGCCCAGTTCCTCAAACTCCACGTTCAGGCTCCGGCCGGTCGGTACGGCAAACACATCCTTCCATGTCAGTCCGCTGTTCAGGCGGTAAAATATGAACCTACTGAACAGTCCGTTCTCCGCATCCTTCACCAGGCTCCGCAGCTGCTCAGGCGTGCCACTCAGTACCGCGCTCAGCTGCGGGTGCTTTATGTCCACGTGCTCATAATCCTTGCGCCGATGATAACTGATAGACTCATGGTGAAACGCCTTCCTGAATCCGTCACTGAAGTTCCCAAAATCGCTGGCAAAAGAGTAGGCAAGCGTATCACCCTCCGTCTCAAAAATCAGTCCCCGTTCATTGCTCTCGCCCAGGATCTGATAAACCGATGTCGCACTGCTGTTGGCCGGTATAAAGAGCATGTTCTTCACCGGTGGCGTGGGCTTCGGTATGCCGAGAGTCTTGCTGCTTTCATACTCTTTCTTTTTCATCTCATTCTCCTCCTTCTCTATCCGGTACAGCTCAAACAACCGTTCATGGATTCCCTCCACCAGCAGCTTGCACAGGTTCAACCGACCCTTGCCGCTGCTGGCCCTTGCTGTCAGAAAGAAATACAGATTGGGATATACCTCCACTTCATCATAAAGCCCACTCACGTTCGGCAGGCAGGCCGATATCGTCACAATGCTTCCCAGTATCAGCACATCCTTCTCCTGCAGCGTCTTTCCGTGGCTGGCCACACTCTGCAGGAATGCCGGCAACTGTCCCTCAACCAAACCGGAGAAAGTGGGCAACTCATCCAACCTTCCGCCGCTTCCGCCACATTGGCGCATTGGCGGAACTGACGTTTTTGGCGCAGCGTGCGTCACTTTCGCCATTTCCGCCACTTCCGCCACCCCCTTGTTTGTGGCGGAACCTCCGTTTTTTCCATCAGTAGTAACCATCCTTCTTGTCGGTAAAATAAAGTTCCTGGTCCTTATATCAATTCCCGCATCCTTCGCCTTCTGGAAGAAAGTCCTTATCGTAATCCCGCTCTTGCGCCCCTTCAGGCATTGATTGTATTGCCTGTCCGTCTCTGACCTCTTATACTTGGGGTAGAACTGGCTCACCCGGTGGTAATACTTCCGTCCCGCTTCGCCCATACCCTCCGCCAGAGCAAACCCTATGTCTCTCCAGCTGTCGTATGCAGCCGTAATGTCAAGCCCACGGGCCTCAATCCTGCGCACCACCGTTTCCACGTCATCCGTAAGGTCGGCCGGTGCCTTGCTCGGTGCGGCCGCTGCAGGCCGTGACTCCTCTTCCTTGTCACGGCCCGCTTTCAGCCACAATCCAACATCAAACTCCTTCGTTGACATTATCCTACATATAATTGGGATTCAGATACACCTCAGGGTCCCACGGCAGCAGGCATCCGTGTGACAGAGGCCTGGCCGTCATATCCACCTCAATCTTGCAGGTGTCCCTTAGGAAATTGCTCACGGCCGAATAGAAATCCACATGACTGAACAGCGTCCTATTGTTCAACACCCACTTCACTCCGTGGCCCGATGGGCTGGTAAACATCAGCACCGTTTCAAACTGCTCAAGCCCCATAAGCACATCCTTGGTCTGCTGCACAGGCACATGGTCTATATCTATGCACACATACCCCGATGACTTAACCAGACCGGCATCGCACTTGTGGCTATATACCCCGCTGAATACCGCCGTCTCAAACTCACTCTGCTTGTACTTCTTGAACTCGGCCGCATCCAGAATCCCTCTCAGCCGTTCCGTCTGGTAGCGTGATATGCCATCCCTTATGTAAGTATAGACAGCGTAAGGATCCATCACTCCCTTCGGCTCCGTAGTTGTAACCCCTTTATCAAACACAGAAAATGTCATCGGTTCCGGCTTCCAGAACTCTCTCTTCTTATTGTTACCGTTCTGTTCCATATCACCAGATAGTCTTATAGGGTTTCTTAGCTTTGAACAATGCTCTCGCATACTCCACGTCAACCACAATCTTGCGGCCCGTCTGGCTCACCGCCTCCTTGATCACCGTTGCCTTCAGGCTCTGGGCCGTTGACCGGCAGCAGTGAAACAGCTCCATGATACCAGGAATTCCATATACATAAGTATGGGGCTTCTCTTCCTCTTTGTTCTTGTCTGCCCCCATGTCACTCATAACCTGCTTGAACTCACCCACTGTCAGGGTGGCAAGTATTCTAGCATTCTCAATTTCCATAATCGTAATGGTTCTAATTAAGGTTTAACAATCAGTGTGCTGTCACTCATAAGGCCTAATTGAGTTGTCACGGCACAAAGTTGTCAAGTAAAGTCCGTTGGGGATTGTACAGTACATGTACACAAATTGTATGGCAGTGTCTATACACAAGACAACCCCTCACAGAGGGGCTGTCGCATTGAAAAGGAATGTATTGTATATCTCAGGTATATCAAAACTATACACCCGCTATCCTCTAAACTTCACCTTGTATTCAGGGTAGAGCATGTCAATCTCTGCATCAAGACCCTTGCCGTTACGGCCCGCCCAAGCCTGGGCCAGTCCCGTCACACCCCAATACTTCTCAAAGTAAATCCACTTCTTACTGTCAGGAATTTCCAAAAGCCCACTCAGCACATGGGCCACCTGGCAGATGAACGCCTTCTTCACCTCCTTCACCCATCGCCCGTTCCTGCAGTACTCCGGGCTCAGCCGCGCCAGCAGCTTCTGCGCCTGCTCCGTGCGGAATATCCTATTCACGCACTCATGCTCAGGCACCAGCCGCACGTCACCGTTTGCACTGATGGTAAATGTGCAAATCTCCTCCAGGTCCCAGATAATCTGCTCGCACAAATCCTTGAAAGGACACCCTCCGTCCCAACACTTCACGTACTGTTCATGGTCCAAACCAATCAGATAGTACCGGTAATGGCAAAGGCAAGCCTTCACGGCAATAATGCGGTCTTTCACTTCCCTGATCTTCACTATCAGTTTTCGCAAACACTCGGCCTTGAATCCGGCCGTAATCTCCTCCCAGTCCAGGTCCCAAAGCACATCAACCTTATGTTCGTTGATCAGCTCCGCAACACCCGGCTCAGAATCCCATACGGGTTTCTTTTCCATTTTAAGTCAGTTACAGGTTAATAATAAGGTTAAATACTTCTCGATGTTTTAAGGGCTTATTATCAAACAAGGACAATCTCAACTATTGTCGGTCGCAAATATACCAACCCCCGTCCCTAACAATTTTAGTTTTAACCAACTTTTACCGCCCCGTTACGCCAAATGTCACGCTTTTCCACAAAACCGTAACGCCGCGTTACGTAACACAAACCAAAAACAGCCAGGCATCCCGCCCGGCTGTCTATTCCGTTACTTATGTGTACTATAAAATTTCTGTAATTGTCAGCGCTTCAAACAACTCATTTCAGAGTAATCAGCTGTTTCATCTTGTCCAATAGGGCCTGAGTGGGCTCAAACATCGGAGCAATCTTCTCTTCGGTCCAGTCAAACAGGTCATCATAGTCGCCTGAGCTCCTCATACTCTGCAGGTGTGACAGCAGGCTACCGTCTTCAGGTGTCAGCAGTCCCTTTGTAACAAAGTGCAGTCCAATAGCCCGGATAGCCCCGGCGTGAGACTTGAACTGTATGTCCTTGTCAAGCAACAAAGCTGCAATCATATAGAACATAGAATAGTAAAGACGGTTAGCCACAAGATTCCAATGGCCCAACTTGGCATTGTCCTTGGCCTCGATCATCGTCAATGCCGATTTCTCAATGCGATACTCTATGATGCTTTTCTTGTCGTCTATATTCAATGGCATAGTTCTATTCCTTCAGATTCAACATTGTGGTAGAAAGATGTCGGTCTGCGTTTCTGCCATTCCTCAAAAGTGTAGATGATAGGTGATACCTGCTCATTGTTCTTCCATCCCAGTTCTACAAGCGGATAGGCGTAAACATCAAAATCAGCATATTCAATCTCCGGCTTGGCCATAAGAATCAGTAGGTCCCAGTCAGACTCAGCGTTGGCATCACCGCGAGCCTGCGACCCGAATAGAACCACCCTTGTGCCTTTGGGCATCAGCTGGCGGCTATATTTCTTTATGGCGTTCAAGAAAGATTTATTCATGCTCACTGTATTTTCAGCTGCAAGATTACAATATTTTAGGCGAAATGGCAAGAAAACAGTCCTTTTCTTAAAGAAACAGGCACCTATTTCCCTGTCTATAAGGGTAATCTAAAGCATTTCTACTTAAAGTAATCATACTGAAGCACCAGCTTCTGCGCTACCTCCAGTTTGTCAGCCCTAATGTACTTCTCCAGAGTGGTAACGCTCTTGTGTCCGGTAACCTTCATGATGTCATAAATGGCAATCCCATCCAGGTACATAAGTGTCGCACCGGTACGCCTGGCCGTATGCGTGCAAATCAAGTCGTATTTCTTGTAGTACTCCTTAATCACCTGGCCACCGCGGCTACCCTTAACCTCGACCACCTCATCAATCTTAGCCATCTTGCCAATATCCTTGATGTACTTGTTTATCTTCTGGTCGCTAAGGTGGGGCAGACCCTTAGGATACTTATTCAGGATCTCACGAACTTTCGCATTACAAGGAATCTCCACAAGCCTGCCGGTCTTCTGCTGATGAATGGAGATATACGTCATAGGCGTACCATTGTTATCCACCACCTTGATGTTCTCCGGCTTCAGGTTGTTATAATCAGAAACACGCTGAGCAGTCCAAACACCCACCAAAAAAATGTCACGTGCCAGCTCCAGATTCTTCCCATCCTCCTTTTGTGTAAGGTCCACCTTCTCAAACCTCTCCACCTCCTCACGGGTCAGATAGATGGTATCCACATCAATAGATGATTGTGCCTTGAACTCAGTACTCTTGTAAGCCGGATTAACAGGATATCCGCGGCTCTCCGCAGCACGCAGCACACACTTCAACTTCTTGATGAAACCACCTATAGTATTATCTGCATAGTGAACCGGCTCATGCTTAGGATCCTCCTTGTCCTTGCTAATATCCTGGGCCATCAGCCAAGCCTTATACTTCACATAGCAATCCAAATCAACATCCTGGAAGTCATAAGTAATACCGGTATCCTTCATGAACTCTTTGAAGTGTCCCAAAGAATTTGTCAGGCTAAAACGGGAGCCCTGAACAAATGTCCGTCCATGAGCCAAAGTAGTACGAGTCCCATCCTTAACATCCTGAATGTACTGGTCAATGAACTTGACCAGAGTCATCTTATTCTTCCGCTTCTTAGCCTCTAATTTCTCCTCTTCCTCCTTCTTCCTCTCCGCTTCAATCTTCTTCAGAGTTTCGTTCTCTTTTTCATTCACCACTTCAATGATAATTTCACGGAGTTTCTGAGCATTAAGGTCATACCCAGCCTGGTCAACACGACTCCTGATAGAGTCCAGCATTTTGAGGCTTTTATCAAACAGTTCGTTATCCTTCAGGAACTCCGTCCGTAAATTTTCATTTCTATAGGCATGGTACTTTTTCCAGTCCGCCTCCGTAATCTTAAGGTTCGGAATAAGCTGTCTCTGGTTTACTACTTCATGGGGAACACCATCAATAAAACGCTTCATTCTGACGCGAATCTTAACCGTTCCATCTTTGTCAAACAGAAATTTGCAAGGCATATCAAGGACACAATTAAATTAATAATAGGCAAAAAACCGGTCACAATTATCTCTGCACAAAGATAATCATAATCTAAACAGTGTACCACTTTTGTACCACTTTTTTCAACCACCAATAATTTTCAATCTTCCTCAATAATCACTATCTCTCTATATATCAGACTTCTAACCCAATTAACTAACCATCCAAAACCGCCGATACTAATCCCGAGCGGTTCACGCCAAATCGCTCTCACAACACACTGTGAGGGCGATAATTTTTTACCCACCCCGAAAAAGGTACCATCATTTTGGGTCTCCGTCAATCTCCAATAGGCCTAAAAAGGTGAATCCGGACCCCTCTTTTTGCAGAGAAATCCGGATTCGGTGTAGATAAAATTGTCAGTACTCACGTACTTTCTTGATGTAAAGGTAGCGCATTTCATCCGGGTGATAAAAATTTTTCAGTCCTAATAAACACACTACACTATCTTTACACTCCATCACTCTCTATCAACCAATCTCCCTGATACTGAGAAACAAAACCCCGCCAAGAGGTATCTATACTCCAGATTTATAGCTATCTTTGTTCATATAACAGAAAAACACAACACAAACGCCATGAACAAAATACGCCCAATCCACCTTATCATCACGGCAGTAATCATACTCCTGATGTCCGCCTGCCGGAGCACCAAACACATCTCCAGCACCCAAACAACGAGTA
Organism: Bacteroidaceae bacterium; assembly: GCA_024398635.1. Taxonomy (GTDB): domain Bacteria; phylum Bacteroidota; class Bacteroidia; order Bacteroidales; family Bacteroidaceae; genus Colenecus. The sequence goes on along the minus strand of JAKSIV010000008.1, from coordinate 21,497 downwards.
CCATCACCAGCAGCGCAACAATAGACAGCGCCGCAATGACGCCCTCAAGTCGATGCAAGACTCCATCGATATCCTCAGTCTGGAGAACAAACGCCTTATCGAGGACCTGACCACAGTGAATCGTGAGGTCGTAGCACTCCGCCGTGAGAACGGAGAACTCAAGACCTCAGTAGACCAACTCTGCAAGGAGAATGTCCAACTTAAGACCGAAGTCCAGGATCTGCGCAAGCAGCTAACCCAAGTACCTGCGTAACATCCGCTGCTTCGCCTCGGTTCCGTCCCGTAACCATCACCTTTCACGAAAGCTGATGATTACGGGGCGGTCTGCAAATGGCCCCGGCTCTTTGATGTAACAGCAGTAACATAAAACAAGGGAACTAACCAAACAGCCAGTTCCCTTATCTTTTAGTTTGTAATACCGATAAATGCCTTACTTCTCTTCTACCTCCTTGACAACTGAACGTATCGGATCAGGACCATAAGAGTTGGGCCCTTCTGTTCCCGGCTTGCAGTAAATAATGAATGATGCTATCAGGGCTATGGTAACAAAGAAGATAATCATCAGATGTGATTTAAGTGTTCCGGCTATAATATTTGGAGAAACAGTTGCCGAATCAAATGCCACGCCTACTGAGTAAAGAGAATAAGTCTCTAACTCGGTTATAATGATAGGCAGCACATACAGCAACAGTATAAACCATCCGTTGCAGTCAACATCGTGAAGTCTGCGTACTGTTACTGTTAATCCCATAAAATAGAGCACCCATAACAATACCTTTTGCAAATATGAGCCTGCAAACTTCATGGTAACATCAGCTCCCTGGCTCTGGCCAAAAGATATCAGGGTGTCAAAAATCTCACCTCCTGCCATCATCACACCTTGCAGTATGATAAGGAACAGCATGAAATACCAATACTCTGAACGGCGTGCGCGTCCCTTGAATGTGAATAACTTGCTGAAGCATGTGGCAACAGCCTTACCGAATGTCATTTTTTCTTTCATAACCTTTGCGTTTTTAATTGGTTCTGTGGGCAAAGGTATTTCGGTTGGCTGGGCCGGCTCAGTATGTAACGTTACACTTTCGGAATTGTAACGTTTCTGCTCCCCGAACAGCGTTGTGAACCATTTGTCGCTCAGTTTTTCACGCAGGCGGTACTTTCTGATCCTGACAGCCTCCTTAGTTACGGAGAAACATTCAGCTATGGCAACGGTCTCAAGACCCTGAGTACTCAGGGCACAGAACAGCAGGTCGGTATCTGAAAGAGTAGGCACGTCAGCTTTCATCTTATCAAAGAATGGCTTGAACGTCTGTTCCACGCTCTTTGTAATAGCCAGGCGCTCATCAAACGTAAAACGGCTGTCTCTTGTAGTGTAAGCGCTCAGAATACGGTACTCTTCAGTCTCCTTAAAAGCAGCTGAGCATTCTTTAAGTAATGCGGTCAAATCCTCCATCAGGTCAGTTTTAATTTTAGTACACTGCAAAGATAATCCCTGCAGTATAGCAAAGCAACCCCAAAGCGTTACTGTAACGTTACATTTTACCCTCGGTGGTACTTTAAAACACTTTCAGGTATAACTCATATTCATTCTTGGTTCCCATTGGAATAAAACAGAAAAGGCAGGTTGCACAACCAGCCTTTCCAGTCCTTTTCCCAATAATAAGCCGTGATTATACCTACTTGAACAAATCTTCTGCCGTAACCTCAGAATCCACAACATCCTTGTTAACCCCATCAGCAACCCCAAATGTCGTCACAAATGTGCAGTTAAGAGCATACGTGGTTTGCTCTTTTTCCTTGAACACCTGCATTCTCTCCCTCAGTTCTTCAGCGTACCTCTTCTTTATCTGATAAGGCCCCACGCTGTATTTCATCTCACAAAGATTGATGGTACGGTCGCCTCTTTCTATAACAAGATCTATCTGCGCCTTGTGTTCATCGCTGTTCTTTGACGGTATAAAACGCCATGATGATGCCGATGTTGATATACCCGATATCCCCAGCTTCTGCCGTATCTGGTCAAGATGGGTAAAGCATATCAATTCAAAAGCATATCCCTGCCATGATTCTATAGAATGTGAGTTGTAGTTATGTGTCCACCATTGCTCATCCTTGCTATCAATAGCATCCACAAACTTGTAATAGAACAGAGTATAGAAATCCACAAGTCTATAGAGCGTTCCTCTGGACTTGTTGCCGTATTGCTGGAAAGAGATAATAAAATCACACCGTTCCAGGTTCTTCAGGACAATGGTTAAGCGGTCACCGTCAAGACTGGCAGCTTTCTTAATCTCACTGAATGTCATCCCGTCATGATTCTTGTTCAGTATGCTGACAACCTCCAGATACTTGTCCGCTCTGTTGAATACAGCATTGTACAGCTCATCAAACTCCGTTCTAAGCTCTGCATTCTTACGGAAAAACAGACGGTCTATATTAGCAATAAGGGGCTGCTCCTTATCCAGTAAACTTAAATAGAACGGAATACCTCCCATAACCATATACAGTTGCAGAATCTGGTAGTAACTCCAATGGAATCCTCGGCTTATCAAATACTCCTCCGTCTCTTTGAGTGTAAACGGGCGTATGTAAATGTTGTTTGTAATTCTGGCATGCAGTCCTCCCGGATTATCCACCAGCTTATCCATCATCCATGACGATGCTGATCCGCTTGCAATCATCATGATGTCCGTTCTGCGGGACCCCCAACCATTCCAGAATGACTCCAATGCCTCAACGAACTCAGATTTAGGAGTATCAATCCATGGCATCTCATCAATGAATATCACCTTCCTCTTCTCTTGAGGCAGAGACTCAATAAACTCTTCAAGCGCATCAAAGGCTTCCTCCCATGACTGGAATTTTGGCTGGAGTTTCAATCCTGCCGCCTTCTTCAATGCCTTTGCAAATCCACGCAGTTGCTTTTCTTTAGACAGCTTATGACCGCCTACGTATGTAAAGTCATACTTCTTGTCAAAGAAAGTATCAACCAGGAAAGTTTTTCCCACACGTCGGCGTCCATACACTATTACAAATTCTGAGCGGTCTGACTCATAACATCTCTTCAGTTCCGCCATCTCGGCCTCACGGGCAATAATCTTGGATATAGGCATAACAAATGCTATTTATTCTGCTGCGAATATAATGGAATAATACGTTCATAAAACAAAAAGTATGACATTTTTGTACTTTATCTCGATTTTTTCTTGAGATAAAGCGCATTTATCTCATACTTTTTAGTCTTTGCAAATCATCCAATTATCCTAACCGGGTCCGCCCCATACTCATTCTCACCAACCGTCCCCCGCCTGGCCCTGCCGCTGAACGTAAACATCTTCCTAAAGCAGCTGCTCACCGCATAGCCGAACTTCATCTTCTCCTTCTTCCCCTCCTGTTTGCCAGCCTTCGCCACCGGCAGCACCTCAGCCTCCACAGCCACCGCCTTCTCATCCTGAGCCACCGCTTTGGCCGATGCCCTCTCGATAGGCCCGAAAATCACCTCATACCTCTCATCGCCAATCTTCCTCCTGATGCGCCTCCGGGTCCGCACAGCGTCCCTCTCCAGGTACTGCCTCCGCGTCACTCCTCGGTAGCGTGCTCGGGCCCCCCGCCGCCATTGGTGGCGTGGGCCCCGTTCCCGGCTTCATTTTAGGGTGCGGCCCACAACGGCCCGCATCCCGCCATCCGGTGCGCGTAATCTTCTCCGGTATTCTTGCAAATACCAGTGATAATCCCTTAATTTGCAGAAACCAATCGTTATGGTACTAAAAACCTTCAACCATTTCAACAAGACCAGCTCATTAAACCAGCATTGTATATGAAGAAATACTTAGTTCTTAAATTATTCTGTTTTATTTCTTTAGCCTGCTTCCCGTTAGCACTCGGAGCTCAAATTGCAACATCCGGAACTCAGATTGAATTTACTCATGTAAAATCTCAAGGGCATGATACTTACTCACTCACTGAAGTCAATCCGGCAGACAGTACTTTTGACATCAGAGTGACAATAGAAGGAGATAATGTCAACATACAAGAAATGTATGATGCTCTTTTCTGTCAGTTGGACAGCATCATGTACAGTCAGTATGGAGATAAATATGACGACAAAGCACGTGAAGAGACTCACAAGAAACTGCTCAAAGACCTGGAGAAAAAGCAAAAGAAGAATAAAAAGGAAAATAAAAAACTCAGTAGAAGCCTGAAGAAAACATTAAAAAAAGACCTCAAAGAACTAAAACGTCCGTGACATAAACAGTACTATAGGGAGTAGTTCCCTTTTGTAAGAACAAAAAAGTTAAGCCGGTCTCTGATCGGGTTGTCAAGTAATCAACAACCATCATCGTTTGCGCATTCTCTGGACAGCATCATTCTGCAGGTTTTCCCCGGCCGTCTCGTTGCGGGTCTGTGCCCACGGCTACACTCCGGTGCCAGAGCCCACTTCCGTTCCGTCCCATCGTCCGCCGCCGTATGACAACAATCACCACATAAGCGGTTACAACCTCTTCGTCAGCGCCTATCATGGTTTCGCACAGCTGGGCAATGAACACGTTCCGGAACCGCAGCCCTTTCCGGAATTCCCCTCTGCAGCATTAGAACTCCTGCAGATAACCCCAGCCATTGGTAACGCCATAATCATCCGCTGCCGCCTAACGCTAACAGACACCACTCATCCTGAACGCTGGCATCTCTCCGCCCGGATCCAGCTTACCGCTCCGGGCGTGGGCTGTGACCCCAGCAAGATGCGAAGCTGCATGGCCACCTCATCAGGATATATAGAAATAGGACAGAATACAAGCAGCTGTGATGTAACCTTCACATCTGCATTCTGTGTTATATCAGGACCTATTCAAGCCCACATCAAGTACAGATTTATTGATGAAGTAACAGGATATCGTAATAATTGGAAAAAGATGATACCCCAAAAATGAAATTGCAACGTTTTTGCAATGCCTAATCCTTGGCGTTTGTTGATTTGCTAATTACTTTTGAGCATAATTTTGATTGTTCAAATAACGAATCAATATGAGAAGGACTTGGTTGTTGTTAATATTAGTCGTTGCGCAGTTGATCTGTGCACGTGCACAAGATTATTCAGCTAGTAGAGCTTCTATGAATTACTCAATAAATGGAAAAGAGATACAACTGCCAAATGGGGAGTTCGTGGAATGAATGGTGCGTTGGAGGTGTTAAGTTCCCGAAAGTATCGTCAACTCAAAAAAGAAGGCAAACTAGATTCTAGATTCCGGATTGCAGAATAAAAACCAACAAGTATAATTCAGTTTCTGTTTATGAAAAGGATTTTTCTCATACTCGTGATTCTATTATTATCAACACCACTTTGTTATTGTCAAAATACATCAACAACTTCAACAACTCACGAGTACGTTGATCTTGGCCTCAGCGTCAACTGGGCCACTTGTAATGTCGGTGCATATAAGCCTGAAGAATACGGTGACTATTATGCCTGGGGAGAGACAATCACCAAGGATTATTACGATTGGATATATTATAAGTTTGAAGCAGGCGATGGTTCTGCAAGTGATTTGTTATTCAACAAATATGTTTCTCTCAGCAATTATTCTAACGGCGTAATAGATGGCAAGATGGTACTTGATCCTGAAGATGACGTTGCGCACATCAAATGGGGCGGGAGTTGGCGTATGCCAACAAAGGCGGAACTGGAAGAGTTGTGTGACAGCTGCACTTGGAATTGGACTACACTTAACGGCGTAAACGGATATATGGTAACAGGAAAGAAACCTGGTTATGAGGACCATTCCATATTTCTGCCTGCAGCAGGCTGTATATGGTATGATAGGAATGGCTATGAAGGAAAATGTGCCTACTACTACTCCAGTTCACTAAGTACTGAGGAGCAGGAAGCAAATTGGTGCCTTTGGTTTATTGATCCTGATGCTCAAAGATTCTGGAAAATGGCTGTAAGCCCAGATCGTTTGAAACGAGCGGTCGGTCAATGTGTTCGTCCTGTTTGCCCCAAAAGAAATTGGAAATCACTTTTCCGGAAAACCTATTAGAACATATCTGTAGGACACTTTTGGTTTTTAACGCTACTAAATCCTTACTTATTTTTTCAGTGTAACCCACAAACTATCGGAATAATTCCTCTCATTAGAAAGTTCCGATAGCTTGTTACAAATCCAGACTGTCAGGGTCTTTAAGGAACTGTTCTACAGGGATGGTCACAATACCGTTCTCGTCACGTTTCAGAAGCACTTTGTCACCGGTTACAATGATTTTCTTGAAAGAGTCACTGATGGAACGGAACGGGCGTGATTCCTGTTCTTCCTTCTCGTTGTCGGGCAGTTTCCATGCTGACTGTATGTAGTAGCGCAGGCTTCCTTTGTTGGCTACAAAATCCACCTCATAATTGCAGCGTACCTGCTTGCCGTTCTCGTCCAATATACGCACCGGAACCACACCAACATCTACACTGAAACCGCGTACGCGCAGTTCATTGTAAATGGCGTTCTCCATCAGATGGGTCTCTTCAATCTGCCGGAACGAGAGTATGGCGTTGCGTATCCCCAAATCCTGAAAATAGTATTTTGACAGGGAGTCAATATAGTTCTTGCCCTTTATGTCAAACCGCTCGGCCTCCTCAACAAGGAAAGCATCCTCTATGTATGACAGATAGTTGGATATGGTCTTGTCAGTAATGGCTTGCAGATTCTTCTTGCTCTTGAAAGTGTTGGCCAACTTGTTGGGATTAACCGGAGCACCTATGCTTGAAGCAATAATCTTAACCAGCTCTTCAAATTCGTCCGGATAGTCAATAGAATGCCGCTCAAAGATATCCTTCAGGTAAACGGTCCTGTATATTCTGCTTAGGAATGCAGCTTTCTTGGCATGACCTTCCTGTGACAGTATCTGAGGCAGTCCACCATAATATATATACTGCAGGAACGCTTCATTTTCCGGCCCCTCGTATGCGGTCATAAATTCAGCGAATGAGAGCGGATATATATGTATTTCGCTGTTTCGGCCACGGAACTCGGTCACAATATCCTTTGACAGGAACTTTGAGTTGCTGCCGGTAACATATATCTCAGCGTTTTCATGCAGAAGCAGAGACTGCAACACTTCAGTAAAATCTTTAACCTTCTGCACCTCATCAATCAGTATATAATAGACCTTATCATCGGTCATGCGTCCTTCTATGGTATCCAAAAGTACATCAGGATCCAGAAGGTGCTTGTTGCGTCTGTTCTCCAAATCATAAAGCAGAATGTGGTCTGCAGGTATGCCCTGGCCGGTTAGCCAGTCCTTGAAGATGTTTTTAAGCAGATATGACTTTCCGCAACGGCGCAAGCCGCTGATGACCTTAATATTACCGTCTCCACGAGCACTAATAAGCTGCTCCAGATAGGTTGTACGCTCTATTTTCTTCATTCTAACCGCTTTTTTACTCCGAAAAACTGACTACAATGACAACTTTTCGGAGTCAAAGGTAAGAATTTAATCATTATAAGATGTCGTTTCAGGACAAATTATTATAAGAAGTCTATACTGTCCACACAGAAATCAGGACATAATAGATGTTACCCTAAAATTGATTTGCAACGATATTGCAACGCCTAATTGTTGTTTTGACAATCTATCTATACTTACATTTGTCACAAAAATAAAAGTATATGAAAACGTCAAAACTCATTTCCCTCATGGTGTTGCTGTTCTTTCAGGCAGCCGTAACCACCGTGTTTGCTCAGGACAAGCCTAAGGCTGGTGATACGATATCAGGTATCATTCGTGATAGTATAGGCCCCATGATTTGGGTAAACGTAGTGGAGCTGGATTCATCGGACAGTGTTGTGGCTCACACAGTCACTGATTTTGGGGGTTATTTCTCTTTTCGTCTGGTTAACCCTGGTGATAGGATACAGATAACCTACGTTGGTTATGAGACTGTGGATATTCCTATTGACACGACCTTCTTTGAGATTAAGATGAAGGAACAGGGTGATCTGCCTCAAGTAGAGATTCTTACAGATCCCGGTTATGAGAAAACAGGTACATCCGCACCAATACCCATTCCGCTTCGTGATAATACGGAATATTCTACTGGACAGGATTGGCTGAGTTTGTCAGAGATTAACAAGTTAAAAGAGAAAGTCCTGATATTTATGGATGGTATCACTTGGGACATTGATTTTTATGACAGTGATTATTTTGATTGTGAAAACATATCGGAACTCAGAAAGAAGGCATCAGATTTCCTGAATCTTAATCCGGAAGATATTCTTTCGGTTAGGTATCTTAAAGATGACGATGCAATCAAGGCGTGGGGAAGCCGTGGAAAGTACGGAGTCCTTGAAGTACATACAAATCAAAACAACTACGTTTCCCAAATGAAAGTTTCCGGAAAACAACCTAAGGAAGATGATGTCATTCTTGTTGAAGTGAAGGATGAAAACGGTCCGTTGATGGCAACGGTTGACCTTCCCGGGAATGAAAAGCAGGCCATGCGCGTTTTGGGCAGTACCGACAAAGACGGACGTCTGGCTTTCCGCCTTGCTTATACCGGTGACCATATCAAAGTACAATGTCCCGGATATCATGGCGTTTACCAGGCAATCAAAGGTACCAGGATAGAAATAACCATGAAAAAGAATCCCTATCTGAATGAGGCCGATGTAGAGCTTGGCCGACGGAATGTGGAAAGGGCCCGGAACAATTACGGTTACAGAATGACTGAAACAACTGTATCGGGAGACAAGCCAAAGGCAAATGGCACTGTCTCAGGGGCACTTTTGGTTGAAGGCTCTCCGGTAAGCGATTGTATGATAGCTGAAATTGATTCAAACGGTGAGGTTGTTTCAAAAACGCAGACAGATAAGGATGGTAATTTCTCAATTGCCATAAAGAATCCTGATGATTTTCTGTTTATCGGATATAATATTGCCAGTTACGATGTTCCTCTCATCAAAATCACAGGACACAAATACAGGATTAACATGGCGCCAAGAATACTCCTTCGCGGATAGTAGCATTATGAGAAAAAATATGGGAATTACATATGAGTTGTCCATAAAAATTAAAAACAAGACGTATTTTGAGTATTTATGCGTTTAGATAGCAAAACATAAACTATATGAAAGCAAAAATAATTCTATTATTAGCATGCTTAACATTACCAGCATATGCTCAAAAGAACAATACAAAACCAGAGGAACTTAAACCTGGAACTATCATCAGCGGCATAGTATTAGATGCTTCAACTGGTGAACCAATAGAAAATGCATTAATCGTTGAGACTGTTGAGAATGATACGGCTGCCTACTATTATACCCGTACAGACAGAGACGGACGTTTTTCTTATCCGCTTTTTGGAACAGGGCACGTGTTGAAGGTGATTGCCAACCGACGTGAGTATAAGAGGGTAAAGATTCCCCTGGATAATAAGACAACTTTTGAAATTAAGTTGGAAAAAGATCCTGACGGTGATGGAGGTGATGGAGTCATGTATACCATCGGACCATTTGATCTGCGTGACAGCAATACGCCCGAAGGCAGGGAAAAACTTCGTTCAGGCTCGAATATCAGCGTTGTAAAACCTGGTTCACTGAGGGATGACGGCGAAGGTATCTTAATTGAAGAATAAGGAAGCTTCATTATAAACGCAAAAGAATCTGGAAATCGGTACTGAATCGGTACTGAATAATACAAAAATCATAGGAATTTAACGGAAATCGCTTTTTCCGAAGAACCTATCATGACACATATGTGGAGTTACTTGCTTTCCAACACTTGTTTTAGTATTGTGGCTATCTGTCCGGCATAGTAGAAAGGCACATTGATAAGAGTGTAGGGGTGATTATCCGGAGCAGGTGTTTCTGCTTCCTGAATAAAGAAATTGCCACTCCATATCCGTACGGCCGTAACGTGTTGTTTACTTATGTTTACAAATGAATGCAGGGATCGTAAATGAGAGTTGTTTCCGGCTTTTACCTCAATTGGAATCACATGGGTATCGTGTTGCCAAACATAATCCACCTCGGCCTTGGTGCCTTTCTTGTCGCGCACCCAGAAATACTGCTTGTCCCTGTACAGGTCATCCAGCACTACACGCAGTTCCTGTGCTACAATCTGTTCCGCAGCACGTCCACGCCAAGTGTCTAATAAATCTTCATTTTGCAGATATTCCAGTTGTATGTGGGCAAAGAAATTCATAAGCCCGGAGTCAACTACAATCAGTTTGGGACTGCGACGCTTGTTAGGCTTGGCTGGAGCTTTTGTAGCAGTAACGGGGTAGTCCAGATCCAGTAGGAACGCCCTTTCCAGAATATTCATGCCGTCATGAATCTGGGTGGAGTTATAACTGCTATCACCAAACTTGGTAAACGTTATGGTCGATGCTGCCTCGCCCCAAACTGAGTTGGCTATGTGACTAAGAATCTTGGCCTGTTCCTGATTCTTTGCATACTTCTCTATATCCTCATTGTAACCCTTAAGCAGCGAATCATATATAGGCGACAATGCTTCAAGGTCACCTGTATCGGCATAAACTGATACCGCTTCTGGCATTCCGCCTATTAAGGCGTAGCGGTTGAATGCGCGCATCATCTCGTCATGCATCGTTTCTGGGACAGACAGTGTCTTTATCATTTTCACCCATTGCTGTCCATGAATGGCGTTAACGTATTCGGTAAAAGAGAACGGGCGCAGATTCATGTATTCCACTCGGCCCACGGGAAATGACACACGCTGTTTTACAAGAGACTGCAGTCTGCTTCCGGCAGCTATTACATACACCCATTTAAGTTTCTCATAGAAATAGCGGAGCATACCCACCGCCTTTGCCTCTTCCTGGATCTCATCTATGAAAAGCAGAATCTTGGCGTCCTTATCCTGGCGGATATGATTTTTCAGGCACAGATATTGCCATATATCCAGCACATTTGTGTAGTGCCTGAATAACTGGGCGTCATCACTTACCTCCAGATTAAGGCTTATGTAGTAGTCAAACTCTTTTGCAAACTCTTCGACAAGGGTGGTTTTGCCCACCTGACGTGCACCACGCAGAACCAGCGGTTTGCGGTGTTTCTTGTCTCTCCAGTTACGGAGCTTAGTCATCAATTCTCTTTTAAACATAACAATCGACGTTTTAGATGCTCCAAAGATAGATCCTTTCTAAAACATAACCAACTTTTATAGCATTTTCTTCTAAAACATAACCAACTTTAGTGCCAAATTCTTCTATATCATAATCACGCACAATTAGAAATAGTCTTTATTTGTTATTTTACTCCGAAAAAACTGACTACAATGACAACTTTTCGGAATTGCCATCATTTTTTTACAGGATAGCCTTCCTTTGTTTACCATTATAATAAGGCTACCTTTTACTCCAACTCTGCCACAATAATATAATAAATTTGTGGCAAAACAAGCATTCCCCTTCTCAAGATCCTTAATCTATGTTATAATCATCGGGCAGGCATGCGCCAACTCTCTTTTCAGACATCTCACCCATGAACCGTATGTTGTTATCAATGACAATGCCATCCTTATAGAAAACGCAGGTATCTTTCATGAAAGTAATTCCGGACTCGGAAAAAGGATATAGGGTTGTTTTGTTCTTTTTCAGATTCAAGGGGGTGTCGTCATACTTATGATAGTACAGTATTTTCAGTCTTTTGTCTTTCAGGCCATGTATCTGCATAATACTGTCTTCGATTATGTCCGAATATTTTTCAATACCTATTGGGTTGTACTTTATAATATCAAGACGTATTATTGTACTGTTATCAGCCATAGCCAATATGTAGCCATTCTCTTCCAGACGGTTTTCATATACAGACCTCAGGAAATGCTGGCTTGAATTATAATAAGCCTGCCTGCGGTTCTTCTCAAAACTTACAAGCTTTGATTCTTTTCCTATAGTGTAGGGCTTGTAGTAAAAATAGCCAAGCATATCACATAGCGTATTGCCGCCAATGTGTTCAACAGTGAAATAAACCAAATCCACATATAACACATATCCCAATAAAGGCAAATCTATGATTAAGGGTTCACTAGCCCATGCATTGAAAACAGACACCTTTTCATCAACCTCATATCCTATATCATTGACAGCAACTTTCCTGGTGTAATGGGTGTTCTCAATCATAATGACATTCTCATTCCTGATGGTTGCGTGTCGTCCCCATCGGTCATCGCCCAAGAACATGCTTTTGAAATAACTCAGGTCTTTCCTTTTCACTTTCTTGCCTGTTATCACAACCTCGGGCAAATCAATGTTTGGCTTTAGTTCAATAGACAAATGGCCGGGATTACGGACTATATCGTGTGCTTGGGACTTATAGCCTACAAAACTGAATACCACGGTAGCCGGGTATGAAACATCTTTCAGTTCAAAATGTCCATCGGCATCGGTAACAGTTCCCTTGGTAGTGCCGTTTATATAGACTGTGGCGTATTGTAGTCGCTCTTGTGTCAGGCTGTCAAGGACTGTTCCCGTTATGGTGTTCTGTCCATGTACGGCAACAGGGATGCATAATGATGCAAACGCAATTACAGCCAGTACTGCAAGAGTTCTTTTCATTTTCCAAAACTTAGCTTACCCGCAAAGTTAATAAAAAACATAAAAATATTATTCAACTATTCCAAATAGTTGTATATTTGCCGTGATTTCAGTCGTTTAAGGACTAAGATATAAAAGGATATATGAAAAGACTAAGTAAAAAGGAAGAAGAAATCATGGAACTGTTCTGGCAGAACGGAGCCATAACCGTAAGTGAAATACGCAAGCAGTTTCCCTATCCGCGTCCTCACATGAACACCATCTCCACTCAGGTCCGTTTGCTTGAATCCTATGGTTTCCTTGATCATGAGAAAGAAGGTAAAGGTTATCGCTACCACGCCATCATCGGCCGTGATGAGTACAGGAACTCATCCATCGGCAGTGTCATATCCCAATATTATGAGAATTCATACATAGATGCGGTATCTGCGCTTGTCAAAGATGACAAAATCACTGTAGAGGAATTGGAGGAGCTTGTAAAACGTATCAAACAGAAGAAATAATCTATATGGAGGCATTCTTGTTATATCAGGTTAAGGTAGCTGTCCTTCTGGCAGTATTCTACTTAGGGTACAGGTTGCTGTTGGGTCGTGAAACATTTCACCGTTTCAACCGTATAGTACTCATAACCATTGCGCTTATATCCTTTGTCTTGCCTTTCTTCCATATTACCAGATATGTTGATAAGCCATTACCGGCCACCCGGATTGAAAGCATAGAATCCCAATCTATCGGTAATGATAATGCCATCCAGCCGTCAATCCCGTCAGGCGAAAACTGGTCGTCCCAGACTCCGGCAGATGAACTTGTCTCTCAACAGACCACAAACACTGCTACGCCCGCTGTAGTCTCTAATCCGCAGCCTGCAAGACGCAGCATTGAAGATTTTCTGGTCTTAGCTCTGTTTGTGATTTACTGGATAGGATTCCTGTGGGTCATAGTAAGGAAAATAATCTCCGTCTCATCCATGGCCCGTATCATCAAGACCGGCCGCTACGCCAACCGCGTTGAAGGGTGTGATGTAATAGAGTCAGACCAGATACCCCAGCCACTTAACTGGATGCGTTTCATAGTCATGCCTCGTGACTGGCTTGAGCATGAGAACGCCCTGATATGGAAACATGAGAACCTGCACGCCAGCCGTTGGCATTCACTAGACCTGCTTATGGCCGATGTCATGACCGCGCTCCAGTGGTTCAATCCCGTCATCATCCTGCTGCATAAGGAGTTTGAGCTTATTCATGAGTATGAGGCAGATCAGGCCGTTATAGAGAGCGGAGCCGATGACACTGAATATAAACTGATGCTGGTAGATGCAGTAGCATCCAGCCGTGGTATGGTAATGACCAACTGGCTAAAACAGTCAAATCTTAAAAAGAGAATAGATATGATGGACAAATTACAATCAAACGGATGGAACCGGCTCAGAGCCCTGTTCATCCCCGTAATAATGTGCCTCTTCCTGTTTGCCACCGCAACCAAGGCCTATGCCAAGAAAAACAATCCCACTCCCGGACAGTTCCAGAAACATATAGTCTGGGTGTTTGATAACGGCAATGCCAAGGTCAAGCTTGACAATGCCCAGCCAGTTGACATGAAACTGGACGCTGTGCCCGCCTACCTTAAGAAACAAAACAAGAAAAACGGGATATCACGCATCACCTTGCGCTATATGTATGATATAGCCGGACTTGCCGATGCCCAGCCCCTTGCCGAGCAGGTCAGTGACCTCGGCATCAAGGTATCTGTGGCCAACAATGATGAGATGCTAGACCAAATCTATATGCCGGAGTACCGTTGCGCCCGCATCTATGATGAAGGTAACGGCCAGTACCGTTTTGAACTCAATACCCATTCGCTGGCCGAGAACCGCAGGATACGTGAATCCGGATCATATCAGTTCACTGATGCAAACGGCAAGGTGATTGGTGGCATCACATTCGGCAACGGAGAAAAATATGAGTCCCCCATCAAAGACCTCTCCATTACCGGTGATATGGAGCTGATGAAGAAGTGGATTGGCATGTTTGACGGTCACGGCGTAGGAATCTATCCCGTGGATATGCCATACACGGATGCCGAGGAGATGGCACAGGCTGCATGGCAACGTGGCATCAACCAGGTATCAATGATATCCGGAAACGCCTATGGCGGAAATGGCGGAGCAGGTGGAATCAATCAGATGCTGCAAGGAACGCGTAGCATAGTTCTCATCCCCCAAGGCAGTGAATGGTCTAAGGATTATCCGGGCGAGAAAGCTCGTTCTGTAATATTCAAGAGAGAAACAGCAGTTGGTTGGGGATATGTGAATCAAGGAACAACAATACCCAATCCCAAGACATTCTATAACTCCAACACCCAGGACTTCAATATAAGCTATATTGTAAAGAAACCCGATGAAGTGATTGTGATATATCAGGCACATCAGGGATCGGACTTGTGGATAACCGGATTCAACTCAATGGAACTGGTTGCTGCAGACAAGCGTTACAAACAGATCGCGTATGAAGGTCTGGCAGGCTTTGAGAAAGCCTGGTTCTGGAGCCCCGATGACGGACTCTACGTGCAGAGCATGCACTTTGAGCCCATTCCAGATGATGTAAAAGTGGTTGATCTCTATAACAAGGACGTGAACGCCACTGTAATCAAAGGCCTGCAGGTGTCAGATGATCTTTCCTATTATGACAACATCAGGACTGTACGTGTAATGAGTGGTGCTTTTCTCAAAACTACACACGTCAATGAGCAACAGAAAGATGAAGTGAGAATAGAGAGAATAGACCTGTCTGACAATGAGACAACAATCTATCTCAATATGATGATACGTGAACCCCGCTCATTTATGGGCTATGTAGGCAGTGATTTTGTGCTCACTTTGCATGACGGTACTCAAGTCAAGCCCATCCGTTATGACGGCGTACCTACCGATAAGGATTTTGACCGTAACGGTGATTATATGGATACACCATTCCAGATAATCTTCCCGCCTCTGTCCAAAGATGCATTCAACTATGACGGTGTCACACTTGCCGGTACCATCTGTCACGAGCCGCTCAGGTTCATGAATCTGCAGAATCTTGAGATAGCAAACCTTCGTGCCACACTATCAGACATGTTGGAACGTGACAATGATTTCTTTATTAACTATTTCACTAATTACCGTAATCTCAAGATGTTACTGTCAAACATCAATGACAAGAACCTGTTTGGCGGTGATTCACCTTTGAGCTTCACTATGGATCAAAGGGCGGAGTTTTTGCGGAAGCTTTCTATCAAAGAACAGGATCTTGATAAACTCATCAAGGCTCAGGCATATATCATAATCTACAATAAGAGATTTATTTATATTGCAGAACCCGAGACCCGCAGGATTGATTTGAGTCTTCCTTTAGGAAGCATGGGTGGCGTTTCAGCGCCCACAGACCCATATGAGTATCTCAAGAACAATCCCAACATCTCAGTTGATGAAGAAGGCAACTGGTACGCATACGGTAAGAAAGCCGTCATCTGGGAGATTAATCAACCGGCAGGTGCAGGTATGGGCGCTTCATCAGGAATGAGCATGGGAGGCTCCCCACGTTAATTGTATTATTTAAGAATCGATTGTTTATGAGAAAACTACTATTTGCTGCTTTTTGTTGTGGAAATATTCTATCTGTTTCAGCACAAGCCACAGATGACGGTTTTGAGTATATGGATTTAGGCCTCAGTGTCAAGTGGGCCACCTGTAATGTCGGTGCGGAGGCCCCAGAAGAGTCTGGATACTATTTTGCTTGGGGAGAGATTGCACCCAAAAGTGAATATTCCTGGTCCACGTACAGATACTGTACAGACGGTAAAGGCAAGAAGTTCTCAAAATATGCGTACAGAAAACGCCAGGGAGAAAGGGACAGGAAGACAACCTTGGATTTGGTTGATGATGCCGCACATGCTAATTGGGGCGGAAACTGGCGTATGCCCACCAATGATGAACTTGCAGAACTCAGAGAAGGCTGCCGTTTTGTCCTTGAAGAACTGAATGGAGTTAAGGGCTTAAGGGCATACAGTAAAGTAAACAATAACTCTATATTCATTCCTTTTGCCGGAGGATATAGCCTGAATGAATTGACAGAAGTGGGCATAGTAGGAGAATATTGGTCATCTGACCTGGAATATCGCGCAGATATGTATAATAGGGGTTCAACACTTGCCAAATGCTCTGTCTTTCCTCCTAAAGATATCATGCAAGGCTATGCACCACGTTTCCTTGGAATGCCCGTCCGTCCTGTATGGGATGATTCGGCGTATAACAAATCACAAAATGTCTCTTATGATGATGTGGGTTTCTTTACGATGGAAAACAAACCGGATCAATTCCAGCTGAAATATCCACTATACGGTCATAGACCTATGTCATTTGTTTCTGTAAATGACAGGGATAATGGTGGAAGCGGAAAAACATGGGCACACTTGGAAACCGAGAAAAAATACGTGAGCAAGCGGTCAATAACGGTTATAATGGGGTCATTCTAAGTGAACTGACTCATTATTCGGTAGTGGTTTTCATCTTTTACATATGTAGTGAAAAGGCAGAAGATAAAGGGCATGATTGGCTGGTTATTCCTGCCTTATTTATATTCTTCATATTCTTCATTGTTGCAGGCATAAAAAGCTGTATTGGCTAAATATAGGTTATTGTAGTTTTTATATAACTTTGTCACAGCATCAAGAGTAGGGAGCCCACAAGGGCCCACCGCACCAACCGAGCAGATAGGATGCCACGGTGGTCAAGGTACGATGCGGAGGTTTAATGTATAACTTCAAAACAAGATCCTAATTATGAGCAAAAACAAGTTCTTTCAGGAGTATGCTGCACGTTTCGCTGCAGCATCAAATCAGAGTTTAGTAGAGTCGTTTAACAAAGAAGCCGGCATTACCGGCTGGACTTCAATGCGTGCCAGCTTTATAGCGGCACTCATCAATGAGTTTCTGAACAGGGGCATTGACATATCGGCCGTGAGTGACGGCCGTAGCACAGATTTCAATCATCATGTCCGCTTGGATGAGACCGGAAAACGTTTCATCCTAATAGACTGAATCAAAAAAATCCCCGCTACCGTCTGCTCTTGGTAGCGGGGATTAGTATATACATTAAAACTTAGAATATGTCTTTACACTTTTCAAGCGCATAGTTTCTGTAATCGAACTCTTTTACAGTACTATCAAAACAGAGATATTATGAACCCCCTTATCAAACTCTAAATCAGTAAATCCTAATTGTTTTAATAACAATATTGTTATGGCCTGTTTAAGGTAAAATAGGATATCACTATCCTTTAAGAATTGTGTTGCTTCCTCGGATCCTAAATGATGAACAAAGAAGTTTCTCAGCTGAACAAAATTTCCTATTGTTTTATCGTCATTGTCTTTAATATTCCTTGTCTCAATTCCATCATTTAGTTTATTCACATTAATGTGGTTATTCTCAAGGTACTTACTTATTACATCATATGTGTCATTTCCAATATTTACTCCAGCCAGTTTTTCTAATATCGTATTATACAATAGCAATTTTGTTATTCCATCAAGATATTCTGCTCTTACATAGTTATCAATGTATTTTTTGATTGTAGTCGTGTCCTTTGGAAATGAGGCATGGGTATTTGATATATATAGGAAGTCCCAGAAATAAGTAAAGCAAACTTTCTCACAAAACAGATAATGTAAAATTTCGTTATCCTTAGTTCCTAATGCCTTGTATTCTGGTTCTCGTACCTCTACATTACAATGACCGTCTTTTTGAGGAGTGAAAGCCATGTCATATTCAATATGATTGCAAAAAAATAGTGACAAGACAAGCAATATATCGGATATGTTTTCTTCTGTTTGAATATACGCATACTTGTCGTCTCTTGAGAACGAGATTTGTTTATTAAAACAACGAAAAGAACCTTTTACTGCTTGAGCCCCTACACATACTCCATTATCTTCAACAAACTCTGTAAGATATGGTATAAGCAGGGACGATGATATTGATGATAAACGATAAGTTTTTTCGTAATCATTGTTCTGTACATCATATTTGTAACTAAGATGTTGTAATTGCATTGTACAAAGATTCTTCTTTATCATAGACTCTTTGCCTTGCTTTGTGAAGTAATGGGTGAAAAATAGTTCTTTTCCAATCTTTAGTTTAATGGGCAATCCATTAACCTTAGGATTGATAATTTTGTAGTCGCTTTTCTTGATAACAGTGGATAAAATATAATGGACATCCCTTTGGGGGATATCTGTTTGAGAATCTAAATCCAAGTAAAGAAGTGGAGTGTTATTCTCTAGCCTTATGACTGCGTTGAATGTAATAGATCTTCTCTCGTCCTTTTCTTTGTAGAACAGTTGTAATTGAAATGCAATTGCGTGGCGTTCGTTGAAGACGAAACAATCATTTGCTTTGTTATTGTTAGTCATCATAGTGCTATCAGTCTGGTTTTAATACAAATATAAAATAACCTTTTTAAATCCATATTCTTGTTGGGTGTGGAATCTCTCAAAAGTTGTATATTTGTCTTCCTAAGACAAATGGTTATGAGTGACGATAAATATTTGCGTTCAATTAATGATTTGGAGGATTTGGCCTGCAACTGGTGGCCCATAGAGGTGAGAGCAGAAGCCCAGAAAATGAGCATACTTCAGTATCTTTTAGATACTCAGGAAAGATTCATATCTATTCTTAAACTCGCAGACAAGAATAATCCGGAAAAGATATTTGAGTTACTCAATGCTTCGTCATTTGACTATCATTTATTTTTAAAACATTTGGTGCTTCTAACTGATCTGGGAGCAGAACAGTTACAGCGTATCAATAAAGTTTTCTCAGATTTATTCCCGGCAGGATCATTAACCTATAAATTGAAACGCAAAGAACAATCGTATCAATTTGAATCTTTACCAGTACGTGGGGCCTTAAATAATAAGAAAATGAAGATAGATACTCTGGAGCATCTTAAGTCTTCTGCATATGACAAGAGTATATGCAAAGATTTGATAATGGTGCTCATATATGGAGCATCTTCTGTGAGTCCAAGGACACGTGCAGTGCTTTATAAATGCAACTGCAGTGATTATCTTGGTGATGATTCGCAAATTGAAGATTATGTTCGCAAGAATTACATTCGCGTTAGTAAAATAATAGCTGGAAAGGTTGCAAATGACCTTGGGAATGTTGCTCAGGTTTACGCACTCAATTACCTATCTTCTAAACTTGGCCCTGGTTATCATCTACAAAGCAATGGAAAATTACCTGATGTAAGCGAAAATGATGGTAAGACCTGGGCTACATTTGACATATTAGTTGATAAGGTTGATGACACAAGTAAATACAAAGCTTACGTCGGTGTAGAGGTCTCATTTCAAGAGACATCAAACAGCGTAATAGAAAGAAAAGCTACAATAGCCCGTAATAGATTCCTTCAGGTCGTTGGCAGAAGGAGTTATGTTGCTTACATAATAGATGGTATAGGTAACTTCTCAAGAAGTTCAGCAGTACGCACACTTTGCGAAAACAGCCATTGTAATGTTGCTTATACTCCAGAGGAATTTGATGTATTGGTAGATTTTATTCGTGAAAAACTCAAATGATTAAGTTTATTGATTTGTTTGCCGGAGTAGGTGGAATACGTATAGGCGTAACAGAAGCTTTTAAGTCGTTTGGAATTGATTCCAAATGTGTACTTTCTAGCGAGATTGATGAAAACGCCTGTAAAACGTATCAACTGAACTTCAACGAAAAACCCAGTGGCGATATTCATCTAATTACTGAGTCAGAACCATTTGATTTATTGTTAGGAGGATTCCCATGCCAGCCTTTTTCTTATGCAGGCAAAAGGATGGGATTTGGAGATACTAGGGGCACATTATTCTTTGAAATAGAGAGATTAATTGAGAAATATCATCCCAAGGCATTCTTGTTGGAGAATGTAAGGGGATTATATACCCATGACGGTGGTAGAACATTTGAGACTATTATTAGCAAGCTTAAAGGCCTTGGATATGGCACATATGATTTGCTTCTAAATAGTTCAAACTTTGGTGTTCCTCAGAATCGTGTCAGACTATATATTGTTGGCATATTAGGTGGTAAACCAAATATGACATTGATGACTGACTTAGGTGCTGCTGATTCACATCGTTTCAAAAGCGAACTAAGTTTATTTGACAATCAATCAATTAAGCGTAAGAAAGTGGGCGACATTCTGGAAACAAATGTTGATGAGAAGTATTATTGCTCAGAAGATTTCCAGGAACGTTTAAGAAAAGCTACAGGTGGAGATCTATCAAAACTTCATGGATATAGAATGATGGACTATCGTGGTGGTCAATCTCTTCATTCGTGGGATTTAGGTTTACGAGGCTATTGTTCTGAAGCTGAGAAAAACTTCATGACATTACTAATTCAAAATAGACGTAAGCCAGAGTTCGGTCATAATCAGGATGGAAAGAAACTATCTTTGGAACAAATAAGAACTTTCTATAAGAACAATGACATCTTTGAAGTAATGAATAGTCTTATAGAGAAGCATTACCTAAAAGAGCAAGATGGCAAATACAACCCTGTATGTGGCAATATGTCATTTGAGGTCTTTAAGTTTTTGGATCCAGATAGCATCTCTATCACTCTGACAACATCAGACTCAAATAGATTAGGCGTCATACAGAATAATCGTGCACGTCATATTACACCGCGTGAATGTGCTAGATTACAAGGTTTCCCTGATACATTCAAGCTCCATCCACTTGATCAATATTCATATAAACAATTTGGAAACTCGGTATCAGTTCCAGTAATTACTGCAGTAATGAAAGACTTTATTTCTTCTAATAGAGAAGAACTAGGCTGGTAATTGTTGTGCTATATGGCTTTTATGACTCCGTCCATGGAGTCGGTGATGCAATCAAACATCTTATACATCAGTTCAGG
>JAKSIV010000070.1 GCA_024398635.1 Bacteroidaceae bacterium | reverse complement strand
GGAGAACTTAAGGGATATGGTATCTGAAACTACGCGCTTCGCGCTATCCCTCCCACGCCCTACGGGCGCGGGCCCCTCCCGTTCACAAGCCCACGGGCGGCCATGGTTTCTGATACTATATCCCTTAAGTTCTGCTCACTGGGAAAGATTTGTCATAAAAAGATAGCCGTTCTCAAATACATCGGGATAGAGGAATTTAGATTCTCGAAGCGTAAATTTAACGAACAGATACTTTTCGTCTATGGACATTACTATTCCCTCGCCAAAACTCTTGTGATAAACAGTATCTCCCACATTAATGTTTGCCCAAGGTTTTTCTATTACAAGTTCAGGAGTCGGTTCAGCCACAGCCTTATACACCGGTTCTTCTTCCGCCATCACCTTTGAAGTGTCTATTACCGTATCCCAGCCACCAATAAGAGTGCCGGTATGTGTGTTGATTCCTGTGTATTCCAGCGATGAATCCTCATAACGCTTAAACTTATAGACAGCATCGTTCATCAGTTCGCTGTTGAATACGCCAAGGCTTACAAGCAGGCTGAAATCCTTTAGAGTAAGACCTGTTACCTTTCGGAACAATTCGGGCTCCAACTGCTCTATTACGTCTTTGAGTGAGTATTCGCGGAAATCGGTCAGATACATGAATACCGGGATTCTGGTGGCAAACTTTATGAGCTTTTCCTGTATCTCCTTGCGCTTGCTCTTGTACTCCTTCTCTTCTTCAGATAATTCCTTTTTCTCTCTTGGCGTAAGGTCATCACCCCGCTCTTTCTTAGTATTCTTGACCTTCTCTGACTTGTTTATTATGGTCTCGATATCACTACTCAAACTGCGGAAACCCTCTATGCTCATCAACGCTCGCATTGCCTCGGGGTTATTCATGAGGCGCTGCAACGTTGCGTTATCCACATTCACCAGAACTGCCGATTCCCACCGACGGGCAAGCAGCGTTGCAGTTGTGCCGCTCATTGCCATATCAAGCACTCCGACGGCATCTATCTCCTTCATGGATGAGCCATCGAACGCAAGGATAGGCAGAAACTTTATGAATTCCTCTACTTTCTTTTCAGGGTTGGATTCATGCACGTTCAGTTGGCAACTGTACTCCTCCACCAGACGCAAAGCGCGGTTGGGAGCAAAGTCAAATACATAGCAAAGCGGCTTGAGGATAACTTCATCTCCATCTTCATCACGGGTGGTCCACGGAGACTGCACGCGGAACGCTGCCTGGAAATAGGTTTCGGGCGATATGGTGTTCCTAAGCATCAGAATTCCAGTCCATGGTTTAACGGTAACACCTGTTGATAGTTTACCGCAGGAAAGTGTGATTGTTTTGCTCTTTTGCGGATCATCCATGGCATCGTAAACAGGACCAACAGCATCGGCTCCCATTCCAGCCTCATTACCTGCAGCAACAATGATTTTGTATTCGGCATAAAACCTGTTATACCGTTTTTTTAGCAACTCTGCCATTGCCTTACAAGCAGCTACCGATGGCAGGAACCAGTACGTATGTTGTAGGTAACTAAGTAAACGGGAATCTGAAAACGGCATAGGAGGTTTCTCCACTCCAAGTTTTAGTTCCGATACAATATTCTCCGTATATGCACCGCGAATCAGATCCAGCCATTTCTGGACATACTCTTCATGTATAAAACCGTTTGAATCCGCCCTAAAGAATTCGTTCAAGTCAAACTCATCAAACTCACCTTGCGATGCTATCTCACGAATACTGTCGGGAAGCTGATATGTAAGCATCACCATCTTGGGTAACTGGGCATATGGATTGTCCGGCCCAGTCCAGGCCTCCTTGGAACGTTGCTCATCAGAGTATGTCCAGTTGTAAATCTGCTCCTCAATGAATTCACCTGTAGATATGGCCCGAAAAGGCGTTCCTGACAAATACAGATAGGCATGCGTACGCAACGGCATCAGCTCCTCATCATACATCTCACGGGCTTCAAGTTCGCGAACATTATCGGCATTCTCTGATATGATCTCGCCAACCTCTTGAGCCCGCATCAGGGCGGGATCTTTCTTGTCATAATAGTTCTTGGCGTTCTTGCCCCACGCCCCATAGTGATACTCATCCAGCACTATGCAATCCCAGTCTATGGTCTGTATCCACTCATTGGTAGCCTTTATTCCACCCACCGCATTACGGCCCAGCACATCCTGAAATGACGCAAAGCAAACAAACGGCTTGCGTTCATTAACGTAATTAAACTCGCGGTCTTCCTGTTTCTGGCAGAACTGCCAACCTTCAAAATCCTTATGAGTGAGCAGATCCTCCTCCCATGCAGTCTTTACCGCAGGCTTGAAAGTAAGCACCAGCACCTTGGTCCACCCCATACGCAGCGCTAACTGATATGTGGTGAACGTCTTGCCAAAGCGCATCTTGGCGTTCCAGAGGAAATGCGGAATGAGCCCCCGGTTTGCAGGATCTTTTACAAAAGCCTTAAAGTATGCCGATGTCTTACTGACCGCCTCCTCCTGTTCCGGCCGCATGGGGAATGAGTATATGCGGTCAACAATCGACTCCTTTCCCTCTACAGCCGATGCAATAGCCCTTTCCACGGTTTGGGCATCGGTCACAAACCACTCTCCCTCCGGGTTGCGCACATGATTTTTGCGCAGTATCTTATGTATCAGATGGTCATCAAATGATGTACCGTCCTTGCGCATTGCCGGCCGCTTGAGCACAATCCTATACCTGATGCTCCCCGTCTGGTTCTGTTCCCGCACACGAGTCTCCACATCACGAGTGGTATAGCCCACCTTAAGCATTCCCTCATGTGACGGAACACCAATATGCTCATATGCATAAATCATAGGGGTCTCAGCGACCTTCTCTCTAAGCAAATCCGTAGCAGCCATATCCTTTTGCAAGCTATGGCACACTTTGAATCTATGCTGACAGGCTATTCCTTATCCGGCTCCTTATTGTATGACATTTGAGGCTCGCTTACTTTACGTTGAGCCAAGAAATCCG
>JAKSIV010000007.1 GCA_024398635.1 Bacteroidaceae bacterium | reverse complement strand
GGATGCAAAGGTAGTGCTTCTGCATATACCCACCAAACATTATGGGCACTTTTTTTGTTAATTTTCCTAACTTATTGGGGCTCAAAGGGGACGAGAAAAAAAAGAGGTGTGGCCGTCAGGTCACACCTCTTAAATAATCGCGCGTACGCGTAAGAAGTTATTCAGCCTCGGGAGCGATAAGCTTGTAGCCCTTACCATGAATGTTGATGATCTCTACTGAATCATCATCCTTGAGGTGCTTACGCAGTTTTGTGATGTAAACATCCATACTACGAGCATTGAAGTAGTTGTCATCAATCCAGATGGATTTGAGAGCAAAATCACGCTGCAGGATCTCGTTCTGATGAGCACACAGGAGGTTGAGGAGCTCTGACTCCTTAGTGGTGAGCTTGGTTGATTTCTCACCGATTGAAAGGATCTGCTTCTTGGCATCGAAGGTGAACTTACCTATGTTGTACACGGCAACCTCACGATTC
This sequence comes from Bacteroidaceae bacterium, assembly GCA_024398635.1. Taxonomy (GTDB): domain Bacteria; phylum Bacteroidota; class Bacteroidia; order Bacteroidales; family Bacteroidaceae; genus Colenecus. The sequence continues at coordinate 92,368 of JAKSIV010000007.1, read as the reverse complement.
TTCTTGCCTTGTACACGACGCAGGATAGCCTCCATACGAAGTGTGAGCTCTTCCATGCTGAAGGGTTTGGTGATGTAATCATCGGCACCGATCTTAAAGCCCTCGAAGATATCGTCCTTGAGGTTCTTTGCGGTAAGGAACATGATGGGCACATCGGAGTTGATGGCACGAATCTCCTTTGCAAGAGTGAAGCCATCTTTCTTGGGCATCATGACATCAAACACACAGATGTCATACTTGTTCTTGATGAAAGCCTTGTAGCCGGCATCACCGTCGGGGAACAGTTCTGCATTGTAACCTTTGGCCTGAAGATACTCACGAAGGAGCATTCCCAGGTTCTCGTCATCCTCGCATAACAGGATGTTCAGTTTGTCTTCCATAATCTTTATTGTTTTGGGTTATTCGTTCTTTTGGGGTAATGATATGATAAACTTGGTTCCGGCACCAAGCTCACTTTCTGCCTTGATGGTGCCTTTATGATTCACAATCACTTTCTTTACATATGCCAGTCCAAGGCCGAAGCCTTTCACATCGTGGCGATTACCGGTATGTACGCGATAGAAGCGGTCAAAGATTTTCTTGAGGTCATCGCGTTTGATTCCGATTCCGTTATCGGATACGGATACCATGAGCTTGCCCGGTTCGTTCCAGGTGCGGACTTCGAGGTGCAAGGGAACATCGGCACGCTTATACTTGACGGCGTTGTCCATAAGGTTGAAGATGACGTTGGTAAAGTGCATCTCATCAACCATACCAAACGGATCCTCTGTCTCAAATTGAGCATCGATGGTTCCGCCGATATTCTCGACCTTAAGTTTGAAGGTGTTGACTACGCCATTGATGAGCTCATCGACATCCATCTCCTTAAGTTTCATGGTGTTGCTCTGACGCTCGAACATAGACATCTGAAGCACCTTCTCCACCTGGAAACGGAGACGTTTGGTCTCATCGTTGATTACGCCTGAAATATGCTTGAACATCTGAGGTGACTTGGATACCGCCTGATCATTAAGCATCTGGGCTGCCAGAGAAATGGTGGATATAGGTGTCTTGAACTCGTGGGTCATGTTGTTGACGAAGTCATTCTTCATCTCAGTTATCTTACGCTGACGCGTGATCACAAAGAGGGTGAACGCGAAGGTGATCATAAGAATGGCTATAAAGATGAGAGACGGGAGCATGAAGCCCACGGACTTGTCAATATAATCATCGAGAGTGGGGAAAGAGACACGAATGACTCCCATACGGTTGGGATTATCATTGTGGAACACTACCTGCGAATAGCTATTTACAAATGAATTGGGATCAGCATCCTTACAGCAGGTATAGATGACACGACCTGTGTTGGTAGTAAGTACATAATGGAACGGTATCTCTATTCCGTTAATGGCAAGTTGGTCTGTAAGAGCGTGTGCAAGCGCGGTGTTGTCTATACGCTGAGACAGAGGTCTGGTGCTGGAGCTGATAAGCATGTTATAGATTACCTCATCAACAAGTGACTTGTTGGAGAGATAATGCTCCAACTGGCGCTGCTGCAATGCCCTGGAGCGCTCAGAAACAACTCCGTTATTGGCATCGGACTGAGTACGCGGCACCTGCAATGAAGGCATTGTGGGAGGTGTAGACTGTACAGACTGTGCCTGATCAGAAGAATTGGGCGTCTGGACAGGCGGCTGGATAGTCTGGGTGAACGAGAATGTTCCACCCTGGAATGAGAAAGACTGGGTCTGGCTATAGAAACCATCCAACGGATAATTACCGAAATTGGAGTTGCGTTCCATCTCCTGGATATCCTCCTCGAAATACCTCTTGGCCTCATCAACTTCAAGCTGGTGAGCAACCTCATACAGACTACGCTTGACGGACTCGTCAAAATGCTGATGACGCATGGTGGTCATCTCCTTAATGTACCTGAACTGAAGAGTAAGCAGGAATATAAAGGAAACGCACATTACAGCGCTCAATATCCAAACAATAGACTTTTTCATATGGGCAAATATACAGATGATTTTGAAAACGCAAACAATTAACTTAATTTTTTGCGTCATTTTTAGATAAAAAAGGCGAAATCGCCATGATTCCGCCTTTTGAAGTTATCAAAATAACAACTATCGTTATTATTCCTCTTCTTTCTGCTTGGCCTCGAACTCCTTGATAAGTTTGTCCTGAACATCGGTAGGAACGAGTTCATAACTGCTGAAGCTCATTACGAATGAACCGCTACCACCAGTGATGGAGCTGAGAGAAGTTGAGTAGGTTGACATCTCCTTAAGAGGTACCTTGGCGCGAAGAACCTGATAGTTACCCTCGCTCTCCATACCCATGATCATACCGCGACGACCCTGGAGATCACTCATTACATCACCCATGTACTCTGCGGGTACGAGAACCTCAACATCATATACAGGCTCAAGAATCTTAGGACCGGCCTCCTTGAAGGCTGCGCTGAATGCGTTACGACCTGCAAGCAGGAAGGAGATTTCATTTGAATCAACGGGGTGCATCTTACCATCGTATACTATTACGCGTACATCGCGTGCGTATGAACCGGTAAGAGGTCCCTGCTCCATGCGCTGCATGATACCCTTGAGGATAGCGGGCATGAAACGGGCATCGATAGAACCGCCGACGATACTGTTTACATAAACGAGCTTACCACCCCACTCCAGCGGATATTCCTCAACGCCCTTGACGGTCATCTTGAACTCCTGGTTGCCGAACTTGAACATATCGGGCATGGGTTTGCCGTCCTCATAAGGCTCAACAATGAGATGAACCTCACCGAACTGACCGGCACCACCGGACTGTTTCTTATGACGGTAATCGGCACGGGCTGCCTTGGTGATGGTCTCACGGTAAGGAATCTTAGGCTCCTCAAAGTTGATCATCATCTTATCGTTGTTCTCAATGCACCACTTGAAGGTACGGAGATGGAACTCACCCTGACCTGACAGGATTACCTGACGAAGCTCCTTAGACTGCTCGATAACGAGTGTGGGATCTTCCTCACGCATACGGTTGACGATGGTCATCATCTTCTCCATATCGGCCTCATTGACGGGCTTAAGAGCACGTGAATACTTTGAGTTAGGATATTTGATGAAGTTGAATGAACGGTCAGCGCCCTCATTCAGAGTATTGCCTGTACGAACATCCTTAAGTTTAACGGTGCAACCTATATCGCCGGGAAGCAGCTCAGTAACCTGAACGCGGTTGTTACCCTGACTTACGAAAATCTGAGCAACGCGCTCCTTTGAGCCACGGTCTGAATTGATCATATCCTGGCCCTCATGAGCCTTACCGCACATTACCTTGAAGTATGAAACAGCACCGATATGGGGCTCAATTGTTGTCTTGAAGAAGAAGAGGGATGTACCTGAAGCATCAAGCTTTACGACATCGCCCTTAGCATCCTTAATCTCCTTACCCTGCAGAGGTGAGGGAGCTACATTGCCAAGGAACTCAACGAGACGGCTTACACCGATATTGGGAGCTGCAGCAGTGCATACGATGGGGAAAAGACCGCATGACTCGATACCCTTGCGGAAACCGGCACGGATCTCATCGATTGAAAGCTCGCCCTGATCAAAGAACTTCTCCATGAGTTCCTCATCATTCTCAGCAGCTGACTCTGTTACAGTATCACGCATGGTCTGAGCCTTATCGGCAACTGCACCGGGAATATCCTCGGCCTTCATGGCTGAACCATCGGCGAATGTGAGCTTCTGGTTAAGCAGAACGTCAATTATGCTCTTGAAAGCGGGACCGGCCTGCTCAGGGAACTGGATGGGTACGCAAGTAGTTCCGAAGGTTGAACGGATCTGCTCTACAACGTTGTCATACTCGCATTTGTCGCTGTCAACATGGTTGATAACGAAGAAAGCGGGCTTATTAAGTTTCTTAACCAGACGATAGCTATTGATAAGACCAACGTCTACACCACGTGAACCGTTTACAACGAGAATGGCGGAGTCGCAGATGTTGAGGGCGGTTACAGCCTGACCTGAGAAGTCATCTGAACCCGGGCAGTCAAAGAAGTTGAACTTCTTGCCGAACATCTCAACAGCAAATACGGTTGAATAGACTGAATAGCCATATTCGAGCTCTACTGCTGCGGTGTCGCTGACGGTGTTCTTGGAGTTTACTGAACCACGGCGCTTGATAACGCCTGCCTCAAAAAGGATGCTCTCGGTGAGAGTGGTTTTTCCTGATCCGGCTCCGCCAAGTATGGCGATGTTCCGGATGTCTTCTGTTTTATAATTCTTCATATTACTAATATTGATTTATCAATTAGGTAAGGCCTTCTTTTTCAAAGGCTCGCAAATTTATTTAATTAAGGTGGAAATACCAAATAATGATAGGGTTTTATTATATAGCACCGCAGGACATCCGTTTTTGGGACACAACGTTCCGAGGCTACTCCGGACCTCTGCACTGATGGTCCCAAAACGAATGTTCTACTCCTGCAAATAGAAACTATCGTGCTATTTGAAGAGCGAGCTGATGATGGTATCGCTGATGAACATATGCTGTTCAGGAATCCTTAGGCAGTTATTATCATGAAGCAGAAGGGCATCCTTTATGAGAGCAGCGGAGGATTGTAAAACAGAATGACGATCCTGGGGATTGAGCAAAGAGAGGTTGAAGCCTTGGGCAGTGCGAAGGCGGAGCATGAGGCGTTCATTGTAGAGATCTGTTTCGGACAGATTCTCAATCTCAAATTGCGGTTGGCCCTGCTCTATTCCGCTCATATAGGCATCGAGGTCAGAGGGATTCCACTGGCGGGAAGACCCGTTGTAGGAATGGGCTCCGGCTCCTACTCCCAGATATAGGGTGCCATCCCAATAGCTGCTGTTGTGACGGGAATGATAGCCGGGCTTACAGAAGTTTGATATCTCGTAATGTTCAAAGCCGGCTTTTTGCAGATGGGTGCACATACGGTCGTACATTTGAGCACATGTATCATCATCGGCAGGGGTTATACAACCTTCATTGCGCATACGTTCCAACGGGGAGCCCTCATCATAGGAGAGACAATATGACGATATGTGCTGTACGTTCAACCCGGTAGCTGTTTCCAGATCTTGTTGCCGGATCTCATCGGTCTGACCGGGAAGGCCATACATAAGGTCTATACTTATGTTTGTGATTCCCGCATCATGACAGATTCTGACGGCATCTGATGCCTGCGCAGCGGTATGACGACGGCCAAGGAAACGAAGCAGTCCGTCATTGAAGGTCTGGACTCCCATGCTGATGCGGTTCGCCCCCATGTCACGAAGAGCGGTCACATAATCCGCAGTGATATCATCGGGGTTACACTCGATGGTCAGTTCTTCAAAATTATCCAATCCATATGTCCGGCGAATCTGACCTATCACCTGCCCTATCTGATCAGGCGTGAGGCGTGAAGGGGTTCCGCCTCCAAAATAGACCGTAGTGACAGGGGCGCCTTCAAGGTAGTCACGACGGGAATGGAGTTCAGAACAAAGGGTATTTACATAACGTGCGGCTTCTGCCTCACGTACAGTGGAGAAGAAGCCGCAGTATATACAACGACGGGCACAAAACGGTATATGTACGTATATACCCGCCATGAGAATCCGATTCTTAAATCATTGAGTTGATGACCTTCATGACATCCTCGCCTATGGCGTTTGCAGCCTCCATCGTGGAAGCCTCGGAATAGACGCGAATGATGGGCTCGGTATTACTCTTGCGGAGGTGAACCCACTTGTCAGGAAAGTCTATCTTGACACCGTCAATATCATTGATTTCCTCTTTGGCGTAGATTCCTTTCACCTTGGTCAGGATGGCATCGACATCGGTACCGGGTTTAAGGTCAATACGATTCTTGGCAATGAAGTACGGAGGATATATCTTGCGCAACTCACTGACGGTTTTACCCTCATGTGCAAGATGACTGAGGAAGAGAGCGATACCTACGAGTGCATCACGGCCGTAGTGGAGTGCAGGATAGATTACTCCGCCATTACCCTCACCACCGATGACAGCACCTGTCTCTTTCATCTTGGTGGTTACATTGACCTCGCCCACTGCGGCAGCATTGTACTGACCGCCGTACTGACGGGTAACGTCACGCAGAGCGCGGGTGGAGCTTAAATTAGATACGGTATTTCCGGGGGTGTGCTTGAGCACGTAATCAGCCACCGTTACAAGAGTATATTCCTCACCATACATGGCTCCGTTCTCATCGATGAAGGCCAGACGATCCACATCGGGATCAACGACAAAGGCAACATCACGGCCGCCTTTCTTCATGAGGCTCATGATGTCACCGAGGTTCTTCTCAAGCGGCTCAGGATTATGCTGGAAATCACCGGTGGGTTCGCAATAGAGTTTATCGACACTCTTGACGCCGAGGGCATCAAGGAGCTCAGGCAGAATTACACCGCCTACCGAGTTGACGCAGTCAATGGCTACCTTAAAACAAGCCTTGCGGATAGCCTCCACATCTACCAGATCAAGAGCAAGTACTGACTCGATATGACGGCGGTTCATCGTATTGTCTACGGAATAATGGCCCAGATGGTCAACATCGGCATATATGAATTCTTCCTTATCGGCCAATTCGAGTACGCGATTGCCATCGGCAGCACTCAGGAACTCACCTTCACGGTTAAGGAGTTTGAGAGCGTTCCAATGACGGGGATTATGGCTGGCAGTGAGGATGATTCCGCCATCGGCCTTGAGCCATGTGACAGCAAGTTCGGTGGTAGGAGTGGTAGCCAAACCTATATCGGTAACATCGAAACCCATTCCGAGAAGTGTTCCGCAAACGACTTCACGTACCATCTCACCCGACAGACGGGCATCACGGCCGACTACGACATGGCTGGCAGAGGGATTGCCCTCACGAAGCCAAGTGGCATAAGCCGATACAAACTTAACAATATCAAGAGGGGTCAGGCCATTACCGGCAGGACCACCTATCTCTCCGCGAATTCCGGAGATGGATTTTACCATTGCCATTGCTGCTTAGTTATTTTGCTGCTTAGTTATTACGATTTCATAGAATGCAGGATAGACGCTGCTGGCGGCCGTCTGTGTACCCTGATTATGCGGTGCTATAAGACGAACCTTAGCTGACTGTCCGTTATACAGGACCGGAGCGATAAACGGCATGGTCATTATCCATGCGTTCGGCACCGTATATCCGTATGCTAATGACATAACGCCGCTTTGGAATGAAGCGGTGTAACTGTCTCCTACACGTTTAACCCAAAACACATCAGGATCCTGCTGATACAGATTCATTGTCAGAGTATCGCCGGAACCCACATAGGTCTCGACATAACGGGCATTCAAATACCACATCTCATCCGAACTGATCCTGCGGCCTTCGCCACGACGGACAATCTGCATATATACACCGTTATCCTCAAAAAGGACATACTCATTGCGAGTCTTGTCAGGTCCTGTTTCGGGATTATTTGTTATGGTATCCTTGAGAAATTCTTTCAGGGTAATGACATCAACATCATGTGAATCCAACCAGGCACGTACCTGTTTGGCTTCACGTTCTTTCTGCTCGGCATAGGTCTCTTCTTCCTCCTTGCATGATGACAGGAACGATGAGACGGATACTATGCCCAATAATATGTATATCAGTTTCTTCATATCACTTTTTGAATAATTGCCTTATACAATCCTCTTGTGAATGCGACCATTCGTCAAGGCCCTTAAAAAAGCGCTCTACGGCCTCATCAAGAGTACCCCGGAACTCTCCTCCGGCTGCATTCTGATGACCGCCGCCGTTGAAGAAGTCACTGCTGAAACGATTGCAGGGAACCGTGCCTACGGAACGGAACGAGAGCTTTATGAGCCCCAGCTCGACATCCTCACGGAAGAATGCACTCATGAGTACTCCGTTGATCTGAAGAGGCATATTGACAAAGCCTTCAGTATCACCCTTCTTGTATTTGAATTTACGGAGTTCCTTATCGGTAAGGGTAATGAGAGAGGTTGAACGGTCATGAAGCACCTGCATTTTCTCATTCAGGACAAAGCCCTGAAGACGCAGACGTGACTCAGAGTAATTGTTATAGACACGACGATAGATATCATCCTTGTCAATTCCCTTTTCAAGCAGATGGGATATTACCTGAAAGAGATTGCTGTTATTGCTATTGTATGAAAGAGCACCGGTATCAGTCATGATGCCTGAATAAAGACATTGAGCCGTTTCCTTATCAATCATGCCGAAATCACCGAGGGCACAGATAAGATGGAACACGAGTTCTGATGTTGACGAAGCCTCGGGATGTGACAACGTAACGGTGAAGTTGGCTCCGGGGAAAGGATGATGGTCCAGCAGGAACTTCTTGGCCTTAGAATAGAGGAAACTGGCAGCTACCTTACCGATACGTCCAACCACATTAAAATCAAGGCAGCACAGGACATCGGCCTTATAGACCAGGTCTTCATTTGCATCGGGATCATCGGTATACACCCTGATCTCATCGGCACCGGGAAGCCAGGTAAGAAAATTCGGAGCCGAATCAGGAACCAGGACCACAGCCTCCTTGCCCTTGCTCTTGAGATAGCGACAAAGCGCGAGCGAAGAGCCGATAGCATCGCCGTCTGGTCCGATATGGGTCAGTATGACGTAACGGTCAGCCCAGCCCATCCAAATGCGGAACTCAGCCACATCGATACCGGATAACATGTTTTTTATCATAACGCTGCAAAGGTACTCAATATGATTTAAATCACAAAGTTTTGGAATGCAGCCAAAATGCTGGCGAAAGCCATACAAGCCAGAGCCTGAACGAGCCGATGCGTACGGCGCTCCTTATACCACAAACAGATGAGTATGACAACTGCGTATATCACGAATATTATCCAGCCATGTTGAAGCGAGAGTTCGAGATGCGAATAGGGCAAAGCCGCAATCCGTGCCACCAGAGCGGTCATGATATCGACAAGCCAGGAAAGGATACAGACGATGACACAACGGACAGATGCGAACCAGCCCAATATCCACAATGACATAGAGAGCGACACGACAACAAACATGGCGGGAACGACAAAGAGATTTGCCAGAAGGACATACGTAGAGAATCCCGAGAAATGGTACATCACTATAGGTACCGTACCTATCTGGGCAGCAATAGACAAAACAGAGACTCGCCAGACATAACGTCCGATAGGATTACGGGGTTCATATATCTCAAGCAGTATCGGAGTGAGAATAACGATGAAAAGAACCGCGCTGAAAGAGAGCTGGAAACTCATGTCAAACAAAGCTGAAGGATCAACAGCAAGCATGACCATTGCAGCAATACCGAGCGAATTGAGGGCCGAACTCTCCTGCTGTAGCGCACGACAAACCGCCACGATGGAGAACATGATGAGCGTACGTGTGATGGATACAGGCAGACCGATAGCGTAGGCATATGCCCATAATATCCCTATCACGAAGGACTGTCGCAGCCATTCAACCCTGCGAAACAAAAAAGCGGGAAATATCAGATACAGGAACCAGCACATGATGCCCACATGCAACCCCGAGACTGCAAGCACGTGGCTGACACCCGATGTGGAATAGACCTGACGCAGGTCATCACATAGAGCTCTTTTCTCACCCAATGATACAGCCGATGCCACTGCAAGAGCATTCCCGTTCAAGCCCCACTCCTGATATTTACGAATAACGGTACGTCTGAATCTTACAGCGCGTATCTTAAGGCTTTCGGTTCCATCAGGAGGCAGAGAATGCCAGTCCTTGGCCTGAACACGGAGAGTTCCGGAGATTCCATGACTCAACAGATAGGATTCATAATCAAAACCTGCGCCCTCACTGGACGGTTTGTTTATCTTTCCGTCGAATATGACTCTCATACCCGGTTCAAGTGCAGACGCCAAACTGTCTTTGGGAAGATAGAGGTAGATATTGCTTCCACGGTAGATACTGTCATTCAAAGTGACTTCCAGGCGGTAACTGCGTTCACTTTCAAGAGGATATGAATTGATAATCCCATGATAAACAGCATAATGTGAAGGCCACTCCACCCTGACACGGTTCTGCTGGATACGGTATGACGCAGCACCGGCCAAAACAAAAGAGAGCGACAGGCACAACCCGGATAAACGGGGATGTCTGTCGCTGAATATCAATGATATAGTTACTATCAGAAGAGCTGAAGCAATGAGATACCAAACCGGCACCTCTGCCCGGGTGTTATCAATGGTATCCGATATGAATATCCCAGCTATAAGGGGGATGACCAGCCTTAGAGAGGGCCAGTCCGAAAGCTTCACCTGCTATCTAGAGTTTCTTGAGTTCTATGATTGCCTGCTCCGGATCTGGTGCAGAGAATACGGTGTTGCCCGATACAAGAACGTCAACACCTGCCTTGACAAGACGCGGGGCGGTCTCGAAGGTAACGCCACCATCAACCTCTATAAGTGCATGTGAGCCGGTCTCCTCAATGAGTTTACGGAGTTCCTTGACCTTCTCGATTGAATGTTCGATAAATTTCTGACCACCGAAACCGGGATTGACGGTCATGAGCAGCACCATATCGACATCACGTATCACATCGGCCAGCATAGATACCGGTGTTGAGGGATTCAAGGTTACAGCGGCTTTCATACCACGTTTCTTGATCTCGAATATAGTGCGGTTGAGATGACGGCAAGCCTCAAAATGGACATTGTATGTAGCGACACCAAGTTCCTGGAACCGATCCATGAACTTTTCGGGCTCAACTATCATAAGATGCAGGTCAAGAGGTTTCTTGCAATACTTGGCCACATACTTCAAAACAGGAAAACCGAACGATATGTTCGGCACGAAAACTCCGTCCATGATATCAAGATGGAGCCAATCCGCCTGACTGCGGTTAATCATCTCGAGGTCCTTACGCAAATCGCCGAAATCGGCCGATAAAAGCGAGGGGGCTACAATTGTGCTCATAGTTATGTATTATGAATAGAATCCAAACCGGATTCTGTCACAAAAGTAGTCAATATTATGCGACATTACACATCTGAGCCGCGAATTTGCGGATAAAATCGAGTGTCTTGGTTACAGGCTGTCCGTATGAACCGCTTTTTACGGCTGCGCGGATGAGATTTTCAGAAAGTAAAGAAGAAGTAGTAGAGGTCTGATCCATAGGCGTCCTTTGTCTTGTTCACCTATAAAACGCAGACCTCCGGAAAATAGTATATGATCTGTCCGTTTTTTTTGAAAAAAATGCCGGATTACACTGCAAGCGACAGAGCAATACCGTTGTCGGCCGACATCTTGCGGATGTTGATGAGGGCATAACGCATACGACCCAGAGCGGTGTTGATGGATACACCGGTGATATCGGCTATCTCCTTGAAGCTGAGATCCTGATAGTAGCGCATGAAGACAACCTCACGCTGATTGTCAGGCAGTGCATCGACAAGACGGCGTACATCACGAAGAGTCTGCTCGTTGATCATTGTATCCTCGACATTAGCCTCGGCAAGGCTGGCATCATTCAGAAGGTCATACTCCTGAGCGTCATTGCTGATGGTGTTCTCGTTCTTGTCCTGACGGAAATAGTCGATAATCAGGTTATGAGCTATGCGGGTAAGCCATGCACCGAACTTGCCAGTACTGGTGTAATTACCTTTCTGAAGGGTTACTATAGCTTTTACGAATGTATCCTGAAAGATGTCATCGGCCAAATCACGATTGCGTACAACAAAATTGATGTACGAATACAACTTGTCCTGATAACGTGATAAAAGGGTATCGAACGCCTTTGTGTTTCCGTTTGAGTACAGAGCTACCAACTGATCGTCGGTGAGCTGATTTAAAGTCTGCATTACTTCTTCTTTACTTGGTTTGTAGGAGTAAAGTTCAGTCTATAGGCAGTTCGATTTAGTTGATAATTTTGTTATTGTCGGGGCAAAGATAATGTGAATTTTTCTTAATTCACAAACAAAATGTCTTTTTTAACACTTTGGAGGGCCAAAATCCTCAAAAAAATGAGCATCCGGATATAGTACAACCACACAAAAAAGCACAAATATCCATGCGCTTTTTGCCGGCAAGCTGAACGTCCAAAAGACGTATGGCACCATCGGCGGTAGAAACAATCAGACTCTTGCGGCCATCGCATTCTATCGTTCCGGGCTTTTGTATAGGAGCACCGGCAACCGGTTCGGCGGCATAGATCTTGAAATCCTGCCCGGTGCCATCGGCAGAGCGGAGGACGGTCCAGGCGGCCGAGTACGGAGAAAGGCCGCGAATGAAGTCGTTAACCCTGGCTGTAGGCTGGTTCCAGTCTATTCGGCAGGTCTCTTTAAAGATCTTGGGGGCAGGGCGAAGCTCACTGGCAGGAATCTGAGACTGCGGAATGGGTTTTACATTGTCAGCAATAATGTCTTCGAGGGTTTTGACGGTGAGATCAGCTCCGAGTTCCATAAGCTTATCATGCATGGTACCGGCATTATCGGTAGGCAGGATAGGAATACGTTCCTGATGGATTATATCTCCAGTGTCTATCTCATGCTTTAGGAAGAATGTGGTTACACCTGTCTCCTTGTCTCCATTTATTATTGCCCAGTTGATGGGAGCAGCACCGCGGTACTGCGGGAGAAGCGAGCCGTGCAGATTGAAGGTGCCGAGACGCGGCATACTCCAAACAACCTCCGGGAGCATGCGGAATGCCACTACTATCTGGAGATCGGCCCTAAGAGCCATAAGCTGCTCTATAAACAGAGGATCTTTCAACTTCTCCGGCTGGAGAACAGGTATACCCTGCTCCACGGCATATTTCTTGACAGGACTGCTCTGCAGTACACTGCCATGACGGCCGATAGGCTTGTCAGGCATGGTCACCACACCTATTATATTATAGCCATCATCAACGAGACGACGCAGGGTGAATTCCGCGAATTCAGGGGTTCCCATGAATACTATCCTCAATTCTCTTTTCTCCATACTTGGAATTATATCAAACAGATTAGGGATATCGGCGTTCTTACGCTCATTCCTCAGAAAGTTCAAGTAAGACATTTCGGTATGAGTTGAATATCTTGGACTTGGATACGAATCCGACATAGCGGCCATCCTCATCCTCTACCGGCAGATTCCACGCTCCGGTCTCATCAAATTTTTTCATCACAGTGTCCATGGGGTCCTTGACCGACAGACGCGCAGGCGGCAGCTCCATGAGTTTCTGGACAGTGAAACGGTGATACAGTTCCTGGCGGAACATAATGTTGCGGATACTCTCCATATTGACCACGCCCACCAGGCAGTCATTATCATCGACTACGGGGAAGAGGTTACGTTTGGATCGGGCTATTATGTTGACCAGCTGACCCAGGTCCATCTCGGGACGTACACGCAGGAACTCCTTCTCAATGATATTGTCCATACTCATAAGAAGCAGTACAGACTGATCCTTGTGGTGTGTCATGAGCTCACCCTTCTGTGCCAGACGCATGGAGTAGATTGAGTGCGGCTGGAAAAGCTTTATGGTGAGATATGACATTATGGAAACCATCATCAACGGCAGGAACATTGAATAACCGCCTGTCAGCTCGGCTATCAGGAACACACCGGTCAGGGGTGCGAACATTACTCCCGACATGAGACCGGCCATGCCCAGCAAGGCAAAATTCTGGACGGAGATATCGGCACCGGGAGAAAGGCGGTTCATGAGGGTTCCATAGATAAAACCGGTGAGACAACCCAGGAACAGGCTGGGTGCGAATATACCGCCACATCCGCCTCCCGCATTGGTAGCAGTTGAAGCACAGACCTTAGTCAAAACGACAAGACTAAGATATAGCAGTATGTTTCCACCATAGAAGAAGGAACCTTCCATTACTTTCTCCGGATTCTCGTTGACATCAAGCAACATGCCTATCGTATCATAACCTTCGCCAAAGAGTGACGGGAAGAGGAATATGAGCACGCTGAGTACGATTGCACCGATAACGAACTTGATCCAGGGATTGGCAAACTTCTTGAACCAGGTCTCGAACCAGTGCATGGTCTGAGAGAAATAGAGCGAAACCAGGCCACAGGCAACTCCCAGTAACAAAGCATGCGGTATGCGTGCCAGGTTAAACCCGTGTTCCGAAACAAAATGGAACATGGAGTCAGTACCTGTAAAGACGTATGATATGGTAGCTGCCGTTACCGAAGATACAAGCAAAGGTAACAGCGAACCCATGCTAAGGTCAAACATCAGCACCTCAAGCACAAACACCAGACCTGCGATAGGAGCCTTGAAGATGCCGGCAATGGCACCTGCCGAGCCGCAGCCAACAAGCAGCATCAGCGTGCGATGTTCCATCTTGAACATACGACCTATATTGGAGCCTATGGCCGAACCGGTAAGTACGATAGGAGACTCGGCACCGACCGATCCACCCATACCGATGGTTATGGCACTGGCAATGACCGATGAGTACATGTTGTGCGGCTTGATGCGCCCGTTCTTCTTGGAGAGCGCATAGAGTATCTTGGTTACGCCATGACCTATGTCATCGCGAACGATATATCTGATGAACAAGCCGGACACCAGGATACCGATAACCGGATAAAGCAGCAGGCTATAGTTTTCCTGACTGATAAAAAGATGGCCTGAGATAAAACCGTGGATAAGTGAAATAAGGTATTTGAGCAGCAATGCGGCAAAAGCCGTAAAGACGCCTACCACCAAACTGAGCAGCAGTATGAACTGCCGTTCGCTGATATGATCCTTGCGCCACAGGTTGAACCTGTTGAGCAATGATTCAGTCTGTCTCTCTATTTCCTCAGTTGAATTGTTCATTATTCTCTGATTATTTTTACCAATCCGCCGGAGCCGAGTTTGATTATACCCGATGCGACAGAACGCGTCTGTTCGCCACGGCGATATTCAACAATATAGTCCACTCCGTCACGTATTTCCTGGGACACCTCGCTGAAATTAGCCGGCGAAGGCTGCCCGCTTATATTGGCCGATGTGGACACCACTGCCCCACCCATACGACGGCAGAGTTCCTGTGAGAACTCCTCCTTAGTGACACGGATACCCGCACTGCCGTCTTCGGCAATGAGTTCGGGAGCCATGTTACGCACATTATCATAGATGATGGTAAGCGGTTTCTCTGCCAGATCCATCAGGTCATACGCCACATCCGGTATGTCAGGAACATAATAGCCCAACTTGGCATCGGAATCAATCAATGAAAGCATTGACTTGCTGTCAGAGCGGCGCTTGAGCTCGAAGATGCGGCGTACGGCTGCGCTGTTGGATGCATCACACCCTATTCCCCAAATGGTATCTGTGGGATATAGAATAATGCCTCCCTTACGCATCACCTCAACTGCACGTTTTACATCCTCTATATACTCTTTCATTTAGAACTCACTCGTAAAGTGGAACTTGATATGCTTGAAATCAATCTGAGCCATCTGCAGAACATAGCCGCTGTCGGCCAGGAATACGTCACGGCCCTCCATATCGGTAGCCATGAACTG
The DNA here is from genome assembly GCA_024398635.1 of Bacteroidaceae bacterium. Taxonomy (GTDB): domain Bacteria; phylum Bacteroidota; class Bacteroidia; order Bacteroidales; family Bacteroidaceae; genus Colenecus. The sequence continues at coordinate 76,884 of JAKSIV010000007.1, read as the reverse complement.
GTATTTGCGTTTCTTGAACGCCTCCAGTTCGGCCTCATCGTCACTCTCAATCCAGCAGGCCTTATAGAGGCTGGCAGGCTCCCAGCGGCACAGGGCATTATACTCATGCTCGAGACGATACTGGATAACCTCGAACTGCAGTTGACCCACAGTGCCGATAAGCTTACGACCGTTGAACTGGCTCACGAACATCTGGGCCACGCCCTCACCCATAAGCTGGTCAATACCCTTGGCCAGCTGCTTGGCACGCATGGGATCAGCGTTCTCAATATACTTGAACATCTCGGGTGAGAAGCTGGGCAGTCCCTTGAAATGGAGTTTCTCTCCCTGTGTCAGTGTATCACCAATCTTGAAGTTACCGGTATCGGGAAGTCCGATGATATCACCCGGCCAAGCCTCCTCGATGGTGCTCTTGCGCTGCGCCATGAACTGGGTGGGTGATGAGAAACGGAAAGTCTTGTCCAACCTTACATGATAGTAGGGTTCGTTACGCTGGAACTTACCGGAGCACACCTTACAGAACGCAACCGATGAACGGTGGTTAGGATCGATGTTGGCGGTTATCTTGAAGATGAAACCGGTAAACTTGCTGTCCTCGGGTTCCACCATACGCTCCAGTGCCTGTGTAGGACGCGGACTGGGAGCAATCTGCACAAAGCAGTTGAGCAGTTCCTGCACGCCAAAGTTATTCAGGGCAGATCCGAAGAATACCGGAGCAAGTTCACCGCTCAGGTACTGACTGCGGTCAAACGGCTCATATACGCCGTCTATCAATTCCAAATCAGAGCGCAGTTTTGCGGCCTCACGCTCACCCACGTGAGCCTCAAGGTCTGAACTGTTTATATCGACCTCTACCTTCTCTGTCACCTTCTGCTTATCGGGGGTGAAAAGGTCAAGTTTCTGCTCATATATGTTATACACACCCTTGAAACGGGCACCCTTTTCAATAGGCCAGCTCAAAGGGCGGACATGTATCTGGAGTTCCTCCTCAAGCTCATCGAGCAGGTCAAAGGGATCATTACCCTCGCGGTCCAGTTTGTTGACAAACACTATCACCGGGGTCTTGCGCATGCGGCACACCTCCATGAGACGGCGTGTCTGCAACTCGACACCCTTGGCGCTGTCAATCACGATGATGACACTGTCAACGGCAGTAAGCGTGCGGAACGTATCCTCGGCGAAATCCTGGTGACCCGGGGTATCCAGTATGTTTATCTTATAACCTTCATAATCAAACTCCATGACCGATGTGGTGACCGAGATTCCACGCTGTTTCTCAATATCCATCCAGTCTGATGTGGCGGTCTTGCGTATCTTGTTTGACTTGACCGCTCCGGCAACCTGTATCTGGCCACCGAACAGCAGGAATTTCTCAGTAAGAGTGGTCTTACCGGCATCGGGGTGCGATACTATCGCAAATGTTCTACGTCTATTAATTTCCTCAATCATAATCAATCATTCAATTTCAAGTGTGCCCTCCTTATCCTCACGGTAGAGCACGGCAAGCTTTCCGATGAAAGCGGATACCGCATTCACTGCCTGCCCGGTCGCCGCACTGACCTGCTTACCCTGCACACGGAGCAGCCATACCCCGTAAAGCATGTTGAAACAGTCACGTAACTCCTCATTTTCAGTACTGTGGTTCTTGGCACGGAACTCGACGATAAACGGCAACGCCTTATAATACAGATCCCTGTATTCAGGCTGTTTATGTGATTCCAGCAGACGCTGATGAAGGTCTTCCAACAGAATGAGTACATTCTCGTTGACCTGGAGATGCCCCTGGGTAGTCTTTCCCTCTGCACGCATCATCTCAATGAGGTCATTATACCACTTTTTCCATTCACGGCATTCATCATCGCTGCGACCGCTTCCCTTGATGACGGCCTCATAGAGCCGGTCACTGTCAAGACCCGCAGCACGTATCATGTCCTCAACCTGCCACATGTAAAGCAGGTATTCGGCAATATTCTTCTCTCTTAACTCTTTCTGAACAAACATCCTACAACTTAATCAAAATTGAAGTGCACCACGCAACGGCAGCCACTATCAGTATGGTTCCCAGAACTCTGTTTGTTATCCAAAGGCCGCGCAAATCAAAGCGGTTACGCAGCTTGTTGATAAGAGTTGAAATGGTCAACCACCAGCAAACATCGCCCATAATGACGAAAAGGTATGTCCGCATCTTCAATGCCGTATCGAAATCATCGACCGGAAGCGAGAAGAAGGCAAACAGTCCCATATAGAAAAAGACCACCAGAGGATTCACTATGGCCACAGCAAAACCCGTAGCCATAATCTGCCACAGGGAATCTTTTTTGACCTTTACCTCCTTTGATGCCGCAAGGGGATTGTTCCTTACGGTCGTGATGCCGAACACCAGCAGCAGGGCGCAGCCCACCAACTTTACCACAAGCGCTATCGCAGGATCCTCAAGATACCCGAGGACCAATGACAGGCACATCATGGTAATCAGTATGTAAATAGCATCACTTACAGACACTCCAAGGCCGGTAAGAAATCCTTTCCACCGGCCTTTGTTAAGTGTTCTCTGAATGACAAGCACCCCCGACGGACCCGTCGGGGCTGCTGCCAGAAATCCTATAGCCATGCCTTTGAGGATTAACTCAAAGACTGATACTTCATTCATCAATCGTTACGTTTCCCTCCAAATGCAAGGTTAAATCCAACACTGAAATTAAGTCCGAAATCATGAAGCGGGACAAACTGCGGATTGAACTCTGCCTTAAGATGGTCAATGGCCAGGAAGAAATTGATTCCTCCGGGATGCAGATTCATAAGGAATCCCATAGATGAACCTAAGGTAGAGAATGATACGTTTCCGCTCAAATCAAACCATCCGCACGGTGAAAGACAAACCGATGTACGGGATTCGGTATAAGACCACAAACCTGTACGGTATGTTATCAACTCTCCGAATGAAACCCAATCAGCGAATGGCAAAGCATATTCTGCTCCAAGTCTGAAGTTTGCAGAAAGAGCGACACGTTCTTTCTTATCAGTAGTGCCTGTCTGATACAACTGAACCATATCGTTGAAATCATCATTTATCTGGTCCATTGTTTCTTCATTATTGTCACCATTTACATCATAGTTGTTGAATCCATCAAACTCCACATACTCATTGTTATTGGTAGCAAAGGTGTTCATATTAGCCCAACCTATGAAACCCAGATCAGTAATGGCGGCCGAAACCTTAAGACCATCTACAATATCCTTGAAATCATATTCGGCACCAAGATCAACTGCAAAGCCATGACTACCGGGCATATTGAACTTAAAGCCTTCTATGCCGTCAAATGTCTGAGTCTCAGGATCCAGTTTATATTCAGCACCTGGAACAGATGCCTTTATGGTTCCGTTTGACTTGACCTGCCACTCATCCTCGTGAATACGGGCATCAATCTCATTTATGGTAACATCGGCATATGCAACACCCTCCAGCAACTTAAGGCCCAATCCCACAGTCAGGTTATCTCCTATTTTGTGAGAATGAGTAAGAGAAACCTCCATATATGTTTTGGTATTGATGTTGAGATTCTTAATCAGATAGTCACCTTCAGCAAGACTGGCTTTCATGAATCCGAACAGTTCCTTGGGCAGAACTATCTGTTCACTATTACGCATCTTGACATTGAAAGTGGTAAAACTGTTCTCGCCTCCAATTCCCAGTGCAAAAATATCCATATTGAGACCTACATTGAACTGTGCGCCGCGAGGCATAGCGTCCAGAAATTCTTTAGAATCAATATCAGGGCTCATGAATGTAGTCAACATTCCCGGTTTGGATTTGGATTCAAACAAGAAATTGGCAAGACCTACGGTACTCTGTGCATCAACCTGAATGTTGCTCAATGCAGGAATAGCCATAAACACCTTAGGTTCCGGAGCAAAGGCCGGGTTCAGTTGATAACGCTGATTGAAACCCTCAAGGAAATATGCAGAACTTGCACTCTGTGCAGAAGCTGCAATAACCATAGCCAGCATTGATACTGCCAGCACTGATTTCTTTACAATATGCTTTTTCATAACTGTATCTCTTTTTGAGGGTTATTACTTCTTATCGCCTTTCTTATTGTCAGTAAGGTCAATCTTTAGACCTTCCGGCAGTTTTAGACGCATCTTGGTGATTTCAAGCCACTGTCCCTTGCGGATGCTTGAGGCGCCTTCACCAGACTGGCACGCTGCAGTCAGAACCAGATTCTCAAGTTTTGCCAAACTGCCGCTCTTGACATTAAGGCCAAGTTCCATGAGAGACTGGGTGCCAGCCTCAGAACCCGGATTAATTCTGAATGTGGATATTTCGATACCAGGTACTTCTGCCCAATTCTTGTCATATGCCTTGGCCGAAATAGAAACGCCCAGAGGAATGGTGCTTACCACATCGGCAAGCAGCTTAAGGTTAGCACCTTCAATCATATCGGCAACATCCTCAAGATCCTTTCCAAGATCCTTAATGGTATCGTTGTACTCTATGTAAAGGCTGTCAAATGCCAGAGGTATGGTTACTTTGTAATCACCGGAAACCGTCAGATCACGAGACAGGTCAACATAATGGTTGACTGACTGAGGCACACTTGCCTTGAGATCAAATATGATGGTATCAGGAATGGTTGATATGAGATCTGAGAGATCACTCATAACAACATATACCGTGTCACCTGCAACAGACTCAGCCTTCTCTGTCTTGCATATTACAAGAGTGGTATTGCGACTTTCCTTAAGACTGTCACACTTCTGTAAATGTATGGTACCATTATCCGGAACAATATCCTTCTTGGTAATGTATTCACCATTTGAATTCTTGGAAGCAAGCTTAAGGTCAAGGTCAATAGGTACTGTTACCGAACTGGTGAGGTTGAGCATAATCTGAGGATCACTCAGTGTCAGGTTGTTCTTTTCATTCTTGAAGAAGCTCATATCATCACCCAGGGAAAGTGCCACAGACTCGTGAACACCATCAATAGCAGGATTGACTTTACCATAGATGGATTTCACAACCATTGTTGAGAAACTGACTGACGGAGTTACTATGATGACATCCAAATCACTCTGATCTATTCCAGCCTGCTCCTTTACGGTCACAGCACCGGAAATATTAACTTTCTGGTTGAGCTCAAGATATCCATCTTTCAATTCTTGCTCTTTAGCGAACTCAAGTCCAGTAATTTTGAGGCCTGAAACTGTGAATCCGTCTTTGTGCAATTCATTATCATTGATGTTACCGTTTATTATAAGCTTATTACCCGTAGTTTTGATACGATCATTATCAGAACCCTGATAATCTACTTTCATGAAATCGGGGAACTCAATAGTGAAGCGTGAGAACGTAAGCTCCTTAATTGCCTCAGGCACACCCTCAAATTTCAAGAAGAGCTGTATGTCGGCTGCATCAGCCAGATCAATACGCTTGATCATGACAAGCTGATCATCAACCTTCTCCTTGATGGAAACATCGGTAGACCTTTCAAACTCGGTTCTCATCTCGGCAATATCAACCTCTGCATTTGCAACTTCAAACTTACCCTTGACAGCAACATTCAATGTCTTGTCTGCCAAGAGATCCAAAGCCGCAATATCAATATGCTCGGCATCATCGACCCAGACAGTACCATTGTAAACAACATCAGTAACAATAGTGATTGAAGCCGATTCCTTATCAACAACTTCATTGACAAGAAGTGACTTAACCTTTAGACCTACTGTTGCTCCTATTGCCTTATCTGCCTCAAGAGTCAGAGTGCTGCCAGACCATGAACCTACAGTTGTTCCGTTTTCATCCTTGCAGTAAGTATCATCAAACTCATACTTTTCAGGGAACTTGAGAACGATATTGCTCTCACCGCTCTTAAACTTGAAATAAGGATCAAGGCCAAGATCTGAGATAGACAGATAGAGAATGCTGTTATCAGGATTAAATGTAATCTTGTCAACTTTAGCAACACCGTCCAATCCTCCGACAACGCAGGATGATGAGATGGTATCCATATCAAGTTCTATCTTCTTTGCAGCGGTTTCTGCATCGATGTTTGCCAACCCAAGCTGTTCCTCCATGGTAACTTTCACCTGGAAGGTCTTGTTTGCTGCTGCTGCAGGTTGACCCGCAATTACAAGCTCTACGTCATAAACCACCTTTTTATCGAAATCAATCTTGGTTTCATATTCGGAGAAATCGGCCTCTTTAAGGAAGAATGTAACAGGAAGAGTACTCTTGTCTGCACTTATACCCTTAACAACTGCACCGGATGTCATCTTGACACTGAAGACATTATTGCTTGCAATAACATATTTGTCATCAACGTAAGTATTAAGGTCCGGATCCTTGGCAACTACAAACTTTTCAGGGAAGGTTATAGTAAGATCTGAAACAGTAATCTCCGGATTATTGAGTACGGTGAACACTCCGCTAAGATCAACGTTAAGGGTGAGCTTCTGACCTGTCTTGGTTCCAGATTCGCCAAACATGATCTTATTGAGTTTCTTCACGTCGGACGGGAAGGTATACTCAAACTTGCAGTCCATGTTATCATCAATATTGATAGCCGGAAGAGTTATCTTTTCTGATGAACCGGAAGCATTCACAGGAATAGGTTCAGTTTGAGAAGTACTGCTGAAAGACGGAAGTTCCAGATCTGAAAGATCTATTTTGTCTATTTTGACGGTTGAAGTGTTTACCTTGTTGGGAATCTCAACGTCTTTGACATCAGCATTCTCAAACTTGGTCTCCATGGGATCAATGGAGGTATCGTCAATATTTATGCTGACCTGATCAATTGAAACACTGACCTTGTCTATCGAATCCTTCATGGTGAATCCAAAAAGGCCGCCGTCCAATGTATCAAGCACAGAGTCATCACCACCTGTCTTGATAAGTGAATCAAGATAAATCTTGCTAAGGCTACCTAGCGGGATAGTAAGTCCGCCAGGACCTATCTGCATATCTAGACTGATTTCCTTGTCCAGATCAAGCTCATCGGTCGTGGAAAGACACGAGCCAAGGCAGAATGCGGCGGCAATACCGCACAGAGCCAATGATCTTTTAAATTTTTCCATAAACGTTATTGGTTGTTTTTTGTTTTGTCTGCTTTACGCGAGAATATAATTATGGCAAAGATACTAAATAATAAGTACACACACGCGTGTACCCTATGAAAAAATTAAAAATTGTGAAAAAATTATTCGTCCTTGCCGGTTTTGGGACTGTGGAGAACGGTAACACGGATTCCGGACAGACGGCGCTCCTTCTTTTCCATTACCTTAAGAATCAGATCTTTACAGATTAATTCCTCATCTTTTTTAGGAAAATCACCTTTGAGCTCCAAAAGGAAACCGGCAAGTGTGTCAGCTTCGCCCACAGACTGGGCATACTCATCCTCATCAAGCCCTATTATTCTGAAGAAGTCAGACAGAAGGGTCTTGCCCTCAAAAACATATGTATCAGGACCGGTTTTGCGGTAGCTCACGGAATCATCGTCAAACTCATCATTAATTTCACCCAAGATTTCCTCTATCACATCCTCAAGGGTAACCAAACCCGATGTTCCACCGAATTCATCAACCACTATGGCCATGTGAATGCGGCCCGTCTGGAAGTCATGCAGAAGGTCATCAATCTTACGGGTTTCAGGGACAAAAAACGCAGGACGGATAAGAGACTGCCAACGGAAACCATCACCTTTCTCAAGGTACGGCAGCAGGTCCTTGATGTAAAGAATTCCCTTAATATTATCGGATGTGCCGGAATAGACCGGAACACGTGAATAGAAGTTCTCCCTTATACACTTTATGACATCGGCATAGCTGGCTTTTATGTCTAGCATTATCATGTCAATACGCGATGTCATGATATCCACGACCGTTTCATCACCGAAACGGATCACACCCTCAAGCAGCTGATGCTCATCCTCTATGTCATCCGAATCAGTGAGTTCCAGAGCATGCTCGAGCTGATCTACGGATATGTTGAAATTTTTCTTAGACTGAACGCGATCCGACAAGACCTTGGAACGCATCAGAAGCGACGAGACCGGACGCAGCACGACAGCCAGGACGGAGAGTACCGGCGCAGCCCTGAGACTAAACGAGAGGGAGTTGTGCGCAGAATAAAGTTTGGGAATTATCTCACCAAACAGAAGCAGGATGAAAGTAAGTATTACGGTAAGTACCAGAAACTCCACCCATTCCGCACCAAAAACCAGCATCTGCGAGAATGCAAGGTCAAGCAGAAGGATAATTGCCACATTGACTAGATTATTGGCTGTCAGGATGGTTGCAAGAAGACGCTCGGAATCGGCAAGCAGACCTGCAGCCCTGCGGCAACGGGGAGATTCATCATCGGATATATGTTTGAGCTCCTCGGGAGAGAGCGAAAAAAACGACGTTTCGGACGCTGAGACAAAACCCGAGAGAACCAAAAGAAGCAGGGCCGTCACCATAGCGATGACGGACCCCGCCGTTGGAGTATGGAAGCCGATTGTCTCTGAGACAGCCGCTCCCACTGTTAGAATCGAATAAGGTTCTATAATGTCTGATCTTTAAGTTAGAACGGAATTCCGGATTCTCCGGATTCCGGCTGCGAAGCTGACTGTGCCTGCTGAGGTGCGTCAGACTTTTGCTGGGGACGTGTAAGCATCTCCATGGAGTCAACGAAGATCTCAGTGACATAACGTTTTACGCCGTTCTGGTCATCGTAACTGCGGTTACGGATGTTGCCTTCGACATAAAGCTTGTCGCCTTTGTGTACGTATTTCTCAACGGTCTCGGCCAATCCACGCCAAAATACGAGGTTGTGCCATTCGGTACGATCAGGCACTTGAGTGCCGTTCTGAGCAGTGTAGCCACGTTCTGTCGTGGCGAGGGTAAGATTAGCTACACAAACATGGTTGTCCAGATATCTCACATCCGGATCCTTACCCACATTACCAATCAAAATTACTTTGTTAACTGACATAATAATTAGGTATTAAAAATTTACAATGGCAAATATACAAAAAAAATTTTAGAACAAATTAGTGTGAAATGTTTTCTCTGTCAGAAAAAAAAACTACATTTGCAACTCGAAAACAAAAAGCGACATTTTAGACTTAAATAATTGAGAATATGACAAAAGCAGAAGTTGTTAGCGAGATCGCCAAGAAGACCGGCATTGACAAGACCGACGTCCTGGCATGCGTAGAAGGTTTCATGGAAGTTGTAAAGGCTTCACTCGAGAACGATGAGAACGTTTATCTGAGAGGTTTCGGAAGCTTCATCACCAAGAAGAGAGCCGCCAAGGCTGCCCGTGACATCCTCAAGAACACAACAATCACTGTTCCGGAGCACAAGATTCCCGCTTTCAAGCCGGCCAAGACTTTCGCCCTTGCAGTTAGAAAGTAATAGTTAACCTCAAATAATAATCACAGTTATGCCTAGCGGTAAAAAGAAAAAAAGACATAAGATGTCTACGCACAAGCGTAAAAAAAGACTGAGAAAGAACAGACATAAGAGCAAGTAAGCTCGTCTGTCAAGAAAAACCTCAAAGAACAAACTTGCCGCAAATGTTTTCGCCAGGTTTGTTCTTTGCTTTATAACCAAGTACAATCCTACTACCGATGACAAGCGAACTGACAGTCAATGTCCAGCCCGACAGCATTCAGATAGCCATTACAGAAGACCATAACCTTGTTGAGTATCAGAAAGATGCCCAAGAGGTGACGTTTGCTGTAGGCAACCTGTATCTGGGACGTGTCAAGAAGCTCATGCCCGGACTCAACGCCTGCTTTGTGGATGTAGGGTCCGAAAAGGAGGCATTCCTGCACTATCAGGACCTGGGACCGCAGTTCGAGTCATTGAAGAAATACATCAAACAGGTACGCGCCAACCGCAAGAAGCTGGCTCCATTCAACAAGGCGCAGTTTGTACCGTTTGACGAGAAACAGGGTAACATCAGCACCGCACTTGAGCAGGGAGACGAGATAATCGTCCAGGTTACCAAGGAGCCCATTTCAACCAAAGGCCCCAGACTGACAGGCGAGATATCATTTGCAGGACGGTTCCTGGTACTGATCCCATTCGGCGACAAGGTTTCCGTATCGTCCAAAATCAAGTCGAATGAGGAACGTGCCCGTCTGAAACAGCTCATCCACAGTATCAAACCCAAGAACTGCGGAGTAATAGTACGTACTGTAGCCGAAGGTAAACGTGTAGCCGAGCTGGACAACGAACTTTCAATCCTATATCAGCGCTGGGAGGACTGCCTGACCAGAGCAATGAAGGTTGAGAAAGCCCCCGAACTGATATTCGAGGAGACCAGCCGTACAATAGCAATCCTGCGTGACATGCTGAATTCGTCATACGAGTCAATTCATGTAAATGACGAAAAGACATATCAGGAGATACGTGACTACATATCGCTGATTGACCCGGAGAAGACCAAGATAGTCAAACTCTACAAGGGTGAGTTGCCTATATTCGACAACTTTGCCATAACCAAGCAGATAAAGTCATCGTTCGGACGTATAGTATCATACAAGAGCGGCGCATATCTTGTGATAGAACACACCGAGGCTCTCCATGTGGTGGATGTAAACAGCGGTCACCGCGTAAAGGCAGGTACACAGGAGGAGAACGCCCTGGAAGTCAATTTGGGAGCTGCCGATGAACTGGCACGCCAACTGCGTCTGCGCGATATGGGCGGAATCATCGTGGTGGATTTCATCGACATGGCACTGGCCGAGGACCGTCAGAAGCTCTATGAGCGCATGTGCCAGAACATGGAACGCGACCGCGCCAAACACAATATCCTGCCTTTGAGCAAATTCGGTCTGATGCAGATTACACGCCAGAGAGTACGTCCGGTGATGGATGTGCCCGTGGTTGAAACCTGCCCCACCTGTTTCGGTACAGGCACCATCAGGCCTTCAATCCTGTTTACCGATCAGCTTGAGAACAAGATAAGCTGTCTGAAAAACCAGATGAAGATGAGCAACTTCACACTGTTTGTTCATCCGTATGTGTATGCTTACCTTACAAGAGGCCTGTTCTCAATAAAGTTGAAGTGGCAGTTCCGTTACGGACTGGGAATCAATCTGCTCCCCGACCAGAATCTCCCGTTCCTTTCATACAGGTTCATAGACCTTAAGGGGAATGAGATTGACATGAAGGAGGAGCACGAAATACTGTAATTCCAGGCCGGCAAACAACCGGCTATCTTTTTTATTCATTTTTTCTGCACTGATGCATTAACACTTTCGGGGTTGTTGCGTCATTATGTCGGAAACGGTCAAGAAACAGATGACACCTGAAGTCCTAACAGAAACATACAAGTCCTTGAGCGACGGGCTCTATAGGGTGGCGTACTATATTCTGGAATCTCAGACCGATGCCGATGATGCCGTGCAGGATCTTTTCATAAAACTGTGGAACAGCCGCGACCAGCTGGATACAGTTCTCAATTTTAAAGCTTACTGCACGACACTGATGAAGAACCTCTGCATAGACAAACTCCGCAAGGAGCAGAGAGTGCAGAGCATGGAACCCGGACCCGACATAGCCGAGACCCGCACGGTGGATGAAGACTATGACGCCCGAGAGAAACTTGAAAGGGTTCTGGCCGCTATTGAACGGCTGCCCGCCCGCCAACGTGACGTGATGAAGATGTATGTGCTGGAGGAGATGTCATACGACGAGATTGAAGAGAGAACAGGAATGTCTAATCTGACTTTGAGGGTACTGTTAAGCAATGCCCGCAAGTCATTAAGGAGCCAAATATGAAACGATTGGAAGATATTGAAAATCTGAGTATGCTTGAACTCGACCGGATTGCATCCGACAAGAGTATCAAGGTACCGGCCTCACTGAAGCACGACATAGCCGTTACGGCACGCGCTCTGGAGATGGCATCCAAAGAGGAAGAGGAGGTTAAGGAGACCCGTACGACCCACAGGAGATACCGTAATATCCTGAGAATGATCTCCTACCCCGCTGCAGCCATAGCAATAATCACGATTGGCATGCGACTTTCATTCCAGGATTCAATACCCACTCCCAAAGATACGTTTGAAGATCCTATGATGGCGTACGTACAGATGGAACAGGTATTCGGATTCATATCAGAGAAAATGAACACCGGTATGGATATTGCCGACGCAGCCGAACCGGTAATTGACAAAACGATAAACGCACTAAGATGAAAAGAATAGCAGCATTTGTGGCAGCAATGTTTCTGCTCACCGCCGGAGCCTGGGCACAGGACGGCAAAGGAATCTACAATAAGTATTCCGACAATGAAAATGTCAGTGCAGTGTACATCTCATCATCCATGTTCAAACTCATGGGTAAGGTACCCAACATGGATCTTGGTGAAGGCAGTTCCATGGACCTTGGATCCATAATCAAAAACCTGAACTCCATGTACCTGCTTGACTGTGAGGACCCGGATCTATGCGCTGAGATCAAGGCCGATGTCAATAAGTTCATCAAGAAGTATGACTTTGAGATGCTGATGGAAATCAAGGACAAGGGCGAAGTGGTACGCATCTACACCACCGGAAACGAAAAGACCGTAACCCAGTTCATAATGACGGCATCAGAGTATGAGGCATTCACATTCATCTGCTTAGACGGCACAATGAGTCGTGCCGACCTGGAGAAGGCAATAGCCAAGGCGACACAACATATGGAATAATCAGCGAAGAAGGAGGGTCATACCCACAGACAGCGGGTTCTCGTCAGAGAGATTGTTGCGATTTGCAAGAGGCTTCATCTTAACCCCGAACTGCTGGGAAATTGACCAGAGGCTGTCACCCTTCTTTACCACATAGGTCCTGTGCTCTTTATCGGCACGGGACTTTTTTCTTTCCAGATAGATAAGGGTTCCTACCGGGGGGACGAACTTGCGTTCGGCCTCATTGAAACGACGAAGCAAGCTGAGCTGCATGCCGTATTCACGTGCAATATCCTTGAGGGTCTCGCCTTCACGCAGGCGCACGCAACGCTGACCGTTTACCAGCAAAGGCTGATGAGGTATCTGTCCCGGCTTAAGACGAACACCGTTCCTGCTGTCATAACGGTCCAGACCATAACGTTCAATGAGTTCAATCAGTTTATCAGCGTATGTGGGACTGGTAGCATAACCGGCAGCCTTAAGTCCCTTGGCCCAACCCTTGTAATCGGTACTGCCCAATTTGAAAAGAGACTGGTAACGAGCTCCGTTAACCAGGAACAGAGAATGGTCGCGGAATGAGTCATCGGCATCCTTATAGCAGCGGAAACACTCCTGACGTTCATCATCATCGTGATACATCTTGCGTCCGGTCCAGTCATTATGGCACTTTATACCGAAGTGGTTGTTGCACTTGGTGGCCAGAGTACTGCGTCCCGCATCAGATTCCAGAAGTCCCTGCGCAAGAGTGATACTGGCGGGAATACCGTATTTTTTCATCTGCTCCACCGCCATACTGCTGTAACGGGCTATATAGTCCGAGTACGCATCCTTTGCTGTCGTATGCGTGGGAACCACCTGTTTGGAGACAGTGCACGATACCGACATCAGCAGCAAAGCAATTGAAGCGAAACGGAGTATTTTCATTTTATTCGGATGGTTACGCGAAGTTAGTGAAATATGCCGAAAATAGAGTAACTTAGCGGTCTGATAATTGACAGAAAACATATGAAAAAGCTTAGCCGTACAATAGAGTGGAGTTTATTGGGACAGGATGAACTTGCAGGCAATGACCTGACTCTGGTAAATGCCGCAAAAGAGGCTACCGCCGGCAGCTGGTCGCCCTACTCCGGATTTAAAGTCGGAGCCGCCCTGCTGCTTGATGACGGAACCATCGTGACAGGCAGCAATCAGGAGAACGCCGCCTACCCGTCCGGACTGTGCGCCGAGAGGACAGCACTGTTTACAGCAGGCCATGCCCACCCCGGCAAAGCCGTTGTAGCCCTGGCTATTGCAGCACGCAACGACAAAGGTTATACGGCACAGCCCATCACGCCTTGCGGTGCATGCCGCCAGGTTCTGGCCGAAACCGAACAACGCGGAGGAAAGCCAATACGCTATATCCTTTACGGTATAGACGGCACAATGATAATAGATGGAGGAACTGACGCTATCCTTCCGTTCTGTTTCGGTGCCGATTCTATGAAATAAGTTTATGTTTTTTTAATGTGCCACTGTGTCACCGCTCACTGCCGTGGCACAATGTTTGCTGCATATCTGGTGTTATTGAAAGAATTGAAGAAATGAGTAGAAAAAACAAACATAAAATGTCAGAAAATTTCCAATCCGAGAAGGACGAAGAAAAAGAGATTCTGAACGGCGCGGAGCAGGAGGCCGAATCCGCAAAGGAGAGCGACTCCAAAAACGATCAGGACGCGCCCCAGGAGCCAGAAGAGGAGACCGTTGAGGCCAAGCTGGCCAAGAGTGAAGCCGAGGTAGCCGATCTCAAGGACCGCCTGCTGCGTCAGATGGCCGAATTCGACAACTACCGCAAACGCACCATGAAGGAGAAAGCAGAGATTATCCTGAACGGCAGTGCAGGTGTCGTAACCGACATACTCCCGGTCATTGACGACCTGGAGAGAGCAATTGCCAACTCTGCAAAATCTGAGGATTACAGCGCGCTCAAAGAGGGCGTGGAGCTGATTTACAACAAGCTGATGCACATTCTTGAGCAGAAGGGATTACAGAAGATCTCACCCAAGAACGAGCCTTTCAATACCGATTTCCATGAGGCCATAGCCATGATTCCCGCACCCAGCGAGGATCTGAAAGGCAAGGTCCTGGACTGTGCCATCGACGGATATAAACTAAACGACAAAGTGCTGCGCCACGCCAAAGTGGCCGTAGGAGAATAACGATATGGCTAAGAGAGACTACTATGAGGTGCTTGAGGTCCCCAAGACCGCAACAGCCGATGAGATAAAGAAGGCTTACCGCAAGAAAGCCATCCAGTACCACCCTGACAAGAACCCCGGCAACAAGGAGGCCGAGGAGAAGTTCAAGGAGGCTGCCGAGGCTTACAGCGTGCTGAGCGACCCGGACAAGAGGGCCAAATACGACCAGTTCGGATTTGACGGTCTGAACGGCGCAGGAGGATTCGGCGGAGGCGGCGGATTCAGCGGCGCAGGCATGTCCATGGATGATATATTCTCCATGTTCGGTGATATATTCGGAGGCGGAGGATTCGGCGGATTCGGCGGATTCGGGAGCAGCCGTACACGAGGCCGCAGCGGAGAACGCAAGTCCAGAGGATCGGACCTGAGGGTTAAGGTGGCACTGACACTTGAGGAGATAAACACCGGCGTAACCAAGAAGTTCAAACTCAAGAAACTGGTTCCCTGTCAGCACTGCAAGGGCACCGGCGCCAAGGACGGATCGGCCGCAGAGACATGCCCCGACTGCCATGGTTCAGGTGTGGTTATGCGCACCCAGCAGAGTTTCTTCGGTATGGTCCAGACCCAGACCGTATGCCCACGCTGCGGTGGTGAAGGTAAGATAATCAAGGACCGTTGCCCGCATTGCAGCGGTGACGGCGTTGTATATGGCGAGGAGATTGTTGAGATAAGCATACCGGCTGGCGTAGCCGAAGGCATGCAGCTCTCAGTGGAGGGCAAGGGTAATGCCGGAAAGCACAACGGCTATAACGGCAACCTGTTGGTACAGATTGAGGAGATTCCTCATAAAGACCTGGTTCGCGACGAGAACGACCTGGTCTACAACCTGTTGCTTACCGTACCGCAGGCCGCATTGGGCGGAGCCATAGAGATACCCACGCTGGACGGTGCCGTCAAGCTCAAGATAGAACCCGGCACACAGCCCGGCAAGATGCTGCGTCTGCGCGGCAAGGGACTCCCCGAGGTCAACACCAGCCGCCGCGGCGACATGATTGTAAACGTAAGCGTTTATATACCGGAAAATCTCTCCAAGGAGGAGAAACAGGCTATGGAGAAATTCCAGACATCGGACCATTTCCAGCCCACTCCATCCGTCAAGGAGAAACTGTTCCGAAAATTCCGAAGTTATTTTGATTAAGCAATAGTGAACTACCAAGAAGCTGTAGATTACCTCTACACACAAACACCCCTTTTCCAAAACGTAGGCCAGGAGGCATATAAAGAAGGCCTTTACAATACGGTGACGATAGACCACCACCTGGGATGCCCCCACAAACTGTTCAAGACCATACATGTAGCCGGCACCAACGGCAAGGGCAGCGTATCGCACACCCTGGCCGCCATACTGCAGGCATCGGGCCTTAAGACCGGACTCTACACATCGCCCCATCTGACTGATTTCCGCGAGCGTATCAGAGTGAACGGCAAGCCGGTGAGTCCGGAGTTCGTGGTCAGCTTCATCGAGAAAAACCGCAAGTTCCTGGAACCGCTTCATCCTTCATTCTTTGAGGTGACGACTGCCATGGCTTTCAGCTGGTTTGCAGAGCAGGAGGTTGACGTGGCAGTTATCGAAACCGGTCTGGGCGGCCGAATGGACTGTACCAACATCATAAAGCCGGTACTCTCGGTCATCACCAATATCGGCTATGACCACATGAAATTCCTGGGCCAGACCATGCAGCAGATTGCCTTCGAGAAGGCCGGAATAATCAAGAAGAACGTACCGGTGGTGATCGGCGAGCATAGCGATGTTACCCGAACGGTGTTTGAACGCAAAGCTGAGGAGGTTGGGACAAAAGTTATATTTGCACAGGATAATTGTAAGATAATTTCGCATAAATACATAAATCCGTCCAAGGTCGTTTACGAGACCACGGCCCTACCCGCGCTTGAGAGCGGACTGGCAGGATTGTGTCAGGAGAAGAATGCCAATACCATTCTGACAGCTATCGACGAACTTAAGCGACATAAATTCAGCATCTCGGAAGCCGCCATCAGAAAGGGTTTCAAGGATGTTTGCCGTATGACAGGACTGCGCGGCCGATGGCAGAGGGTGGGCAAAAAGCCTGATATCATCTGCGACACCGGACACAACAGCCACGGACTGAAATACATTGCACAACATCTTGAGGAGTTGTCTTCAAAACCCGGATTCGGGCAGTTGCGTATCGTGATGGGTATGGTAAATGACAAGGATATCACCGATGTGCTTGCCCTGATGCCCAAGAACGCACGGTACTACTTTACCCAGGCTTCGGTCCAGAGAGCCCTTGACGCAAGCAAGCTGAGGGATCTGGCACGCGAGTCTGGACTGACAGGCAGAGTGTTCCGTACTGTAGCTCAGGCTGTAACCACAGCACAGCGTGAAGCATCACCCGAGGACCTGATATTCGTAGGCGGCAGCACCTTCGTGGTGGCAGACCTGCTTACCATGCCGGATTTCTTTATTCAGGGCTGATTTTTTAGCTCAATCGCTTGCAATAGTATCTGAAATTGGCTTAATTTGCGTGTTTTATTTTTAATAACCAATTAAGCCAATCATACTATATGAGTGATTTCTTTGTTAAAGACAATCTGGCCGGCCTCAAGAGAGAGGATTTTCAGGCAACAGTCCAGGGTAAGAAAACAGATCTTTACATACTCCGCAACAAGAAGGGAGCAGAGATAGCCGTAACAAATTTTGCAGGTGCACTGTGCGCCATAATGATGCCGGACCGCAACGGTAAGATGGAGAGCGTGGTCTGGGGTCATGACAGCATCCAGCACGTCATGGACAGCGAGGAGACTTTCCTGAGCGTACTTATCGGCCGTTACGGTAACCGCATAGCAAACGGAAAGTTCACACTTGACGGCAAGCAGTACACACTGGCCATCAACAATGATCCCAACAGCCTTCACGGAGGTCCCACCGGTTTCCACAAGCGTGTTTTTGATGCCGAGCAGACTGACCAGCAGACTATCAAACTGCACTACCTATGCAAGGATGGCGAGGAGGGATTTCCCGGAAACCTGGACGTAAACGTATCATATCGTCTGACCGATGACAACGAGTTGGCCATAGAGTATGAGGCAACAACAGACAAGAAGACCGTAGCATGTCTGACACAGCATGCCTACTTTACACTGAACGGCATGAAGAAGAACCCGCTCACGGTTCTGGACTACGATATGACGATCAACGCCGATCACTATATTCCCATTGATGACACAGCAATTCCTCTGGGCACAATCGACAAAGTTGAGGGAACACCGTTCGACTTCCGCACCCCGCACAAGGTTGGTGAGCGTATCGGACAGGGACAGCAGACCAAGAACGGCAACGGCTATGACCATTGCTGGGTTCTCAACAAGCGTGAGCCGGGTGAGTTGAGTTTTGCCGTCAAGTGCGTTGACCCCGCAAGCGGCCGCACTCTGGAGTGCTACACAACCGAGCCCGGTGTACAGTGCTACTCAGGCAACTACTGCAGCGGCAGCACATGTGCCCACGGATCGACACTGCCCAAGCGCTGTGCCATATGCTTTGAGGCCGAACATTTCCCCGACAGCCCCAACCATCCGTATTTCCCCACCACGGTCCTGAATCCTGGAGAGGTTTACACACAGACAACAATCTATCGTTTCGGAGTGGAATAATCCCCCTGTATGGATACAACCACCCTGAGAAACAGGTTCCGCCAGCAATTCGGCACGAGCGGTGACCTATACTTTTCGCCCGGTCGCATCAACCTGATAGGCGAACACACCGACTATAACGGTGGTTTCGTATTTCCAGGTGCTGTGGACAAGGGTGTTGCAATTGAAATATACCGAAACGGCTCACGCAAGGTATGCCTGCTGGCACTTGACCAGAAAGAGTACCCTTACGTGGAATTCACGCTCGATGACACCTCAAAACCGGAGGAGCATTGGGCGTGTTACATTTTCGGGGTGTGCCGTGAACTGGAGGAGCGTGGCGTATCAGTGGGCGGTTTCAACGCAGCAATCACAGGTGATGTTCCACTTGGAGCAGGCATGTCATCATCGGCAGCGCTTGAGAGCGTCTTTGCCTTTGCACTGAACACGATGTTCGCCGACGGACGTGTAGACAAGTTCGAACTGGCCAAGATAGGACAAGCCACCGAGCACAACTACTGCGGCGTCAAGTGCGGTATAATGGACCAGTTCGCATCGGTATTCGGCAAGAAAGACTGCCTTATACGTCTGGATTGCCGCTCACTGGAATATGAGTACTTCCCGTTTGACCCCACGGGATACAAAATGATTCTTGTCAACTCCATGGTCAAGCATTCGCTGGGTAACGAGTACAACGAACGTCGGGAAAGCTGTGAGAAGGCGGTAGCGCTTATGAACCGCGAGTTCGGAGGTGTGGAGACCCTGCGTGATGCCAACTACCAGATGCTGGATGCCGTCAAGGAGAGACTGACCGATGCCGACTACCGCCGCGCCCGTTATGTCCTGGACGAAAAAGAGCGTGTCATGGCTGTATGCGAAGCTCTCCAGGAGGGTGACTACGAACTTGTAGGCAAGAAGATGTACGAGACGCACTGGGGACTGAGCCATGACTATACGGTAAGCTGCCCGGAACTGGATTTTCTGGTAAAGACGGCACAGGAGTGCGGGGTTACCGGAAGCCGTGTAATGGGAGGCGGTTTTGGAGGATGTACCATCAATCTGGTGCGCGATACCATTGCGGACAAGTTTACGTCAAAAGTCAAACGCGACTATGCCCGTAAATACGGTATTATCCCCGAGATATACGATGTCACCATCGGTGATGGTTCAAGGAGACTGCAATAATTCAACAATCAACTAAATAACCAAACAAATGAAAAAATCAAGTTTTATCGCTCTCATGGCAGGTATGTTGGCACTGACAGCCTGTTCAGAGAAGGATGCTCCGGTCCTCAGCAAGGCCGACTTCCAGATGGAGTTTACAGGCAAGCAGACTGACCTGTACAAACTGAGCAACAAAAACGGTTGCGAGGTTTGGGTAACCAACTTTGGCGCACGTATCGTGGCTATCATGGTTCCTGACAAGAACGGTAACATGCAGGATGCTGTCATCGGTTTCGGTAACATCAAGGACTACACCACTCTGGCCAGCGATTTCGGATCGACAGTAGGTCGTTATGCAAACCGTATCAACCAGGGCCAGATCACCCTGGACGGCGTAACCTATCAGCTGCCGCAGAACAACTTCGGCCATTGCCTGCACGGAGGTTGCGACATTACCATTCCTCTTGGCTGGCAGAATCTGGTATGGGATGTAAAGGAGGTTAAGAAGAACAGCATTACCTTGGTAATGAACTCAGCTGACGGTGAGGCAGGTTTCCCGGGTAACGTCATAGCAACCGCTACCTACACCCTCAATGACAAGAACGCCATTGACATTGTATGGAAAGCTACCACCGACAAGAAGACTGTTGTAAACATGACCAACCACAGCTACTTCAACCTGAACGGTGACCACTCAATTCCTATCACCAACCACATCCTGACCCTGAATGCCGACTACTTCACTCCCTGTGATGACACATACATGACCACAGGTGAGATCCTGCCGGTTGCAGGCACCCCGATGGACTTCACAAAGGGTAAGGCCATAGGCAAGGAGATCAACAACTATGACTATGAGCAGCTCAAAAACGGTAACGGCTATGACCACAACTGGGTTCTGAACACCAAGTGCGATGACACCAAGTGCGCAGCCAAGCTCTACAGCCCCATCACCGGTATCTACGTTGAGGTTTACACCAACGAGCCGGGCGTACAGTTCTATGCAGGTAACTTCCTGGATGGTTCAGGTCTTGACAAGCAGGGCAACAAGATGGAGCAGCGCACCGGCTGCTGCCTGGAGACACAGAAGTTCCCCGACAGCCCCAACAAGTCAAATCTGCCCGGTTGGTACAGCGCAGAACTGGTTCCCGGTCAGGAGTACTACAGCCACTGCATCTACCAGTTCGGCGTAGAATAATCACGAAAAATCAACTAACTAATTAATAACAAATGAACAATACAGACATTATTGGTGCATTGTCAAACAACGGTTTCAAACCGATTGACTATGTAGTATTCGTTGCCTATCTGGCAATCCTTATTTTCCTGGGATTCTTCCTGTCCCGCAGTAAAGACGGTAAAGAAAAAGACTCAAAGGACTACTTCCTGGCAGGTAACACCCTGACATGGTGGGCAGTAGGTGCTTCACTGATTGCCGCAAACATCAGTGCCGAGCAGTTTATCGGCATGTCAGGTACCGCATTCGCATCAGGTATCGCAATCGCCGCTTATGAGTTGATGGCAGCAGCCACACTTATCGTTGTAGGTAAGTTCCTGCTCCCCGTCATGATTGAGAAGAAGATATTCACCATCCCGCAGTTCCTGCGTGAGCGTTACAATCCGGGCACAGGTCTGGCATTCTCTATCTTCTGGCTCTTCCTCTATGTATTCGTAAACCTGACTTCTGTTGCATGGCTGGGTGCTCTGGCTATTGAGCAGATCCTTGGTCTGCGCGGATGCGCTCTCCTGATCGGCTCAACCGAGATTCCCGTACGTCTTATCATCATTCTGCTGCTGTACATCATCGCCGGTGTATATTCAATCTACGGCGGTCTGTCATCAGTAGCATGGACCGATGTAATGCAGGTTGCCTTCCTGGTTGGTGGTGGTCTTATCACCGCTTATGCAGCTCTGGACGTTATCGCCGACAAGCTGGATCTGAATGGTGGTGCCATGGCCGCTCTTGGAGAAGTTTACCACAAACTCAAATCACTGCCGGGTGACTCTCACTTCAATCTGGTTGTGAACCAGGCCAAGACTCCCGATGCATACTTTGACATTCCGGGAATCGCCGTTATAGTAGGTGCCCTGTGGTTGACCAACCTGGGTTACTGGGGCTTCAACCAGTACATCATCCAGAAGGGTCTTGCCGCAAAGAGCCTGGACGAGGCAAAGAAGGGTATGGTATTCGCTGCATTCCTCAAGATCTTGATCCCGTTCATAGTATGTATCCCCGGTGTATGCGCATTCTATATCAAGACACAGCAGCCCGACATGTTCGCTCAGCTGGCAGGTGGTATTTCAGTATCTGACGATGCTTATCCTTTCCTGATCCGCAACTTTACTCCGGTATTCATCAAGGGTCTGTCATTTGCAGCTCTGAGTGCAGCCGTTATTTCATCCCTGGCTTCGATGTTCAACTCAACATCAACCATCTTCACAATGGATATCTACAAGCAGTACTTCAAGAAGGATGCTTCTGAGAAGAACCTTGTAAACGTAGGCCGTATCACATCAGTATGCGCCCTGATCATCGCTCTCTGCAGCGTATATCCTATCCTTGGAAGCATGGACCAGGCATTCCAGTTCATTCAGGAGTACTCAGGATTCGTATATCCGGGTATCGTAGTCATCTTTGGTCTGGGTCTGCTCTGGAAGCGCGCTTCAGGTCCCGCAGCCGTAGTTGCCGCTATCGGTACATTCGTATTCTCAATTGCATTCAAGTTCCTCATGCCCAATACTCCGTTCATGCTCCGTATGGGTTATGTGTTCATGGTTCTGGTTGCAATCTTCATACCTATGTCCATATTCAACAAGAGCAGAATCGTTGAGGCCGATAAGCTTGACCAGCACACCATCGACGCTCAGATGAAGTGGTCACAGATTCTCTTTATCTGCGCTGCCGGTTCACTGATTGCCGCTATCATCGGTGTAATCAACCCGGTTCTGCGCGGATGGGGATTCGAGGCTCTGTTCTTCCTTGCCGCAATACTGGCCGTTCTGGGCTTCTATCTGCGTTCAAATGCAAAGGACAAGGTTCAGGATGCCAAGGCTGTGGGTATCGATCTGGAACTTTTCAAGACCGACAAGACTTTCAACTGGGGCGCTCTGGGCGTTATTGTGATTCTGCTTATCCTCTATATTTTCCTCTGGTAATATCATGCTCGAAGAACTTAAAGAGAAGGTTTTCAAAGCCAACCTTGATCTGGTTAAGCAGGGTCTGGTAATATTCACATGGGGTAACGTATCGGGCATTGACCGTGAGAAAGGCCTTGTAGTGATAAAACCCAGCGGCGTAAGCTATGACGAGATGAAGGCAAGTGATATGGTTGTTGTCTCCCTCGAGACCGGTAAGGTCGTTGAGGGAGACCTCAATCCTTCATCGGACACCCCTACTCACCTGGTTCTGTACAGGGCATTCCCAAATATTAAGGGCGTGGTGCATACCCACTCTACCTATGCCACCGCATTCGCACAGGCCGGGCGTGACATCCCTAACATCGGCACAACTCACGCCGACTATTTCTATAAGGATATCCCCTGCACACGCGATATGACCGAGGCTGAGGTTAAGGGTCAGTATGAACTGGAGACCGGTAACGTGATTGTGGATGAGATTCTGAACATCCGCAAGATCAACCCCGACCACACTCCCGCCGTGCTGGTAAAGAACCACGGTCCGTTCTCATGGGGCACATCACCCGATAACGCTGTCTATAACGCCAAGGTGATGGAGCAGTGCGCCAAGATGGCGTTCGTGGCCCTGTCAGTGAACCCGGACCTCACGATGAATCCGCTTCTGATTGAGAAGCACTACAGCCGTAAGCATGGCCCCAACGCCTACTACGGCCAGAAGAAAAAGTAACACTATAAAAAAGGATATTTATGTTTGATAATTTTGAAATTTGGTGGGTTACCGGTGCACAGCTCCTTTACGGAGGCGATGCAGTAGTTGCAGTGGACGGTCACTCAAAGGAGATGGTTGAAGGTCTGAACAAGAGCGGCAACATCCCCGTTAAGATAGTATATAAAGGTACTGCCAACAGCAGCAACGAGGTTGAAGCCGTAATGAAGGCTGCCAACAATGACAGCAAGTGTATAGGTATCATCACCTGGATGCACACATTCAGCCCCGCCAAGATGTGGATCAAGGGTCTGCAGGCTCTTGAGAAGCCCCTGCTCCACTTCCACACACAGTACAACACCGATATTCCCTGGGACACCATTGATATGGACTTTATGAACCTGAACCAAAGCGCCCACGGCGACATCGAGTTCGGTCACATATGCACCCGTATGCGTGTAGCCCGCAAGGTTGTGGTAGGCCACTGGAAGAGCGTTGAGGCTCAGAAGCAGATTGCCGTATGGGCTCGCGCCGCTGCCGGCCGTGCCGATGCACATAACGTACGCTGCCTTATGTTCGGTATGAACATGAACAACGTGGCCGTTACCGACGGTGACCGCGTTGAGTTTGAGCAGCGCATGGGTTACCATGTAGACTACTACCCCGTATCATCACTGATGGATTACTTCAAGAAGGTTACCGATGCCGAGGCTGACGCCCTGGTTGAGGAGTACAAGAAGCTCTACACCATCAAGATTGATGAGAGCGGTGAGAAGGTATATTGGGAGAAGGTCCATAACGCAGCCAAGGCTGAGATCGCTCTGCGTCGCGTGCTCAAGGATGAGAACGCTACCGCTTTCACCACCAACTTTGATGACCTGGGTGACGCCGATATCGACGCCCCTGATTTCTGCGGATTCGACCAGATTCCGGGCCTGGCATCACAGCGTCTGATGCAGGAGGGTTACGGTTTCGGTGCCGAGGGCGACTGGAAGACAGCCTGCCTGCAGCGTACTCTCTGGGTTATGAACCAGGGTATGCCCAAGGGTTGCTCATTCCTTGAGGACTACACCCTGAACTTTGCCGCCGACTGCACATCAAGCCTGCAGAGCCACATGCTGGAGATATGCCCGCTGATTGCTACCGGCAAGCCCAAGCTGGAGGTTCACTTCCTGGGTATAGGTATCCGCAAGCAGCAGACAGCACGTCTGGTATTTACATCCAAGACCGGCCGCGGTATCAAGGCAACCGTTGTTGACCTGGGTAACCGTTTCCGTCTCATCACCAGCGAGGTTGAGTGCATCGAGCCCAAACCGATGCCCAAACTGCCGGTTGCATCGGCCCTCTGGGTTCCGCAGCCTACATTTGAGATCGGCGCAGGCGCATGGATACTGGCAGGTGGCACACACCACAGTGCTTTCTCATACGATATCACAGCCGAGTATTGGGAGGATTTTGCCGAGATGTGCGGTATAGAGTACATCGGTATCGACAAGAATACCACTATCAGCGGTTTCAAGCAGCAGCTTCGTAACAACGAGGTTTATTACATGCTCAATAAAGCCCTGAAGTGATATGGCATACGATCCCAAATCAGTAATTGAGAAAGGTCAGGCCATACTCGGTATCGAGTTTGGCTCGACCCGTATCAAGGCTGTGCTCATTGACCCTGAGTACAAGCCGATAGCACAAGGCAGTCACACCTGGGAGAACCAACTGGTTAACGGACTGTGGACATACAGCGTTGAGAGCATCTGGTTCGGTCTGCAGGACTGCTATGCTGACCTGCGCAAGAACGTGCTCAAGCAGTACGAGGTTGAGATTGAGAACCTTGCAGCAATTGGCGTAAGCGCCATGATGCACGGTTACATGCCTTTTGACAAGCACGGTGACATACTGGTTCCGTTCCGCACATGGCGTAACACCAACACCGCCAAGGCAGCCGCCGAGCTGTCTGACCTGTTTGTGTTCAACGTACCTCTGCGCTGGAGCATATCACATCTGTATCAGGCTATCCTGGACAATGAGCCGCACGTAAAGGATATTGATTTCCTGACCACTCTGGCAGGTTTCATCCACTGGCAGCTCACAGGCAAGAGAGTTCTGGGTGTGGGTGACGCATCGGGTATGATTCCCGTTGATCCCAAGACCAAGACCTACAATGCCGAAATGGTAGCCAAGTTTGACAAGCTGATTGCTACCAAGGGTTATCCCTGGAAACTGCTTGACATTCTGCCCAAGTCACTTGACGCAGGCCAGGATGCAGGCGTGCTGACCGAGGCCGGCGCCCGCAAACTGGATATCACCGGTCATCTCAAACCGGGTGCTCCCATCTGTCCTCCCGAGGGCGATGCAGGCACAGGTATGGTGGCCACCAACGCAGTTCGTCCGCGCACCGGTAACGTATCGGCCGGTACATCATCATTCTCAATGATCGTGCTTGAGAAGGATCTCAAGAAACCGCATGAGGTGATTGATATCGTGACTACTCCCGATGGCAGCCCCGTGGCTATGGTTCACTGCAACAACTGCACCAGTGACCTGAATGCCTGGGTTAACCTGTTCAAGGAGTTTGAGGAGATTATGGGTATTCCCGTTGATATGGGCAAGCTCTTTACCAACCTCTTTAATGTGGCACTGAAGGGTAATCCGGACTGCGGCGGAATTATGAGCTACAACTACGTATCGGGCGAGCCTGTTACCGGTTTTGCCGACGGACGTCCGCTGTTTGTACGCTCCGCTAACGACAAGTTCAACCTGGCCAACTTTATGCGCGCTATTATAAGCGGCGCTATCAGTGTGCTCAAGGTTGGTAACGATATCCTGTTCAACGAGGAGAAGATCAAGGTGGACCGCATAACCGGTCACGGCGGTCTGTTTACCACTCCCGGTGTTGGCCAGAGGATTCTGGGCGCTGCCCTGAATTCACCTATCTCCTGCATGAAGACTGCAGGTGAAGGCGGTCCCTGGGGTATGGCTATCCTGGCATCGTACCTTATCAACAACAAGAAGAAGCAGTCATTGGCTGAGTTCCTTGACGATGCGGTATTTGCCGGCGATACCGGAACATCGGTCGCTCCTACCCCTGAGGATGTAGCAGGATTCAACGCATACATTGAAAACTACAAGAAATGCCTGCCTATTGAGGAAGCAGCAGTTAAGTACAAGAATTAATTGAAAATTGAAAATTGAAAATTGAGAATTGAGAATTGGCCATCCGGTGCGGAACAACTCTCAATTCTCAATTATTAAAAGTCCTTATGCATATGAAGAAATTATCCAAAGTTTTAATGGCTGTTGCAGCAGTAGCATTCTGCTTATCAGCCAGCGCAGCAAAGCCCAAGTTCCCGCTTCTGCCCACAGCACCTTATGATACCATCATTGATGGCCAGAAAGTTGCCTTATATACTATTAAAAAAGGTAAGGTGGCTGCACAGATCATCAACTACGGAGGATTTGTGGTAGGCCTTTACGCTCCTGACAAGAACGGTGAGTACGCTAACCTGGTAACCCACTACGATGACATCCACCAGTACATGCGTTACAACATGGGTATGGTAGGCCCGGCTCTGGGTCGTTATGCCAACCGTATCGCAAACGGCAAGTTCACACTTGACGGAGTTGAATACAACATAACCAAGAACAGCGGCCAGCACACACTTCACGGCGGTGCCAAGGGCTTTGACCACACCGCATGGAAGGTCGTTAAGGCCAAGAAGAACAAGCTGGTCCTGAGTTGTGTTCTGCCCGATGGTCTGGACGGATTCCCCGGCACCCTTACAACTACTCTGACCTACTCCATCACCAAGGACGGTGGTCTGCAGATAAGTTATGAGGCTACGACCGATAAGGCTACCGTTGTAAACCTGTCAAACCACACCTATTTCAATCTGGATGGCGCAGGTAATGGCGACATCATGGACCACGAGCTGATGATCAATGCTGCTTTCATCACTGAGACTGACCGCAGCAACATCCCGACCGGTGATCTGGGTATGGTTGAAGGATCTCCCTATGATTTCCAGAAACCCGTACGCATTGGTGACCGTCAGTATTCGCCGGCTCCCGGACAGGGCGGCCGT
Source organism: Bacteroidaceae bacterium (assembly GCA_024398635.1). GTDB lineage: Bacteria > Bacteroidota > Bacteroidia > Bacteroidales > Bacteroidaceae > Colenecus. Next base: position 49,284 of record JAKSIV010000007.1, on the reverse strand, counting down.
GGCGGATTCGGCGGTTTCGGTGGTCAGGTACCTGAGGGTATGGTACGTAACTATGACAACAACTTCTGCCTGATCCACAACGAGCAGGGCAAGGTTGAGATGGTTGCATCACTCTACTCGCCCAAGTCTGGTCGTTACATGGAGGTTTGGAACAACCATCCGGGACTTCAGGTATATACCGGCGCACGCACCGCTATCGCTCTGGAGTCACAGATGTATCCCGATTCTCCTAACCACGACTTCTTCCCCAGCACGGTTCTGCGTCCGGGCGAGAAGTATGAGCACACTGTAATCTACAAGCTCTCTGTAAAATGATACAATTGGGGGCAGACCCCTTTTGTACAATTTCGCTGATAAAGCCCTGCTTGCAGGGCTTTTTTTCTGCAGAATTGTTTGGAAGTTCTGTTTGTTTGTGTTTACTTTGTAGCGCAAAGTACTTTTCAATGCAAGAATGAATATGAAAGAACAGGAGATTAAAGAGACGCTTAGTGACATTAAGGAATTGATGGAGCGGTCACAGAAGGTGCTTTATATTGACGGGGCATCAGGTGTGGTAGCCGGATTGTGGGCTTTGTTGGGTGCAGCTGTGGTAAGTTTCTGGCTTTATGGTAGTTTCCGTCCGCTTTTGGGTGCTTGGATGAACCCTATCCGGCACGGTTATGATTGGAATACTTTACTTATTGTGACGGCAGTTTGCGTTGTAGTTTTTGCTGCGGCATTCAAGACTGTCTGGGAGATGTCCAAGCGCAGGGCTGCACGCAAAGGAATGGAATTTACACTTGATGCCGGTGCCCGTCGTCTGCTTAAATCGTTCTTTACCATAATGACAGCAGGTGGATTGGTATGCCTCACTTCACTGTTCAATGGACTGTACAACATGATACCAGGTATTATGCTGGTGTTCTACGGGCTGGCTCTGATTGTAATTTCGCCTATCGCATTGAGTATATCTGTAACCAAGTATATCGGATACGTAGAGATAATATTGGGTATTGTCGCTCTTGCCTTTGCCCCCTGGAGCTTGATGCTTTGGACTATAGGATTCTGTTTGGTTCACCTGATATGGGGCATATGGTTCCAGTTTGTATTTGAACGTAAGGACCGATGACAATAATAAAAAATCTTGACAAGGCATTTGAGAGTCGTGTCAGGCTTGGAATCATGTCTGTGCTGACCGCATCCGGACAGGCCGATTTCAACACGCTCAAGGGGATGCTTGGTGCATCGGATGGAAACCTGGCCAGTCACATCCGTGCGCTGGAGGAACTGGGTTATATCGAGACCGTCAAGCAGTTCATCGGACGCAAGCCAAACACCTCTTATTCTGTCACTGAGAAAGGCCGAAAAGCATTCAGTAATCACATCAATGCATTAACCTCCCTGCTGGGAATAAAATGAGATATATGTGGAGCTCAATAGAAGATACTTTAAGGAAATACTTCCAGTTTAGAGGCAGATCAGGCCGCAGGGAGTTCTGGACCTGGGCAATCATGGTGCTTGCGGTATCGGTCGTGGTAGTCTGCACGTTGGCAGGGCTTTCCTTTATTCTTGACAACGCGTACAACAGCGTGCTGTCAAGCGTGTACAAATGCATTCTAATCTCATTAGGACTGTTCTGGCTTGCAATGTTCATTCCGTCTCTGACTGTTTCCGTGCGCCGTCTGCGTGACGCAGGCATCTCACCATGGACGCTTCTGATTCCAGCTTCACTATGCATATTTACATTACTTGTGCTGGTGGACATCGGCCTTTCAAATATGGACGGCTCTACAGCCCGTTATTCGGATGCCTTTGCATTCATTCTTTCCTCTGTCACAGCAATGACGGTATTCACCTTCCTTATTCTTTTCTGCTTACCGCCAAAAAGTAACATGAAATCCAGACAGCTTGTTCTAAAGTGGTGGATTTGGCCATTACCTCTACTCATACTTCAGGTAATACAGCTTTTTCTTGTCAGAAGAACATTAAACACCAGTGCGGGTATATCGGACTGTATGCTCAAGATTATCAATTTTCAGGATGTCATAACAAAAATCAGCATCATCCTGCTACTTGCAAACGTGGGCCTCTGGGTATATTATCTCATCAAGAAACAGGGCAAAGCCATACTTGGGCATTTGGCTATGATGGGAGGTACGCTAGCCCTATTCCTTTGGAACTTTATAGGGATAGGCGTATGGTGGATGTTCAACAGCGATTTGGTGGATAATTTCGGCAAAGAACATCCCATTCCGCAGAATGTGGATTACTGTGAACCGCTCCCTTCATTCCGTTCTGAACGTGTTGATGAATTCGGAAACACTTTTAAAACTGATATATCCGATCTGTTTAATCCCGATGACAGCTCTACATGGCTTCAGGTCTGTCAAGGTTTTCAGGGCGGAATGTACAAGTACAGTTTTTATATATCCCAAGAGTTTGATGACGGTGAAATCTGGTTGGAGTGCTATGAAGCGACCGATAACATACAACTGTCAAAAAAGAGGATAACAGACAGTACAGTTCAAAAGATAACCCCAGAAGACAAGGGAAAAATCACTGAACCAAGAGAGTTTTCCATTTATGAAGGTGTCTGGGGCGATTTCTATCTTGCCCGTTTTGAAGTGTGGTACATTGATTATGCCACCCGTACCAAGCGTAAACTTACAGAGAAGATATACAAGGTGGAGGGTTGGATGAGATAATAGTACAATTGGGGTCTGACCCCTTTTGTACTATTTTGCTTATCTTTATGGCTCAAACAAGATATCCTAACCAAAATGACAAATTACAGCAAGGGACTATCATGGGTAGCAATGGTTGTTGCATGCTTTATGATGTCCTGTTCAGGACAGGCCGATAACCAGCAGAAAGAACTTATGACAGTAGGAAACCCTTATCTGCCGCTTTGGGAGCATATCCCCGACGGAGAGCCTTATGTTTTTGAGGATCCGGACAATCCGGGTCAGTACCGTGTTTATATATATGGTTCGCATGACAGCATGATATCAGGTTATTGTGGACGCGAACTGGTGGTATGGTCAGCCTCAGTGAATGACCTTATCCATTGGCGTTATGACGGCGAGATATTCAAGGTTGACAAGAACGCAAACGGCGAGCCGCTGAGCCGTCTTGGTGTGGCCGATGTACTTTACGCCCCCGATGTCACTCTGGTCACTGCCCCCGACGGCACCAAGACCTACTACCTATACCCCAACAACCAGTCAGGAGGCCGCAACGGAATGGTCTGCAAGAGCAAGCGCCCCGACGGCCCGTTTGAGGTCTGCAACTGGAGCAGGAATAATCCCAACGTGACTGACGGCGTGCTGGCATTTGACCCCGCAGTCTTTGTAGATGATGACGGCAAGGTTTACGGTTACTGGGGCTTTGAGCGCTCATACGCAGCCGAGTTGGACCCCGCCACTATGGCAACCGTAAAGCCCGGCACCAAGATTGTGGAGGATATGGTTCCCGGCCGATATATGGACGGCGAGTTCAAGTTCTTCGAGGCTTCTTCAATACGCAAGATACAGGACAAGTACATATTTATATATAGCCGATTCACACTTGAAGGAGAATTCGGATTACCCTCATCAAACTACACGCTGGCATACGCATACAGTGACAACCCGCTTGGCCCATGGACCTACGGCGGCACTGTGATTGACGCCCGCGGACGCGAGATCAATGAGAAGGGTGAGCCAATAGCATCGGGTACCATAGACGGTAATACGCACGGCGGAATATGCCAGATAAACGGGCAGTGGTACGTGTTCTACCACCGCCAGACCGGAACCGATGAGTATGCACGTCAGGCAATGGTTGCACCCATAACCGTTAAGGTGACTCCGGGTCCCGGCGGCAAGGTTGAGATATCGGAAGGTGAGTACAACTCTGAGGGTTTCTCGCTGAACGGTCTTGATCCCCTGGAGCGTCATAGCGCAGGACTGGCCTGCTGGTACACCGGTCCCACTCCTGCAGTGCACGACTGGCCCAACAATATTTTCTCCGGGTCTTATGTAGCATCGGCCTACGGAACTGACAGCAAGTTTGACAAGCCCTACGATCTGGGAAACAACACCAACCCCGTGGTCAACAATACCGACGGCTCAATTGTGGGTTACAAGTACTTCAACTTTGACGCCACGAGCGGCCGCAGCGATGTAAACCTGTTGCTCAACCTGATACCCGAGGGCATAGACGGCACCATCACCATCATGGCTGACCGACCCTGGGCATCACAGGGCGGCAAGCAGATAGGCAAGATTGAGATTAAGGCCGATATGTCTCAGCAACCCACTGAGATGAAAGTAAACCTTCCGGCACTGGCTGATTTCAAGGGCAAGCACGCAATCTACTTCACCTTCTCATCAGAGACTAAAGAGAAATCTTTGTGCACCCTGCTGGATTTACTATTTAATTGAAAATTGAAAATTAATACGCAGAACCTGCGTAAGGCCCGCGACATGAAAAAGGCTTGCGAAATCTCGCAAGCCTTTTTCTAATTTTCAATTCTCAATTTACTTAACAGGAATGCTGTCAACGCGAGCCTGATGGCGACCCCCCTCGAAGGGGGTGTTCAGATACTCGTCCATGATCTTGCGGGCCATGTCATTGTCGATGAAACGGCCGGGCATTACAAGCACGTTGGCATCATTGTGCTGACGGATGAGGTGAGCAATCTCAGGAATCCAGCACAGTCCGGCGCGGATACCCTGATGCTTGTTCAGAGTCATGGAGATTCCCTCTCCGCTGCCGCACATGGCTATGCCCTTCTCTACCTCGCCGTTCTCTATGCCGCGGGCCAGAGCGTGGCCATAGTCGGCATAGTTGCAACTATCGGGAGTATAGGTGCCGTAGTCCTTGAACTCCAGCCCCTTCTCCTTCAAGTATTCTATAACGAACTGCTTCAACGGGAAAGCAGCGTGGTCACTTGCAATTCCTATCATTACTTGAGCAATGACTTAACCTGTGCATAAACGTTCTCGGCGGTGAAGCCCAGCTTCTCATCAAGCACCTTGTAAGGAGCTGAGAAACCGAATGAGCTCAGGCCCCAAACCTTACCGCTGGCACCTACCAGACCCTCAAGGGTTACAGGCAGACCTGCAGTGAGACCGAACTTCTTCTTGTTACCGGGCAGGATGCTGCGCTGGTAAGCCTTTGACTGGCTGCGGAACAACCCTTCAGAAGGAACGCTTACGATGCGGCACTTGATACCGTCGGCGCGCAGGAGTTCAGCACCGGCAACCAGAGTTGATACCTCTGAACCTGAAGCCAGAAGGATAACATCAAAGTCAGCGTCTGAACCGGCTACGATGTAAGCACCCTTGGCAGCCTGGCTGTAGTCATTACCTGCGGGCAGAGTCTTGATGTTCTGACGGCTCAGGATAAGACCTGTGGGTGAAGTGGTATTCTCCATAGCGAGCTTCCAAGCCTGAGTGGTCTCGTCGCTGTCGGCGGGACGCAGAACAAGCATTGAGTTCTTGCCCTTGTGAGTCTTGAGCTTCTCCATGAGACGGATTTGTGCCTCCTGCTCAACGGGCTCATGTGTAGGACCGTCCTCACCGACGCGGAATGCATCGTGAGTCCAGATGAACTTAACGGGGAGCTCCATGAGGGCAGCCATACGTACGGCGGGCTTCATGTAGTCTGAGAATACGAAGAAGGTACCGCAAGCGGGGATAACGCCACCGTGCAGAGCCATACCGATGCAGCAGCAAGCCATGGTGAGCTCAGCTACGCCAGCCTGGAAGAATGCACCGCTGAAGTCACCCTTACCCATGTTGGTTGTATACTTGAGGAAACCGTCGGTCTTATCTGAGTTACTCAGGTCAGCACTTGCGCAGATCATGTTGGGAACCTGCTGTGCCAACTGGCTCAGAACTGCAGCTGATGCTGAACGTGTAGCGTCATCGGGCTTCTGCTCAACCTTGCTCCAGTCAATCTTGGGAGCCTTGCCGCTGAACCACTCCTTGAGGAGGGCAGCCTTCTCAGGATTTGCCATCTCCCATGCAGCCTTGCGGGCATACTTGGCATCCATGATCTTGCGCAGTTCCTTGGCACGGTCAGCATAGAGCTTCTTGACCTCGGGGAAGATCTGGAGAGGATTCTCGGGATCACCGCCCAGAGCCTTGATGGTGTTGACGTAAGCATCACCACCCAGAGGAGCACCGTGAGTCTTGCAGTTACGCTCGTAACTGGTGCCATCGGCCTTGAGGGCACCCTTACCCATGATGCACTTACCGATGATAAGGGTGGGTTTGCCGTTGGCGTTCTGAGCCATGGTGAGTGCGCCACGAATCTGGTCAACGCAGTTACCGTTTATCTCATATACGTTCCAACCCCAAGCGCGATACTTGGCAGCTGTGTCCTCGGCGGTTACCACCTTGGTCTCAGTTGAGAGCTGGATATCGTTTGAATCATAGAACATGATGAGGTTGTCAAGACCCAGAGTACCTGCAATACGGCCGGCGCCCTGTGAGATCTCCTCCTGGATACCACCGTCAGAGATGTAAGCGTAGATCTTGTGGCTCATTACCTCCTCACCCAGTACGGCTGCCAGATGCTTCTCAGCAATAGCGGCACCAACTGCAAATACGTGGCCCTGGCCAAGAGGACCGGAGGTGTTCTCGATACCGCGTGCAACCTCGAGTTCGGGGTGACCGGTAACGGGTGAGCCCCACTGACGCAGAGTGGCCAGCTCCTCCATTGAGAACTTGCCGGTAAGAGCAAGCTGAGAGTAAAGCATGGGAGCCATATGGCCGGGATCCAGGAAGAAACGGTCACGACCCTCAAACTTCATGTTGCGGGGATCATACTCCAGGAACTCGCTGAAAAGCACGTTAATGAAATCAGCGCCACCCATGGCACCACCGGGGTGACCGGACTTGGCCTTCTCGACCATAGATGCAGCCAGAATACGGATATTGTCGGCTGCCTTGTTCATCAATTCTTTACTGTTCATTGTTATATTTGTTTAGTTTGAATTTGCGCAGTAGCTTGCAAATTTAGTCTATTTTCCTTACTTTTGCAACAATACAAATATACTGACCTAAACATATGAAGAAATCATTTCTAATCAGCCTGGTACTCTTGTTACCATTGACACTGTGTGCTGAAATCACCAAGAAAGAAGACATCAACAAGGACAACCTCTACAAGTTCAGAGGCAGCATGTTGGAATACGTTGATCCCGGTGTAACCTATTCAAAGGCTCCAAAAGGTTTCAAGCCCTTCTACATGAGTCATTACGGCCGTCACGGTTCACGTTATCTTCTCAACACCCCGCAGTATAATGATCCGTATTCAATCCTTCAGGCTGCCGATGACAAAGGTGTTTTGACAGATTTCGGAAAGGACGTCCTGAGACGTATCGAGATAATGGCTAAGGATGCTGACGGACACCTGGGTGACCTCACAATAGTAGGACAGCAGCAGCATCGCGGAATTGCCCGCCGTATGGTCCGCAACTATCCTGAGATCTTCAACAAGAAGACCACTATAGTAGCCCGTTCAACCACATCCCACCGCGTTATGGCCAGTATGACGGCAGCCATGATGGAATTCTCAAGCATACTGCCTCAGATGAAAATAGACTACAACTGCAGTGATTACGACAGAGGTTACATGAACTCTGAGGACAGGGCTATCAACAGCGCCAAGAACAGCCGCGAGCGTAATGCCGCAGTCAATGCCTTCAACGCCAAGCACAACAACCCGGAGCGTCTTATGTGCGCCCTGTTTACGGATACCACATTCATAACCAGATATCAGAGGACATCATCATCAGGATCCGTTTCAGTATCGGACCGCTCGGATGACCTGTACACCAAGATCTATGACATTGCAGCCAACATGGGCAGCCATTCCTATCTTGGATTTGACCTGGATGACGTATTCACTTTCGACGAGTGGTATGACTGCTGGCTCCAGAACAACCTCTATTGGTTCTCTGTTTCGGGTTATCACGACCTGACCAACAACATTGTTCCTTACGGCCACGCAACACTGCTTCAGGATTTCCTGGACAAGGCCGATGCAGCCATCGCCGCAGGCACACCCAGCGCCAACCTGCGTTACGGACATGACACAGCGCTTTATCCCCTGCTCTGCCTCATGGAGGTCAACGACTGCGCCTACTCTCCCAAGGATATTGAAGACCTTGCCGACAAATGGGTCAACTACGACATAGTTCACATGGCCAGCAACCTGCAACTCATATTCTTCAAGGACAAGAAAGGCAAAATTCTGGTAAGAGCCCTGGTTGATGAGAAGGAGGCCAAACTGCCGGTTGAGTGCTACAAGGATGCAAAGGGTGTTGAGTATCCCTACTTCTACGAGTGGGACAAGCTTGAGAAGTACTACCGCGACATCCTGAACAAGTGGACCAGAATCAGAGCTGAACTGACCAGCAACTAATCCATATGCAAAGACTTGCCATCGGTATTGACATAGGCGGTCAATCCTCCAAATGTGGAGTCGTGACACAAGATGGGACCATACTCTGCCAGAGTGTGGTCACATCGTTGATTGACAGCTTTGACGAGTATCTGGAACTCCTGGCAAGTACAGTCAAGGAACTTGTCCGCAAGACCGCAAGCCAAGGCACGGTAATAGGTATCGGCATAGGCGCTCCAAACGCAAACCGCCTGGACGGAACGATACGCTATGCCCCGAACCTGCGCTGGGCACGCGATGCCCAGGGCAAGCCAGGCGTAGTTTATCTTGCAGACCGGCTCAAAGAGATTACCGGACTCCATGTACGCATAACTAACGATGCAAATGCCGCCGCAAGCGGTGAACACACATATGGTGTAGCCCGCGGAATAAACGATTTCATAATGATTACCCTGGGTACAGGTGTAGGCAGTGGAATCATAACTCACGGCCGTCTGCTTTACGGGCATGACGGATTTGCAGGAGAGCTGGGGCATGTATGTGTCGTACAGGATGGACGCCAATGCAACTGCGGACTTAAGGGCTGCCTTGAAACATATGCAAGCGCCATGGGTGTGGCACGTACCGCACGTGAATTCCTGCAAAATGACAAAAGGGACAGTCTGCTGCGAAAGCTTGACCCCGAGAGGATTTCATCAAAAGACATTTATGATGCCGCCGTACAAGGTGACATGTTGGCAAAGGATATCTTTGTATTTACCGGCAGGATTCTGGGCCGCGCATTGGGTGATTTCGTAAAATTCAGCTCACCACAGGCCATCGTGCTGTTTGGAGGTCTCACCAAATCACGTGAGTTCTTCCACGATGAGATGGTAAAGGCGATGAATGAAAACCTGATGCAAATCTGGAAGGACAAGATCCAGATACTATACTCCTCACTTAAGGAGTCTGACGCCGCTATTCTGGGCGCAAGTTCAATGGTTTGGCCAGTAAACGAATGAGGATAGGATTCGACGCAAAACGTCTGTTCAACAACTTTACCGGGCTGGGCAACCATAGCCGGACTACAATTGACATACTCACAGAATTCCACCCTGGCAATGAGTATCTGCTTTATACCCCGAAAATCAGGCATAACAGCATTACCGACCAATACATCAGCAAGGAGTATTGTCGTACCATACAGCCAGACGGCATCCTGAGAGGCAGCGCATGGAGGACATTCGGGCTTGCATCGGCTGCAAAAAAAGACAACGTTGACATCTTTCACGGACTGTCGAACGAGTTACCGGCAAAAATAGACGTACCATCGGTCGTTACCATACATGATGTGGCATTCAGGACATTTACGGATATGTATCATGTCACGGACCGCATCACATACAATCTCAAGTGGAGGCATGCCTGCAAAAAAGCCGACAGGATAATAGCCATAAGCGAATCCACGAAACAGGATGTAATCAGGTTCTATGATGTCGACCCGGACAGGATTGACGTAATATATCAGCCCGTAAACAACATTTATTACACAGATGACCAGGGCACATGCCCTGCAAGCCTTGTGTCATCAATAAGCGGCAAACCCTTTATGCTGTATGTAGGTTCAATCAATTCACGCAAGAACCTGCTTGGAGCGATTAAGGGATTGGAACTGCAACCCAAAGACCTGCAGATTCCGCTTGTAGTAGTGGGCGACGGAAGGGAGTATAAGCAGAAGGTTCTGGATTACGTTGCAGGACACGGACTGCAGGATATGGTCATATTCACACCCGAGAAAGTTCATACCGAAGGGCTGCGTTACCTGTATCTGAACGCAAGACTGTTTGTCTACCCGTCATTTTATGAAGGTTTCGGGTTACCCGTAGTAGAGGCCCTTCTCTCAAAATGTCCCGTCATAACCAGCAACGTATCATCACTGCCCGAGGCGGCAGGACCGGATTCGCTGCTTATCAATCCCAACGACATAGGTGACATATCAGAAAAGATGAGCCGGGCGCTTACTGATGAAAAGCTGCGCAAAGAGATGATTCTGAACGGCTATGAATATGCCGCAAACCGTTTCTATCCAAAGACTCTGGCAGACTCGCTCATCGATACATACAACCGCGTAATATAAAGGATTATGGCAAATTACGACATAAGACCCCTTCAGTTAAGGATTCTGGATGTAATGACCGCCTTTGACAAGGTCTGCAGAGAACACGGACTGACATATTACTTATGTGCCGGCACCATGCTTGGAGCCATCCGTCACGGGGGATTCATACCTTGGGATGATGACGCCGATGTGAATATGCCCCGCAAGGATTATGACGTGCTTGTAAGCCATGCGGATGAATGGATTCCCAAACCGTACGAACTGAATTCGATAGAAAAAAGCGACAACTTTACAGGCACATACGCCAAATTCATAGACGGCAGCACCACTATTGTAGAAAGGCTGGATTACAACTCCGTCGGAGGTATTTACCTTGATGTCTTTCCTATGGACGATACATACGGCAACCCTTTCCTGGCAAAGTGCAAGCATATCAGATACAGGGTTTACAACAAACTGGCATATTTCTGCAACAGGAATCCTTTCAAACACGGAAGAGGACCAAGGTCATGGGTGCCCAGGATAGTTCAGGCGCTTACAACCAACGCAAAACTCCAGAAGAAAGCCTGCAGGATTATGCGATCCGGTTCATATCCCAAATCAGACCTGTACTGTGTGTTCGACTTCAAACACGCCATAATCCCGAAAGCTTTTGCAGGGAAGCCCACTCCCGTGCTGTTTGAAGGCAGGCAGTTTTACGGGATGGAGAAACCGGACGAATACCTCAAGTCAATATACGGCGATTATATGAAACTGCCCGATGAGCAGCACCGCAAACAACACAATTTCTATTACCTGAATTATGATCTGCCGTACAAAGAGTATGTCGACAACAGGTCATTCCCCAAAAAGAAAGAATGAAAACGTATAAATGAAAAAGGAGGCGGTTGACACTGCCTCCTTTTCATATCATGATTAACGGTGTATTACTCCTCGGGGAGATCCTGAAGTTCTATCGGAGAATCAAATGTGGTAGTTGATGACTCCGGATTGATCATCTGGTTCTCTATTGCCTCACCCTCCATGACAGAAGTTGAGTTGATGGCCTTGGGTTTGGCCACGTATGCCGTAAGAATGCTCAGAACTGCAATACTTGCAATCAGAGTCCAAGTGGTCTTTTCAAGGATATCGGTAGTCTTGCGAACACCCATGATCTGATTAGATGAAGCAAAACCGGCAGCCAGACCGCCGCCTTTTGAATTCTGGATTGTGACAATGAAGCAAAGGAACACTGCCAGAATCACAATAATGACGAGTAAAACCTTAAACATTTTCTATTCTGATTTTTGATTTATCCTAACTAATTTCTCCAAATACCGGATTTGGTCCGCAAAGTAAATGCTTTTATTCGGAAAATTCAAATAAAGAGACCGAATAATTTCCAACGCCTTGTCATAACGGCGCTGTTTGAGGTAGATACGTGCCAAAGTCTCGGTAAAATACGAATCTTCAAGAGGTTCGGTGCCGTCATCTTCATCAGCATCAGCATTATCCGGAACATCGTCAGACACGGGAGCGAATGACGGTTTAACATAATCTGACGAAAGGAATGTATCAAGAAGCTGTTCCGTCTTGGAACGGATTGCCTTATCTGTCGAACTTTCGATGACTGCCGACGGCGTATCCAGATAGGCCGATACGTAATCCATAGGGACTGCACCCAACTCCGCGACATCCGAAGCGTTCTCTCCCCTGCCCTCAAGGAACGAATCCAACAGGGACATCATGCGTTCATCCTTGGTCTGCCCCATTACCACTTGGCTACGGTTGCGTTGAACACCTGGTCCACAATATCATCTATCATCTGCTGGACAAGTTCTTCCTGAACGGCAGTGAGCTGCTGTGAAGAATCGTATTCACGACTGGCACTGAACGTACGGTCAAAATCATCCTCATGCTTCTTGGTATTGGTGAACTTGACCTTGACCGTCATCCTGAGCTGAACCATTGACGAATAACCGTCAGCAGAGATGGACTTGTTGGTCTGGTCATACGATGTTATCTCACCCGACAAAGCAAGGTCTCCGTCACGTCTTACCTGACGCAGCTTGGTCTGATTCTCATATTTGTCACTGAGTGAGGTATTGAACATGGGAGCCATAGGAGCCCACTGATAAGCCGCACGATTGGCAAAAGTCTCAATGGAGATGGTCTTGATGGTATTATAGTCAATAGAAGACTGATTCAGCTTGTATGATACGGTACATCCCGACATCAGCAAAGCTGACGCCATCAGGAAAAGGACAGATTTGAATATGCCGTGTTTCATTCCAGATTATACTCTTTGATTTTACGGTAAAGTGTGCGCTCGGATATGTTCAAATCCGCAGCTGCACCACGACGTTTACCTCCGTGCTTGGCCAAGGCACGTTTTATCATATCTTTCTCGACCTCATCAAGTGACAGGGTCTCCTCAACATAAACTTCGGTATCCTGGATGTCATCATCCACAGGCGTACTCTTGCGGGGTGTTACATTCTGGACAGTGGTCGTACCCTCTTCGGGAGTGAAAATAGATACCGGCTGCTGCACGGGCTGCTGGTTCTGCGACATGCTGTTGACCTGAGCCTTAAGGTCAGTTATGTCGCGACGCATATCAAACAGCACCTTATACAGGATCTCGCGCTCATTCTCGAACGAGTTCTCCTGACGCTGGCCGCCTGCAAGCATGGGCAGCATCGAGGTGCGACGGTCAGGGAGATATTCCTGAAGCATATCGGCGGTAATGACTCTCTGCGTAGCCATTATGGATATCTGCTCAGTTATATTCTTGAGCTGGCGCACATTACCCGGCCAATGATAAGTCATGAGCATCTGCTTGGCATCTTCAGAGAGCTGGATGGCGGGCATCCGGTATTTCTCTGCACAGTCAGCCGCGAACTTACGGAACAGCAGCTGTACATCGGCCCCGCGCTCGCGCAGTGAAGGCACCTTGATGGGAATAGTGCTGAGACGGTAGAACAGGTCTTCACGGAAACGGCCCTGCTCAATAGCCTTGAGAAGGTCTACGTTCGTGGCCGCTACTATGCGGACATCAGTTTTCTCAACCGTACTGGAGCCAACGCGGATAAACTCGCCTGATTCCAACACACGGAGAAGGCGGGCCTGCGTGGCAAGCGGCAGCTCGGCCACCTCATCCAGGAAGATGGTGCCGCCGTCGGCATCGGCAAAATAACCCTTTCTATCACTGATGGCGTTCGTAAAAGCACCTTTTACGTGTCCGAACAATTCAGAGTCAATGGTTCCTTCGGGGATTGCGCCGCAGTTCACAGCCAGATATTTCTTGGTCTTACGGAGACTGTTCTCATGTATGATTCTTGGAAAAACATCCTTTCCGGCACCACTCTCACCCGTAATCAGGACCGTCAGGTCTGTGGGCGCAACCTGTATGGCTACGTCTATGGCGCGGTTCAGTTCAGGCGAGTTTCCGATGATACGGAACCTCTGTTTCATCCTCTGTATCTCTTCTATATTCATAGCTATCTGAAATAGACTGACAAAAATACACACTTTACCTCTTATACGGAAATTTTGGCAGATTATTTCTCTTTTTTTATTTCTAGGAGTAGGACGTCTGTTTTTTGGAACACAACGTTCCGAGGCACTCCGCTTTACGCCACTTCACTGATGGTTCCCAAAACAGACGTCCTACCCTTGGAAATAAAAAACTGAGAGGAAAAAGCATTATATTTGCAAAGTATGGAGTTTGGCATATACAGGGAGTTGGTGCAGGCGGCAAGACCGCTGTTTGAGGCTGAGGATTGGAGCAGGCTTAAAGGGTTGCTCCGTGAAGGCGTTGCCAAGGGGGCTTACGGAACTGACAGTCACGGCATTCCCATGCTGGAGCGGTGCATCAGGACCGGTATCGTGATTGTTGAAAAGACGGGGCTAAAGAAGGCATCCCTGCTCACAGCCCTGTTTGACCCTATGATACAGCAGGGGCTCATTGCTCCCGAGGAGTTCCGGAAACAATTCGGCGAAGATGCAGCACAGCTTATTCAGGGCATGTGCCGCGTAAAGGAGCTCTATTCAAAACATGATTCCATTGCCGACGAGAATTTCCGCAAGCTTCTGGTATCATTTGCCGAGGATGTACGTGTGATCATTTGCCTCATCGCAGACCGCTACGTACTGATGAAGATGCTATCGGGCAATCCGGACAACGATTATCGTCTGCATGTAACAGAAGAGTGCCGTCTGCTCTATATCCCGATGGCTCACCGTCTGGGCCTTTACGCCATCAAGAGCGAGATGGAGGATATGGTGGTCAAATATGAGCACCGTGATATCTATGCCAGCATAGCCTGTCAGCTCAACGAAACCAAGAGCGCCCGCGAAGCATATATCAAGGCTTTCATAGGACCTGTTAAACAGCGTCTTGAAGAGGCCGGTCTGAAGTTTACAATCAAGGGGCGCACCAAGTCCATATCAAGCATATGGAACAAAATGAAGGCCCAGAACACAACCCTGGACCACATTTATGACCTTTTTGCCATCCGAATAATACTGGATTCGCCGGCAGACAAGGAGAAGGCCCAATGCTGGCAGGTTTACAGTATCGTGACCGATATGTACCAGCCCAATCCCAAGCGTCTGCGTGACTGGCTGAGCGTTCCCAAGAGCAACGGATACGAATCACTGCACATTACCGTCAACGGACCCGAGAACCGATGGGTGGAGATTCAGATACGCACCCGCCGTATGGATGATATAGCGGAACGCGGTCTGGCGGCCCACTGGTCATATAAAGGCATAAAGAGTGAAGGAGCGGCCGACAGCATCATGGCCGGCATACGCGAAATCCTGGAACATAACACCAATCCTGATGAACTTCGCAAGGACTTTGCGCTGGATATGTACCAGGAGGAGATATTCGTATTCACTCCTAACGGTGAAGTGCGTCAGTTACCAAAAGGCGCAACGGTACTGGACTTTGCTTTCTCCATTCATAGCCGATTGGGACTGACATGCGTGGGTGCTCGCGTAGGAGGACGCAACGTGCGCATAAGCCACAAACTGCAGAGCGGCGATACGGTCGAGGTGTTGACATCGGCCACACAGGTGCCCAAGCAGGACTGGCTGAACATAGCCGTGACATCCCGTGCCCGCATGCGCATACGCCAGGGCATCAACGAGATCCGCAACCGCGAGGCTCAAGCCGGACGCGAACTGCTTCAGCGTCGTTTCAAAAACCGTAAGATTGAGATTGAGGAGAGCGATATGTCGCGCCTTATAGTCCGTATGGGCTACAAGGGTCAGGCTCCTTTCTTCCATGCACTTATGGAGGAGGAGATTACGGTCGATGACGTGCTCAAGGTCTATGAGGAGATGCAGGCTGCCGCACAGGCCAGTCAGGAGGTTCACAGTGCGCAGGATTTTGATATTGAGAAGACCTTCGCCGAAACCGAGAAGAAAGCCGCGCAGGATACTGACGTTCTGGTTATCGGCGACAACCTGACCGGTATCGATTTCAAGATGGCCGGCTGTTGCCATCCCATTTACGGTGATGACGTGACAGGGTTCGTGAGTATAAACGGCGGCATAAGGATTCACCGGAGCGGCTGTCCCAACCTGTTGCGCATGAAGGAGCGGTACCCCTACCGCATAGTCCGTGCACGCTGGTCAGGCAAGAGCGGCAGCCAGTACAGCATCACTCTGAATGTGGTGGGACAGGACGACATAGGCATAGTATCAAACATATCATCAATAATAAACAAGGAGCCCGATACGCTGCTCCGTTCAATCAGCATTGACTCCAACGGCGGACTGTTCCAGGGACACCTCACGGTGCTGGTAAGTGACCTTTCATCGTTGGACAGGCTGGTCAAGAAGCTTAAGCAGATCAAGGGGGTGAGAGAAGTGGAAAGGATAAATTGAAAATTGAAAAATATAAAATGAGAAGGTTTGTATTGTTTGCAGCGGCAGTAATGCTGGCTATCGGAGTGCAGGCACAGGAGGAGCGCAGGCTGCTCACTATGGAGGAGGCGGTCCTGGGTACAGGCATTCAAGTTGAGAACATTCGCTGCTCTTGGGATGAGGGCGGTTCGGTCTATAAATACTACAAGGACAGTCAGTGGCACTACGTCAATGCCCGCACCGGCAAGGAGCTGGATAAGCCCGCCGTCAAGGCATCTGACAAGAAGGACCACTTCAAGGCCTTTTCAAGAGGCGGCGAAGTATGGTACATGGATGCCGACAGTGTGGAGCATCAGGTGACCGACTTCAACCAGAAAGGCATTGTGTGCGGCGAGAGCGTCAGCCGTAACGAGTTCGGTATAGACGGAGGCATATTCGTATCGCCCGACCGCCGCAAGATCGCGTTCTACAAGAAAGATGAGAGCCGCGTAACCCTGTTCCCGCTGCTTGACATAACCACCCGTACCGGAACACTTAAAGAGATTCGCTATCCCATGAACGGAATGACATCCGAAATCATCACTCTGGGAGTCTATGATATAGACAAAGGCACCACCGTATGGATGGATGTGACCGATTTTGACCAGGAGCGTTACCTGACCAACGTAACCTGGAGCCCGGCAAGCGACCGCATATTCATTCAGGTACTGGACCGTGACCAGAAGAACATGCATCTAAACATGTACGATGCAGCAGACGGCAAGTGCCTGGGCACACTGTTTACCGAACATGACGACCGATATGTGGAGCCTCTGTATCCGCTTACCTTCCTTCCGGATAATCCCGACCGTTTCATTTACCAGACAAATGTGCGTGACGGCTACTGGAATCTCTATATGGGAAACGTAAACGGTGGCGAGCCCAAGCGCATCGGACTTACCAATGCCGACGTCGAATTAGTTGACATAAAAGGGCATTACATCTATTACTATTCGTTTGATGCATCGCCGGCAGAACGCCATCTGTACAGCATCGATTTAAGGTACGGTCTGGATATAAGGGTGAATACCGTAAGGCGTCTTACCAAAGAGCCCGGATGGCACACCTGCCAGATCAGTCCGGACGGCAAGTATTTCATAGACACATGGTCCAATCTGAACACGCCCCGCGTGGTCAGCATCGTCCAGACCGACGGCAAGAAACCACGTGAGATATTCCGTGCCGATGACCCCACGGCAGAACTCAATTACTGTCCCATTGAACTGGGTTCAATAAAGAGCGCCGACGGCAAGTATGACAATTTCTATCGCCTGATAAAGCCCATAGACTTTGATCCTTCAAAGAAATATCCTGTGATCCTGTATGTTTACGGCGGTCCTCACTCGCAGATGGTCACCAACTCTTACCAGGCACTGCTACGCCGCTGGGAGATGTATATGGCCCAGCACGGATATGTAGTATTCGTTATGGACAACCGCGGCACGCAACACCACGGAGCTGATTATGAGAAGGCCATTCATAAGCAGTGCGGCAAGGCAGAGATGGAGGACCAGATGGAGGGTATGCGTTGGCTCATGAGCAACGATTGGGTTGATAAGGACCGCATAGGAGTCCACGGCTGGAGCTACGGCGGATTCATGACCATATCGCTTATGGTAAACTATCCCGAGGTGTTCAAGGTGGGTGTAGCCGGAGGTCCTGTAATTGACTGGAAATGGTATGAAGTCATGTACGGCGAGCGTTACATGGAAACTGAGGATACCAACCCCGAAGGATTTGAAAAGACCAGCCTGATTCCCCGCGCAAAAGACCTAAAGGGCAAACTGCTTATTTGCCAAGGAGCAATTGACAACACTGTGGTATGGGAGCATAGCCTGAGTTTCGTGGAGGCTTGCATAAAGGCCGGTGTCCAATTGGACTATTTCCCCTATCCTACCCACGAGCATAATGTGAGCGGACGCGACCGCGTACACCTTATGCAGAAAGTTACCGACTATTTTGAAGATTACCTTAAATAAAACCGATTGTTATGAGAATCATTAGTTCATCACTGCTGTTTGCAGCCGTATTGCTGGCTTCGTGCGGAGGAGCCAAGCAGGTGGGTGTCATAACCAAGCCCACAAGTGCCACAACAAACCTGGAAGGTCACGAGTATCCCAAGATCAACCCGGACCTGAGCGCCACATTCCGCAATAATTTCCCTGATGCCAAGACCGTTACCGTCAATGTAGGCGGCAAGAACTACCCTCTTGTAAAGGGTGATGACGGCATGTGGGAGGTTACCACCGATCCTCTGGTCGTGGGATTCCACTATTACACCATGAATGTTGACGGCAAGCGTGTATCGGACCCCAACAGTAAGGAGTTCTTCGGCTCCAACTACTGGCAGAGCGGCATTGACGTACCTGAGGCCGGTGTTGACTATTACCTGGAGAAGAAGGTTCCGCACGGCGAGATACAGATTGTAAAGTATCAGTCCAAGCTTACAGGCGCAGAGCGCACCACATGGGTATATCTGCCGCCGCAGTACAAGAAGGAGCCCAACCGCAGGTTCCCCGTGCTATATCTGTTCCACGGAGCCGGTGAGGATGAGACCGGATGGGGCACACAGGGTAAACTGGGCAACATCATGGACAACCTGATTGCCAAGAAGGAGGCCGAGCCCATGATCATAGTAATGGAGCATGCCGTTGCCAATGACCCCAACGCAAGAGGCCGTCAAAACATGTTTGACTTTACCTTTTTTGAGAAGGTTATGGTTGAGGAGATTGTTCCCTATTTCGATGCCAACTACCGCACTCTGACCGACCGTGACAACCGCGCCATCTGCGGCCTTTCACTGGGCGGATTCCAGTCATATACCATCGGTCTGGACCACCCCGAGATGTTTGGCTGGATAGGCGGATTCAGCGGATCGGGCCGCGGTCCCAACGACCGTCGCGATGCCGACATGTATCCCAAGTCCATCAACGACCAGTATCACCTGCTCTACATCTCCATAGGTACCGATGAGCCCGCCGGCATGTACCAGGGCATCCACGACCTGCATGTAGCTCTTGAGGGTCTGGGCATCAACCACATCTACTACGAGTCACCCGGCACAGGCCATGAATGGCTCACCTGGCGCCGCTCGCTGCATCAATTTGCGCCGATGCTATTCAAGAAGTAATTCCAGATAAAACTGAACAAAAAACGGAGCCGCATCCAGAACGATACGGCTCCGTTTTTTCATATTATTTCTCATTAAAGATAAAATAAACTAATGTGTCGGGTTCGCTTAGAATAGTCAAGACATCAGGATGGAGTCCCTCACGGTCAGTGCTCAGGTATACAAAGATGTTTGTGTCAATCAGGTATCTCATAGCAAGCATCTTTTATAGCAACAACATCGGGTCTTTGACCCAAAACTCTCCCTGATGCTCCGCAAAGGCTTTCATAGTCTTATTCTGTGGAACAATAGTTGCATTAATGGCTCTCCTCTCCTCAGGAGTGTATTTCTTCATCTTCTTCCTGGGAGTTTTTCTTTTTTTCTCTGTTTCCATGATGATAATAGTTTTATTGTTTTGGTTGTAAAGATACTGTTTCAATAGAAAAAAACAAAACGGCTGGTTGAAAATACTATATATATATTTGTATATTTGCGCTATGTATCAGCGCGCAATCTGCACACTGGTGCTGACATATTAGAAAGCGTATAGCTTTATTCCTACTCGAAGAATCTGGAAAATTCTATATATTGCAGGGAATAATGATAGACGCTCACGTTGGTTGTATTTTGAGTAATGCTCACTCTATAGCCTTCTGTGTGAGCATACATTAATTCAAGTTCTGCTATAAGGCATTCCAGAGCCCTTCGAGAGAAATGAGTTATGTGGGCTCACACTTTCGTTATTATTTACCCCGCATGGGCACCGCGGCATTCCTACAATGATCTGCTTATGAGAAAAAGAACAATTGCTGCACTGATTACGCTCATTGCATTTTCCAGTGGTATCCAAGCTTACGATTTGGAGTTTCAAGGACTGTTTTATGACATTGATTTTAACAGTAAAACAATGACAGTGGTAAATCCCCGTCCCAGTTACGATTCTTATTATGGTTATTGTTCAGGACGGATAACCATTCCAAGTTCAATCAAGTTTGGCGATAATGACTATAAGGTCACAGCCATAGGAGAGAACGCCTTTATTAGCTGTAGTGACTTAACCGCCATTACCATACCAAACTGCATAACAAAGATTGGAAGAGCTGCTTTTTGTGATTGTACATCGCTTTCCCGTTTAAACATTCCTGAAAGTATATCAGAAATAGATAATTCCGCTTTCTATTATTGTGAAAACATAGACACTCTGATTTGGGATAATGATAATGTAGTTTTTTCTAAATGGTTGTTTGAAGGACTACCTGGCCCCAAACACGTAATTATAGGTAAAATTAAAACCGATTATCGCCCTTTTGAATATTGTGAAAACCTGACATCAGCAACAATTCTGGACGGAACAACCTATATACAAGATGGTTTGTTTGGAGGATGTTCCGGTTTAACGGACATATCCATCCCTGAGAGCGTAACAGCAATTGGAGATGGCGCATTCTGGGACTGCACAGGACTTACATCAATAGATATCCCTGATGGCGTTACGGCTATAGGAAACGCAGCTTTTAAATATTGTTCCAATCTTAAATCATTTATCATACCAGCCGGAATCAAGACCATAGAGCCCGGAACATTCAGTGATTGCAGCAGCCTTTCCTCAATTATAATACCGGAGAGTGTAACTAGAATTGAAGCTGGTGCTTTTGAATACTGTTCCGACCTGTCTTCGGTTGTTTTGCCCGATAATCTGTCTTTTATTGGCTCTAATGCATTTGGCTATAGCGGACTGACAGATATAGATATACCCGCACATGTGGACAGCATCGGTATCTATTATTATGAAAATCAACCCTACATCCTTAATCCATTCTCAGGATGCAGTAATCTCAGGAGTATTACAGTTGATTCAAATAATAAGAAATACGATAGCAGGAATAATTGCAATGCAATAATTGAAACAGCTTCAAACACCCTGTTGGCTTGTGCAAACCTTACCACTATAACCATTCCGGAAAGCGTGACAAGCATTGATGGTGGAGCATTTAGTGGATGTTCCGCTCTTTCTTCAATACAGGTTGATCCAAACAATACTGTCTATGATAGCAGAGAGAATTGCAATGCTATAATTGAAACCAAGTCCAACAAACTCATTCTGGGTTGTAAAACGACTACTATCCCGGAAACAGTGACTGATATAAACGAACTTGCTTTTATTAATGGAATAGAATGGGGAGAAGATGAGCCCGAAGGAGTACTGTACATGAATGATTTGTTGTACGGTTATAAAGGTACCATGCCCCAGGGAACCCATATTAAGGTAAGAGAGGGAACAAAAAGAATTGCAAGTTCAGCTTTTTCCGGCTGTACAGGTTTAACATCAATAATTATACCTGAAAGTGTGACAAGCATAGGAAGTTGCGCTTTCAATGGCTGCACAGGTCTCAAATCTGTGACTATACCCGGAAGTGTAACAACAATAGAACATTATGTATTTGAAGGATGTTCAAACCTTGCTTCCGTTTATTTTCAGGATGGTGTAAACAGAATTGCAAGTTCAGCTTTTTATGGGTGCAATAATATAAAAACCATTTCTATCCCTGAAAGTGTGAGTTATCTGGATGGAATGGACTTTTACTCTGACATAGATTCTTTATTTTGGAATAGTCCGAATATTTCACCATCTGTTATAAAGAACAACTATGGCAGGTCCTTAAAATATGTTTCTATCGGAAGCAAGGTCGTCCAAATAGAAGAAAGTGCATTCTACGATTGTTATAATCTTGATTCAGTGTTCATATCAGATGGTGTTAAAGTCATTGGAGACAAGGCTTTCAGCGGGTGCGGGCGTCTTAAATCCATTAAGATTCCCCAAAGTGTAACAAGCATAGGCAATAGTGCTTTTTCCGGCTGTACAGGTTTGACTTCAATAATAATACCTGAAAGTGTAACAAGCATAGGCGATGGAGCTTTCGATGGTTGTAACGCATTTCCGGAAGGGGTATTATACATAAATGACATACTGTACAAATATTTCGGTCAGATGCCTCAAGACACGTCTATTACGGTAAGAGACGGAACAACAAGAATTGCAAGTGGTGCTTTTTCCTGCTATACAGGTTGGACTTCAATATCAATAATAATACCTGAAAGTGTAACAAGTATAGGAGATGGTGCATTCTACGGCCGCATCCTTAAATCTATTACGATACCTAAAAGTGTTACAAGCATAGGCGACAGGGCTTTCGACCTAATAGACACCTTGTACTGGGACAATACATATTGTGATTATTCCCATTTCAGCTATAATAAGATAGTTTTTGGAGATAATTATATCAAGCATCGCGGATTAGAATTTGCCAGAGGTACAGAGTGGTATAACAGTCTGCCTGATGGACCTGTCTATCTGGACAATTGGCTTGTAGGTTACAAGGGTATTATTCCCGACAACACACAAATCGATATAAAAGAGGGTACTATAGGAATTGCAACACAAGCTTTTTACTCATATGAAGATAGTGAAGATGAAGGAACCATAACATCTGTCACCATTCCTGAAAGCGTGACAACTATTGAACATGGTGCTTTCTTTGGTTGTGGTATATCCGCAATCACCATACCTAAGAGTGTTACCAGTATCGGAGAAGGTCCATTCTATAACTGTCCGTACTTGACAACCATATGCGTTGACCCTGAGAACAGTGTATATGACAGCAGGGATAATTGTAATGCCATTATAGAGACTGCGTCAAACACCCTTATTCAGGGTTGTTCAAATACAACAATACCCGAGAATGTAACAAGCATTGGAACTGAAGCTTTCTCTTATTGTACAAATCTTACCTCTATAGTGATTCCTGACGGAGTAACTACAATCGGGGATTACGCCTTTTCTAACTGTGATAATCTTAAAGATATCAACATCCCAAGTAGTGTAAAAAGTATTGACAGGAGTGCTTTCTCTGGATGTATCGGCCTTTCCAGTATTCCTGACGGATTGACGTATATCGGAGATTATGCTTTTGAAGGCTGCACAGGAATTACTTCCGTCACTATTCCGGAGGACATCACATACATAGGATCTTATGCCTTTAAGTATTGTGCCGGCATCAAAACCGTTTCTCTACCGGCATCCATGGGTGGGAAGGTATATTTTGATGTTTTTGGGGACTGTTCTGATATAGAATCCATATACTTACATTCAAGTACTCCCATAAGCATATATGATTTTTATGATATCGACTTTGATAACTGTATCCTGTATGTTCCAGCCGGAAGCAAGGAGACATATCGCAAACATTCCTTTTGGTCAAGTTTTAAGAATATAAGATTACTTGATGAATGCGGACTGAATATAGACGGTATCTGTTACGAGATAACCTCAGATATTGAAAAGACAGTCTCTGTAGTACACCACAATTATAAAGGAGCTGTTAATATACCATCTTCCGTAATATTCAATGGAACAGAATATTCAGTTACAGGTATTGCAAGTGAAGCTTTCAGCGAGTGTGACGAGTTGGTTTCTGTCACTATTCCCCAAAGCGTAACCGAGATTGAGCAGGGCTCATTCGAGGGATGCCACGCCCTGACTGAGATAATATTCAAAGGCAGTCCAATCATAAACAAAGATGTATTCATAGACTGTCCTAATATAGAGAAGGTGGTATCAACCAATATAACTCCGGGTACAATGAGGCTTTATAATCCTTTTATTGCCGGTGATTGTGAAACCATTTTGAAAGACAACAGGAACTATTGTTTAGCATTATTTGACAAGAATTCCAACAGATATATTTCAAGTCTTAATTTCAGTTATCCTAATAATAAAACTATCATCAACAATGGCAGAATACCTGCAGGAGAATACAAAGTTACCATAGGAATTCTTCCTAGTGATAAGCCCAATTATTTTCATCCGGTCATGTATGGTTTAACGGACAGTTCAGAGGTGGTTATATATGATCCCATTAATCAACAAAGTTTTGGGGAAACACCTATCTACTATAGCAATGACCCTTCTGGTTATGATTCTGTTGCAATAGCGGACACATTGGTTATTCCTAGCGAATACAAGGGGATACGAATTGATTTAGAATCAGGCGTGAAAGGAAGATACATTAGAGAATATTCAAGTCACCTGTTGCTTGACCGGATATTCTTTGAACCGATAGGTAATGACTTCCCGCAAGAGTCATACTGCGGTCCGTTCACGGAAAGTGTATTCAATAACGCCACACTTTACGTGCCGGAAAACGCTGTCAGCACATATCGTGAAGCCGACGGCTGGAAGTTGTTCAAGAACATTGCAATTGATACCAAGGTTGAGCCTGTCCACATGGATAACCGGGACAGTACAGACAATCCGGTTATATACGACATGCTTGGCCGTAAGATTATGTCCGATAGTTTGGAAAGACTGCAACCCGGTCTCTACATAATCAACGGCAAGAAATACCTAAAGAGTCATATGTAGAACTCACAGAATTATTTCTGCCAGTGAAGTTACAGTCAGGTCCGGGGTGCACGGCACTTCGGATCTGCTTTTTCCTTGAAGCCAGACTGTTTGGCAGCCTATGGATTGGGCGGGGAGGATGTCCTTTTCCAGGCTGTCACCTATCATTACTGTCTCCGATGGTTCCAGGCCAAGAGCTTTTACTCCCAAGCGGAAGATCTGGGGATCTGGTTTACGGACTCCTACTACTGCCGATTCAATCACGTCCTTGAACAGGTGGTCAAGGCTGAATTCCTGCAGGACGGTGTGCATGTTGCCGTAGAAATTGGTTACAAGCACCATGGGGAGATGTATTCTTTCCAGGACGGGTTTGGAGACGGTGGAGATATGTTTTATTACCTTGTTGTAGCATGTATCAAGGATGGTATCCTGGGCGGTTATGGTTACCCCATTGGACTGAAGGTATTCTGTCTGCAGGGCAATCTTGGTCTGCAGGGTTTTGCAGAATGTATAATCGGGGCCGATAATGGGGTTGCGGCCCAGGGTGCGCTCGGTGTGGACGTAGGCATCCCAAAGCAGAGGCTCGGGGACATCGGCCACAAGGGCGTAGGCAT
This sequence comes from Bacteroidaceae bacterium, assembly GCA_024398635.1. Taxonomy (GTDB): domain Bacteria; phylum Bacteroidota; class Bacteroidia; order Bacteroidales; family Bacteroidaceae; genus Colenecus. The sequence goes on along the minus strand of JAKSIV010000007.1, from coordinate 23,791 downwards.
CACGGAATTGATCAAACCAGTGGATGCCGTTAGAGTCTATGGTTCCGCCAAAATCTATGAGTATTCCCTTAATCATCCTTGCGACCAATTTTCATAATCAGAACACCAATCACAGTCCAGACCACCTGGCGCAGGCGGGCCACAAGTGCGGTGTAGAGTCCGTATGCGCCGGGCACCTGAACGCCTCCCGCAGCAAGAGCCATACCGCCTTCAAAGCCTCCCATCTGCATTGGTGAGAAGAATATCAGGTTGCTGAACAGTGACGAGAAGGCCATCACCAATATGCTGTCCCAGAAGGTGAATCCGGGCATAAACATGCCTATCAGGAGCCAATACTCAAGGCATGATACCACTCGGGCAGCGTACTCAAGCAGTAGTGACCACCAGAATGGTGCACGACGCTGAGTGTGAAGGAACGCTATCTGGGCATCCATCTCCTCCAGATCGGCACGATGCTTCTCCAGAAAACCGGCAGTCCACTTCTTTACCAGCGGAATACAGCTCAAAAGGCCGAACACCTTTACAACGAATCCTTTCCTGTAACCCAGTGAGAATATCCAGAGTACCGCTACAAACACCAGCGTCATCACGCCCAGCATAATGCACATCCAGACGTCCAGTCCGTAACCATCGGCCAAGAAATGAAGCACCACATAGAGCACTACAGCCGATAGCCAGAAACAGAAATGGGAGCAGATATGCATCATGGAGTAGAGTATCACGGCCGATGTCGCTTTCTTGCCGCCCACATATCCCTGAAGTTCCAGGATACGGTAAGGCTCGCCGCCCATAAGGCCAAGCGGTGTGACATAGTTCAAAGCATACCCCGAAACGGTTAGCTGGAACACCTTACCGAACGGCACTCTCTTGCCGGTACCGTCATTTATGATGAGTCCGAACGAACAGGCGTTCATAAGGTAAATGAACCCCCAAAGCACGACTATGACAGGAAACCATATTCCAGCCTCCGACAGAACCTCCTTGACACGGTTCCAATCCGCATCAAAGGTAAGCAGCATCAATACGACTGCCGCCAGACCGAAAATAAAGAATATGGTACGCCAGCGTCCTTTCATATCTTGTCCGTCATGTCACGGCACACACGTTCGTGTGAGCCTTTCATATAGAGGAATATGATGTTCATTATCACAATCTCAAACACAAAGTATACCCACGGCATACCCACGAGCAGGGAGATATAGAGCACGATAGCACGCGTATTGAAAGTGGATATATTGGTCCATTTAAGGATATGATATGTACGACGGCAGAACTCGGCACCCAACTCTGAAGGAATGGTATCGCCATGTTTGGCACGCACAGCCTCACGGAACTTCTGGAACCGCGGCGTCATGCCCTCCTGACTGCGGGTATAATTCTGATAGAAGAATAACCATATCTTCCAGAACCAACGCTCACGCCACGGGGTCGATTTCTGTTCGGCCGTAAGCTCACGGCTGTCATTGAGTTCTGAATGGTCACCGTGGAACAGCAGATATATGTTACGGTAATAATCGGCCAGACCCGCCTGACGGGAATGGAAAAACATACTTACCAGCATGATTATCCAGATCCAGATACCCCAGAACCGGCCATTACCCAAAGGTATCAGTTCAAAAGTGAGTCTCCATGCTATGAACACATAGATGAAGAAGAACCACACATCGCCGGCAAATCCGTCAAGCAGACGACCCCACAGAGTCTTCTTGCCGGTCATTCGGGCCAGCTGTCCATCGGCACTATCCAGGAAATTGGCCACCATGAGCATCAGTATACCAAGGATTGTCCAGTCCATGGTGGTGTGCCACCAGCAGAAACCGGCAAACGCGCCCAGGAATATGGATATGACCGTAATCACGTTGGGATGTATTCCAAAGGCACCGAATGCCTTGGCAAACAGCAATCCGATGGGACGTGTAAACCAGATATCCAGCCACTCTTCGGTATCTTTCGATTTGAAAGTCGCCTCAACCGCTCTTTTATTCTTCTCTGTCATCTTTTGTTTATTATCAGCTGCGCAATCTTAGATGCCGCACCGACAGTGCAGGTACGAAAACTGGGCCAGTCATTGAAATCTATTATCGTAATCTTTCCGTCATCTCCCACCACGGCATCGCCTCCGTACACATCAACCCCCAATAGGGCCGATACACGCTCAGCTGCCGCCGTCAACGCTTCCATATCGACGCTGGCCTGACCGGGCTGGTCGTTATAACGCTCCAGACCGAACTTGCCATCCCTGGCCGATGCGGCATAACAATCGGCAAGTCCATAACCACGGACTCCGTAGAACTTGACCAGCCAACCCCTGACATGAGCCTGCAGGACACACTCCTTCATTCCTCGTTCGGAGAATCCCAGCATGGCGGAATTGCACTCTCCGGCATCCTGGACGAACTGCACGTCATCGCGGTCAACAGCATGGCTGTCGGCACGCTTAATCCAGCATGGAAAGATATTCCAATCAAAAGGTACACCGACGGTTTTGCAAATCAGGCTTTCCGGAATAAGCCCCGAGTCACGGAGCAAAGCCGTCTCACGGGCACGGCTGCAGTTCATCACAGCCTGGGCTGTATTGGTTACGGGAACATCGGCCTTCTCAAGAACGGCCAGCGCCTCACGGCTCCTTGCCATTTGGAATATGCCGTCAATGCCCAAGGGTATGCCTTTTGCCGCGAGTTCCTGCTCGGTCATGCAGGCCACATCGTTCCCGCAACGTTCCAGCTCAGCTGCAACGGCACGGAATACGGCAGTATCGCCCCCTACACGATTGGGCGAATACAACTCATCACGACTTATCCCAAGGTACCTCATAGCTTTGCAATCTCCTGTGCCCGATGCACATCACTTACATGGTCCACATCGACCACCTGTCCCATATCAAAAGCCTTAAGACGCATTCCCGACTCAAGCAGCTGACGCTGGAAATAACGCATCCTGGTCTGATTGCTGCCAATGCAACCTTCAAGCACCTTGAGCGCATCGGCCTTGAGAGCATAGATGCCGGCCGATACAAACCTGCAGCCATCCTGTGTGTCATGGAAACCCCTTATCATCATATCAGCATCCGCATCCACATAGAGGGGTTTCTCATCATCTATGAGTGAAGTAACACCCATGAGACCGTCCAACTGGGTCTTTGAGAACTCATCCATCATAAGACGGAAACGGCTCTCCGAAAAGACGGTATCGACCGTGGTCACGCAAAACCGGTCACTGTCCAGATAAGGTACAAGCTCCATCAGGCTGTGCATGGGCGAAGGTGTCTTTCTGACCACAAGGTCCATCGGCAGCTCAACGGCCAACCTTTCAAGCAGATTTACGGTCTCAGGGTTCTCACCGTTAACAATTACGGCAATACGCTCGGCACCGCAATCCATCATAATGCGGGCCAGACGTTCAATCATGGGAACGCCACAGATAGGCACCAGCGGTTTGGGCTGACTGAATCCTTCGGATGCCAGACGGCTGCCTTCACCTGCTGATATGATGCCAAAACGCATTCTCTCAAATGGGATTACTCTTTCTCTGTAGGCAGATGCTTGAGCTTGTCGCTGTCATCGCGACGGTCAAAGTAAAGTTTCTTAAGAGGATTGGCATGTATCTCCTCCTCGTTCTGACGTGAGCGATAGATGTCAACAGCTGCAAATATAGCCTGGCGCATTGACTCCTCACTGGCCAGGCCCTGGCCTGCGATATCATATGCTGTACCATGATCCGGCGATGTGCGGACCACAGGCAATCCTGCAGTAAAGTTCACACCGCACTCCATATCAAGCGCCTTGAGCGGGATGAGACCCTGGTCATGATACATAGCCAGCACCGCGTCAAACTTACGGTACTCGCCGCTGCCAAAGAATCCGTCTGCGGAGAACGGACCGAAACACTGTATCTTATCGGCCACAATCTCGTCAATGGCAGGCTTGATAATCTCATTCTCTTCCTTACCTATCAGGCCGTCATCACTGGCATGAGGGTTAAGGGCAAGAACAGCTATACGCGGTATCTCTATTCCGAAATCCTGCTTGAGTGATTTGTAAAGTATGCGGAGTTTCTCCTTTATAAGGTCCTTGCTCAGGAGTGAAGCCACCTTGGATATAGGTTCATGAACGGTTGCAAGAGCCACTCTCATGGAGCTGTTCATGAGAATCATAAGCGCCTTGTTACCCTCGCCCAGTTGAGCCTCGATATATTCGGTGTGTCCGGGAAAATGAAAAGCATCCGAATGGATTGTCTTCTTGTTGATGGGGGCTGTCACCAGCACGTCAATCTTACCGTCACGATACTCACTGACGGCACGTTCCAGAGCCTGGAATGCTGCCTGACCGCTCTCCTCGGTGGGTATTCCGAAATCCACCTTGACATCCTCCTGATTGCAGTTGACCACATTCAGACGATCCGGCTGTGCATCGGCTGCACTGTCCACCACGTTGAAGTTTGTCGGTGAATCAATTGCCTTACGGTGGTATGTCATAACTTTGGGCGAGCCATACACTACAGGTGTACAGAACTCGAACATGGTCGGGTCCTCGAAAGTCTTGAGTATAACCTCGTATCCTATGCCATTCACATCACCCTGGGTGATGCCTACAATTATCCTTTCACTCATATCTTGTATCTTTTAATCTTGGGGGGTTATTATGACTTCATCCAGATCATAGCTGAATCTCTCCAGGTGCAACTCATCAGGCAGACGCAAAGTATACAGTGCAGCCTCAAGTTTCTTAAGGATATCCCTCTTGGGATGATTGGGATAATAGACGAATGCCTCGGCCACGACTACTCGCTGATGCTCCTCATCCACACGTGATACGGATACGAACGGACCGCCCATATCGTAATCCTTGATGTTCCAGAGTCCGCGTACTATCTGCGCATAGTGTCCGTGCACAGCCTCCTCGGAAATCAGATTGAAACCTTTCACGGTCATCATGTACTGTCCGTCCCTGGGTCCGGGAACATTGGCTTTCATGACAGAATCACGTTTGCGGACAAAGTAAGCCTCTGTGAATGTGTTCACATCACGATACGGATATGAGTACACGACTATATTCAGGTTCTGTTCTACATTCTTGGGGAACCTGTCCTGACTTGCAGCCCATACGAAATTGCGTCCTTTCTTTATCCTGGTAAGCTCAACCGGAGCCCATATCTCTGCTCCGAAAGTCTGCTTTACGGCTTCAAGGATATGCGGCTGATGATCACCTTTGAGGATATCTATCTGGCGGTTCAGCTCTGCACGGGTAAAGAAGTCTATGATCATGTCGTGATTATCGGACACAAACTCCTTGAACTGGTTTGCGTCATGTGCCTGTATTGTCGCTACCAACTGGGGAGCCGCATAGACATCCCTCGAGTACTTGAACTTGGCCTTAGTGTACTGTGAAGGATCTATCTTGATCTGAATGATGTTACGGCACAGACGCAGGGTCTTTGAAAGATCGCCCTGATTGATACGGGAAACCTTGAAACACGGTTCTGGCTGAGCCACACCGGCCATATCATCTGTAAGGACTCCATAAAGAGAATCAACTGCTCCGCTCTTGAAATCCTCGGCACCGGCTACCAGGAGAACCTCATAGGGTGAACCTGCCGATGAAGGAGTGAACACTGATTTCTTTCTGCGTCCTGTCTTTTTAGCATTACCTTTCTTGGACTTCTTGGCCTTTCTGGCATTACCGGATTTGACCTGAGCCTTTGCCTCGGTCTGCACGTCCTCCTTCTGCTGGGACTGCTCTCCCTTGCGGGCGTTGCCGCATGAAACGGTTATCAAAACCGCCAGCAGCATCATGCAAACTTTAAGGATATACTTTTTCATAATCTTATGTTTTAAGGATTAGGATGTTCATTCTTTGCCGTACTCAACATTCCGCAGGCTGCCCAGATATCCTCACCGCGTGACGCACGTATCGTTGCGAATACGCCGTGAGAAGTCAGCCAGTCACGGAACTCTGTCATCTTTTCCTCGGATACCGGACGCAAAGGGCTGTCAGGTATGGCGTGGAAACGTATCAGGTTCACCCTGCAGCTCAACCCGTTCAGTGTCTTGACAAGCTGGCGGGCATCGTCAAGGGAGTCATTTACGCCGTCAAACATGGTGTACTCGAATGAGAGGCGGCGCTGGTGGCTGAAATCATATCGGCGCAACACCTCAAGCATCTCGGTCATGGAGAATGCCTTCTCGGCCGGAATCAGCTCACGGCGTTTATCCGGTGTGGGTGCATGCAGACTCACTGCGATATGGCACTCGCAACCCTCAATGAGCTGTTTGAGCTCACGACGCAGTCCGACAGTGGATATCGTGATGCGTTTGGGACTCCAGCCGAATCCCCATGGGGCAGTCAGGATCTCCTGAACCGCAAGCACGTTTTCCAGATTGTCTAGCGGCTCGCCCATACCCATGAACACCACGTTGGTAAGAGTCTCCTTCCCAGGCAGTGAGAGTATCTGGTTGAGTATCTCACCTGCGGTAAGGCTGGCGGTATAGTGCTGGCGACCGGTCATGCAGAACACGCAGCCCATCTTGCAGCCCACCTGACTGGATATACAGAGTGTGGCACGGTCATCATCGGGAATATAGACAGCCTCCACAAAATGGCCGTTCTGTACGGGAAACAGGTACTTGACCGTTCCGTCTGTCGATGCAGCCTTGTGTGACGGCTCAGCGAGGGCGACTTCATATCCCTCCTTGAGCTTGGCCCTTGCCTTGAGCGAAAGGTTGGTCATACCGTCAATCGATGTGACCTGCTTCACGTAGAGCCAGTCGGCCATCTGCTTGGCGGTGAAAAGGGGCATGCCGTTCTCCACGGCTACCTGCTGCAGCTGTGACAATGTCATTCCAACCAGGTTCCTGAGTGCCATTCCTTACGCTTTTACACTATAAACGGGGCTACGCTTACAATACGTCCCAATAACACGCGAAGTTACGAAATAATTCCTTATCTTCGCTGAATATGATACAGACTATTGATTTACCACAATACGGCAGTTCCACACAATACGTAAAGGACACTCTCAACGCCTGCCGTAACCAGCACATATTGCTTAACATAAGCGGCCGGGAAGTCACAATGACCGATGAGGCCGCAGAGCGCATGAAACAGTTCGCCGACGCCACTGGTGCCGGCATGGTCTACTCGGATTACGTCAAGACGATGGGGGCCGATGCCACAGTCCCCGCCCCGCTCATAGACATCCAGAGCGGTAGCCTGAGGGATGACTTTGACTTTGGAGCCCTGGTGCTCATTACGCCAGCAGCCATTGACACATATCTGGCGTTTGAAGGCGCCGGATTCAAGAGCGCAGGTTTCTATCAGATGCGTCTGGCAATTCAACGCAGCCTGCCCATTGTCCGTATACCCCAGCCTCTGTACACGATTGCAGAGACAGATTTCCGTACATCGGGCCAGAAACAGTTTGACTACGTGAACCCGCGTAACCGCGATGTCCAGATAGAGATGGAGGCAGTATGCACCGAGCACCTGAAACTGATAGACGGATACGTCAAGCCCGGAGCAGGTCTTTCAATAAATGTTGACGAGGGCAGTTTCCCGGTGCTGGCGTCGGTCATAATACCTGTCCGCAACCGCGAACGCACCGTTGCCGATGCCGTAAAGTCTGCATTAAACCAGAAGTTGGACGGCACCTACAACGTCATTGTGGTTGACAACCACTCTACTGACAGAACCACCGCCATCCTGGCCGATCTTGTCAAATCAGACAAGCGTCTGGTGCACATCATACCCGAGCGTACTGACCTGGGCATAGGCGGATGCTGGAACCTGGCAATAAACGACAGCCGCTGCGGCCGTTTTGCAATCCAACTGGACAGTGACGACCTTTACAGCAGTCCCAACACATTACAGAAAATTGTTGACAAATTCCGCGAGGGCGGATACTCCATGGTCATTGGCAGCTACCGCATGTGTAACTTTGACCTTGAGACCCTGCCTCCCGGCATAATAGGCCATAAGGAGTGGACCGATGAAAACGGCCCCAACAACGCCCTGCGTATAAATGGTCTGGGCGCCCCACGTGCGTTCTACACACCTGTGGTACGTAAGATAGGATTCCCCAACGTAAGCTACGGTGAGGACTATGCCGTTGCCATACGTATTGCCGGAGAGTACCGTCTGGGCCGTATCTTTGACGAGCTCTACCTGTGCCGCCGCTGGGAAGGCAACAGCGACGCCGCCCTGAGCGCCGAGAAGGTCAACGCAAACAATCTTTACAAGGACTCCCTCCGCACAGCTGAGTTGCAGAGGCGTATCAATACTAACCGCAACAATTGATGGAAGAGATATTCAAGCACCTTGGCCAGTGCCTTGAGCAGCAGTTGGCAACATGGCCCGCCGCCAGACAGGCTTTTGACAATCTGGAGCAGGTACAGACCCGTGTACTCTCATCTTCAGGTCTGGCACTGCAGCACAACCCCGCCCGTATCATATCCACGACAGCAAAGGTAAAACCGGCCGAGACCGCTGTCCGCAGCTGTTTTCTCTGCAACGAGAACCGCCCCACGGAGCAGATTACCTTTGACGCAGGCGACGGATTTGACCTGTTGCTCAACCCCTATCCCATACTGCATGAGCATTTCTGTGTGGTAAGCCGCACGCACCGGCCCCAGAAGTTCATGGACTGCTACGAGAAGATGCTCCGGATTGCACAGCAGCTGGAGCCCGGATACATGATATTCTACAACGGTCCCCGCAGCGGAGCATCGGCCCCGGACCATCTGCACATGCAGATTGGCCGCTCCCAAGGTATTCCCCTGGTGGACAAACTGCGTGAGAACGAGCCGCCGCAGAAAGACGAGCCCGTTACCATACAGCCGTTTGGATTCCCCGTCACGGTCATAAAGGGCTCCGACCCCCAAAAACTGTGGGATTACATATCTTCAATGACCATCTATGACGGCGAGTACGAGCCGCGCATGAACGTACTATCATTCAACCGTGACGGTCAGGTCATAACCGCTGTCATTCCGCGCAGCAAACACCGTCCCGACTGCTATTACGCAGAGGAGGGCAAGATTCTGGTAAGTCCCGGAGGTATTGACATGTTCGGTCTTGTAATCACTCCGCGCAAGGAGGATTTTGAAAGCCTGACCGAGAAACAGGTACTCGACATATACCGTCAGGTAACCCAGCAGCAACCCAAGATCAGGGTGGGAATAATGGCTGCAAAGGAGATCAGGTTCTGCCTGAACGACAGCTTTACCGACGGACGCGCCGTCTATGAAGGTGAGATGATAATCAGCGCCACCGGCGGCAAACTGAACTGGAACGGCATACTGATTGACAGTCTTACGCTCAAGCCCAGCGAGCACGGCAGCACCTTCACGCTGCATGACGTCACCATTGGAATAGGATTCCACTGGGAGCGTAACGAGGAGCAGACATTCTCAGGCCAGCTTAAGTTCATTGTAGAGAACGGGCTGGTACGCGCCATAAACATACTGCCGGTTGAGGATTACCTTACCAGCGTAATCTCATCGGAGATGAAACCCACCGCCACCAAGGAGTTCCTCAAGGCCCACGCCGTGATATCACGCAGCTGGGTATTGGCACAACTCCGTTCCCCCTATCATAAGGCCGATGTCACTACACCCGTAACCAATGACCATATCCTGAACCGCATCATAAAGTGGTATGATCATGACCAGCACACCCTGTTTGATGTATGTGCCGATGACCACTGCCAACGTTACCAGGGCCGTACCCGCATAATCAGCGCCGCAGCCGAGACCGCCGTCAAGGAGACGTTCGGACAGACTCTGGTACATGAAGGCCATCTGTGCGACGCCCGTTTCAGCAAGTGCTGCGGCGGCGTGACCGAGCAGTTCGAGACCTGCTGGCAGGATGAGCACAAGCCCTACCTGGTGGCGTTGCGGGACAGCAGCATCAACGAAGGCGCCCTGCCCGACCTCAGCATTGAAGAGAATGCACGCGAGTGGATCCTTTCCGAGCCCAAGTCATTCTGTAATTCGGCCGATGGCAATATTCTCTCCGAATCACTTAACGGGTATGATTTGGAGACCCCGGACTATTACCGCTGGACGGTTGAATATACCACCGCTCAGGTATCGGACATATTCCGCCGAAAATCGGGCCTGGATATCGGGGATATCGTTGACATTCGTCCCGTCAAGCGAGGTCCTTCGGGCCGCATCTATGAACTGGAGATTGAGGGTACAAAACAGACCGTTACCATAGGCAAGGAACTGGAAATTCGCCGTACACTCTCAGAGAGCCATCTGTTCAGCAGTGCGTTCGTAGTGGAAAAAACTCAGGACGGATTCGTACTGAAGGGAGCCGGTTGGGGTCATGGCGTAGGTCTGTGCCAAATAGGAGCTGCGGTAATGGCAGCCAAAGGCTATACCTATCGCGAAATCCTGCTGCACTACTATCCAGGTACTACTCTGGGACGATTCTATTGATTATTTAATCAACCAAGCGCGACGCTCGCTGTCGGGAAATTTCTCAATGGCGTAGCGGAGTGCGGTGCGCGGCATGGTATGGGCACGGGCCTCCAACCAATAACGGAGTTCATCGGCATCACGCTTACCGGCTTCACGGAGCAGCCAGCCTACAGCCTTTTGGATAAGGTCGTGTTTGTGATATAGCAATATCTCTGCAATGGCATAGGTATCGGCCGTCTGTCCGTGACGGATAAACTGCATGGTGCTTACCATTCCTATTCGCTGTTCCCAGATGGTCTTGCCGTTACGGGCCAGGTCATAAAGCAGACTACGGTCTTTGTCCAGCAGCCAAGAGCCGACCAAAGGATAGCAAGAGAGATCCACGAGATCCCAATTATTGATGTATGCGGTATTTGAGAGATAGAAATCCACGCATTGTTTCTGCAAGGCGGGATTCTTCCTGTTGTGACTGAATATCTCCACCAGAGTCAGCAATGCTGCCAGACGAACCTCATGATACTGACTGGTAACACACTCCTCAAGTTCAGTAAAACCCACATCCTTCCAGCATGCCTTGACTACATCACGGGTTACCGGAACCTTTATACCCAGAAACTTGTCACCATAGCCGTACTGACCCGAACCGGTCTTGAAAAAGCGCATCAGGCCCTCAACCTGCGAGGGCTCCGCATGCTGCATCATCTCATCAAGCAGCTTATTCATAATATGCCTTGATTATCTGTGCGGCGCGCTCCAAAGCATCGGGCTTGCCGGCATCGACCCACTCCTTTGCGTCCGATACAACCGAACGCAGTCTGAGACGGGCTGCGTTGTCCACATAGAAGTCTGTTATTGAAAAGTGTTGCTCAGCAATTTCATCAAGGAACGGCAATAAGGCCGGCGACAGGACATGAATACCCTGGAAAGCACATGGTGAATACTGCGTCTTGTCAAATCCCGGATACGGGGAACGCACCTGTCCGGTCTTCTCGTTACTCCAGCCGCGTAGCAAGCCCTCAGCATCAAAATAGAGGTAACGTGATGTGGAACGCTGAGCCACCAACAGAGTTGAGTCTGCACCGCTTTCAATATGGCCACGGTACAAAGAGTTCAGATCCACACTGGAGAAAATGTCCACATTATGCACCATCACAGGCTGGTCATTACCGAACAGCCGCATGGCCTTGCGAATGCCTCCTCCGGTATCCAGCAGAAGGTCACTCTCATCGGACAGACGGATGTCCAGCCCAAAGTTCCCGTGCTCCCCAAGGAAAGCCTTTACCTTGGGTGCAAAGTGGTGTATGTTTATTACGAAACGGTCAAATCCTGCCGCTGAAAGATGACGCAGCTGATGCTCCAGCATTGTCTTACCGAGAACCTCCACAAGTGCCTTGGGGCGGTCCGATGTAAGGTCTCCAAGCCGCGTTCCCAGTCCTGCCGCAAGAATCAGCGCATTCATAGCTCGATGCGTTTTTTCTGTTCACGGTGCTCAAGGACGATATGTATCCTGTCACCGTATTTCTCTTTGAGGTGCCCGGCCAGATGGTTGGCGCAATAGAGCGAGCGGTGCTGGCCGCCCGTACAGCCGAATGCCACCATCAGGTTCAGGAATCCGCGTCCGATATATTTGTCAACCGCCGGATCAACCAGTCCGTAGACATTGTCCAGATAATGCTGCACCTCACCCTGGCTCTCCAGGAACTCAATCACGGGTGCATCGGCCCCGGTAATCTTCTTGTACTGGTCATACTTGCCGGGATTATGCATGGCACGGCAGTCAAATACAAATCCGCCTCCGTTGCCGCTGTTATCCTCAGGGATGCCGCCCTTGCGGTAACTGAAACTCATTACACGTACGGTAAGTTTACCGTCAGCCGGAACAGATACAGGTGCAAACTGCGGCAACCTGACCATATCACTGAGCACCTGAATCAGATAGGGATACTCTTTAGCACCTACTCCCGCATTCAACAGGTCATTCAGGTTACCGATGGCAGCAGGAATGCTCTCTATGAAATGCTGCTTGCGCTCAAAATAGCCACGGAATCCGTATGCGCCCAGCACCTGAAGTGTACGGAACAGCACAAAATGCATAAGCCCCTTACGGAATGCTGTGGAATCAACTTTACGGTATCGGGCAAGAGAGTCAATATATGTATCTATAAGATGTTCACGCAACGAAGCGGGGTAAGCGGCACGGGCCTGCCACAGGAACGATGCCACATCATACTCCACCGGTCCGCGACGGCCTCCCTGGAAATCTATGAACCAGGGCTCTGCGTCCTTTACCATCACGTTGCGTGCCTGGAAGTCACGGTACATGAATGTATTGTAAGGGGCATCGGCCAACAATACCGCTGACAGACGTTCAAAATCATCCTCCAACTTGGCCTCATGAAACTCAAGCCCTGTTGCCTTGAGGAACGAGTACTTGAAATAGTTCAGGTCCCAGAATATGCTGCGTCGGTCAAATGATTCACACGGAAAGCAGACGCTGTAATCCAGCCCGTCACCTCCCTTGAACTGAAGGTCAGGCAACAGACGCATCACCTTTTCAAGCAAGGCGGTCTGCTCCGCACTGTAGGTCCCACAGTCACGGGCGCTCTCCGACAGTCCGAACAAAGACTCGTCACCCAGGTCCTGCAGCAGGTAGCACATACCGGAATCTGTAACGGCAAGGATCTCAGGAACAGGCAGACCTGCGGCACGCAGATGACGGCCAATGACCAGGAACGCCCTGTTCTCATCAGGATTGGTACCCTCTACCCCTACAACGGTTTTACCATCCGATGCACTCAGACGGTAATAGACACGGTTGGAACCTGCCGCGGTGAGGCGGGTCACAGACTGTGCATCGGCCCCTGCATACCGGCCGAAAAGCTCTTTGAGTTCTGCATTCATATCAGAACCCAAAAATAGTCCATCCGGCTCTTATTTGCAAGTAAAACACTATCTTTACGCTTTCAAATATTACAATAGAAAGCGTTGGCTCATCCTTTTCAAGGACGGTGTGGCCGGGATTGCCAAATCAACCGACCACGAATATTGGCTTTCGTGACGTCCTGTCTTACTTGAAACGAATATCGGCCGGAATCTTTTCCAGTCCCAGATTCATCAGATCCTCATTATAGCTTTCGCTGCGCTTTGAGTAACGTTTCTCAAAGTCTGCGGTATGCGGCCCTGACCTCATCTGAAATGTCCGTATTAAGGAAAGGTTCATCTATCTGTACATATTCGGCCCCCAGATCCTCAAGCTGCCTGAGTATCTCTATGTAAACCGGCAGCAGCCTGTCAAGCAGTTCCTCCCTTGAAATCTTTCCGGCCCAGTATGCCTCCTCGGCTTTTTTGAGCTCACGATTGGCACCCACGCGAGGGTAGCCCAGAATGTTTGTTCTTATAGACATATTCCGTATGTTTTATCAGTTTTCATAACCCGTTATATGGCTGTAGTGGACTCACAGAAAGTGGGTAACGGCATAATGGTGTTATGCAACATCCGCCTCAAGCAGCATTCCGAGGAGATGATACAGCAGTTCATTGACGCAGTCCAGGATATAGACGAGATTACGGAGTGCTTCAACACCAGCGGCGACTACGATTTCATGATAAAGGTATATGCACGCGACATGCACGCGTACCAGCAGTTCATGCAACACAAACTAGGCGCCATGAGCTGCCTGGGCAGTCTTCACAGCGTCTTTGTAATGGCCGAGACCAAAAACACCCACGGGGTGACCATTCCCTGACAGGCCACCTCGACAAAAAGCAAGGTTATTCGGGAGTTGTCCGGTATTATCCCAGCTTTACTGCAGTGCCGGAGGCCGTAACCATGAGCATGCTGTTGCTCTGGCCCAGCACCTCATAATCGATATCTATACCCACAACGGCATCGGCTCCGACTTTGTATGCCCTATCCTCGAGTTCCTTCATGGCCTGGGCACGTGCGTTGAGCAGTTCATCCTCATAAGAACCACTGCGACCGCCTACGAAATCCCTAATGCTTGCGGCAAAATCCTTTATAAAGTTTACACCTGTTATTACCTCGCCAAACACTACGCCACGGTATTCGGTAATGTTACGACCTTCTATGGTCGGAGTTGTTGTCATTATCATATGCAATTCAATTATTGTTCATGGCTAAGATACTCTCTTTTTTTCATATATTCGCAGTTCAGATAACAACTAACAAGAAAAGATACGACTATGAAGAAAACTCTTATTCTGACACTCGCCATCATGATGATGGCCGTTTGCTCGGCAAAGGAACCTAAAGTATTGATAACCTACTTCTCAGCTTCAGGTACAACAAAATCCCTGTCACAGGATCTGGCCAAGGCAACCGGTGCCGACCTGTTCGAGATTGAGGGTGCCCAGCCCTACACCGCCGAGGATGTAAACCTGGGTAACCGCGAGGCACGCGCCTTCAAGGAGATGGCCGACAAAGCTATGCGTCCCGAGCTCAAGGAGAGCCCCAAGAATCTCAAGCAGTACGATGTAGTTTTCATAGGATTCCCCATCTGGGGTAATTACGCACCCAATATCATTTACACCTTCATAGAGAAAAATGACCTCAAGGGCAAGACCGTCATCATCTTCTCCACTTCTGGAAGCAGTGACCTGACCAACTCTTTCAACTATATTAAGCAGCAGTATCCTGACCTGAACCTTGTTGAGGGTACCACTCTCAAGCGTAACCCCACCCCCGAGGCACGCCAGGCAGTTATTGATAAACTCAAAGAGGCTATCCCCGTTAAGTAAATGGCATCACCTAGAGCTTCGTGGGCTTGGGTGCCCACACTGTATTTTGCCGAAGGACTACCTTACGTGCTGGTCGTTACGGTATCGGCCATCATGTTCAAGCAGCTGGGTATAAGCAACGCTGATGTGGCTCTCTATACCAGTTGGCTATACCTGCCGTGGGTCATCAAACCGTTCTGGAGTCCGTTTGTGGACCTGATCAAGACCAAGCGCTGGTGGCTTCTGCTCACACAGTTGATTCTGGGAGCAGGTCTGGCCGGCGTGGCATTGACACTCAACACCACAAACTTCTTCAAGTGGTCACTGGCTATCCTGTGGCTGCTGGCATTCAGTTCGGCCACTCATGACATATCCATTGACGGATTCTACATGCTTGGCCTGGACGAGGGAGAGCAGTCACTTTTTGTCGGAATCCGCAATACCGCTTACCGTATAGCAATGATTGCAGGACAAGGCGGTCTGCTCATACTTGTAGGACAGTTTGAAAAGGCGTTCGGATCAACCGTACGTGCATGGAGTCTGGGATTCATGGTAGCAGGCGGACTTATGATTCTGCTCTGGCTGTACCACTCGTACATACTGCCCCATCCCGTTGCAGACTGTACCACAGGCATATCCGGCAGCAACATACTCAAGGAGTTCGGAATGACATTCGTGAGTTATTTCAAGAAGCCTCACATAGTACCCGCATTGCTGTTCATACTGCTGTTCAGGTTCCCCGAAGCCCAGTTGGGCAAGATTGCCCCCCTGTTCCTGGTTGACACTGAGGCCGCTGGAGGTCTGGCTCTCACCACAGGTCAGGTAGGTTTTGCACAAGGCACGCTGGGAGTGATAGGTCTGTTGCTCGGAGGTATCCTGGGAGGAATAACCCTGTCGCATTTCGGACTTAAAAAATGCATATGGTATATGGTGGCCGCCATATCCGTCCCTGACCTTGTGTATGTTTACCTGAGTTGGTTCCCTACACAGAATATGGCCTTGGTAAGTACCTGCATTTTCATTGAACAGATGGGTTACGGATTCGGATTTACCGCCTACACACTGTTCCTTATGTATTTTGCACGCGGAGAACACCAGACATCGCATTATGCCATAAGTACCGGCATAATGGCTTTGGGAATGATGCTGCCCGGCATGATATCGGGCATGCTTCAGGAGAGCATGGGCTACCGCACATTCTTTATCTGGGTTATAGCATGCTGCGCAGTGACATGCGTCGTTTCGGCAATAATCAAATACGAACCTGATTTTGGAAAGAAACAATGAAACTTGTAGTTGACAGCGGTTCCACCAAGACTGACTGGGGATTCTTCGGCACCCTCAGCGACTTGAAGATATATAAGACACAAGGCATCAACCCCTGCCATCAGAGTGCCGATGAGATTAACGGCATCATATCAAATGAGCTCCTGCCACAGATTGCAGGGATGGATTCCGAATCTGTCACCCAGTTGTTCTATTACGGAGCCGGTTGTGCAACCGAGGCCATTTGCGCACAGATGGCCGGAATGCTCAAGGAATTCTTTCCCGCTGCCGAAATAACCGTCGACAGCGACATGCTCGGCGCCGCCCGTGCCCTTTGCAGCCACTCCGAGGGCGTAGCCTGCGTATTGGGCACAGGATCCAACTCATGTCTTTATAACGGAAAGGAGATAATTGACCAGGTACCGTCACTAGGGTACATCCTGGGCGATGAAGGAAGCAGTGCCGCATTGGGCCGCCGTTTCATCAGCGACTGTCTGAAACGCCAGTTGCCCGAACCGGTGAGCCGCGAATTCATGGAGCGTTACTCTCTCACCAAGGATATCATCATTGAGAATGTGTATCGCAAGCCTCTTCCCAACCGTTACATAGCAGGATTCGCACCGTTCATATTTGACAGGCGCACTGTCCCCGAGGTTCACAAACTTATCATCCAGTGCTTCCAGGAGTTCTTTACACGCAATGTAATAAGCTACCATAAGCCATGGATGCCGGTGCACTTTGTAGGCTCACTGGCCAACAGTTTTGCCGACGAACTCAAGGAGACCGCCGAGCTGCTTGGTATGACCATTGGAAAGATTGAAGCCAGCCCCATGAACGGACTGGTGGATTACCACGCAACAGACAACGCGTAACCCTTTTCGCGATTGACTTTGGTGCCGGTTGTCACCCCACCCGACAATATATGATGCAGGTTATCGGTTATTCCGGTACCCTGCATTTTAAATACCGCCTCCTTGCGGGTCCAGTATGAAGCAAACGTCTCTTGGGGCGTATCGGATTTAAGGATTTCGGCTTTTTCAGCTGGGTTCATGCTTTTGTCCAGCAGCCCGTCATTGAAATTACGGAACGCCTCCACGTCTATTCCCACAGGTTTGTCACTCACGACAACAGCTATGGCCTTCCGGCAGTGACTGATATTGAAATGGATATCGGGATGACCTGAAAGGAAAGGCTTGCCGTGCTCGGCAATCTCCATCCTGAACTTCTCCAAACCGAACTCCGAACGAAGCAGTTCCGAGAGCATCAGGTACGATTTAAGACATGCAAACCTGCCGAACGTATGTTTGAACCTAAGTGCTTCACTGCGACGCGGTTCCGGAACCAACGGCAGCATACGCTCCACCTCCTGATCGGTGCAGAGCTCCATGTCATCAAAAACCGATACGTTGATCATGCCTTCTTCTGGGCTATCTTGAACATACGCCCCGGGAGGCTTGTCATAAAGATGATGCCGAGCACTATGGCCACAGCCATACCAAGTGCAGTAAACCCTGTCGTAAGGGCTACCGACAGTTCCTTATTCACTATGTAATACACCGTCCAGAATATGCCGGCGCCGGGAATAAGCGGGAAAACTCCGCATATCTGGAACACTATGACCGGGCACTTGCGGTCAACAGCCATAAACCTTGACACCAAAACGACCACCAGCGTGGCCACAAACGTAGATTCAATGACAGTCGCGTTTGCCAGACGCAGCATTAAAAGATAAGCCATCCAGCCTATCGTGCTGCAAACGCTCGCATGGATGTACTCCTTACGCGGCACGCCGTACAATACCGCGAACCCTGCAGTACCCAGAAAAGCGGATACAGCCTGAAAAAGCCACCCTGCCGTCTCGGCACTGGTCTGCATTCCATCCAGAACGATGATACCGTTTTCAATACGACCGTCAACCAAAAACGTCAGTGCCACACCAGCCGCGATACAGAAGAAAACGGTGAGTGCGTCTATCATTCGTGTGGAACCGGCAATATAATCCTCATTTGCCAGGTCACGGATACCGTTAGTGAATGGTACACCGGGAATAAGGGGAATCAGTGAGCCTATTATCATGTTACCCGGATGCTCGCCAAAGCCTATCCTGATAAACAGGACTGACAAGGTCGTGGCAAGAATGCTGCCCAGAATATTGGTTACGATCTTGGACATGCCGCGCCTGCTTACCAGCAACACGAAAACGTACAGCAGAAGACCCGCAACAAACGATGCAGCGCAGTCCAGATAACTTCCGCCGAATATTGCACAGAAAGCGCCGCTGCCCACGGCAGATCCCATGACCTGCTCCAGGAACGGCTTAGCCTTCATGTTCTTTATTTCCGATAAGCGCTGACGGGCCTCCTGAATGGAACAGCCGCCCTTCTCTATAGCGCGTGACAGACGGTTTACGGCAACCACCTTCTCCAACTGAGCCCCCTTGAACGGGATGAATTCCACATTGGAGTACCGGGTTCCCCCCGATGTAAGGATACCGTTGCTCAAGACAAAGAAACGACCTGAATCTATACCATAATGACGGGTAATGCGCTCCATGGTCTCTTCCACGCGGAAGATCTCGGCACCGTTCTCAAGCATTATATGCCCGGCCTCGGTTGCCACCTGCATCACCCCGGTCAACAGGTCATCCTTCTGGTCCATATTTATTTGCCGTTTGCAAAGTATTTTTTCTTGACAGGATCACAAGTCAGGCCCACGCCCAACTTGCGGAAAATCTTGCGGTCAACCTCGCTGAGCAGTACCGTGCAGTGAACCTGGCATCCGCGAAGCTCAGGCAGCATATCCAGTGCCTTGCGGCAGTTGTCATCCTGCTGGCTCAGGATTGAAAGGGCAACCAGAACCTCATCGGTATGCAGACGAGGGTTGTTACCGTGCAGATAATCAACCTTGGTCTTCTGGATAGGCTCGATCATATTCTGAGGAATGAGCTTGATATCATGGTCTATACCTGCCAGATGCTTGGTTGCATTGAGAATCAATGCAGCACTGGGACCAAGCAGAGCCGTAGTCTTGGAAGTTATGATAGTTCCGTCATTCAACTCCATTGCAGCTGCCGGAACACCGGTCTCCTCCTGACGTTCCTTGGCGGCTACTGTTGTGCGACGTGTAGCTGTAGTGATTCCGGCTTTGTTCATGAGCAGGGCAATGCGGTTCACCTCCACCTCATTGGTCTTGCCGCTGGCCATATCACCCAGGGCGGTATAGTAACGGCGTATCACCTCATCCTTGGCCGCACGGCAGCAAACCTCATCGTCGCTGATGCAGAAACCCGCCATGTTCACGCCCATATCGGTGGGTGACTTGTACGGATTCTCGCCGTAAATACCCTTGAACAGGGCATCCAAGACAGGGAATATCTCTATGTCGCGGTTGTAATTGACTGTGGTCTTGCCGTAAGCCTCAAGATGGAACGGGTCAATCATGTTCACATCATCAAGGTCTGCAGTTGCAGCCTCATATGCTATGTTGACGGGATGATTGAGCGGAAGGTTCCATATGGGGAATGTCTCAAACTTTGCATATCCGGCCTTGACACCGTGTTTCTGCTCCTGATAAAGCTGACTCAGGCAGACAGCCATCTTGCCGCTTCCGGGACCTGGAGCCGTGACAACCACCAGAGGACGTGTGGTAACCACATAGTCATTGCGTCCGAATCCTTCATCGGAATCAATCAGGGCTACGTTATTGGGATATCCCTCAATGATGTAGTGCACGTAGGTAACAATGCCCAGACGCTTGAGGCGCTCGCGGAAAGCATCGGCACTGGACTGGCCGTTGTAGTGGGTAATTACAACCGATCCTACCATCAGGCCACGTGACTGGAACTCCTCACGAAGACGCAATACGTCCATATCATAGGTGATACCCAGGTCACTGCGAACCTTGTTCTTCTCAATATCAACGGCACTGATTACGATTATAATCTCAGCATAGTCGCTCAGCTGGTTGAGCATACGCAACTTACTGTCAGGCTGGAAACCGGGAAGTACGCGGCTGGCGTGGTGATCATCGAAGAGCTTGCCTCCGAACTCGAGATAAAGTTTGTCACCGAACTGAGCTATGCGCTCCTTGATGTGTTCGGACTGTATCCTAAGATACTTATCGTTGTCAAATCCGTATATCATAACGGATTGCGAATTTAGTAATTATTTTCTACTTTTGCCATATCAAAAAAACAGATTAATGCGCAAATCCATAATTATCCTCGCTCTTGCCATGCTGGCTGCCGTACCATGCCATGCACAGTCCTCCAGCATTGACTCACTGATGAAATATGCAGGCAACATCCATCAGTTCAACAGCATATTCCCGCAGGAGAAAGTATTCATCCAGTTCGACAACACCTCATACTACACCGGAGAGACCATCTGGTTCAAGGCTTTCGTAGTTAATGCCTCAACACTCGAGAGGGCACAGAGTAAAGTGCTTTATGTAGATTTGCTTTCACCCACAGGAGTCCTTCTCAAACAGCAGAAACTGAAAATCGTGGCAGGTCAGGCCGACGGTTCGTTCCCTCTGCTGGACGGTTCAACGGCGCAGGCCCGTGAGAAACGCGGCGTAGTGGAATACCCCAGCGGTTTCTATGAGGTTCGCGCCTACACCAGTTATATGCTGAACTTTGACAATGAGATACTGTTCTCCAGGGTATTGGCCGTATATGACCCGCCCAAGGAAGAGGGAAACTATTACGAATCCAGTCCGGCAATCACCATCAAGCGTTCCGAGACATCGGAGTTCCGTCCCAAGACCGAGAAACTGCGCAACATCAATGCCTCTTTCTACCCCGAGGGCGGCCATCTTATTCTTGGAAAACCCTGCCGCGTAGCATTCAAGGTTACCGATGAGACCGGATTCGGAGTTGATGCCACCGGACAGATTGAAGGCAAGGATATAACATTCAGCACCATTCACAACGGAATGGGAGAATTTACATTCACCCCTCAGGAGAGGCGTAACGAGGTCCTGATAGACGTTGACGGCACCACGCGCAGCTTCAACCTGCCACTGGCAGAGCCTTCAGGATTCACAATGGCAGTAACCCAGGACAGCACTGACGTCCTGACCGTGACAGTTGATGGTACATACGGCCTTTCAGGCCAGACATTAGGCATGGGACTTACCTGCCGCGGAGAGCTGATGGACTTTGGCACGATTGAGACGGACAATGCTCCGGTTGAAAGGAAAATATCACTTCGGGGAGTACCTGAAGGAGTCTGCAGGATTTATCTGTTTGACAAGAACGGCATAAAATACGCCTGCCGCTCCTTCTATCACCGCAGTAAGGTAATCAAGACACCGGTGCTTGAAGTAACATCTGACAAGGAGAGCTACAATCCGTTTGAGAAGATAACCCTCAACTTTACGCTTAACGAGAAGGAAAACCCGTTCAGAGACCGTTTCTGTCTGTCCGTCCGCGACTCACGCACCCAGACAAACGCATTCGATGATGACCTGCGCACTTCAATGCTGCTGTCATCGGATCTTAGAGGTTTCATAGAGCGCCCGTCGTGGTACTTTGACTCCGATGATCCCGAGCGTGACCAGGCAATGGACCTACTCTGCATGGTCCAGGGTTGGGAGCGTTATGACTGGGACACCATGACCGGCCAGAAAGACTTCTCCGAACGTCACCGCATGGAGGAGAGCCTTACCCTGAACGGCTGGATTCTCAACAACTCTGGCAAGAAGACCATGGAGGGAGTGGAGGTTTCGGCCTCTTTGGTACCGCAGGACAAGACCCTCACTGAGATATACTCTTACACAACGGACACCACAGGATACTTTGGTTTTGACATAGGAGCCGAATTCTACGACAAAGCCAAATTCTCCATCGACGCCTTCACTAACCGCAAGCCCCTTATAGGAACCAGCGCCAGAATCCGTATTGACCGTCCGTCAATACCCGCCATCAGGGCATACACCCCCGGCGAACTCATCTGGACCGGCATCAAGGGCAACGGGTCAAAAAAGGACAAATCCAAGGATAAGGAAGAGGATGACGGACTGCCCACCGTCATAAACGTGGCAACCGGTTACCTATTGCCCGATGTGGACATTGATGAAGACCGCATGTACATAGACTATTTCACATTCGAGGCATTCGATGTGGTTAAGGACGTGGAACTGGAACTGGACAAAGGCGACTACACGACAGACCTGACAGGATACCTGATCGACAAGGGATATGAAGTTGTGCTCGATTCCAGCGGAGGTATAGGCTCCATCAACGGATGGGAACCGTTCCTGTATGTCCACAACAGTTCATCCTATCTTAACACAGGTGTATTTGAGAACCCAAGTCTTATTGATTCCAAGGACATAAAGAGCATCATAGTATTCGACAGGCCCATGTTCATGATGAACATCCTGGCACAATGTCCTCTTTATCAGAACTTCCTGAACAAGACCATCCAGACCATATTCGGCGATGATCTGTACCGCAGGCTTATGCTTGTCGACATACAGGTCAAGGAGCCAGGCGAGCTGAGCAGCCGTGAAGACCTGTTCAACATAAACAAGCGTATCACGACGGTTGACGGCTACTCGCGTCCCTACAGTTTTTTTTCGCCGCAGTACCCCGAAGGCCCCATATTCGGTGACGTGGATTACCGCCGCACACTCTACTGGAATCCCAATGTAATCACCGACGAGGAGGGTAAAGCGCAGGTTGAGTTCTATAACAACTCTATCACCAAGCATTTCAAAGTTGAAGCTGCGGGCATGACTTCGACAGGAGTCCCCTACACTCTTGATGCAGGATTCTGATTGAAACTCTGCATTTTCAGCTTAAAATTTGACTCAAAAACGCTTTATTTAAATAATAAAGTGCTATCTTTGCGCCCGCCAATGCCGCCAAGGCGTTGGCATGTGTTTACAACATATTGTCCAACTTTATTTTAGTTTCAAATTTTAACTAATGGAAGATTTAAAGAATGTAGCTCCCCTTCAGGAATTTGACTGGGATGCTTTTGAAAACGGAACTGCCGCAACAGGCATGTCAAAAGAGCAGCTCGAGCAGGCTTATGACACAACCCTCAACAAGGTTGCCGACAACGAAGTCGTTAACGGTACTGTCACAGCCATCAACAAGCGCGAGGTTATCGTAAACATCGGTTACAAGTCCGATGGTATTATCCCCATCAGCGAATTCCGCTACAACCCCGACCTCAAGGTAGGCGACGAGGTAGAAGTTTACATTGAGAACACAGAAGACAAGAAGGGTCAGCTGCTTCTGTCACATAAAAAGGCTCGTGAGTCACGCTCATGGGATCGCGTGAACGAGGCTTTGGATTCACAGGAGATTGTAAAGGGTTACATCAAGTGCCGCACAAAGGGTGGTATGATTGTCGA
>JAKSIV010000069.1 GCA_024398635.1 Bacteroidaceae bacterium | reverse complement strand
AATATTTAGTGTAATGAATGTACTTACAGTTGATATTGAAGAATGGTTCCATCTTTTAGACTTCGACGCAACGCGTACGGAGGCTGAGTGGGGAAGATATGAGGCTCGTATTAATGAGAATGTGGACCGTATTCTGGACATCCTTGGCAGAACAAATACAAAGGCTACCTTTTTTGTCATAGGTTGGATTGCAAAGACATATCCGGATGTGGTCAGGAAGATATCCGAGAAGTATCAGATTGGCTCGCATACCATGAACCATCAGCTTGTCTGGCAGCAGACGCCCGCAGAGTTCAAAGCGGATGTGGAGAGCTCGATCAAACTGCTTCAGGACATCACCGGAAAGCCTGTGGAGTGTTTTCGTGCACCGGGATTCTCCATTCGCGAGAGCGAGGGATGGGCGTTCGATATTCTTGCCGAGCAGGGTGTGAAATTTGATTGCTCCGTTTTCCCTGCACGTCATTCACATGGCGGCATGCCTTCGTACGGGAAGGCTCGTCCTAGTATTATCAGGCATGGTGGGGTGGACGTCAAAGAGTTTCCTGTCAGTTATCATGATGCAGCCGGAAGGCATGTCATATTTTCCGGCGGAGGTTATTTCAGACTGGCCCCTTATGACTTGATAAAGGCGTGGAGCAAGGCTGCGGAGGACTATTTGCTATGCTATATCCATCCTCGTGATCTTGATGCTGGGCAGCCTATGCTGAAGGGCCTGCCTGTAACTCGCAAATTCAAATCTTATGTCGGCTTGAAGGATGCTGCCAGGAAATTTGAGAGATATCTGAATGATTTTGCATTCGTCGATGTGGCAACTGCGACGGAACTTGTTGATTGGGATAATGCTCCCGTTGTTGAGCTGATTTAGGATAATCTTCGGATTTTTTTTCTATCTTTCGGCAAATTTTGAGCGTACATGACCAATTGCACTATATGTTATCTTCTGGCGTCAGCTGTTGTGGCAATTGCTGCCGTCCATTGGATTTATCCGAAGGTGTTGAAAATAGCCAAGATGAAGGACCTGGTCGATAGTCCCGATTACAGGAAACTGCAGAAGCATCCCGTTCCTGTTCTTGGCGGTCTTGCCGTATTCTTCGGGCTTTTGCTCGGCACATTGTGCTTTGCCGCCTTGAATGGTGGGATGTTGGGGTCTGTTCCCGTCCTCCTTGCCGCAAGTGTGATGCTGTACGTCGGTATGATGGACGATATGTATGGTCTGTCTCCGCTCAGCCGCCTGTTCATTGAGATCGTTGCCGTAGCCGGGATGATTTTCGGTTCAGGCATGTGTGTCGATTCCTTGCATGGTCTTTGGGGCGTTGGCACTTTTACCTGGTGGATAGCTGTTCCTCTTACTATCTTTGCAGGTGTTGGTCTCATCAATGCCTATAACATGGTTGATGGCGTGAATGGACTGTCGTCAGGACTTTGCATATCCGCCTCTTTATTTCTTGCAATCGTTTTCTGGATCAGGAAGGATTTTGTCGAATGTGCCTTGGCATTATGCTTTGGCGCAGCCCTGATTCCGTTCCTCCTCCATAATGTGTTTGGCGAAAAGAGCCGCATGTTCATCGGTGATGCCGGCACGATGGTTATGGGAACCCTTGTGTCATGGTTCATGATCAGAGTTCTTTCCGGTCAGAACCCGGATCTTTATCTCGGCCAGAAGAATACACCCTGCCTTGTCGCTTTGATGATTTCCATCGCCTCTGTTCCTGTTTTCGATACACTTCGCGTCATGACGGGCCGTCTTTTCAGGGGGGAATCGCCTTTCCATGCCGACAGGACTCATCTTCATCATGTCTTTATCACCCTCGGCGTCAGCCATTCGATTACTGCGTTGAGTGAGATCCTTATCAATACTGTAGTGGTTGCTGCCTGGTTCATCTCATACAAGTGCGGCCTTGGCATCGATCTGCAGTTCTATATTACAATAATGGTTGCCGTTGCCCTTGTCTGGGGGACATACTTCTTCCTCAGATATCAGGAGATCCATGACACTGCAATTCTTCATTCATTGCAGAAGATCTCTGTCCGTACCCATTTGGGGAATAAGAGCTGGTGGCTTAAATTGCAGACTATGCTTGACAGATGTGTAAGCAAGTCTCCCGGAACGGGGGAATAGCAACATGATCTGTATAAACGAACAATCCCGGACGTCTTGTCCGGGATTGTTCGTTTTATAATTATATAGCCGAGAAAACCCATAAGTCTTCAGCTTATGGGATGAATCGGCTAGCGTTTCTCCTGCGGAGATAAGGATTATCCTTGGTTCTCAATATATCTTCGTACTGTTTCAGGTGATGTCTCTCCGATTGAGCAAACGAAATATCCGTCGCTCCAAAAGGTATGTTCCTTCCAAAAGTGACGTCGTAACCACTCCGGATATCGTTTCCAAAGTTCGCGGGTACTGTTCTGCTTAAGTTTTCGCACTATTGACGTGACTGAAATATTTGGCGGATATGAAACAAGCATGTGGATATGGTCTTTGTCCGTCTCCATTATTTCAATAACGAAATCGGACATCTTCTCTATGCCGGAGAAGATGTCCTTGATAATCTGCTGCATGTCACCCTCAAGAAGTCTCTTGCGATACTTGCAGACGAATATGAGGTGACACTTTAGAAAGTACTTGTGTCTGTTTTGACTGATGTGTGCCAATTCTTTACCACTGTGGGAGGTCATGTGCCGTTCCACAGAAGTATGTGATGGTGGTCTCGTAAACCTTGCCGGCCTCAAAAGTCACATTCGCATTTACGGTTTTGTGATATCCTTCGCCTACAATATCCATTGTGCCTCCGCTGAAGCCTAAACTTCCCGACTTCTTGGTCAGGCTCATCGCCGGTATTGCCACATAAATGACGCGTTTCTCGTTGTCTGCCAGTTCTGTCTTCAGTTTGAAACTGACTGTGAAAGCTCCGGATGTGAACCCCGATACACTCATATTGTTGTCGGCAAGTGTGCAGTTGCTGAACTTGATCTTGAAATCTTTTCTTCCTTCTGCAGAGCTGTCACTGTCCTTGTGTGATCCTTCCGTGTATGCGTCATCCTGAAGCGTGATCCTGAGGAATGCGCACTTGTGCGCGAAAGGGAAATGGAGCCCTTCGGCATCGATAGTTGATGACGCAACCATCACATCATACCTTGCGAGATTCTCCAGAGTACCATCCTGACCGCTGAAATCGACGGAATACTTGCCCGTCGCAGGGTCGTACGTTGCCTTTTCACCATATATGCCTACAAACGGTGTTGATGCTGAGACGCCTTCGGGAACGTCAGTTGCCACAAACGAGCCGCTGTTCTTCTTGCTAAAGACTAGAGGTGAACTTCCACCAGTGAAGTATGCCTTGAAAGACTCGCTTGACGCCCAGTCAACCTTAAGCGCATTTCCGCTGCCAAGGTCGGTGTATGTACACTTTGTGCCGCTGCATTCAGAAATCGAGGCTGTTGCTGAAAGGGTATTGACGGAAGATATGCTCTCCTTGTTGCATGATACGGCGGAAAGGAGGACTGTCACTCCGGCCGCAAATATTGAGATATACTGCTTCATGGCTGTCAGGTTAAAATTTTCCACCATATCCGATATCTTCCGGGTCATCGCTTTGCGGAGTTATGTCGCTTGTGCAGACCAGTTGTGCACTCCCCATCTGAATAGACTTGCAGACGGGCTGAACGTAAACGTTCTTTTCCTTGTTTTCGTTTTTCATTTTACACTACTTTAGATTCAGGACGCGAATATATATATCAGCTATTTACCAAATTTTCAAGTACATTTCTTGAGGAAATATTCCATCTCAAACTTGCTTATGTGGCTGATTTTTTGTATCTTCAAGTGATGAAAACGGTGTACCGCACATATAAGTTTCGGATGTATCCCAGCGCCGAGCAGCGGCAGGTTCTTGCCCGCTACTTCGGCAGTGTACGCTTCATTTACAACCATTATCTTGCGGAGAGAAAACGTCAGTACGAGGAGGCGGGAAGGAGCGATGGCTATGCAAAACAGGCGAAGGACCTCGTAGCCCTCAAGCGCACCGAAGGTTTTGACTGGCTCAAGGAGATCAACAGCCAGACCCTCCAGCAGACGCTGATGCACCTCGACGTAGCATACAGGAACTTCTTCAACCACACTGCCGAATTTCCGAAGTTCAAGAGCCGCAAGCGCGGCGGCAGCTTCACAGTCCCGCAGTTCTGCACTATCCAGAATGGATATGTCCATATCCCTAAGTTTAAGGACGGACTGAAGGTGAAGGAACACCGCAAGGTCAAGGGAACTGTGAGGTCGATGACAATCAGCATCACCCCTACAGGAAAATACTACGTAAGCATACTCACGGAAGAACAGTACGAGCCGATGGAGAAAACCAATGCATCGGTCGGACTGGACATGGGACTCAAGTCCCTTGTCACCACTTCCGAGGGTGAG
>JAKSIV010000068.1 GCA_024398635.1 Bacteroidaceae bacterium | reverse complement strand
CCAGTAAGAAATCTATAACCCGAGTCAACCTAAATCAGGAAAGGACACACATCAAAATTGCAACCCTTTACCGGCCGGCGACGGCCTAAATCACTTGAGAGACTTGAGAATCTGTTAATAATTTGCTGATGTGATTTTAGCACATACCGGGCGGATGCCATAGCCATCTACTCGGTCCCGGCTATCTGTAGTCACTACATCCTCAACCAAGAAAGGACCTCTAGCTTCTGTTTTGACCATAACACAGATTGCCTGATAGTTTCCATCGACTTCTCTACTGAGATCTGCCGTCCACATCTGAGCAGCACCTTTTCCGTCAAGTTCCTTGCCTAAATGATACTGTCCGCTGGTCTGGAATGCTATTGAATTCCCATTGGATTTACTCTTGATTGTATAGTATTGCTTATTGTAATCCTCGTCACCATGTCTTTCGATACCGAAGTTGTTTTCATTGCCCAACTGCAGGCACTCAGACTCGCGCGGCATTCTCCATGGATATCCCAATTGGTGGCGTGCCGCATCATCCTCCAGATCCAGATATGCCTTGCCATCTACAGGGCTGTCTCCATCATGAGCTTTCAATATATACTTGGTTACATAATTTTTATCAACTTCCTTTTGCCATTTGTAGTGGCCTGTTCCCCAACCAAAGTAATGGTCATCCTTGAAGTAGTCACTGCTCCAGTCACCGGTATGCCTCCAGTCGGTCTCGCCCCACATGAAGAAATCACCCCTGGCTCTTGTACCGTCAGTGCCGTTTGCAGTCTCGGTTGCCCCGAGGTTACGGTCTCTCCAATATACAGAGGAACCGGAACCGAGGTCGACGCATCCGTTTGGAAGAGCGAGCTGTATGTCCTTGATATCTGAATAATATGTATGTCCGTCTATCGTTACGGATGCGGCAAAGTGATTCATCAGACCATAATCAAGATCCTTGAACTCATATGTGGCGGAAAGATTGTTATCACCAGAAACATATTCACTCTTTTTGATTCCGGATTTATTTATCAGATCCTGAGCGTCGGAACAACTTTTACCCGTAAGTGCAAACTGGAATTGTGGTCTATGGTCATCTCTGCAGAGGATTTTCTTCGTTGCTTCATCCAGACCATCCGATTTGATTTCTGCCTTGACTGTCATTACCGTAGAAGGGCTTTCGGTAATGATTTTCGTTTCCATCGAGATTGACAGGTCCATCGTCTTGAATTTTGTCACATACGAATCGATTGTGGTCCTATCCGGCATCACAATAGTCATCATCCATGAATAATCTGTTCCATATTTCAGATTATCTACATTTCCTGTCAGCCAGCAGCCCTCTTCTCCTTTGGAGAACGAAGCAGGGATCGGCTCTGTTGCCTGGAGTTCTTCTTTGGTCTTGCCCTTGCCTTCAGCGATGTAGATATACCCCTTGTAATCTTTAAAAGAAGCGGGTACTTCGGGCTCGAATTTTATATCTGATTCCAGTTTTGCATCGAACTTACCATGAGTGCAAATCAAAGTACCGAACTTGGCTTCAACCTTTGTGGTCTCGAAATCGAGAACTTCACCAAAAGAAATATTGCTTGTATCAGAGCCCTTATAAGCGAATGCCACCCACCTGTATTTTCCCCCGTATATGAGCGAAGATAAGTGATAGGAGGTGCCCCATGGAGAATAACTGAGGCCCTTTGAAGTAATTTTGTGACCATGCTCATAAACATCTTTTGCAGTCGTATAATCCATATTCGACGTATATGAAACGCCGTACGAGATATCAGGAAAATCGGTTTCCGGACCAGTGTATTCTGTTTCTCCCCAAAGGATTGCAGTTGTAGAAGAGGATACAAACGAACGTAGCGAAGTAGCCTTCAAAACTGCAGGAAAATTGAGAGTTCCGAAGTCTGTCGGGTAGATCTTTCCTGTTTTTACCGTAAAACTGCTAGCCTTCTTTTCAACTTTTGCTCCCAAGGTTGTGACGAATGTAATAACAGCAGATTCGTAAACTCCTCCCTTGAGGGCAATATTGAATTTTGTGGGAATGGTCTTGTCCAATGCCACGCCTTCTCCACAGTCGAGTGTTACTCCGCTGACGCCCTTTGACTCAAATGAGATCGACTTGATGGTCTCCCTGCCCGTTAAGGAAATCTGGAGAATACCACCGACATTCTCGAAAGTTACATCAGATATGGTGCCCTTGTCGGAAACAGTGACATATTCTGCGATCATGGGAGCATTGGAGATCAGGTTCTCGCGAGCACCATTCTTTTTTATGTAAGTTTGAGTCTCCGGCCAGGTCACACCGTCGTAGGTGTCAGGATAATAGGCTGTATAGGTACCGGAAAATACAGAGCCAACATGCTCGAATGTTCCGGATGTTTTTCCTGCACCTTCTGTCAGTTTGAATGTGAAGTTGTTGGTCAAGTCAGACAGCACTATCTGATCCCCCTCGCTCCAAACCACAGAGTATCCGTCGCCGAGAGCGGTTTTGCTGGCAACTTCGTCGGTGCATGCATGGATGACAGATACGAAATCGTCAGGATTATCAGGATTGTTGGCTTCTTCTTTTGAACATGACACAAATCCTGCCGCTGCGGCAAGAATTGCAATGTATGAAAAAATGTGTTTCATCATAGTTTCCTCCTTCGGCTTAGCCCCAGATATTGGTATTGTATTCCGAATCCTCTTCATAAGAAGTAGTTGAAACACTGTCGCACAGGACTGAAGAATTCTCCAGCGTGACATCCTTGACGACAGGAGACTTGTAAGTCATTGTCTGTTTCTTTTCCATTGTATTTGTCTGTTTGATTTTTCCGGCCGCAAATATACAACAAAAACGCGCATGTGTTGTTGTAAAATGGCAAATTCCAGGAGACAAGGATCATAATAAAGGCTATGGTCAACACATCCGTGTTTGAATTTCCAGCCATTTTTTTGCTAACTTCGCGATAGAAACACCGCCCCATATGATGATAGATTTCGATCCGAACACCCAGATAGCGCTGATGCCACAGGACGTCGCGATGAAGTTCATGACGTGGGCCAGCTACTACAACGGGCTCGACCTCCTGCCGGGGAAGAGCTTCGCATGCTTCTCGCGGAACGGGAAACCGCTCTTTGCCAAGGCCGATGCTGAAAGGCTGGACCGCCTGAAGAGTGTCCTTTTCAAGTGCTTCGAGCCGGCCTCAGTAGCCAATGCCACAGCTTCGCTGAAACGTGCAAGGGAACTGGGCGAGCCCTGCCCGTTCCCGGAGGAATCGCTGAACGCCCTTTTCGGCACGCCACTGAAATGATGAAGAGAATCCTGCCCATACTGCTTGCGCTGCTGCTGCTCTGCATGTCCTGCCATGCCCAGAAGATATCCGACAGCGGATACCGGACCGTAGGGTTCATCAAGGCCGACGGTACTGTCCAGGACTCCGGATACAGGACAATCGGTCACATCAGATCGGACGGTACCATTCAGGACGCATCCTACAGGACGATAGGGCATCTGAAATCCGACGGAACCGTGCAGGACTCGGGATATCGGACAATCGGACACATTAAGCACGATGGCACAGTGCAGGACTCCGGGTACCGGACAATTGGCCATGTGAAAAGGGACGGGACCGTGCAGGATGCCTCCTACAGGACAATAGGCCACGCCAAGGATATTCCGATGGAGTGGGCTGCACTGTATTTCTTCTTCAAGCCGTAACTCTTCAGTTGATGGGTAGAGGTTGGCGGCAAGTTTTGTGCTTCGGCGATCTCTTTCTTTCTCGGGTCACCGTTCTGAGCAATGAAGATTGACGTTTCAAACATTTAAGTTATGGCACAGATAAAGGACAAAAAGCAGTATGATGCAATTATGGCAAGAATTGACGAACTTTTCTTTGCCACTGACGAAAATACTCCGAAAGATGACAAGCGATTGCTTGAACTTGACGCCCTTTCAGCGATGGCAGAGGAATATGAGCAGGAGCATTATCCCATTCAGACCCCTTCGTTGTCAGATACTATCATAGAGAGGATGAACGAACGCAAGTATACGCAGAAAGAGCTTGCCTCTCTATTGGGAATGTCCGCTCCAAGGTTGTGCAATATCATTGGCGGAAAGAAAACGCCAACTTATGAGCACCACACAGATGTTGCTGCATAGCGGTCACAACTCTTTCATTTTTATGGCACGGCATGCCGTGTCAGTCCGCCTGATAATCGAGACTCATCATGAGTCCCACCACCTCGGAGTAGTTCTTCACTCCGGAGGGGATGTTATTGCTCTTGAGGAAGAGGTCGTAGACCCATCTCTGTGCCCCATCTAGGGTCTTGTTTCGCTTGGACACCCAGAACTCCCGGTTGGCATTGAAGTCGTCCTTCACCTCCTGGCGGACAGTGCCTGTCCACCCCTCGAACTCATCCTGAGGCAGCAGGCGCGATGCGTTGCTCACAACGGGCGACATCATGCTCAGATAGGCGCTATATCTCATCCGGGGGTCGGACGAACGGCTGCAGCACTGGAACGCCCACCAGTTGGCCTCGGCCTCGCTGCTCACACCGAGAAGATGCGAATACTCATGGGCGAACGTATGAGGCATCTCGGCAGCCGGGATACGTATTCCGGACCATGGTCGGCCAGTAATTCCAGCCTGAAATAGGCCAAAATG
>JAKSIV010000067.1 GCA_024398635.1 Bacteroidaceae bacterium | reverse complement strand
GGGTCGGTAAGGTCATCGGCCGGAACATATACGGCCTGTACGGATGTGATTGATCCGTGTATGGTGGATGTGATACGCTCCTGCATCTTACCCATCTCACTGGCAAGTGTAGGCTGGTAACCTACGGCGCTGGGCATACGTCCCAGAAGGGCCGATACCTCCGATCCTGCCTGGGTGAAACGGAAGATATTATCGATAAAGAACAGGATATCGCTGTAAGCGCCGTCGCTGCCGGCACCGTCACGGAATGACTCTGCAACGGTAAGACCTGACAAGGCTACTGATGAACGTGCCCCAGGAGGCTCATTCATCTGACCATAGACCAACGTGGCCTGTGACTTGGCAACCTCGTCATAATCCACCTTGCTAAGGTCCCACTCACCCTTGGCCATGCTCTCCTTGAAGGCATCGCCGTATTTTATTACACCGGACTCAATCATCTCACGCAGCAGGTCATTACCCTCACGGGTACGCTCTCCCACTCCGGCAAATACTGAGAATCCGTTGTTCTTCTTTGCGATATTGTTGATGAGCTCCATGATAAGCACGGTCTTGCCTACGCCGGCTCCACCGAACAGACCAATCTTTCCGCCCTTGCAGTAAGGTTCGAGCAGGTCTATCACCTTGATTCCGGTAAACAGCACCTCCTCAACGGTTGACAGCTCCTCAAATTTAGGAGACTGACGGTGAATCGGGAACGCACCCTCCTTGTCCAGAGGTTTAAGGTCATCAATGGGCTCACCCGTAACATTCATCATACGGCCCTTGATCTGTTTGCCTACAGGCATCGTGATAGGACTTCCCGTTACACGTACATCCATACCGCGACGCAGACCGGTTGTAAGGTCCATAGCCACGCAACGGACCATATTCTCACCTATATGCTGCTGCACCTCGATGATTAGCTTGCGGCCGTCATCACGCGTGATCTCCAGAGCTTCATGGATTGACGGCAGGTCATCGCCTACCTCAAAAGCCACATCCACAACAGGACCGATTATTTGGGCTACACGCCCTGAAACTGCTTTCATATCATCAATTTTACAAGATGCAAAGTTAATGTTTTTCGGCATACTTTCTTATCCCTAAAAGTGACCTTTTGTATCCAAACGGACTAAATTTCAAACTTATTTATACTAATTTTGCGGCATGATTTTGACAGATACTGTTTGGGCAATTATCAAACTGCTTGCCGGGTTCGTGCTGCTGTTCTTTGGCGGAGACTGGCTGGTTGACGGAGGCGTTGCATTGGCACGCAGGTACCGCATTTCATCGCTGGTGATAGGTATGACCATAGTAGCTTTCGGCACATCGGCCCCTGAGCTTCTGGTCAGCATGATATCGGCCATCAAGGGCAGTGCAGGTATAGCAATGGGTAACGTGTTGGGTTCCAACATAGCCAACATAGGCCTTATACTGGGTCTGACAGCTCTGATATGCCCTATTGAGACCGATAACCGCAAAGTAATACGTCATGGCACGATAATGATTGCGGCATCACTGCTCCTGTTGGTATTTGCGCTCAAAAACGGTATCTCCAGGATAGAAGGTCTGACACTCTTTGCTTGCCTTATCCTGTTCACCACAATATCTATCAGGAAAGGACGCACACAGAATGAGAAGGCTGAAACCGATGTTCCGCAAGGTAAATCCATGACCGTTCTGGCAGCCGTAGGGCTGATAGCCCTCTCCTGCGTCATGCTTGCATTCGGGGCCGATATCCTCGTAGACGGCGCCACCACAATCGCAAGCGCAATGGGCGTAAGCGACAAGGTCATAGGCCTGACCATCGTAGCCTTGGGTACCAGTCTGCCTGAACTTGCAGCATCGGTTGCTGCAGCTGTCAAGAAACAGATGGACATCTCCATAGGCAACATCATCGGCTCCAACATCTTCAACATCCTCTGTGTGTTGGGCGTATCCACATCCATAAAACCCATATCACTGGAGTTCCCGGATTACATGAGTGATTTTATCTGGATGCTGGGATTCTCGGTGTTCATCATCATCTTTACCACAATGAGAAAAAAGAAAGGACGCCTGGGCCGAACCGCAGGCATCCTGTTCTTATTGGCATACGCCTTTTACGCGTGGTCTCTGTTTTAATTCCTGCGCTTCATAACGCTGCGTACAAAGTACCAGATAAGGGCTGCGTACATAATCAGTGACAGCCACTCTGCCATATGGGATCCTGTCCATGAGTCGGCCATAAAGAGATCCAGACCGGCAAATCTCAAAGCAGCGCTTACCACACCCATCAGTGCGCCACCTGCAATAAAGCCCGATGCCAGCAACGTTCCGTGCTCCACACGTGAGGTGTTGACAGCAGCATCCTTTGAACGGCTGCCTACATACCAGTTGATGAAACCGCCTACTACCAGCGGAATATTGAGCTGGAACGGAATGAACATACCCAGAGCAAATGCCAGAGCCGGAATCTTGCAGAAATTCAGGATCAGGGCAATCACTGCGCCAACAGCATAAAGCCACCAGGGAGCGCCTGTACCCGACATGAGCGGGTCGATAACGGCAGCCATGGCATTGGCCTGCGGTGCAACCAGAGCGTTGTCACCCACAAATCCGTAAGTCTTGTTCAGTATGATGAGCACGCCGCCCACTGTCAGGGCCGATACAAGAGTACCCAGGAACTTCCAACCCTGCTGTACAGCCGGTGTTGAACCCAGCCAGTAACCTATCTTAAGGTCCGTAATGAAACCGCCGGCCATAGAGAGTGCAGTACAAACCACACCACCCATGATCAGGGCCGATACGATACCTGGAGTGCCCTTAAGGCCCACTGCAACCATAATCACGGATGCCAGAATAAGGGTCATCAGAGTCATACCGGACACGGGGTTGGTACCTACAATGGCGATTGCGTTCGCAGCAACGGTTGTGAACAGGAATGCAATGATTCCGACTACCAGAATACCTACAACTGCATGAAGCAGATTGAAATCCATCACACCGAGATAGAAGAATGCAAAGACTGCAACCAATGCCACAATAATACCTATTATAACAATCTTCATCGGAAGGTCACGCTGTGTACGCTCCACCTGTGCATCGGCTGCACTCTTACCGCCCTTAAGTTCACGTCCTGCCAGGCTTACAGCACCCTTGATTACAGGCCATGACTTCCAGATGCCGATGATACCGGCCATAGCGATACCGCCAATGCCTATATGGCGCGCATAGCTTGAGAATATCTGCTCAGGCTCCATCTGTGAAACGGCATCAGTAACTGCGGGATTAAGTGACTGCAGGAACGCATCACCCAGCATAGGCAGGATGGGAACAATCACAAACCATACCAGAGCCGAACCGGCGGCAATGATGCATGCATACTTAAGACCCACGATATAGCCCAGACCCAGCACAGCCGCACCGGTATTGATGCTGAACACCAGCTTGGCCTTTGTAGCCAGGGCCGATCCCCATGCGCACACCCTTGAGGTGAAGTTCTCGGTCCAGAGTCCGAATGTGGATACTATGAAATCATATATACCGCCTATAATACCTGATACAACCAGCGGCTTGGCCTGACCGGCACCCTTCTCACCCGATATGAGCACCTGAGTGGTGGCAGTAGCCTCGGGGAAAGGATACTTGCCGTGCATATCCTTGACAAAATATTTACGGAACGGAATCAGAAACAGGATACCCAGCACACCGCCTAAAAGCGAACTGATGAATACCTGCATAAAGTTCACGGTCATATCGGGATACTTTGCCTGCAGAATGTAAAGAGCGGGAAGAGTAAAGATTGCACCGGCCACAATCACACCCGAGCAGGCGCCTATGGACTGTATAATCACATTCTCGCCAAGGGCACCTTTGCGCTTGGCCACGCTTGATACACCCACAGCAATGATTGCAATAGGAATGGCAGCCTCAAACACCTGTCCCACCTTAAGGCCAAGATATGCGGCTGCAGCCGAGAACAGGACAGCCATAAGCAAGCCCCATCCCACTGACCACAGATTAGCCTCGGGATAGGCCCTATCGGGCCTCATAATTGGTTCGTATGACTCAGCTTCTTTTAGTTCACGATACGCGTTTTCCGGCAGTTCTACCGGTTTCTTCTCTTCTTCCATATTTTTTGTATTTATCTGTTCCTGAAATGGTTTTGCGAATGTAGTTAAAAATCGAAAAAAAGAGTTACATTTGATACAGAAAACCATTTTACTAACTGTATTAATAATGAAAAAGGATTTGTTTTTTGCAGCCGTTGCCGTGATGGCTTTGGTTGCACTGCCGGTACAGGCACAGAATTCGAGAATCGTTGAAGAAGGCGGCACAGGCCCCTACAAGGCAATCATGATGGAAGAGCCTACTCTTACAACCCACACAATTTTCCGTCCTCAGGACCTGAGCAAGTTTGGTAAGAAGAACCTTCTGCCCGTTCTGGTTTGGGGTAACGGCGGTTGCGCAAACTCTCCCAGCGGCCACATCAATTTCCTTAATGAAGTTGCATCATAGGGATTCCTTATCGTAGCAATAGGTCCCAGTAACTACCAGCAGCAGGAGGCTCCGCGTCCCGGTCAGACCGGTGATGTTCCCCGTATGGGTCAGGGCGGCGGAATGCCCGGCGGTATGGGCGGCTTTGGCGGCGGTATGCCCCGTATGGGAGGCATGGGTGGCGGTATGCCCCAGATGGGTGGCGGCATGGGCGGAATGTC
>JAKSIV010000066.1 GCA_024398635.1 Bacteroidaceae bacterium | reverse complement strand
CTATGCCAGAGGCCGATTCTCAGCAAATGGCCGAAAAAGTGATAAAGTCAGGAAAATTTTCCTTCAATTATCACCCTGAAAATGTGTGTATAAGCCAATTATTTGGCTTATAATGCGCCCACGCCCAATGAGTTAAACTTTGTTAATTAACATTGCAAACAAGGAATAAAAAAGATGGGGCGCATTTATCTTTGCGCCCCATCTTTTTAATGTGAAGTAAAATTACTTAGCAGCTGCGAGTGAAGCCTTGCGGAATTCCTTCATCAGCTTCTCGAGCTCCAATGAAGCCTTGCGAGCACGTGTGCCAGCAGCCTTGTTACCCTTCTCTACCTGTGCGTTAGCGTCCTTTGCGAATGCTGCATAAAGCTCAGCAGCCTGTTTCAAAATTTTCTCCATAGTTGTTTGTTATTGAATTGAAATGATTGATTATAAATCCATACTGTCGCAAAAATAATACTTATTCCATTAGTTGCAAAGATTGGGACATCTTTTTTTAAAAAAAATGTCAAATTTTTCTATACAATGGGTAAAAAACGCCAAAATGGCCCTGTAATGGTCTCCTAACGGGCATAGCTGTTAATTACTCCGTAACTCGACAATTATAAAGGACCCGCTTTCAGATTGTCATCGAAAATAACTACTTTTGTGCTGTATATATAATAGGTGATATTATGAAGAAAGCATTATTGACAATAGTAAGTCTGCTCATCACCATGCTCACCTTTGCAAGGGGAGTGAACGAGCAGGGCCCCAAATACGCCAAGGGCGCGGTTCCAGAGGACGAGAACGGTAACGTCTATTTCAGCCAGACCGTACAGATACCTGCCGGCATGGATGCCGACAAGTGCTACGAGATTCTTATGAACTGGGCAAAGGGCCGTTTTGCTCTGCCCTATGCACAGGCCGGACGCATACTCAGCGAGGACGGACGCACTCACCGTTTCGTGTTCCATGTGGACCAGATTATCGTCTTCAAGAGCACTGCCCTGGTGGCCGATGAGTCCAAGATATCATACAACTTCTCAGTAGCTGTCCAGAACGGACAGTTTACCATGAAGATGACCGATATCAAATACCGTTACGAGGAGGGTCGTGAAGGTGGCGGAAAGATATTCCCGGCCGAGGATTGGATTACCGACAAGGAGGCATATAACCGCAAGGGTACCAAGTTCCTCAAGAGCACCGGCAAATTCCGCATCAAGACCATTGACCTTAAGGATATCCTGTTCCAAAAGGCAACCGATGCCGTTTCTGGCAATTTCTGATCAAAATGGCCTCAAACAAGGAGTTATACAAGATACTGGGAGTAGACCCGTCGGCATCGGATGCAGAGATCAAATCCGCGTACGAGCGTCTTATAGCCGATAACCCCGAAGGCTCACCCCTCTACCCCCGCATATCGGAGGCTTATTCCATATTGTCCGATATGGACAGCCGGGCTGCGTATGACATTACCGGAAAGGTAGGCAAAAGCGGAATACGCAAGCACAGGGACGCAGGTTCAGGTAAGGTTGATAAGGTGAGATATTCACTGAATACCCTGTTCCTGGCCGGAGCGGTTGTCACCACGGTCTTATTCATTCTTCATATGAGTGGCGCCATAGGATCTCTTCCTTTCTATATTGCCTGTGGCATTTCTCTGCTTATCAAGATTGCAGAATACATATTAAGACTTGTTCCGTAACATGTTAAGCCGGATTCGGTCCATAAAGGTGCTCATGAGGATTGCTTTATCGGCAATCCTTCTGTTGTTGCCCTATGGCTCAATGGCCCAGAGCACCCTCTCGCAGAATCAGGACGGATTCAACGGAGAGAAAATGGATGGTTTCATGAACATGGACCCGGATAAGGATTCAACGGTTATTGAGCGTACCGTATCACAGGATTATTTTCAGTTCAGGATCAACCCCAATACCGGCATACCTGATATAGTCCAGCCCGACACGGTGCACCACTCTTTCCATAACGTGCATCTTACCGAGGGTATGTACGGAACCTACAGCCATCTTGGAAATATGGGTTCTCCGCGTCTGTCACGTCTCTATTTTGAGCGTGAGAGCCCCAAGGATTTCATTTTTGACGCGCCGTATGATTTCTGGATAAAGGATGCTTCAGATTTCCGTTTTACCGATGCCAAGACGCCTCATGTGACCATTGACTACTACAAAGGCGGTAACAAGCGTACCGGCGAGGAGCATATCAAGGGTTATTTTGCAGCCAACTTCAGCAAGAAGGTGGGTATAGGTTTTGACCTTGACTACCAGCTTGGACGCGGACGTTATGCCAATCAGTCCACATCCATGTTTGACTCCAGGCTTTACACCTACTATCGCGGAGACATTTACCATCTGTATGTATCGGCCAATAGGGACAATATCAAGGTGGCCGAGAACGGTGGCATACAGGATACCCGATATATACGTACCCCCGAGGCTATGGCCGAAGGACGTAAGCAGTATTCGCCCGAGGATATCCCCTTCCGCATGTATTACAACTGGAACAACATAAGACGCACTCAGGGTCTCCTCAATCAGGAGCTGTCAATCAAAAAGACCACACACCGTACCGACAGCATAGGTGATACGGTATACACTTTCAGCCGTATAGTGGAGTTCGGTCAGGCAGCTCACACGCTGGAGGTAGGCCAGCTGCAGCGCAAATACATATACTATCAGATTCCCGACGGCTATTATTCCGCAAGATATCTCAATAACGACTCCCTGGACCTGATGAAGAACTTCTACGTGACCAACACTCTGTCGTTGTCTCTGCTTGAAGGTTCTACCAGGTGGGCATTTGCCGGACTGTCGGCGTTTGGCCGGTATGAGTTCCGCAGTTTTGCCATGCCCGATACCATTGCCGGCAGTGGTGAATATATGCGCCGTTACAACGAAGGTGATTTCATGGTAGGCGCCCAGTTGGAGAAGGCGCAAGGCGATAACCTGACGTTCCGCGCATCGTTCGAGACGGTTCTGCTGGGAACCAATCTGGGTGATTTTGAGCTTGCGGGTGAGATGGAGCTCAAACACCCCATTTGGGGACACGATGCCAGCATAGGTTCATTCGCGGATATGTCGGCCAAGAACGCCCCGTTCTTCTATGCAAACCTCCACTCCACATACGCCTGGTGGGACAGTAATTTCAAGAAGGAGTTCCGTACGCACTTTGGAGGTTATATCGATCTGGACCTGACCGGTACCAGATTCCAGCTTGACGTGGAGAACTTGGCTAATTATGTCTACCTCAAGAACGACGGTGCTACGTACGTAAACCTGGATGGTGTGGCACAACCCTCCTATTTGATATCGGCAGCTCAGCACAACGGCTCGATACAGATTCTCAGTGCCACATTGCAGCAGAACTTCAAAGTGGGTCCTCTGCATTGGGACAACCATATCACATACCAGCTGTCGGGTAACAAGAAAATCATTCCGTTACCTGACCTGAACGTCTTTACAGACCTCTATTTCAAGTTCCTGTACTACAAGCGGATACACATAGAGGTTGGTGCCAACGCACTCTATTTTACCCGATATGACGCTCCCGGATACTGCCCGGCCGTAGGTATGTATCACCTGCAGAGTGACAACTTTATCCAGCAGGTGGGAGGTTATCCGCTGCTTACAGGTTACATTAACTGCTGCTTGCGCGGAGTACGTTTCTACGCAATGTATTATCATTTCAATGACGGGCTTATGAGTAACCGCGACTCTTTCATAGTTCCCGGTTATCCCGCCAATCCCGGCATGTTCAAGATTGGTCTGAGTTGGACCTTCTACGATTAAGTCAATAGTTTTTTCCGGATATGATAAGATGGGGTTTTATAGGATGCGGGCAGGTGACCGAGAAAAAGAGCGGTCCCGCATTTGCCAAGGCCGAGGGCTCTGCCATTGAGGCTGTGATGAGCCGCGACAAGGCCAAGGCACAGTCATACGCCCAAAGGCACAACATCAGTAAATGGTATACCGATGCAATGGATGTCATTGAGGATCCCAACGTCGATGCTATTTACATAGCAACCCCACCGTCATCGCACGCCACATACGCCGTTATGGCAATGAAAGCCGGCAAGCCGGTTTACATCGAGAAGCCTATGGCCCAGAGTTATGATGAGTGCATGAGGATTAACCGCGTGTCACGCGAGACCGGAGTGCCCTGTTTCGTTGCATACTACCGCCGTTATCTGCCCTACTTCCTTAAGGTAAAGGAGCTCATCCCGCAGATAGGTAAGCTCATCAACGTACAGATACGTTTTGCCCAGCCGCCCAAGGAGTTGGATTACAACAGCACCAACCTGCCCTGGCGCGTCATCCCGGATATTTCGGGAGGCGGTTATTTCTATGATCTGGCACCCCATCAGATCGATATGGTTCAGGAGCTGTGCGGCTGCATCATCGACGCTTACGGGCTATGCAGCAACCGCGGCGGTCTCTATCAGGCCGAAGATACCGTGAGCGCCTGCTTCAAGTTCGAGACCGGTCTGGTTGGCTCCGGTTCATGGTGTTTCGTGGCCGATGAGTCCGCCAAGGAGGACCGTATTGAGCTTATAGGTGACAAGGGCATGATTTGCTTCTCTATCTTTACCTTCCAGCCCATTGCGCTGCATGACAGCGAGGGGCGTCACGAGTTTGACATTCCCAATCCCGAGCACGTTCAGTTTCCGCTGGTTCAGGCTGTGGTTGACCACCTGAAC
This sequence comes from Bacteroidaceae bacterium, assembly GCA_024398635.1. Taxonomy (GTDB): domain Bacteria; phylum Bacteroidota; class Bacteroidia; order Bacteroidales; family Bacteroidaceae; genus Colenecus. The sequence goes on along the minus strand of JAKSIV010000066.1, from coordinate 102 downwards.
GGAAAGTCTGTCTGCACCTGCGACGGCGTGAGCGCCACACCCACCAACTGGGTGATGGACCGCATCCTGGGCAAGTTCTGAATTTCCCATCGGCTTATATAA
>JAKSIV010000065.1 GCA_024398635.1 Bacteroidaceae bacterium | reverse complement strand
TGGGAGGGATAGCGCGAAGCGCGTAGTTTCAGATACCATATCCCTTAAGTTCTCCCCCTAAATTGCAGAAGTTTTGCGGGAAAAGGAGTATTTTTGCAGTTTGAAAAAAACGTTGCTACTGTGAAAGTACTTAAATTCGGTGGCTCGTCCGTGGGGTCCAAGGAGAGCATCACCAACCTTAAACAGATTGTAGAGTCACAACAGGATGATGTGATAGTAGTGGTTTCGGCTCTGGGCGGAATTACTGACAAGCTTATTGCTACAGCCAGGATGGCTGCCAAGGGCGAGCGTCAGTATGAGGCTGAGACCGAGGCTATGCTGACACGTCATGAGCAGATGATACATGATGTGGTGGCGCCCGAGCGTCGCCGCAAGGCATTCAATCAGGTTCGCAAGCTCTTTGGCGAGCTCAAGGAGATCATGCAGGGCCTGTATCTGCTGCACGACCTGTCGGACAAGACCATGGATACCATAGTAAGTTACGGCGAGCGCCTGTCATCACAGATTGTGGCGCAGCTCATAGATGACATCAAGCTCTATGACTCGCGTGACTTTATCAAGACCGAGCACAACGGCCACAACCACTCCATAGACAGCGACCTTACCTACCGCCTTATCCGCGAGACATTCAAGGATATGCCCCACAAGGCCCTGGCGCCCGGATTCATATCGGCCGATGCCCAGACGGGTGAGATAACCAACCTGGGCCGAGGAGGATCGGACTACACCGCATCACTCCTGGCAGCCGCACTGGATGCCGATGTACTTGAGATCTGGACCGATGTGGACGGCTTCATGACGGCCGATCCTCGCGTGATATCGACCGCATACACCATTGACGAGCTGAGTTACGTTGAGGCAATGGAGTTGTGCAACTTCGGCGCCAAGGTGGTCTATCCGCCTACAATCTACCCGGTTTGCCAGAAGAACATACCCATTCTGATAAAGAATACATTTAACCCCACGGCCCGCGGCACCGAGATCGTGAACGAGCTCCCCGCCGGAACCAAGGCCATCAAGGGTATATCAAGCATAAGCGACACCGCCCTCATCACCATGCGTGGTCTGGGTATGGTGGGTGTCATCGGCGTAAACTACCGCATATTCAAGACGCTGGCCGAGAACGGAATCAGCGTGTTCATGGTGTCACAGGCATCGTCCGAGAACAGTACGTCAATCGGCGTGCGTAATATCGATGCCGCTCCCGCCTGCGAGCTTCTGAACAAGGAGTTCAGCAAGGAGATTGCGCTGGGTGCCATTTTCCCCATATCGGCCGAGATGGACCTGGCAACCGTGGCCATTGTGGGTGAGAACATGAAACGCAGCCCCGGTATTGCCGGTAAACTGTTCAGCGTGCTGGGACGTAACGGTATCAACGTGATTGCCTGCGCACAGGGCGCATCCGAGACCAATATATCGTTTGTAGTTGAGAAGAAGTCACTGCGTAAGTCACTGAACGTAATCCACGACTCGTTCTTCCTGTCAGAATATCAGGTGCTCAACCTGTTCATCTGCGGTGTGGGTACCGTGGGCAGCAGCCTGATTGAGCAGATCCGCGGACAGCGCGGGAAACTGATGCAGGAGCGCGGCCTCAAGCTGAACGTGGTTGGTATTGCACGTGGCAGCAAGGCAATGTTCCGTCGCGAAGGCTTCAATCTGGACAATTACCGTGAGGAGCTGGAGAAAGCACCCGCGAGCAACCCCAAAGTTCTGCACGACGAGGTAATAGGCATGAACATATTCAACTCGGTATTCGTGGATTGTACTGCCAGTGCCGATGTTGCAGCACTTTACAAGGATTTCCTGGATCACAACATATCGGTGGTTGCAGCAAACAAGATTGCAGCATCATCGGAGTATGACAAGTATGCCGAACTCAAGCATATTGCCCGCCGCCGCGGTGTCAAGTTCCTGTTTGAGACCAATGTGGGCGCAGGCCTGCCGGTAATCAACACCATCAACGACCTGATAAACAGCGGTGACCATATCCTTAAGATCGAGGCTGTGGTAAGCGGTACGCTCAACTTCATATTCAGCACCCTGAGTGCCGATATTCCTCTGAGCCAGACCATCCGCCTGGCCAAGGAGAAGGGTTACAGCGAGCCCGATCCTCGTATCGACCTTAGCGGTAAGGATGTTCTGCGCAAGCTGGTCATCCTGGCCCGTGAGAGCGGTTACGCAATAGAACAGAAGGATGTGGATTGCGACCTGTTCATACCGCAGGAGTTGTTTGACGGCTCAATTGACCAGTTCTGGAAGAAACTGCCCAAGCTGGACGCCGCATTCGAGGAGCGCCGTGCACGAGTTGAGAAGGAGGGCAAGCGCATGCGTTTTGTTGCCAGGTTGGACAACGGCAAGGCAAGCATCTCACTGGCTGAGGTAAACAAATACCACCCGTTCTACAACCTGCAGGGCAGCAACAACATAATCCTGCTCACAACCGAGCGTTACAAGGAGTATCCCATGATGATTCAGGGTTACGGCGCAGGTGCTGCCGTTACCGCAGCAGGCGTATTCGCAGACATAATGAGTATTGCTAATATCTGATATAAACAGTCTTTTCCAAGAATGAAATACATAATCATTTTAGGCGACGGAATGGCTGACTGGCCCGTCAAGGAGTTCGGTGACAAGACCATACTCCAGCACGCCCGCAAGCCATACATGGACATGCTGGCACGCAAAGGCCGTACCGGTATGCTCAAGACCGTGCCCGACGGATTCCATCCCGGCAGTGAGGTGGCCAACATGACCGTTATGGGATATGACGTGACCAAGTCATTTGAGGGTCGCGGCGTACTTGAGGCCGCCAACATAGGCGTAGACATTAAGCCCGGCCAGATGGGCATGCGCTGCAACATAATCTGCATTGAGAACGGACTTATTAAGAACCACTCGGCAGGTCATATCTCAACCCCTGAGGCCGATGAGATAATCAAGACCCTGGAGCAGGAGCTTGGCAATGATAAGGTCCATTTCTATACAGGCATTCAGTACCGTCATCTATTAGTGATTGACGGAGGCCGCAAGGAACTTATCTGCACCCCGCCTCATGATGTCCCCGGACAGCCGTTCAAGGATCTCATGATCAAGGCTACAACCCCTGATGCAGAGCCTACCGCACAGCTTCTGAACGACCTGATACTGCGCTCACAGGAGATTCTGGCCAAGCATCCCGTTAACCTTAAGCGCATAGCCGAGGGTAAGGATCCCGCCAACAGCATCTGGCCCTGGTCGCCCGGTTACCGTCCGGCCATGCAGCCCATAAATGAGTTGTACCCCAACATACGCAAGAGTTCGGTGATATCGGCCGTGGACCTTATAAAGGGAATTGGGCACTACACCGGCATGAAGGTGATTGACGTGGAGGGCGCAACCGGTCTGTTCGATACCAATTATGAGGGCAAGGCACAGGCTGCCATTGATGCCCTTAAGACCGATGATTTTGTGTATCTGCATGTCGAGGCCCCCGATGAGGCCGGACATGAGGGCAACTTCACCCTCAAGAACCGCACCGTCGAGGATCTGGACAGCCGCCTGATAGGTCCCATCTATGAGGAGGTAAGCAAATGGGACGAGCCGGTGGCAATTGCCGTGCTGCCTGACCATCCCACACCCTGCGCACACCGCACGCATACATCGGACCCCATCCCGTTCCTGATTTATGCTCCGGGAATGGAGCCGGACGGCGTTACTGCTTTTGACGAGGAGACTTGCAAGCAGGGCGCATACGGCAACATTGAGGGCATTGAATTCACCAAGATATTCCTATCATTGAAATGAAATATTACAGCACAAACCATAAGTCCGATGACGTGACCCTGCGCGATGCAGTGGTTCGCGGACTGGCCCCTGACCGTGGCCTTTACATGCCGGAGCGCTTGAACAAACTGAGCAAGGAGTTCTTTGAAGGCATCGACAAGATGACGTTCCAGGAGATGTCATTTGAGGTTGCCAAGGCATTCTTTGGCGAGGATATCCCGGAGGCTGACCTTAAGAAGATTGTCTATGACACCCTGGCATTCCCCACACCCGTTGTCAAGGTTGATGAGAACATCTACTCACTGGAGCTTTTCCACGGTCCCACACTTGCGTTCAAGGATGTAGGCGCACGCTTTATGGCCCGCCTGCTGGGTTACTTCAACAAGGATGAGAAACAGCTTGTGAACGTGCTGGTGGCCACATCGGGCGATACCGGAAGCGCTGTTGCAAACGGATTCCTGGGCGTGGAGGGCGTGCATGTGTATGTGCTCTATCCCAAAGGCAAGGTAAGCCCCATCCAGGAGTGCCAGTTCACCACTCTGGGCCGTAACATCACCGCTGTTGAGGTGGACGGCGTGTTTGATGACTGCCAGGCTCTGGTCAAGAACGCCTTTATGGATGCAGAGCTCAATCAGCACATGAAACTGACATCGGCCAACTCAATCAACGTGGCCCGTTTCCTGCCGCAGGCATTCTACTACTTCAACGCCTACGCACAGATGAAGGCACTTGGTAAGGCCGATAACCTGGTAATCTGCGTGCCCAGCGGTAACTTTGGTAATATCACGGCCGGTCTGTTCGGCTGGTTCATGGGACTGCCCGTAAAGCGTTTCATTGCCGCCAACAACGCCAACGACATATTCTACAATTACCTGCAGACCGGCGTTTATAGCCCCAAACCATCGGTCCAGACACTGGCCAATGCAATGGATGTGGGTGATCCCAGCAATTTTGCCCGTGTGCTTGCCCTGTACGGAGGCTCACATAAGGATATTGCAGGGCACATAAGTGGTGCCACCTATACCGATGAGCAGATCAGGGAGACGCTCAAGGAGTGCTATGAGCGTACCGGTTACCTGCTTGACCCGCACGGAACGTG
>JAKSIV010000064.1 GCA_024398635.1 Bacteroidaceae bacterium | reverse complement strand
ACAAAATTAGTCCTTTCCGATGGTATTTCAATAGGAAAGGACGTAATAGACGATAGTTCTCGTGATTTATGGCTAAAAATCCGGATTCTCACTTCCCGAAAACTTACATAGATAGGCTTAAGTATATCTGTCTTGAGATGGTAAGGGCAGGCAAAACATAATTCGTTTACGCGTTCTAACAACATCAGTTGTGGTTTACACAAACACCCTTGCATCCAGTCCGGTAGACTTGCTAAACACCTGATTCGGTGATAGGAAGCCGTGTCTCTTCCTCGGTCTCTCGTTCAATTTGCGTTCCACTTCTTCTAGGAACTCCTGTGTATCCGGCCTCCAGTTTTGCAGCGATCTGATACCGCTGCCACTCTTTTAAATGCGTCATTTTTGAACCTGTTTTGCGGGCAGACCGCCCCGGTGTAAAGATTTATACTCAATATAAACCTTTATCTCACAGATTCTTCCTCAAAAATTGCGTTTAAAAGTTGAATCCGGCACCATTAATTATCATTGACGCTTGCTTCCCGGTTGCAGGAGCCGGACTATGGGTTTGGGGAGCAACTGTCTCCACAAACCCATAGTCCGGCGGAGCTTCCAAATATGTTGATAAATAGAGATTATAAGTAAGGGTAATAAGGCCGAAAAAGTGTACCTTTGCACATCAAAATTTTGTAACTGAAATGATTATCTTTTTCAAGAACCCTACGGGCACGATTGTTGCCACTGAGACTGTTTCAAAACTGCAGGCAGAGGATGTAAAGAAACTGAGCTGGCTTTATGGAAATGCCGATGCTCTGGATCAGGAATCACTGGAAGGTTTCTTTGTGGGACCGCGCCGTGAGATGATTACCCCCTGGAGCACCAACGCCGTTGAGATAACCCAGAACATGGGTCTTAAGGGTATAAGCCGTATCGAGGAGTATTTCCCTGTGGCTAATGCCGATGCAGAATATGACCCCATGCTGCAGCGCCTGTACAAGGGTCTTGACCAGAAGATTTTCACCGTTGATATCAAGCCGCAGCCCATTCTATTTATCGATGACCTGGACTCTTACAACGAGCAGGAGGGTCTGGCTCTCTCCAAGGAGGAGATTGATTACCTGCACAAGGTAGAGGGTGAACTTGGCCGCAAACTGACCGACAGCGAGGTGTTCGGTTTTGCACAGATCAACTCGGAACACTGCCGTCACAAGATATTCGGCGGAAAGTTCATCATCGACGGAAAGGAGATGGAGTCATCTCTCTTTAGTTTGATCAAGAAGACAACTCAGGAGAACCCCAACCGCATCCTTTCTGCATACAAGGACAACGTGGCATTCGCACAGGGTCCGGTTGTAGAGCAGTTCGCTCCGGCAGACCACTCGACATCAGACTGGTTCGTCATCAAGAATATCGAGACCGTAATTTCACTTAAGGCCGAGACCCATAACTTCCCCACCACAGTTGAGCCGTTCAACGGAGCATCTACCGGTACCGGCGGTGAGATCCGCGACCGTATGGGTGGCGGTACAGGTTCATGGCCTATTGCAGGTACTGCTGTCTACATGACATCATATCCCCGCAATGACGAGAAGCGCAATTGGGAGAAGAGCATGAAGGAGCGCAAGTGGCTCTATCAGACTCCAGAGCAGATCCTGATCAAGGCATCAAACGGTGCATCGGACTTTGGCAACAAGTTCGGACAGCCGCTTATCTGCGGTTCACTGCTTACATTTGAGCATCAGGAGAACGGCGAGCAGTACGGTTATGACAAGGTAATCATGCTGGCCGGCGGTGTTGGTTACGGCACCAAGCGTGACTGCATCAAGGGCACTCCCAAGAAGGGCAACAAGATTGTGGTGATGGGCGGTGACAACTACCGCATCGGTCTGGGCGGCGGATCGGTTTCATCGGTTGAGACCGGACGTTACTCATCGGGTATTGAGCTGAACGCTGTACAGCGTGCCAACGCCGAGATGCAGAAACGTGCCTACAACGTGACACGCGCTCTCTGCGAGGAGGATACCAACCCCATAGTTTCAATCCACGACCACGGATCGGCCGGTCACGTGAACTGTCTCTCCGAGCTGGTTGAGGAGTGCGGCGGTCTGATTGACATGAGCAAGCTGCCGGTTGGCGACAAGACCCTGTCATCAAAGGAGATAATCGCCAACGAGTCACAGGAGCGTATGGGTCTGCTCATTGACGAGAAGCACATTGAGCACGTACGCAAGATTGCCGAGCGTGAGCGCGCCCCGATGTACGTGGTCGGCGAGACCACCGGCGATGCCCGCTTTGCATTTGAGCAGAAGGATGGGGTACGTCCGTTTGACCTGGCAGTGAGCCAGATGTTCGGTTCGTCACCCAAGACATATATGATCGATGAGACCGTGGAGCGCAAGTATGAGGATGTAAGCTACAGTGAGGACAAGATCCAGGAGTACCTGGGTAACGTTCTGCAGCTTGAGGCTGTTGCCTGCAAGGATTGGCTTACCAACAAGGTTGACCGCTCCGTAACAGGTAAGATTGCCCGCCAGCAGTGCCAGGGTGAGCTGCAGTTGCCGCTCTCTGACTGCGGTGTGGTTGCACTTGACTATCGTGGCACAAAGGGTATCGCAACCGCCATAGGTCATGCACCTCAGGCAGGTCTGGCCGATCCCGCTGCAGGCTCAGTTCTCTCTGTTGCCGAGTCTCTGACGAACATCGTATTCGCTCCGCTTACCGAGGGACTCAAGACCGTATCACTCTCTGCCAACTGGATGTGGCCCTGCCGTGCACAGAAGGGTGAGGATGCACGTCTGTACAAGGGCGTCAAGGCATTGTCAGATTTCTGCCTTGAATTAGGAATTAACGTTCCTACCGGTAAGGACTCCCTGTCCATGACACAGAAGTATCCCGACGGCAGCAAGGTCATCAGCCCGGGTACCGTAATCGTTTCATCGGGCGGTGAGGTATCAGATATCCGTAAGGTTGTATCACCTGTACTTGCCAACCGCAAGGACAGCGTGCTGTTGCATATAGATTTCAGCTTTGACGAGCAGCGTCTGGGCGGTTCGGCCCTGGCTCAGTCACTTGACCGCATAGGCAGTGACGTTCCCACCGTAAAGAATGCCGAGTATTTTGCCGATGCATTCAATGCAGTACAGCAGCTCATTGAGAAGCGCCTGATTCTGGCCGGTCACGATATCTCAGCCGGCGGTCTCATAGTTACTCTGCTTGAGATGTGCTTTGCCAACACCAAGGGCGGTCTTGAGGTTAGCCTTGACAAACTGGTAGGCAAGGATCTGGTACGCATGCTGTTTGCCGAGAATCCGGGCGTTGTGCTCCAGGTTGAGAGCAAGAAGCTGGATGCAGTAGGCTCTCTGCTTGATGAGGCCGGCGTAGGTTATGCTGTAATAGGCCGTCCGTCAGACAGCAGGACACTCTACATCCGTCAGGGCAAGAAGGATGTTACAATTGATATAGACAAGATGCGTGACCTCTGGTACAAGACCTCATATCTGCTGGATACCAAGCAGTCCATGAACGGCTGTGCGGATAAGCGCTACAAGAATTACAGCAAGGTTCCCATGGACCTCAAGTTTGCCTATAACTTTACCGGCAAGCTTGCACAGTACGGACTCAATCCTGACCGTCGCACAGCAAGCGGCGTAAAGGCTGCAATCATCCGTGAGAAGGGTACCAACGGTGAGCGCGAGATGGCTTACACACTGTGGCTGGCTGGATTTGATGTCAAGGACGTAACAATGACTGACCTGGTTAGCGGCCGTGAGACTCTGGATGACATCAACATGATCGTGTTCTGCGGCGGATTCTCCAACTCAGACGTTCTGGGTTCTGCCAAGGGTTGGGCCGGTGCATTCCTCTTCAACCCCAAGGCCAAGGAGACACTGGATCGCTTCTACGCACGTAAGAACACCCTCTCACTGGGTATCTGCAACGGTTGCCAGCTGATGATTGAACTTGGTCTTATCAATCCTGACTATGAGAAGCAGGCACACATGCTGCACAATGACTCTCACAAGTTTGAGTCATCATATCTGGGCCTGACCATCCCAAAGAACGACAGCGTGATGTTCAAGACCCTGAGCGGAAGCCGTCTGGGTGTCTGGGTTGCTCACGGTGAGGGCAAGTTCTCACTTCCTTACTCAGAAGACAAGTACAATGTAATTGCAAAATATACATACGCCGATTATCCCGCCAATCCTAACGGATCTGATTACAATGTGGCAGGTATAGCAAGTGCCGATGGCCGTCACGTCGCTATGATGCCGCATCCTGAGCGCGCCATATTCCCATGGCAGTGCGGATACTATCCCGCAGAGTGCCTGGACGATGAGATCACCCCGTGGATTGAGGCATTCGTGAATGCCCGCAAGTGGGTTGAGGCTCAAAAGTAAACTATGCTGTTAACCCTGTTCATCACCTTCTTCAAGATAGGGCTGTTTACCATCGGTGGTGGATACGCCATGATACCGCTCATTGAGCGTGAGGTGGTGGAGCGCAAGGGTTGGATCTCACGTGAAGACTTCCTGGACCTGCTGGCTATTGCCCAGTCCGCCCCGGGAGTCTTTGCTGTAAACATATCCATATTCATAGGCTACAGGATGCGTAAGTCTATCGGCAGTTTATTCTGTGCGCTGGGCACTGTGCTTCCTTCCATTATCGTTATTCTGGCCATTGCGCTGTTTCTGGGCAATTATCGGGACAATCAGATAGTGGAGAACGTTTTTAAGGGCATCCGTCCGGCTGTTATTGCACTGATTCTTACACCGACAATCCGTCTGGCTTCAAAGGCAGGCTTGAACAAGTGGACCTGGTGGGTTCCCGTTGTGACAGCCCTTCTTATCTGGTGGATAGGAGTATCACCCGTATGGATCATATTTGCAACCATTGTGGGTGCAATATTGTATTACATCCTTAAACTGAGGAAGGCATGAACGCAGTGGTGTTATATCTCAAACTGTTCTGGACCTTCTTCAAGATAGGCCTGTTCGGATTCGGCGGAGGCTACGGAATGCTGTCGCTCATACAGAATGAGGTGGTGGAGAAACATCAGTGGATAAGTAACAGTGAATTTACCGATATCGTAGCCGTAAGCCAGATGACTCCGGGGCCGATAGGCATTAACTCGGCCACATACGTGGGATTCAAAGCGATTGAGAATGCCGGAATGACGCGAACGCAGGCTGTCTGCGGATCTCTGCTGGCATCGTTCTCGGTCATGCTGCCGTCATTCATCCTGATGTTGCTTATCAGCGCCTTCTTTATGCACTACAAGACGCACAAATCCGTTCAGACCGTACTAAAGTGGCTCCGCCCGGTAGTGGCGGGAATGCTTGCCGCAGCCGTGTTACTTCTGCTCAATGAGGAGAACTTGGGAGTATTTGATAAAGAAAATCTCCAGCTCTACGTAAGCATCGGACTCTTTATCATGGCATTCATTGCAACATACTTCTGGAAAATAGGCCCCATCAAGGTAATCCTTATGGCCGGTCTGTTTGGAGGCCTTTTCTACTCCCTGATCTAAAAAATATGTTGAAATACTATTGTATAAATTCCAATGTAGGTATTAAAATAGCATCTCCTATTGGAATATCTTTAAGTTGACTAATATTTATTACTGCTCCATGTTGTAAAAATATTTCTTGGAATCTTTTAATATTGTCTCCCCAATATACCAAACAGCATGCCATAGGGGCACCTTTCCCTTTATCAAAACCATTTTCGAGAAATCTTAATCGCGTATCATATAGAAAACAGATAGCATCTGCTACTCCAAATACGCATTTCTTCCAATGCGAAGTATTAGTTGCTACTGGAATTAAAGCGATAACTTCAGAGCCATATTCTCGATGTGCGTTAGCACATTTTGCTAACCAATCCTTAATTGTAGTACCTCTATTTCGATCAGCACCATATGGAGGATTTACATAGATTGTAGGATAATTCCAACAT
>JAKSIV010000063.1 GCA_024398635.1 Bacteroidaceae bacterium | reverse complement strand
GTCGGGATGAAAGGATTCGAACCTTCGACCACCTGGTCCCAAACCAGGCATTCTAACCGGACTGAACTACATCCCGAAAGCCTCTCTATACCGAAAAGCGGTGCAAAGGTACGCTTTTAGATATTATCAGCAAAAATTATTTTAAAATCTCGTAGGCCTTGAAGCACTTGACGAGCTTCTCGGTAGCTATGTCGATTTGCTCCTTAGTGTGGGTTGCCATGAGCGAGAAACGTATCAGGGTATCCTCGGGGGCACATGCCGGCGGAATAACCGGATTCACGAACACGCCCTCCTCAAACAGCATCTTGGTTATGTAGAAGGTCTTGTAGAAGTCCCTTATGTACAACGGTATGATAGGTGTTGATGTCTTGCCTATCTCAAATCCCAGCTGACGGAAATTATTCAGAGCGTAGTTGGTCAAATCCCACAGGTGCTCAATGCGCTCTGGCTCGTTCTTCATAATCTGCAGGGCGGCACGTGCGGCTGCTGTTGCTGCCGGAGTATTGCTGGCACTGAAGATATATGAGCGTGAATGGTGGCGAACCCAGTTGATGATAGCCTTGTCAGCTGCGATGAATCCACCAATGGCTGCGAGAGATTTGCTGAATGTACCCATCACGATATCAACCTGATCCGTAAGGCCGAAATGGTTGCAAACGCCACGTCCGTGATCACCCAAAACACCCAGTCCATGAGCCTCATCAACCATGATGCAGCAGTTGTACTTATCCTTGAGTGCTACGATACCGGGCAGATCGGCCAGATCACCCTCCATACTGAACACACCGTCCACAACGACCAGTTTCAGAGGATCGGGCTCGCAACGCTGCAGGGTCTTCTCTAAAGACGCCATATCGTTATGCTTGAACTTAAGCGGCTTGGCAAAAGAGAGACGGCGGCCGTCCACGATCGATGCATGGTCCAGATCATCGCAGATAACATAATCATCGCGTCCCATCAGACATGAGATGGTACCCAGGTTAGTCTGGAAACCGGTAGAGAATATCATGGCATCCTCCTTGCCAACGAATTCGGCAAGCTCGGCCTCAAACTCCTTATGCAGATCCAGTGTACCGTTCAGGTAACGTGAACCGGCACAGCCTGTACCGTATTTCTTTGCAGCCTCGACTGCAGCCTCGATAACCTTGGGATGATTGGTAAGTCCCAGATAAGAGTTTGAGCCGAACATAAGAACCTTGCGGCCCTCCATTATAACCTCGGTGTCCTGCTTACTGGAAATACATCTGTGATACGGGTAGATACCCTGTGCCATACCCTCCTGCGGCAGGGTATATTGTGCACATCTTTCGCTAAGTTTGTTCATAACGGCGCAAAATTAGTCAAATTGTCAATAGGTGCAACGTTTTTGCTTATCTTCGCGTCGGAAATGTACCGGAAATGAAAGTAAAAAGGAAAATAGTATTCGTTTATAACCCGACATCCGGAAGCCTGAGGCTCATTCCGGTCATTCCCATCATCGAAAGGTTCGTAAACCGGGACCTTTACGACTTCAAAATCATATCCACCGAATACAAAGGACACGCCACTGAAATTGCCCGTGAATATGCGGCCAAAAAATACGATGCCGTCATCGCCGTCGGAGGCGACGGAACAGTCAACGAAACCGGTCGCGGACTCATCGGAACAAGCACCGCACTCGGCATCATTCCCTGCGGTTCGGGCAACGGTCTGGCCCGTCACTTAGGCATCCCGCTCGACCCCTTCAAGGCAGTAAAATGGTTAGACAAATCCATCTTCACCGAGATCGATTACGGTATGATTGAGGACCAGCCTTTTTTCTGCACTTGCGGTGTCGGATTCGACGCAAAGGTAAGTGACACATTCTCAAAGGCCGGAACGCGCGGAGTCCTGACTTACATGGAGAGCATCCTCAAGGAGATCGCCACATACAAAGACAAGCTTTACAAACTCTCTTTTGGCAACTCAAGTGAAACATTTGAGTGCTTTATCGTGACCTGCGCCAATGCCGACCAATGGGGCAACAATGCCGTCATAGCACCCACAGCGTCCCTTCGCGACGGTCTGATGGACGTAGTGGTGATACATCCGTTCACTCCCCTTGACGCACCGCTGCTTGCGTTCCAATTGTTTAACAGACTGATAGACAAGAATCCAAATGTAACAGTGCGCAAATGTAACAATCTGACCATAACCCGAGACACCGAAGGGCCGGCGCACTATGACGGTGAGCCCGTTATTCTCGGCAAGGAAATCCACATAAAACTGATATCGGGAGGGCTCAAAGTCCTCATTCCCGACAGGCGTCGCGGCATCTAATATTTCAAGTAAAAGTTCTTTACAAGCTCGACGTATTCCAACGACTCTTTTCCGTCCGAATCATACATACAAATCACGTCGGTTTCAAGACCGGAATTCTGTTTTGTGAAAGCCAAAAGCGAGCGCTTGGGACTCTTTCCCGGAGCGGTAATTATATCCGTTTTCCGGCACAGATTCAACCCCTTGGCAAGGACACATTTTACAAAACTTTCAGATGCATCATACGGCAGTACAACGCATAACAATCCGCCGTCCTTAAGCAGAGCTGCAGCGCGTTCTGAGAGCTTCTCAAAACTCAGCGAATCGTTGTGACGGGCCGTATTCCTGCCCGCATCAGGGCAGCGCAGCGAGTTGCGGAAGAAGGGAGGATTACATACAATCCTGTCAAATCCCGAAACCGCGGTGAAATCGGAAATATCTGTACACTCAACCCTTATCAGGCTACTCCAGGGCGAGTTTGCGGCATTCCGGCGGGCCTGATCGGCCGCATCGGCATCAATCTCGACGGCAGTCACGCTGCCGGCGCCACGCTGGGCAGCCATAAGCGCAATCAAACCGGTTCCGGTGCCGATATCCAGTACGCTCATACCGGCCTCAAGGGGAAACCACGCGCCCAAAAGCACGCCGTCGGTCCCCACTTTCATGGAGCAGCTCTCCTGCTCTATCCTGAAACGCTTGAATTCGAAATACTGGTTTGACATCAGGGCCACAAAAACAGTAAATACCACCGCAAAAGTACTGTTTATTGCGCGCAATTATCTAAATTTGCAGATTATTTGCAGAATGATTTATGTGGACGAAGAAAAAATCAGAGGAATCTTTTGACGAGTCCAATCCGGCTTTCTCCATGATAGCTGACTTTGACGGTAACGAGAGCGGACTTTTTGACTCACAGATGGACGAGGTGGTACCCATACTTCCGCTCAGGAACATGGTACTGTTCCCCACCGTGGTGATGCCCGTGACCGTAGGACGCAAATCGTCACTCAAACTGATACAGAATGCATCTGCTGACAGCAAGCAGATAGCTGTATTTTGCCAGAAAGACCCTGATACCGAAAACCCCGGCTTCAATGACCTCTACTCCGTAGGCGTACTGGCTAAGGTCATCCGCGTGTTCGACATGCCGGACCAGACTACCACCGTAGTACTCCAGGGAATGCAGCGCATCAAACTGCGCAGCATCATAGATGACCAGCCCTATCTGATAGGCACGGCCGTTCTATTCCCCGAGGTGCTGCCCCCTACCCGCAGCAAAGAGTTCAAGGCGATAGTAGACTCCTGCAAAGATGCAGCCATCAAGTATGTCAAGCTGTCTGACAACATACAGCCCGACGCCGCTTTTGCGCTCAAGAACATATCCAACGGCCTGTTCCTGATCAACTTCATTTGCGCCAACCTGCCTTTTGACATCAAGGACAAGGCTCGCCTTTTGCGTGAAGGAACCTGCTCAAGCCGCGCTCTGACACTGCTGTCACTCCTTAACCGCGAGATACAGCTGGCCGAACTCAAGATGAGCATACAGCGCCGTACGCATGAGGACATTGACAAGCAGCAGAAAGAGTATTTCCTACAGCAGGAGCTCAAGAATATCCAGGACGAGCTGGGCGGCAGTGTCCAGGACCAGGATATTGAGGAGATGCGGCTCAAGGCAAACCAGAAAAAATGGAGTGCCGATGTACGCAAGATATTCGACAAAGAGCTGGTAAAGCTGGAACGCACCAACTCACAGTCACCTGACTATAACGTACAGCTTTCATACCTGCAGACTGTACTGAGCCTGCCTTGGGGAGAATATACCAAGGACAACCTTGATATGGATAATGCCCGCAAGGCCCTCGACAAAGACCACTACGGACTGGAAAAAGTCAAGGAGCGTATTCTGGAGCATCTGGCAGTAATGAAACTGCGCGGTGATTTCAAATCACCCATCATATGCCTGTATGGCCCTCCCGGAGTCGGTAAGACATCACTGGGACTCTCCATCGCCAACGCCCTCAAACGCAAATACGTACGCATTTCGCTGGGAGGTCTGCATGACGAGGCCGAAATCCGCGGACACCGCAAGACCTACATAGGCGCAATGCCCGGCCGTATAATCAAAGGTCTGGCCAAAGCCGGTTCGTCAAACCCCGTATTCATTCTGGATGAAATCGATAAGGTAAGCCAGATGACCAATCAGGGTGACCCCTCATCGGCCCTGCTTGAAGTGCTTGACCCCGAGCAGAACAGCGCCTTCCATGACAACTACCTGGATATAGACTATGACCTTTCAAAGGTGATGTTCATAGCAACCGCCAACAACCTGAACACCATACCTGCCCCTCTGCTGGACCGTATGGAGATAATTGAGGTAAGCGGTTATATAACTGAAGAGAAGATTGAGATTGCCCGCCGCCACCTCATACCCAAGCAGATGGAGGCCAACGGTCTCAAGAAAGGCAGCCTATCTATCGGCAAACCCGCCATAGAGGCCATAATTGAGAGTTACACCCGAGAATCAGGTGTACGTGAGCTGGAAAAGAAGATAGGTAAGGTATGCCGTAAAGCCGCCTGCCGTTACGCCAATGACGGAAACTTTGAGAAGATGACCGTCAAGCCTGCTGACCTCAAGGAGCTTCTGGGCACCAAGCCCTACACCCGTGACAAGTATCAGGGCAATGACTACGCCGGTGTCGTTACAGGTTTGGCCTGGACAGCCGTAGGAGGCGAGATACTGTTTGTGGAGACCAGCCTGAGCCGCGGCAAGGAAGGTAAGCTGACTCTGACCGGTAACCTGGGTGACGTGATGAAGGAGTCTGCCATGCTGGCAATGGAGTACATCCGCTCACACGCTGGCCTGCTCAGTCTTGACCCCGCCGTATTCAACTCATGGAACGTGCATATCCACGTACCTGAGGGCGCCATACCCAAGGACGGCCCGTCGGCCGGCATCACTATGGCAACGTCAATTGCATCGGCCTTCACGCAGCGTAAGGTAAAGGCAAATCTGGCTATGACCGGCGAGATAACCCTGCGCGGCAAGGTTCTGCCCGTAGGCGGCATACGCGAGAAGATACTGGCAGCCAAACGCGCCGGCATAACCGATATTATATTGTGCTCTGAGAACAGACGCGATATTGAGGAGATTCCCGCCGAGTACCTGAAGGGACTGGAATTCCACTACGTCAACAACATAAGTGAGGTTTGGAAGATTGCCCTGCTTGACGAGAAGGTCAGCGATGCCCAGGAGATAGTCCCCATAACAGAACCCCAAAAGTAAAGCCTTGTCTGAGAACAAACTGACATTCAAACTTGAGCATACTGACGGCACAAGCCACGCCAGAGCCGGACGCATAACCACAGACCACGGGGTTATCGAGACCCCCATTTTCATGCCAGTGGGTACCGTAGGCTCCGTCAAGGCCGTTCATGTAACCGAGCTCAAGGATGACATAAAAGCCCAGATAATACTGGGTAACACATATCACCTCTACCTGCGTCCCGGTCTGGACGTACTTGAAAAAGCCGGTGGATTGCACAAATTCAACGGATTTGACCGCCCAATGCTGACAGACAGCGGTGGCTTCCAGGTATTCTCACTGACCGGTCTCCGCAAGATGACCGAGGAGGGCGTAACCTTCCAGTCGCATATAGACGGATCGCGCCACCTGTTCACCCCAGAGCGTGTTATGGACATAGAGCGTACCATAGGAGCTGACATTATTATGGCATTCGATGAATGCTGCCCCGGCACAGCCGAATATAGATACGCCAAACAGTCCATGGAGCGCACACACCGCTGGCTTGACCGCTGCATACAGCGTTTCGACGAAACAAAGCCCAAGTACGGTTATCACCAGGCCCTGTTCCCCATCGTTCAGGGTTGTGTCTATAAGGATCTGCGTGCCAAATCGGCCGAATACATAGCATCCAAGGGAGCCGAAGGCAATGCCATAGGCGGACTTGCCGTTGGCGAGCCTACCGAAGTGATGTATGAGATGATAGACCTTGTACACGGAATCCTGCCGCAGGACAAGCCGCGCTATCTTATGGGTGTAGGCACACCCGCCAACATACTGGAAGCCATCGCCTTAGGTGTGGATATGTTTGACTGCGTAATGCCCACCCGCAACGGACGCAACGCCATGCTGTTCACAAAAGACGGCATAATAAACATCCGCAACAAGAAATGGGAGGATGTCTTTGATCCCATTGAGGCCGATGGCGCTTCACGTGTAGACACCCTCTACACAAAGGCTTACCTGCACCACCTGTTCAAGGCGCAGGAGTACCTGGCACTCATGATTGCCTCAATCCACAACCTGGCATTCTATCTGTGGCTGGTCGGTGAGGCCCGCAAGCATATCCTGGCCGATGACTACCACGCCTGGAAGGATATTATGGTCAAACGAGTAATGCAACGCCTGTAATCAGTATGAAGAAAGTAATCAGACATAGACTACTCTCCAAGCTGGACTGGTACATAATCAAGAAGTTCTTAGGTACCTACTTCTTCTCAATCATACTGATTGTCATCATCGCGGTCGTTTTTGACTACAACGAGCA
>JAKSIV010000062.1 GCA_024398635.1 Bacteroidaceae bacterium | reverse complement strand
GACTCTCTCACGTGCGCACGCGAGCGCGAGGGTGACGCATAGTCAAAGTCAGGAAATTTACTATTTTGTATTCATAGAGGTATTGGACTAAGAGGACGATGCGGTATGTAAAGTTACATAACGACAGGCTGAAAGGGCAATCCGGGCATGAATTGCCTGAAGATATGAACATCTGTCTGGTACTGGGAGCCAGGCTGAGACCGGACAACACCCTTTCGCCCATCCTGCAGCTGCGAGTCAGACTGGTGAGCATCCTTGCCGCCGCATACCCCGACATGATGTTCTACATATCCGGTTGCCGTGCCGATACCACAGTAAGCTTCCGCACGCTGGTGGAACAGTACCATATACCCCAGGAGCGCTTTGTACTGGATTTTAATGGCGTCAACACTTTCCGCTCTCTATGGAACATGGAGATGTTTTGGGGACAGACACGATTCTACATACTTACCAGCAGTTTCCACATATCCCGTTCACTGCACATAGCCCGATGGTTGGGATATGATGCCTGGGGCATTGACATAAGCGACTACGAGAAGGTAAAAGAGAATACCTATTTCTGGCGGGAACTGCTGGCAGCGTTACGCTCCATATTTCTGGTTTTCTGTGTCAGGACGCCTGTAGGCCGTATATCTAAAAGATTTTGCAGGAAAAGACTTATACGCCGTCTGCGCCGCAACGAGCAACGGTTTGATGCACAGAACGAGCAGGTACTGCGGCGTGCCCTGACAAACGTGGATGAGTCAGTCCCGCTTACGGAATACTTTTTCAGACAACTCACAGACGGCGGCACAGCCACCCCGTTCACACAGCCCATGGAGCAGGAGCACCTTACAGTGAGCCCCATAGGGACCAGTGGGTAACAGGCCTGAGTGAATGCGAGATCGAGGTTAACGGCCAGTGGATCAAGAAGACCAAGAATGAAGGTATGGAAGGATTCCTCAACCACTATTTCTGGAGTCCTGTCACCGCTCAGTTTGTCCAGACCGTACACTTCCCGGCTCTGCCCAAGGATGTCAAGACCATCAATTTCAGGGAGAAGACCCTGAACATAAACATGAAGAAGATCCAGGTAACTGAAGATGTCAGCATGTTTGATAATATACGCAGTATTGAAGTACAGGGCCATACCTACCTTAAGACCACACATCTTAATGATGATGTCAAGGATGAGTTTGCAGCCGACAGGGTTGATTTTGGCGAGGATGAGACAACCGTCTACTGCCTTATGTACATCAGGGCAAACCACTCGTTCCCCGGACATATAGGCAACGACTACAAACTGACTCTTGCCAATGGAAAGGTTCTGGATGCCATGAGCCGGTAAGCATCAAATTGTGGGATGCCCATATGCCTGCAGGAATATCGGTAGAAACGGTTAGTGAAATTGCCCCAGATACCTATAGAGGCCAAATTCATTCAGCTGTTGTAGAGGATGATGGGGCATTAGGCTTCAAACCATACAAGATAGTAAAGGTTACTGTAGATGAAAAAGGAAAGATCTCTTTTGCCGGCGACGAATCAGGTTTGTTCACCAATGGCAAATATGATATGGTTTGGAAACACCCGTCAGAGATAAAGGAATTGAAAGGAACCGACATGGCAAATGATCCTGAAGCTCCTGATCTGTTGGTTCTCAAGATCAAAAGAACTCAGATGATATTTCATGTCATTGAGCAGAAAATAGATAAGGATTCTCCACTATACGAAGACTACGGAGGAATGAATCATATCTATATATTATCTCCAGTCAGGTACGGAAATAAAGAAATAATAACAGGTGAAATACTGCAGATGACTCTGGAGCGGATAGTGGAATAAAAAAGAAACGCGGGACTGTAAATCCCGCGTTTCTCTTTTTATCTGTTCAGATTATTTTTTCTTGGCTGCCTTAGCGCGCTGAGCATCCAGGAAGTCTGTCATCTTCTTGAGGTTCTCCTCAGTATACATGGCACCGCCACCGTGGCTGCCCTCGGGAACGCGTACAATGTAGCTCTCAACGCCTGCCTCCTGCATCTTGTCATACAGATACTGGCTTACGCATGATGCTACTACAAAGTCTGCATCGCCGTGGAACATGTAACCTGCAACATCATCCTTATCCAGGAAACCGGTTGCGCTCAGAAGCATGAACTTATCCTCGTTACCCTCCTTGGGTGCGCCGATGAGCTGCTCCTCGGGGGTGTTGCCCTTGCTGCCGAATACCATTGCGTTACCGCACTCCATCTGCAGGAGCTCTGTGGGACCTGACCAGTCGCAGAATGCGTTTACATAGCTTGACTCCTTGGTATAGGGGCCTACGTTACCCTCAATGTCATACTCGGCTGTGCCGTACTTACCGATCTTGACACCGTTTGACAGTGCGGTAACGGCGCTCAGGTGACCACCTGATGAGAAACCTGATATTGCGATGAATGAGGTATCGAATTTATATTTGGCAGCGTTAGCGCGGATAAAGCGGATAACGGCTTTGATATCGTTAACCTGTGCGGGCCACTTGCCGTCAGCGATTGAACGGTGGTTCGGGCAAACCACTGCATAACCTGCATTGAGCAGAGCCTGACCAATTGTGGTCACATCGGCCATACCTTTTGAGCTGTTGCTGCCCCATGCGCTACCGTAGATGTGTACAACTACAGGATACTTATCCTTAACCTCCTTAGGCAGGTAGATGTCAAGTATGTGATAAACCTGGCCGTCGTCACCAGCGTAGTTGATGTCTGTGAATTTCTCGGAGCACTCAACCTGGGCACCACCCTGAGGACCACCGAATCCGCCGAAACCGCCCATGGGCATTCCGCCGCCGAAACCGCCACCACCGGGCATACCACCACCAAAACCACCGCCCGGGAACTGGGCAAAACATGTGAGCGACATAACTACAGCCGCTGCAAGAAGAATCTGTTTTTTCATATCGTTAATAATTAGAGTTAGATCTGTATATTATACCTTATCGGGACAGCAAAGTTAAAACTTTACGGATACAATTGTTCAATAATCTCAGAATAAGTAATAGAACATCATGCCCGATGCCAGAAGTTTCATTCCGGTACCTATCAGGAAACCGGCAAAACATCCCAACGCTGATTTCAACGCATCAGCTCCCGATTTGTTTTCCTGGAACATCTCGGCCAGGAACGCGCCTATAAGGCTGCAGGGAATCATACCTAAGGGAGTAAAGAAAGCACCTATTATCATACCTATAATGGCACCCATACTGCCTGCCTTGGACCCGCCAGCCAGCTTGGTAACCTTGACAGGGACTATGTAATCCAGAACAGTTATAACAATGGTTATTCCCAGCCAGATAAGGAGAAACGTCATCGACATGTCCGCCCCACCCATCCTATGGCTCAGATAGATGCACAGAAGACCCACCCAACTCAGAGGTGGCCCGGGCAGACCGGGAACAATGCTGCCTATTATGCCTAAAACGCATAGAATGAAGGCAAGGACAATCAAAACCGTTGACCACATGATTTACAGAATTTGCCGCTAAGATAGCAATAAAATCATTAATTTTGCCTTCCGATGGTACAGATCCAAGACACGATAGTATCGCTTGACGTAATAACCAAGGAGTTCTGCTGTGATTTGCGCAAATGTCACGGAGCCTGCTGCATTGAAGGTGATGCCGGTGCTCCCGTAACCCCCGATGAAATCGCGCAAATTGAGCAGTTGCTGCCCATTATAAGCGATATGTTATCGGCCGATGCCCTTAAGGCAATTCAGGAGAAGGGTATTGCCTATCCGGACCCTGAGGGCGAACTGGTAACACAGATAGTGAACGGCAAGGATTGCGTCTTTACCTGCTATGACGATAACGGCTGCTGCTATTGCGCCATAGAGAAGGCATACCGCGAGGGAAAGGTAAGTTTCACGAAACCTGTTTCATGCCATCTCTACCCTATCCGCGTCAAAAAGATAGGTCCGTACTGGGGACTCAACTATGACCGTTGGGACGTGTGCCAGGCAGCTGTAGTAAAAGGACACAGGGAGAAGATACCCGTATACAAGTGCCTCAAGGAACCGCTCATACGCCGATTCGGACAGGATTGGTATGATGAATTGGAACTTACCGTCAGTGAAATGAAGAAACAGAACATAATATGAGAACAAAACGAGTAAGGATTGCCGTCGCATTAGCGGTATTGTGCACTGCACTACTGGTTTCGTGCGGTAACAGATATAAGGAAAAACCGTTCGGCGGCTTGAACGGCCGTGTCCAGAAGGTCACCGTTTATCATCTTATGCCCGAAGTGTGGTACGCCAATTTTGTGGGTACCGATGTGATGTATGTAAACACATCCATCTACGATGTTTACGGCAATGAGATATGTTCGGCTGTAATGGACAGCGCAGAGCGTGTACAGGTGGAGACTGAAAGCCTGTTCGAGGACGGTGTTTGCACCCGAAGCACCCAGAAATCAGGCGGCAGAACCATAGCACAGACCAATCTCGTCTCAAACAATAAAGGTACGCTTGAGTATAACAAGGAGCTGAACGGCCGTCTGTCACGCATGACCGTAAAACAGACTTCTTTCGGGCGTAAGCACAAATCAGTTGTGACAGAGAACGGAGTGGTGACCACCATTAGCGTAATACAAACCGACAGGCAGGGTTATCCCGTAAAGATTACCATTACAGAACCCCAGAGGGGTGTAAAGACCGTTGAGACAAACAAATTCGATGAGAATCACAACGTGATTGAAAAGCATGTGATTACGCACAAGGAGGGTAAGGACAAGGATGAGGAGTCCATTACATTTACCGAGTATGGCGATGTGGATGACCACGGCAACTGGAAAGACTGCCGCACTTTCAACGAATTCCGCCTGCCTCTTGAAGTTCTCGTCCGCGAATTCGAATATTGGGAATAAAATAGCACGAGGGGACAGTCCCCTTTGGGTCAAAATGGAAGGCCTCTTCTTGCAGTTATGGTAACGGCCATAGCCGTTACGCGGTCCCGGAGGGCCGCTATGCGACCGAAGGGAGCCCTTTCGCGTTAGCGAAATAAAAGAATTATTGTTCAAACCTGCTAAGGATCACCCCACATCCAGTCAAGAACCCCTCCAGACCCATATTCATTTTTCAACAGCCCAGAAAGTGTACCACTTTTGTACCACTTTTTTCAATCACCAATATTCTAAAACACACTCAAACTATATTCCAGGCCCATTTCCATAGTTGAACAAGATTGTGTATCTTTGTGGTGAATGATATGAAAAACACATAAAACGTACCACTTTCAAATACGCACCACCATGAAGAACGTACCACATTTACCCCCGCTTGCCATAATAGCAATCGCACTCCTGGTGCCCGCCTGTCGTAGTACCAGAAACATCACTTCCACCCAATCATCCACCACAGCTATCACCCAAAAGGAGATGGACATAGCAACTCGTAACGCCGTTACCACCCGCAAAAGGAAACTGACCATCACCTATATCCCGATGCTCCCAATACTGTTCCGGCAGAGTCTTTACGGTCCGCACAGCGTCCTCGTAAAGACACAGCCTACACGTCACTCCTCGGTAGCGTGGCTGGCCAGTCTGCCGGCACAGCCGCCAGCCCGTCCATCCCCGGCTTCATTTTAGGGTGTCGTCTGTTCCGTTATCACTCCACGGGGCTCCGCTGCTCTCCGTGGAAAATGCAGCGGAACGTGCTGGAGCAACAACCACAAAAACAGGACTGACCGTATATGTCGACATAAACAACAAAACTTATGATATCAAGAGACCGATTGACGAATCCTACGAGAGGAAGTGCCGCAAGCGCATCATTCCGATGAAAAACCTACCCAAGTGAAATTATCTCGTCAAACCGGCTTAAACTTTACCAAGTTATTTTTTAATGATTACTTAATGGTACTGCGCAAGTGGGTAACTACAAATAAAAAGAGAGCCAAGGATTAACTCCTCAGCTCTCTTAGAAGACGGCGGCTACCTACTCTCCCACTTGCGCAGTACCATCGGCGTGAACGGGCTTAACTTCTCTGTTCGGAATGGGAAGAGGTGGAACCCCGCTGCTATAGCCACCTAAATATCATTACAAGGCCTAAACCTTGTTAGAAGGTTGACAAACAGCCACAAAACGATTTGCTTTATCATACCACTCAATTATTCGACTTTCTCTTTCGCTTTCACAAGTCAATCGACTCAAGGAAAAATTCGGGCAATTAGTACTGCTCGGCTTTGATGTCACCACCTTTACACCTGCAGCCTATCAACGTCCTAGTCTAGAACGACCCTCAAAGGAGATCTAATCTTGCGGCCGGCTTCGCACTTAGATGCATTCAGCGCTTATCCGATCCAGACGCGGATACCCGGCGGTGCAGCTGGCGCCACAACCGGTAAACCGGAGGTCTGTCCAACACGGTCCTCTCGTACTAATGTCAGATCCACGCAAATTTCCAACGCCCACGATAGATAGAGACCGAACTGTCTCACGACGTTCTGAACCCAGCTCGCGTGCCACTTTAATGGGCGAACAGCCCAACCCTTGGGACCTTCTCCAGCCCCAGGATGTGACGAGCCGACATCGAGGTGCCAAACCACTCCGTCGATATGAGCTCTTGGGAGGGATCAGCCTGTTATCCCCGGAGTACCTTTTATCCTTTGAGCGACGGCCCTTCCATGCGGAACCGCCGGATCACTATGCTCTGCTTTCGCACCTGATCGACTTGTCTGTCTCTCAGTCAAGCGCCCTTATGCCATTACACTCTGCTGACGGTTACCAATCGTCATGAGGGCACCTTTAGGAGCCTCCGTTACGCTTTTGGAGGCGACCACCCCAGTCAAACTACCCACCAAACGGTGTCCACGCATCCGCGTGTTAGCGTCCAGACAACAGAAGGGCCGTATTTCAACAGTGGCTCCATGAGAACTGGCGTCCCCACTTCACAGCCTCCGGCCTATCCTACACATCAGTGGCCCAAACGCAACGTTAAGCTATAGTA
>JAKSIV010000061.1 GCA_024398635.1 Bacteroidaceae bacterium | reverse complement strand
AGGTCGGAAAACAAGAGTAGGAGGAAACTACTTTTGTTTTCCTCCTACTCGATTAATGAGCTTTTATGAAATTGCGATGTTCTGGATGGCCTGCGGCTGCTTTTCGGCGGGCAGTTTGGGTACGTCGATTGTGAGTACACCGTTCTCAACTTTGGCCGATATTTTCTCGCGGTCGGCATCATCGGGCAGGATGTAGCTCTGGTTGAACTCCTGATAAGAGAACTCACGACGGATGTAGTTGCGTTTCTTGTCCTCCTTGCCCGCCTCGTTCTTGCGGACCATAGAGATTGACATTACGCCATCGGCATCAACCTGCAGGTTCAGTTCCTCTTTCTTAAGGCCCGGAACAGCGAACTCAAGTTGGTAGTTCTTCTCATTCTCGATTACGTTCAGAGCCGGTACACTGGCTGCGGTGCGGGTAGTGAACCAATCGTCATTCATAAAATCGTTGAACAGACTGGGTAACCAATTCTGATTGTAATTCTGATTTCTTCTTGCGAGTAACATAGTTGTAACCTCCTATACTTTAATTGTTAAACATTCTGTTTTGTCCGGCTCCCTTTCGGGGTGCCTTCGCAGTATAAGAGACAAATCCGATGCCAATAAATATAGTATGACAAATTGTCACACTGTATATAATATTGTATGACAAGCTGTCAAAGGTCAATCAGCGGAGTGGACCAAATGTCACCACTCAGACTCTTGCGCTCATTATCTATCTTGAGCAGAGCCTCGCGAATTTTACTGTCCAGGGCATGGTCCAGATCGCAGTAGCCGCTGTTGTTGATTGCGTACAGCACCTTTACTACAGTAAGTTGTCCGGTGTCGGTGGCGGGTACGTATGCGGGCTCGCGTTCATCGTTCTGGAGTACGGTCTCCAAAAGACCTGAATCGATCAGGGTATCAAGAGATGAGACTACGTAGCGCAGCGGAATGTGCAGCTCGTCGGCCAACTCCTTACGGGTCAGGGCTGTCTCATGTCTGTTGAAGCGCTTGCAGATGCATGCCATTACCATCAGGCTGTAGAAATCCTCGTGACGGCGGCTTATCTTGTCGGGCTCCTTGAAATAGTTGAAGTTGTCATTGTTCTGGCTTACGTATGCCAGTTCACATCCGAACAGTATTATGGCCCAGGATACGTTTAGCCACAGGAGGAAAAGCGGCAGGGCTGCGAAACCTCCGTAGATGGCGTTGTAGCTGGAGAGTGAGAACTGTCCGTCGAAGTATAGGTTCTGGAGAGCCTGGAAGAGGCATCCTGCAATGATTCCCGGAATGATGGCATACTTGAACCTGACCTTGGTGTTGGGCATGAATATGTAAAAGCCGGTAAGTATAAATCCTGCAATCACATACGGTAGCGCATCCTCGATGATGAATTTGGCGAATCCTCCCAGAAGCTGGAATCCTTCCATGTGCGAGAGTACGCTTGATGCCAGCATTGACATACCGCAGAGGCAGATGATACCTATCGGGATAAGCAGGATCAGAGAGAAATAATCAGTAATTTTCCTGCCCATCCGACGTGACTTCTTGACGTGCCAGATTGAGTTGAGGTTGGCTTCAATTCCATCGGCCAAAGAATAGACAGAGAAAAGCAGGAACAAGAGGCCGATACCGATGAATGCACCGCTGGATACGTACTGCATGTAGCCGTCAATGAACTGCATTACGGAGTTTAGGGATTCATTCTCACCAATGATACCGTTCTTGAGAAGTCCGGTCACGATGTTTTCAAAACCGAATCCGCGTGCAACGGCGAAAATAAGCGCCAGGATAGGGACTATGGCAAACAGCGTGGAGTAGGTGAGTGCCGCAGCCTTGGTCATTACCTTATCGTCCAGGAATGTGCGTACGGCAATCACAACGACCTTTACCGTATTGGCTATTGCGCGGCGCAGCGGCCCTTTCTGATACAGCTCAAACGACCAGATATCCTTGGATACGAATACGGTTATGCGGTTTATCAGTGCCTTGAGCTTGCTCTCTTTTTTATCAGCCATAGCAATTAATTGTTAGTCATAGGACAAATGTACTCAAAATTTCAAAAATAGTACAAAAGGGGACTGTCCCCTTTTGTATCATTTTTTGAGTTTGGCTTGCAGGAAGCGGCCGGTGTAGGATTCGGGGCAGGCAGCGATGTCTTCGGGAGTGCCACAGACTACAAGATGACCTCCGCGCTCGCCGCCTTCGGGGCCCAGGTCTATGACGTGGTCGGCGCATTTGATCACGTCCATGTTGTGCTCTATGATGATCACAGTGTGGCCGCGGCGTATAAGGGCGTCGAATGACTCTAAGAGTTTGCGGATATCGTGGAAGTGAAGGCCGGTGGTGGGCTCATCGAATATGAATATGGTGGGATCGGCCTTCTCTAAACTCAGGAAATAGGCCAGTTTCACACGCTGGCTCTCGCCGCCCGAAAGGGTCGATGAAGACTGACCCAGTTTGACATATCCCAGTCCTACCTGGCGCAGCGGCTCCAGTTTCTTGACAATGCGGCGCTCGGCGGCATCATCGGCCGAGAAGAACTCGACGGCCTGGTTTACTGTCATCTCCAGTACGTCCCAGATGTTCTTGCCCTTGTAGGTTACCTCCAGAACGTCGTTCTTGAAACGGTGTCCGTGGCAACTCTCGCACACCATCTGCAGGTCTGACATGAACTGCATGGATACGGTTACAACGCCCTCGCCCTTGCACTCCTCGCAGCGTCCGCCCTCGGAGTTGAATGAGAAGTGTGTGGGCCTGTAGCCCATCTGATGCGACAGCGGCTGGTCAGCAAAGAGTTTGCGTATCTCATCGTAAGCCTTGACGTAGGTGACGGGGTTGGAGCGGGTGGTCTTGCCTATGGGGTCCTGGTCCACGAACTCCACGGCGCGTACCATGCCGGTATCGCCCTCAATGCCCATGCACTCGCCCGGGCGCTCGCCGGACTCTCCGTATATGTTCTTGAGGTGACGGTACAGTACATCGCGCACCAGAGTGCTCTTGCCCGATCCGCTCACGCCTGTTACTACGGTCATCACGTTGAGCGGGAACTTGACGTCTATGCCGTCCAGATTGTTCTGGCGGGCACCAACTATCTTTATATAATTGTTCCACGGACGGCGTGACTGCGGCACGGGGATGCATTCCTCGCCGGTAAGGTATTTTACCGTCCAACTGCCGCTGTTCTTTTCAAGCTGGCTGGTGGGTCCCTGATATATTATCTCGCCGCCGTGGAGTCCTGCTTCCGGTCCCACATCTATTAAATAGTCCGATGCACGGATAATCTCCTCGTCATGCTCCACCACAACAACAGTGTTGCCTATCTCCTGCAACTGGCGCAGCACCTTGATAAGTTTGTCGGTATCGCGGCTGTGCAGGCCGATGCTGGGCTCGTCCAGTACATAGAGTGATCCCATCAGGCTGCTGCCCAGTGATGTGACCAGATTGATGCGCTGGCTCTCACCGCCAGAAAGTGTGGCCGATGCACGGTTAAGCGTGAGATACTCCAGACCTACGTCCAGCATGAACTGTATGCGGCTGTTTATCTCTATGAGAAGGCGCTTGGCTGCCTTGGCCTCATGCTCGGGCAGCGTGAGTGCGTCAAAGTATTTCTTGAGTTCCGATATGGGCATCTCCACCAGCTGATTGATGGACTTGCCGCCCACCTGAACGTAGCCGGCCTCTTTGCGAAGGCGGGTTCCGTGACACTCGGGGCATACGGTCTTGCCGCGGTATCGGGCCAGCATTACGCGGTACTGGATCTTGTACTGGCTTTTCTCCAGCATACGGAAGAAGTTGTCAATGCAGGTCTCCTCCCAGCCGCGCTCGTCAACGCCGCGTCCGCTTCCGTGCCACAGGTAATCTTTCTGCTCCTGGGTTAGCTGGTAATATGGTGTGAATATGGGGAAATCGTGCTCCTGTGCGTGCAGGATAAAGTCATCCTTCCACTCGCTCATTACGTCACCGCGCCAGCAGACCACGGCGCCGTCATAAACGCTCAGCGCGCGGTTGGGAATTACCAGTGACTCGTCAATGCCTATTATACGGCCGAATCCCTCGCACTTGGGGCACGCACCTACGGGCGAGTTGAACGAGAACAGGTTGTCAGTAGGCTCCTCAAACTTGATGCCGTCGGCCTCAAAGCGGTTGCTGAACTTATGCAGTGATGTATCGGGAGTATCGTAAAAACGCAGGGCGCATTCGCCGCCGCCCTCAAAGAATGCAGTCTCCACGGAGTCGGTGAACCGGCTTAGGGTCTCCTTTGAGTCATCGGTGGTGAGGCGGTCTATGAGCAGGTAAATCTCCTTGGTGTGTTTGGAGAGTTCAGCCAGTTGCTTGCTGTCGGCCAAAAGGTCCTCAATACGGATCATATCGGCCTTGTATTCAATGCGGGTGAATCCCTCCTTGAGCGATGTGCGCAACTGCTCCTCCAGGTTTCGGCCTCCGCGCATGGGCATGGGTGCCAGAACGGTAAAGCGTACTCCCTTGGGCTGTGAGAGCATGAAACTGACCACATCCTCCACGCTGTGCTTGCGCACCTCCTTGCCGCTTACGGGCGATATGGTATGGCCGATGCGGGCAAACAGCAGTTTCAGGTACTCGTAAATCTCAGTCTGAGTGCCAACCGTAGAGCGCGGGTTGCGGTTTCCGGAGCGCTGCTCAATGGCAATGGTGGGGGGCAGACCCTCTATGAAATCGCATTCCGGCTTTTTCATACGGCCCAGGAACTGACGGGCATATGCCGAGAGTGACTCCACATAACGGCGCTGGCCCTCGGCATACAGCGTGTCGAAGGCCAGTGATGACTTGCCGGATCCTGAAAGACCCGTTATGACGGTAAAGGTGTCGCGCGGTATGTCAACCGATATGTTCTTCAGGTTGTTGACCCTCGCGCCCTTGACCCGTATTGATTTGTTCTCGCTCTCCACCTTTGCAATTTTAGACTGCAAAGGTAATATTTTTTAGAACGCGAGGAAGTTCAGGCGGAGTGCCAGTTGCGGATAGATGGGGTATTTCTCCATATAGCCGATGGCTGTCTTGGCTGCATCACCTAACTGCTCGGCTGCATCGGCCATGGGAACCTCCTTGTCCTGGAGGTAGAACTTGGCGCCTGTGTAGAACAATGTACCCAGCTCAAACTGCAGTCCAATTCTCTTGTTGGGAACGCAACGGCCCAGACCCAGACCAACATAATACTTGAGCGGATCCATCTTGAAATCGGCCTGCATGTAACCGCAACCGTCCTTCTCGACTACGGGGTATTTCTGATTTGCTATCTCGAGCGCAATCTCGTAGCTGTCATCGTTCATCTTGTCACGCAGTTCCAGAAGGGCAGCCCAGTCATTCGGGGTGGTGTTGCCGTGTATGCTTATGAACGGTTTGTTGTTGGCGGAATAATAGAAACCGCCGGCCAGATAGAAACTGCTGGACTGGAAAGGATACCAGTTAAGCAGAAGCTTGATGTTTGACATGCCAAGCTGCAATCCGGCATCTATTTCGGCCTCGTCACCGAACTTGTTCTGGAAATGCATGATAGGGTCATACTGTTCCTGGGCCTCCTTAAGATCCTCGGTATCAATGCTGAACTGTGTGTTGAACAGATCTCCCGACGGCACGAAATTATAACCTGCTTTCACAATCAGACCTTTATAGACCGGCATAGCGACATCAACGCCGAATCCATGCAGTCCTGCCTCGACACCTACTCCAAGGTGACGGAAAGCCTCAAAATTGTCCTGAGCTGAAATGCCCATTGTAAACAGGGCAACTAACGATGTGATAATAATCCTTTTCATATTGTCTTTTTTATGTTGTTTGGTTGCAAAGTTAAGATAAATCCTGAGTGATGCGCATTTTTATAATAACTCCCGTGCAATCCAGGCGCAGGCCTCGGCATCGGCCAGTGCGTGGTGATGATTCTCCAGCTGATAACCGCAAGCGGCTGCAACCGTCTGCAGCTGATGGTTTCTTTGAGCCGGAAACTTGCGGCGTGAGCAGCAAAGGGTGTCGTAGAATTCATAGTCGGGATAATCCATCTGATAGGTGCGGAATACGGCCTTGAGACAACCTTCATCAAACGGGCTGTTATGAGCCACAAGCGGCAGCTCCTGAATCATCGGCTCAATCTTGGCCCATACATCGGGAAACACCGGCGCCCCGTCCGTGTCGCGGCTACATAACCCGTGCACCCGCTGGCACCAATAGTTGTAGTAATCCGGCTCCGGCTTTATGAGCGAGTAGAACGAGTCCAATCTCCCCATCACGCACAATGACTACACCCACAGAGCACACAGAACTGCGCTCGCTGTTTGCCGTCTCAAAGTCTATCGCTGCAAAATCCTTCATCCCTGCATTAATTAGAGACAAAGATAAACAATTAGGGACGATTTTTTAGATGATGTTTCATTTAAAAGCCGTATTATTGCAATATCTAATAACTAAAAGAAGATACGCAAAATGAGTACAGCAACTTTACAGGGCTTGTTGGATTATCTGACCG
Organism: Bacteroidaceae bacterium; assembly: GCA_024398635.1. GTDB lineage: Bacteria > Bacteroidota > Bacteroidia > Bacteroidales > Bacteroidaceae > Colenecus. Next base: position 506 of record JAKSIV010000061.1, on the reverse strand, counting down.
ACACTCTTAGCACAAGTAATATGCTATGGTTGAGTGAGCGGCTGACCGACTATGCCAGGAAAAATGAAAAACAGCAATTAAAACCCTATACCATGGATGAGATTAGGGCACGTATGGAAATAGCTGAAAGTGAATCTGCCGCAGGACTCGGAATCGACAGCGAAGATATGATACGTGAATTGGAAACAGAGTTTGTACAAGAAGACATGAAAAAGACAAATCAATAAAAGTATGAAAGTAATCTGGATGCCATTTGCTCAAAATGAGGTAAGAAAAACAGCAAGATATATCAATAAGGAATTCGGAAAAGATAGTAGGGCCTGAGTTCAAACACGAAACGCAATCGGGGAGAAGAATTTGAGCCGGACGGCTTTGCCGATTGATTATGACACGAAGATACAACATTTCTCAGAAACTGGATTCATAACATTCCAATAACCATTTCTGTTTTACGGGACTCAACTGGTAAAGGTTTCTTCATATTGTGCTTTTCTTAATTATTGAGC
>JAKSIV010000060.1 GCA_024398635.1 Bacteroidaceae bacterium | reverse complement strand
AAAAAAAGAAAGGCGTTCCAATCGGAACGCCTTTCTTTTTTATTTTGCAGCCTCCGCGTCCTTGTTTCGGATCTCGACGCGCTTAATCTTTCCGCTGATAGTTTTGGGAAGTTCATCCACGAATTCAACAACACGGGGATACTTGTAGGGAGCCGATACTTTCTTGACGTGGTTCTGGATATCCTTGATAAGTTCCTCCTTATCGGGAATATCCTTATACTCCTTTGCCAGAATGATGGTAGCCTTGACTACCTGTCCGCGAACCTCATCGGGCACACCTGTAACGGCACACTCTACGACGGCGGGGTGAGTCATCAGGGCGCTCTCAACCTCGAACGGCCCGATACGGTAACCCGAGCTCTTGATAACGTCATCGGTACGGCCCACAAACCAGTAGTAGCCGTCGCTGTCACGCCATGCCACATCACCGGTATGGTAGATGCCGTTGTCATGTACTGTCTTGGTAAGCTCCTGATTGTGGTAGTACTCCTCAAACAAGCCCAGGGGCAGACGCTTGTCGGTATGCAGGATTATCTCACCGCTCTCACCGTCCTCGGCCGAACGTCCGTCGTTGGTGAGCAGGTCCATGTCATATGCGGGGTTGGGCACGCCCAGTGAACCCGGTTTGGGTTTCATCCAGGGGAATGTACCGATGGTCATTGCGGTCTCGGTCTGTCCGAATCCCTCATGTATGTCAAGTCCGGTATGTTCCTTCCAGAATTCAAATACGCTGGGGTTGAGCGGCTCGCCTGCAGTGGTGCAGTACTTGAGGGCGCTCAGGTCATACTGGCTCAGGTCCTCGCGAATCAGATAACGATAGATTGTGGGAGGAGCGCAGAATGACGTAACGTGACACTTGGCCATTGCAGCCAGAATGTTGGCCGGAGTGAACTTCTCGTGGTCATATACAAACACGGCAGCACCTGACAGCCACTGTCCGTAGAGTTTTCCCCACACTGCCTTGCCCCAGCCTGTATCGGCTACCGTAAGGTGAAGGCTCTGCTCATTCACATTATGCCAGTACTTGGCGGTAACGATATGTCCCAACGGATAGAGGAAGTTGTGAGCCACCATCTTAGGATTGCCGCTCGAACCTGATGTAAAATAAAGCAGTGATATGTCGTGATTGTCATTCACATGCTCGGGACGATGGAACTCGGGTGCGTTCTTCATACCCTCGTCCATGCTGTACCAACCGTCCTTGTTGTATGATCCGGTGGCAACGCGGATCCTGACCGACGGAGCATCCTTGAGGCAGTCATTCACATGCTGTATCATGATGGGCTCATCGGCCGATACGATCATCTTGATCTGAGCTGAATTTGCCCTGTATATCAAATCCTTTGGAGTGAGCAGATGTGTTGCGGGAATGGCCACTGCGCCAAGTTTGTGCAGCGCTACGATTGAGAACCAGAACTCGGCACGACGTTTCAGCATCATCATCACGCAGTCGCCACGGCCAATGCCCAGCGTCTGGTAGAATGATGCCACCTGGTCCGATTTGCGCTTGATATCGGCAAATGTGTAGCTGACTTCGGCACCCTCGTCGTTGGTCCACAGAAGAGCCAGCTTATCCGGGTTGGTGCGCGCCCACTCATCGACCACATCGTAGCCGAAATTGAAGTTGTCCGGAACTATTATCTCAAAATTCTTCTGGAAATCCTCCAGAGAGTCAAATTCTACTTTTTTTAGGTATTTCTCTAACATTGCAAGGCTTAGAATATGATGGCAAGGAAGCGTGCAGGCTCGCCGTTAAGTGCCCTCATTCCATGGGGCTGTGTTGAATCAAAGTATATGCTGTCGCCGGGATTCAGAACAAGTTCCTTTCCGCCGATGTTCAGGAACAGCGTTCCCTTGAGCACCAGGTTGAACTCCTGACCCTCGTGCGAGTTAAGATGCATCTCGTTCTCCATCTTGGGATCCACCGTCACGATAAAGGGTGATGCCTTGGCATGCTTGAATCCCATTGCAAGTGCCTGATACTTGTATGCCTTCTGGCGCTCTATGACCGGGCCCTTGCCCTTGCGTACCAGCCAGTAGCTGGTCATATTGGGGGCATCACCGGAGAAAAGCTCCAGAGGCTCAACGCCCAGGACGTTCGCTGCGTTGCAGAGGAAGTTCATCGGAATGTCCGATTCGCCCGACTCGTACTGTTTCAACTCCTCAGGAGTGATGCCACACTTCCGGGCAACCTCCTCGACGGTCATCTCCAGGTCTTCGCGCAATCCGCGCAGACGCATGGCCATCTGTTTGATCTGTTCGTTGATTTCCATATCAAATAACCTCTATTCCCTGCTCGGCACAAAGCTTCAGGCTCAGCTCGCGCAGCTTAAATTTCTGTATCTTGCCGCTTCCTGTCAGAGGATACTCCTTGACAAAGAATACGTATTTAGGAATCTTGTAACGGGCAATCTTGCCACGGCACCAGTCACGTACCTCCTCCCCGGTAAGCTTGGCACCCTCATCCAGGATGATGAATGCACCCACCTCCTCACCGTATTTCCTGGAGGGAACGCCTGCCACCTGAACGTCACGTACGCCGGGCAGATGGTAGAGGAACTCCTCTATCTCACGCGGGTAGATATTCTCACCGCCGCGTATGATCATATCCTTGATACGGCCTGTGATGCGGTAGTTGCCGTTCTCGTCCTTGACACCCAGGTCACCCGAGTGCAGATAACCGTTCTCGTCTATAACCTCGGCTGTAGCCTCGGGGTTCTTGTAGTAACCCTTCATAACGTTGAATCCCTTGCAGCACATCTCACCCTGTACGCCCACGGGAACCTCCTTGTTGGTCTCGGGATCCAGTACCTTTACATCCACGAATTCATAGTCGCGTCCCACGGTAGTGTAACGCACCTCATCGGGATCGTCAATGCGGGTCTGGCTCATGCCGGGTGATGACTCGGTCAGTCCGTATACGCTGGTTACATGCAGATACATCTTCTCCTCAACCTTACGCATCAGCTCTATCGGGCAGAGAGAACCTGCCATGATACCCGTACGCAGGCAGCTCAGGTCAAACATATCGAACATGGGGTGGTTCAGCTCGGCGATGAACATGGTAGGCACACCGTACAGAGCGGTGCAGCGCTCCTTGTGGACCGATGCCAACGTAACCAACGGGTCAAAACGCTCCACGACCACCTCGGTGCAACCGTGCGTAAGGCAGTTCATCGTAGCCAGAACCACGCCGAAACAGTGGAACAGCGGAACGCATACGCAAAGCTTGTCATCCTGCGTGAACTTCATGTGCTCACCTGTCAGGAATCCGTCATTGGCTATGTTGTAGTGGGTAAGCATTACTCCCTTGGGGAATCCTGTCGTACCCGATGTATACTGCATGTTTACCACATCATGGCATGTAACTGACTTCCTAAGACGCAGGAACTCGTCATCATCGGTATTCTCACCCAGCAGCAGTATCTCGGCGGTGTTGTACATGCCGCGGTACTTCTCCTGACCGATGTAAACCACGTTCTTGAGTTTGGGGAACCTTTTGCTCTCCAGGTGTCCGCGCTGGCACTCGCGCAACTCGGGCAGCATGGTGTAGGTCATATCCACGTAGTTGCTCTCCCAAGTGCCGTCAGTAAGGCAAAGGGTATGCATATCGGAGTCCTTGCACAGATACTCCAGCTCGTTCTGCTTGTAGTTGGTGTTAACGGTGATGCACACTGCACCTATCTTGGCGCAGGCATACAGGAATGTAAGCCAGTCAGGAACGTTCTGAGCCCACAGACCTACGTGGGTTCCTTTCGTTACACCTATGGCGATAAGGCCGCGTGCCATGTCATCGACCCTATCGTTGAACTGTTTCCAGGTAAAACGGAGGTCGCGGTCCGAATAGACAATGTACTCGCGGTCAGGAGAGACCTGTGCCCAATGCTCGAGCCAGTCTCCAAGTGTTCTTTCTGATAACTGGTACATCGTTTAGATTGGAGTATAAACCACGGCAAGGATGCGGGCTTTCTGACCGTTGTAGCCGTGTACGTGGTGTTTGACTATTGAATCGTAGTATATGCTGTCACCTTTTTCAAGCACATAGGTATTCTTGCCGTAGTTGATCTCTACCTGACCGTCCAGCACGTAGATGAACTCCTCACCCTCATGGGTTGAGAGATCGAACTTGGGATTCTGGTCCGGAAGGATGTCAATTACGAAAGGCTCAAGATGACGGTTATCCTTACCTTCTGACAGAGAGTGGTAGATCATGTTTTCATGACCTTCGGCAGCATGGTTCGAGAAACGGACGCTCTCACGCTCGTCCTGTGCACGGCTTACCACTGCACCTACACTCTGCTGGTCATCCAGAAAAGTACCTAGTCGTACGCCTAGAACACGGGCAATCTTGATAAGGGGAGCCAGACCCGGCAGGGGGCCGTCAGACTCGATTGCCTTTACTTGTTCCACTGAGAGCTGGGCACGCTCGGCCAGCACCTCAATCTCCATCTGTTTTGATTCTCTCAGAGAGCGGATCTTTTTACCGACTGGTACTTTCGAATTCATGATTTTTTTGTATTTTTATGCAGAATGATTCTGATTCACGCCGCAAAAATACAAAAAGGGTTCGATATCTATGCATTACGCCCTTATATTGTTATTTAAAAAAGCTACTAAAATTATCATTTTTAAACAATGTGGTATGAACCTTTTTTGTTATCTTTGTATGTTTTAAAATGCATAAAATGACAGACGAGATCAACAACGGGCAGGCCAACTATTCAGCACAAAACATCCAGGTGCTGGAGGGTCTGGAGGCAGTGCGCAAACGCCCTGCCATGTACATAGGTGACATCAGCGAGAAGGGTCTGCACCATCTGGTATATGAGGTGGTCGACAACTCCATCGACGAGTCCATGGCCGGTTACTGCACACACATCGAGGTTGCCATAAATGAGGACGGCTCCATAACCGTTCAGGATAACGGCCGTGGTATCCCCGTAGACATACACCCCAAGGAGCATAAATCCGCTCTCGAAGTCGTAATGACCGTGCTCCATGCCGGCGGTAAGTTCGACAAGGGATCATATAAGGTATCAGGCGGTCTGCACGGCGTAGGTGTATCCTGCGTAAACGCCCTCTCAACCAAGATGATCACCGAGGTATTCCGTGACGGCAAGGTCTATCGTCAGGAGTATGCATGCGGCAAGCCTGTAACCGGCGTTGAATGCGTAGGCACCACCGATATCAACGGTACCCGCCAGACATTCTGGCCCGACGGCTCCATATTCATCACCACAGAGTACAAATATGACATTCTGGCAGCCCGCCTGCACGAGCTGGCATTCCTGAACGCCGGCCTGCGCATCTCCCTGACTGATTACCGTGTCATGGAGGAGGGTCAGCCCAAGAAAGATACATTCTTCTCGAACGAGGGTCTCAAGGAGTTTGTGGCCTACATAGATGAGAATCGCGTTCATCTTATTCAGGAGCCCATCTACCTGAATACAGAGAAACAGGGTGTACCCATTGAGGTGGCCATCCTTTACAACACAGAATACAAGGAAACCATCCGTTCATTCGTAAACAACATCAACACCATAGAGGGCGGTACCCATCTGGTAGGTTTCCGCACCGCTCTGACACGTACCCTTAAGAAGTACGCCGATGACAACAAGTTCCTTGAGAAAGCCAAGGTTGAGATTGAGGGTGAGGACTTCCGCGAAGGTCTGACAGCCGTAATCTCAGTCAAGGTATCAGAGCCTCAGTTTGAAGGCCAGACCAAGACCAAGCTTGGTAACTCCGAGGTTGCAGGTGCAGTTCAGCAGGCCGTAGGCGAGGCTCTCACATTCTATCTTGAGGAGCATCCCAAGGAGGCCAAGCTGATTGTAGACAAGGTTATCCTGGCAGCTCAGGCACGTGTGGCAGCCCGCAAGGCCCGCGAGAGCGTACAGCGCAAGAGCCCGCTCTCAGGCAGCGGACTTCCCGGCAAATTGGCAGACTGCTCCGACAAGGATCCCGCCAACTGCGAGCTCTTTATCGTTGAGGGTGACTCTGCAGGCGGCAGCGCCAAGCAGGGCCGTGACCGTCACACCCAGGCTATCCTGCCCATCCGCGGTAAGATATTCAACGTGGAGCGCGTAATGTGGCACAAAGCTTTCGATCATGAGGAGGTCAACAACATCATCCAGGCTCTGGGTGTACGTTTCGGCCTTAACCCCGATGACTCCAAGGCCGCCAACTACGAGAAACTCCGTTACTATAAGGTAATCATCATGACCGATGCCGATGTCGACGGCTCACACATCGACACCCTCATCATGACACTCTTCTTCCGCTACATGCCGGAACTCATCGAGAACGGACACCTGTATATAGCCACACCTCCTCTCTACCTCTGCACCAAGGGTAAGGTCAAGGAGTTCTGCTATGACGATGTACAGCGCCAACGCTTTATCGACCAGTATGGCGGAGGATTGGAGCAGAACATCATCACACAGCGTTACAAAGGTCTGGGTGAGATGAACCCCGAGCAGCTCTGGGAAACCACCATGAATCCCGAGAACCGTCTCTTGAAGCAGGTTCACATCCAGGACGCCGCCGAGGCTGACCGCATCTTCAGCATGCTTATGGGTGAGGACGTCGGCACCCGCCGCGAATTCATCGAAAGAAACGCAACTTACGCAAACATCGATGCGTGACGCATTGGGGTCTGACCCCTTTGCGTCAATAAAAAAAGGTTGGAAGAAATTCCAACCTATTTTTTTACCATTGACGCAAAGGGGTCAGACCCTAATGCGTCACGCGAGCTTAGCGATGTGAGCGCAGAGCTTTGACTTGAGGTTAGCGGCCTTGTTCTTGTGGATGAGCTTGATCTTAGCCATCTTATCCAGCATCTTCTGAACCTTGGGATAGGTTGCAGAGGCCTCTTCCTTGTTGGTCATGGCGCGAAGCTGACGAACTGCATTACGCATTGTCTTTGCATAATAACGGTTGTGAAGTCTTCTCTTCTCGCTCTTTCTGATAGCCTTCAAGGCTGATTTGTGGTTTGCCATTATAAAACTTTTTAATTTCGTTATTTTACTTACTTGTAGCGCGTATGAGAGTCGAACTCATCTTGCAAGAATGAAAATCTTGAGTACTAGCCGATATACGAACGCGCCATC
>JAKSIV010000006.1 GCA_024398635.1 Bacteroidaceae bacterium | reverse complement strand
TTGTCACAGATATTTACGCATTCGCACTCAAACATGATACTATTTTTACGGAAAATATGAAAAAGATTATTTCCGTATTAACAATTATGTTGTGTGTGTCACTGAGCGCAAACGCCATTGACGTTGATTTAGAAAAAGGCGAACCAGGACTTAACCCATTTCCAGGAGATCGGTCTGAAAATTCAGTTGTAACAGCATCATTAGATGATCAAGTATTAACTATTACACTAAACGAATTAAATTCGTCGCAAATAATCATAACGAATTTGGCCAATCAAACTGTTTTCAACCAGTCCTTCGCTCCCTCTTTTAGTGTCCAAGCTAATCTCTCATCACTTCCAGCAGGTAACTACACCTTATATGTCTATGCATTCGGTACGTATTGGTATGGTTCCTTCGGTCTCTAATACTTTTTCAAAGGATTTCATTGATGTTCACAATGCATCCATAAAAAACAATACAGATATTGTCATTGATTGTCAACAAAAAGCTACCTTTGATGGTGAGTTTGAAGTGGAAATAGAATCCACGCTTCTGGTCTGGTAAGTTTATAGCCATTAAATTATGGGACCTATGAAAAAGATTGCAACATTGTTTATTATAGGTATTTCTACCTACCTGTATTCCTTTGCCCAAGACAAATGGAATGCCGTTAAGATGTTTGATCTGGATACCAACGAAAAGGTGTACAATTTCTACATTGATTCCGTTGGAGTAACCAATGGAGAAGCCGTTTTTTGTTTTCAGACTAATACAGAAAAACTAATTAAAACAAAATTCAATGGAGAAATAATTGAAAACACAGATAACCCATACCACTTTTTCACAGTTCTAAACGGAGATACATTGGTCAGCAGTGGTTCTAATATCATTGCACCTAATGGAACAACACTTTACACGTTTTACTACACTTGTGAATATATTGCATCATCCTATTCTAATGCGTATGTGTATCTTCATAGCCCAAACAGGGGTTACTCATATGTTGTTAATTGCATGAACGGCGTACATATACTTAAAACATTCCGTCTTAGTGGATTGTGCACAAGCAAAAATGGAGTATATATGATTGAACGTGACGACGGCACTACAGGTAATCTATTTTATGTTGATGAGAATAATGGTGATTCAATACAAACAATTCATAGTATTCATGAGCCAAGAGGTATTGCAGAGTATAGAGGGTCGTTATATGTTTTTTCTTTAACCGACAAAGCTTTATATCGACTGGAACTGTCACAAGAAACCGCAGTATTACCAATTCCAAGACCCAATAATCCAAAATATCCGATACACTACAGATTAGATGGCATAAAGATAGAAGAGTCAACTCCGGGATTTCATCTTGTCAAGTACCCGGATGGATCTGTAAAAAAAATTATGATTCCATTTTGATACATTGACTTGCCACTACAAGCCATTCCGGATAATGGCTTTTATACAAAAGACCGAGAGAAATAAATTGTGAATAGCAAAAGAGCCGCTCAAATGAGTGGCTTTTTTATTTAAGGATACCGAAAAATGCAGTAATTTTGAGATTTCAAATACTATAGGTATGGAAATATACTGCATTAATAACAAGAAAACTGAGAGTTTTGATCCCGGTATCTCTTTCTCGGAAGTATTCAACAGATTGGAGATTACGCTCAAAGGTTCACCTATTTGTGTTTGTGCAAACGGAAAGATTGTGGACATGGATTCAAAAGTCTACGAGGACTGTGACGTGGAGTTTCTTGATGCAACCACCAGTTTGGGTGCCCGCTCATATCTGCTCGGATTAGTATTTGTACTTTACAAGGCCGTATCCGAGCTCTATCCCGGAGGCAGGATAAGGGTATCAAACGCCATATCAAAGGGGTTCTACTGCCCCGTGGAGATAGGTCGCGAGCTCACGGATGATGACGTTACCAGCATCAGCGAGCGCATGGGCAGCATCATAGGGCGTAACATCCCGTTCGTAAAGCACACGGCACATACTACCGATATAGCCGACATAATGGAACAAGCCGGCCGTAAGGACAATGTCCGTCTGCTGCGCAGCATAGGGTCACTTTATACAAGTTACTACACTCTTGAGGACCTGCCCGACTGGTTCTTCGGAATACTTCCTCCAAATACCGGAAGCCTTAAGGTGTTTGGTTTGGAGCCCATGTCAGGTGGCGTTCTTGTACGCCTGCCGGACAAGAGCAATCCCGAGCAGTTGGAACCGCTCATCCGCCAGGACAAGATGTTTGAGATTTTCAAGGAGCATCATGACTGGATGCGCATACTTGGTTTCTCAACACTCGGAAAGCTCAACCAAGCCGTTGCCAAGGGTGAGACCAACATGATCATAAACGTGGCCGAAGCACTTCAGTCACAGAAGATAGTTCATATAGCAGACCAGATAGTTGCCCGCCGCAATGAGGGTAAGGGTCTCAAGCTGATAATGGTATCAGGTCCGTCTTCATCAGGCAAGACCACATTCAGCAAGCGCCTGATGGTACAGCTCATGGCCCACGGTCTTACCCCAAAGGTGCTGTCACTGGATGACTATTTCCTGGACCGTGACCACACTCCGCTGGATGAGAACGGGGAGCATGACTTTGAGTCTCTCTACGCCATTGACCTGCCCTTCTTCAACCAGCAGCTCAAGGACCTGCTGGCAGGCAAGAGCATACAGCCGCCGCGTTTCAACTTCAAGAAAGGCGGCATACGAGAGTTCACAGACCCGGAGATGACACTGGGTGATAATGACATCCTGCTGATTGAGGGTATACATGCACTCAACCCCGACCTGATGCCCGATATCCCGGCAGACCGCAGGTTCCTGATATACGTATCGGCTCTGACATGCATACGCATCGACCAGCACAATTACATTCCCACAACCGATAACCGCCTGTTGCGCCGAATAACACGTGACCACAAGTACCGCAGCTACTCCGCACAGGACACCATTGGCAGATGGGCATCGGTCCGCGCCGGTGAGGAGAAATGGATATTCCCCTATCAGGAGAATGCCGATGCCATGTTCAATTCGGCCATGATTTTTGAGATCGCAGTCATCAAGGATATGGTGCTGCCTTTGCTCGATGAGGTGCCTGAGAACAGTACCGAATATGCAAAGGCTTGCCAGCTAAAGGATTTCCTCAAGCTGTTCAAGACTATACCCAGCCAGAATCTGCCGCCCACATCGCTGGTGCGCGAGTTTATAGGAGGCAGCAGTTTCCACTATTGATCATTCGAGATGGCAGGATTCGGCAATACACAGACTCAGGTCCAGACCCAGTCGCAGACGCAGATACAGACTCTGTCACCCCAACAGGTGCTGGAGGCCCGCCTGCTTGCGCTCTCTACGCTGGAACTTGAGGAGCATGTGCGCTCAGAGCTGGGCGACAATCCCGCTCTGGAGGATGGTCCTGCTGACATTTCGGCCCAGGATAACGAGGAGCCCGTTCAGGATGATGAGCTCCAGTACGGCGAGGAGGATTATTCCGGTCCATCTGATAGCCGCGATGACTGGAACGATGATGACGACGATTGGTATGACCGCGGACAGGGTTCGTCGGGCAGTGCGGTAGCTGATATCCCGCTTGCCGAAACACGCTCGTTCTACGACATCCTTTACGAGCAGTTGCGCGAGCAGGACCTGACACCGCGCCAGATGAAGATTGCGCTCTACATCATTGGCTCAATCGACAACGACGGAATCCTGGATAAGGACCTGCAGGCTATATCCGATGACCTTGCATTCTACCACGACACAGATGCATCGGTCGATGAGATAGAGCAGGTTCTCAAGGTAATACAGGAATTTGACCCTGCCGGCATAGGCGCCCGTAACCTGCAGGAGTGCCTGCTCATACAGATACACCGCAAACCGGATTCACCGTCAAAACAACTTCAGGAAAAGATCATTTCATTGATGTTTGATGAGTTCACCCACAAACGGTGGGACAAGATATCCGCCCGTCTTGAACTGACCAAGGAACAGACCGATGCGGTGATTGCCGAACTCATAAAGCTGAACCCGCGTCCGGGCAGCTCACTTGGTGAGACCGTAGGACACAGCCGTCAGCATATTGTACCGGATTTTCTGCTTGACAATTATGACGGTGACATTCATTTTACGCTGAACAACAGCAATATCCCCCAGCTGCACGTGAGCCGTGAGTACTCCGATATGCTGGAGAACCAGATAAAAGAGGGAACGAGCAGCCAGAAGGCAGCCGCAGTTTATATCAAGAGCAAACTTGATTCGGCCCGCGGATTCATTCAGGCGCTCAAACAGCGTGAGCAGACCATGACCCGTACCATGCAGGCCATAATTGACTTGCAGCGCCCCTTCTTCCAGGAAGGCGACGAGACTCTGCTCCGTCCCATGATCCTGAAGGATGTTGCCGAAAAGACAGGATATGACATATCAACCATATCCCGCGTAACCAGCGGGAAGTATGTTCAGACATCGTTCGGAACATTACCGCTGAAGGCATTCTTTACCGACGGCGTCAAGGCTGACAGCGGAGAAGAGGTATCGGTCAAGGAGATTCACCGCATACTGCGTGAGGTTACCGATGCCGAGGACCACGACAGCCCGCTTACTGATGAACAGCTTTCGGATATACTCTCCGAGCGCGGATTCAAGGTTGCCCGCCGCACGGTGGCCAAATACCGCGAACAGATAGGAATTCCGGTAGCAAGAATGAGAAGAAATTGATAAAAAACAGCATATGAAACCAGTAGTAAGCATTATCATGGGCAGTACATCTGATCTGCCTGTTATGGAAAAGGCCGCTGCCTTTCTGGACAGCATCCAGGTTCCGTTTGAGATGAACGCACTCTCAGCTCACCGCACCCCCGCGGCTGTTGAGGAGTATGCAAAAGGTGCACAGGCACGCGGTATCAAGGTCATCATCGCCGCAGCCGGCATGGCAGCCGCCCTGCCCGGTGTCATTGCCGCCAACACCAACGTTCCCGTAATAGGCGTGCCTATCAAGGGTATGCTGGATGGTCTGGACGCCATGCTCTCAATAATACAGATGCCCCCCGGAATACCGGTAGCAACTGTGGGCGTGAACGGCGCACAGAACGCAGCCATACTGGCCGCACAGATTCTGGCTGTGGCTGACAGCGAACTGGCTGCACGTCTGGCCGCACATAAGGAGGGCCTCAAAGACAAGATTGAAAAGGCCAACGCTGAACTGAGTCAGGTCAAGTACAATTTCAAGACTAACTGATGAGCGTCTATAACCGCAGAAATACCGTAAGCGTACGTGTGGGCAATACCGCCATCGGCGGCAACAACCCCATCCGCCTGCAGTCCATGACCACCACTGCGACCATGGATACCCAAGGCTGCATTGAGCAAGCCATCCGTATCATTGAGGCCGGCGGAGAGTTGGTTCGCATGACTACACAGGGCACACGCGAGGCGGAAAACATGCGGCTTATCAAAGATGGCCTGACAGCACACGGTTACAATACCCCGCTCGTGGCCGATGTTCACTTCAACCCCGCCGTGGCCGATGTGGCAGCCAGGTATGTGGATAAAGTTCGCATCAACCCGGGCAACTACATGGATCCGGCCCGTACATTCAAGCACCTGGAGTACACCGACCAGGAATATGCGCAGGAGATACAGCGCATACGTGACCGGTTCATTCCGTTCCTGAATATCTGCCGTGAGCACGGCACCGCCATACGCATAGGCGTAAACCACGGATCCCTGTCCGACCGCATCATGAGCCGTTACGGCAATACCCCGGCCGGAATGGTGGAGAGCTGCATGGAATTCCTGCGTATATGCGTTGATCAGGACTTCATGAACGTGGTCATATCCATCAAGGCCAGCAACACTGTGGTCATGATAGAGACAGTACGTCTGCTGGTTAAGGAGATGGACCGCGAGGGCATGGCATTCCCCATCCATCTGGGAGTGACCGAGGCCGGTGAAGGTGAGGACGGGCGAATCAAGAGTGCAATAGGTATAGGCGCACTGCTGGCCGAAGGTATAGGTGACACCATCCGGGTATCACTGTCCGAGGCCCCCGAGCGCGAAATCCCAGTGGCACGCAAACTGGTGGATTATGCAGCCACCAGCGCCCAGGTTCGTACATCGGCCAAGATTGAAAGCGGTGTGCTGTATCTGGCATACAAAGACACCTTGCTTGAGGATTTCCAGCTGCACGCCGCAATGGATGCCGGTGCATTGCTCATTGACGGTAAGGCCAAGGACCTTAAGCTTACCAATCCCAATATGACCGCCGCTCAGATTAAATCCACAGAGGAGGCAATCCTGCAGGGAGCACGTATCAGGTTCAGCAAACCCGAGTACATTTCCTGTCCGGGCTGCGGACGGACACTTTACAATCTTGAAGAGACAATAGCACGCATAAAAGCCGCCACAGGTCATCTTAAAGGCGTCAAGATAGCCATTATGGGCTGTATCGTGAACGGACCGGGCGAGATGGCCGATGCCGATTTCGGCTACGTGGGCGCTGCCCGCGGAAAGATAAGCCTCTACCGCGGCAAGGAGTGCATAGAGAAAAATATCCCCGAGGAGAATGCCGTGGAGCGCCTCCTCCGATTAATTGAAGAAACAATACACAAATAATATGGAAAACAAACTGACCATCTACAACACCCTGACTCGCAAGAAAGAGTTGTTTGAAGCCTTGAACCCGCCACACGTAGGTATGTACGTGTGCGGTCCCACAGTATACGGAGACCCGCATCTGGGTCATGCACGTCCGGCTATCACATTCGATATCCTTTTCCGTTATCTGCAGCATCTGGGCTACAAGGTACGCTATGTGCGTAACATCACGGATGTAGGCCATCTGGAGCATGATGCCGATGAGGGTGAAGATAAGATTGCCAAGAAGGCACGTCTGGAGCAGCTGGAGCCCATGGAAGTTGTACAGTATTACACTCTGCGCTACCACAAGGCAATGGATGCCCTGAACGTACTGCCCCCCAGCATCGAGCCGCATGCATCGGGCCATATCATTGAGCAGATCGAGCTGGTAAAGCAGATCCTGGACAACGGCTATGCATATGAAAGCCAGGGCAGCATCTACTTTGACGTAAACAAATATAACAAGGACCACCACTATGGCATTCTCTCAGGACGCAATTTGGACGATGTGCTCAACACCACCCGTGAACTTGACGGACAGGAGGAGAAGCACAACCCCGCCGACTTTGCTCTCTGGAAGAAAGCCCAACCCGAGCATATAATGCGCTGGCCTTCGCCCTGGAGCGACGGATTCCCCGGTTGGCACTGCGAGTGCACCGCTATGGGACGCAAGTATCTGGGAGAGCGTTTTGACATTCACGGAGGCGGTATGGACCTGATATTCCCGCATCATGAATGCGAGATTGCACAGGCTGTGGCAAGCCAGGGGCATGACATAGTCCACTACTGGATGCACAACAACATGATCACCATCAACGGTCAGAAGATGGGTAAGTCCCTGGGCAACTTCATCACCCTGAACGAGTTCTTTACGGGTCAGAACCCCAATCTTAAGCAGGCCTACACCCCCATGACCATTAGGTTCTTCATTCTGATGGCCCACTACCGCGGCACGGTTGATTTCAGCAACGATGCCCTGCAGGCTGCCGAGAAGGCTATGTCACGACTCATGGAGGCCTACAATGCAATAGACCGTATCCAGCCCGCTCATGAAAGTACCGTCAGCGTCAAGGAGTTCAAAGGCAAGTGCTACGAGGCTATGGACGATGACCTGAACACACCTATCGTGATAAGTCACCTGTTTGACGCTGCAAAGGTCATCAACCAGGCTGTGGACGGCAATGCCAAACTAACTGCTGATGATATTACCGAACTCAAATCTCTGTTTGACACATTCCTCTTTGAAATACTCGGAATCAAATCCGAAGAGGGAGGCGGCAGCGGCCGGGAGGAGGCATTCGGCAAAGTCGTGGATATGCTTCTTGAACAGCGTGCCATTGCCAAGGCCAACAAGGACTGGGCCACCAGCGACAAGATACGCAATGAATTAACCGCACTTGGATTCGAAATAAAGGATACCAAGGACGGCGCGACCTGGAAACTAAACCGATAAAATGAAGAATTCAGCACTTATACTGACTGCACTGTTTGTCGCCATATCCTGCGGAGGGCGCAAGGCTTCAGTATCCGCGATACCGGCTACAAGAGCCGATGTACCGGAATTCAATGCTGACAGTGCTTTCAGCTATATAAAGCATCAGACTGATTTCGGCCCGCGTGTTCCCAACACTGAGTCCCATAAAAAATGTGCAGCATGGCTTTCAAAGAAGCTCTATGAACTTGGGGCCGAATGTGCGGTACAGCACTACAGTACCGTCACGTTTGACAAGACCGAACTGGACTGTTACAACGTGATAGGCAGCTATAATCCGCAGAGCACCACACGCATATTACTGTGCTCGCACTGGGACAGCCGTCCCTGGGCCGACAACGATCCTGACCCCGCCAATTGGAAAAAGCCTGTCGATGCAGCCAACGATGGAGCAAGCGGTGTAGCCGTTATTCTGGAGATTGCACGTCAGATGCAGGCCAAGCTTCCTGAGATTGGCGTAGACTGCATATTCCTGGATGCCGAGGATTGGGGTCCCGGTGATGATTTTCAGGGACAGCATCTGGAAAGTTACTGGGGTTTAGGTACACAATACTGGGCCAGGAACCCGCATAAGGAGGGCTACAAGGCACGGTATGCCATCCTACTTGATATGGTAGGCGGTAAAGGTGCCAAGTTTTGCCGTGAAGGATACTCCATCATGTACTCCAAGCCTGTCGTAGACAAAGTCTGGAGTGCGGCAGGACGCCTGGGCTACGGTTCACTTTTCCCTCCTGTCGACGGCGGATATGTTACCGATGACCACTATTTCATAAACAATATCGCACGGATTTCGGCTATCGATATCGTGCCATACCTTCCCAATTGTAAGGAGAGTTCATTCGGTCCCACATGGCAT
This sequence comes from Bacteroidaceae bacterium, assembly GCA_024398635.1. Classification (GTDB taxonomy): domain Bacteria; phylum Bacteroidota; class Bacteroidia; order Bacteroidales; family Bacteroidaceae; genus Colenecus. The sequence goes on along the minus strand of JAKSIV010000006.1, from coordinate 86,801 downwards.
ACCACACATGACAACATAGAAAACATAGACAAGAAAGTACTGGAAGCAGTAGGCAAAACGCTTCTTGAGGTAATTTACAACGAGAAACCATGACGATAGACCAGATTCAGGAAGAAGTTATAGAGGAGTTCAGCGCCTTTGACGACTGGATGGACAAATACCAGATGATAATAGACCTGGGCAATGAACAACCGCCGTTGAATCCTGCTTACAAGACTGAAGACAACCTTATCGACGGTTGCCAGAGCCGCGTTTGGCTTCATGCAGAAATGAAGGACGGACTTGTCCATTTCGAGGCTGACAGCGATGCCATCATCACAAAAGGTCTTATTGCCCTGCTGATCCGTGTCCTTTCGGACCATACGCCCAAGGAGATACTTGACAGCGACGTTCATTTCATCGACGCGATAGGACTCACACAGCATCTGTCGCCCACCCGCAGCAACGGCCTGCTATCCATGCTCAAACAGATAAAAACATACGCCCTTGCATACTCATAGGGTTATACATGAACAACTTGTCGTTTTTTTTATAAATTTGCAACGCCAAAAGAGAAATAACGCATAATAATACAAATATGAACGGTAAATACTGGAATGAGGAGATTGAGACAATGCCCCGTAAACAGCTTGAGAAGCTGCAGGTGGAGCGTCTCAAGAAAACCGTCGAGATTGCAATGGGCAGCAAGTTCTACGCTCCCAAATACAAGGAACTGGGCATAACCCCGGAGAGTATCAAATCAGTAGAGGATATCAAGAGATTCCCCTTTACCACCAAGAATGACCTCCGTGCCACCTATCCATTCGGTATCAAGTCAATACCTTTGGACAAGGTAGTCCGTCTGCACTCATCAAGCGGTACCACCGGCAATCCCACCGTAATCCTTCATTCACAGAAAGACCTTGATGAGTGGGCCGATGCAATGGCACGTTCCATGTATTGCATAGGTCTGCGCAACACCGATATAATACAGAATACATCCGGTTACGGCATGTTCACCGGCGGTCTGGGCATACAGTATGCCGCAGAGCGTCTTGGTGCACTGACCGTTCCCGCCGGTGCAGGTAACAGCAAGCGCCACGTAAAGTTTATCACAGACTTCGGCACAACTGCACTGCACTGCATTCCTTCATATGCAACCCGTCTGGCAGCAGCCTTTGAGGAGGAGGGAATAGACCCCCGTACCACAACGGTACACACTCTCATCATTGGTGCCGAGCCCCACTCTGAGGCACAGCGCAAGCGTATTGAGGAGATTTGGGGTGCCAAGGCATACAACAACTTCGGTATGAGTGAGATGTGCGGCCCCGGTGTTGCCATCGAGTGCCAGGAGCAGAACGGAATGCATATCTGGGAGGACAACTATATCGTAGAGATACTTGATCCCGAAACCCTTGAGCCCGTTCCGGAGGGAGAACTTGGAGAGTTGGTTCTCACCACACTCAACCGTGAGGCCATGCCTCTGTTCCGTTACCGTACACGTGACCTTACACGCATCCTGCCGGGAGACTGCCCCTGCGGTCGTACACATGTACGTCTGGCACGTTTCCAGGGTCGCTCGGATGACATGATGATTGTTAAGGGTGTCAACATCTATCCTATCCAGATCGAGAAGATCCTGATGCAGTTCCCGGAGTTGGCCAGCGACTACCTTATCACCATTGAGACCATCGGCGACAACGACGAGATGACCATCGAGGCCGAACTTGCACAGGCAACCGATGATTTCGGCATGTTGCAGAACCTGACCAAGGAGATTACACGCCGCCTCAAGGATGAGATACTGCTCACACCCAGAGTAAAACTTGTAGGCAAGGGAGTAATCCCGCAGTCAGACGGCAAGGCCAAGAGAGTTAACGATTTGCGTCATAACCATTAATAAAGGACATTATGAAGACAATCAAGCAGATTTCCATATTTCTTGAGAATCAGCGCGGCAAGTTGAGTGACATCCTGACCGCCCTCAAGGACCAGAACATAGAGATCCAGGCAGCATCAGTTGCCGATACTACCGAGTACGGAATCCTGCGCCTAATCACATCAGACCAGGTTAAGGCAGCCCGACTGCTCTCAGCCAAGGGACATCTTGTAAACCTGAACGAGGTGCTTGCCATTCAGGTAGAGCCCGATACAGCCGCCTTTGCAGACGCCATTGACGCCCTTACATCGGGTGGTTGTTCAATCAGTTACCTCTACACTTTCCATAAGGACGGCAAACTGGTACTCATCATACGTCCGGCAAATCTGGAAATAACGGAACGCGTTGCCACAGAAAAAGGTCTAACGCTTATACAGGGTTGGGAATGAGTTTTTCATTCCCATTTTTTTTTGGAATAATTATTAACACCTGATACATTTCAACCATGTTTTTGAAAATTCTCATACTGGTTTTATTCTTCGCCGTCATGATTGGCGTGGGTATCTATTGCCGCAAAACCGCAAACAATGTACAGGGTTTCGTTCTCGGTGACCGCAAGGTAGGCTCATGGCTTACAGCATTTGCTTTCGGCACATCATACTTTTCGGCTGTAATCTTTGTAGGTTATGCCGGACAGTTCGGATGGAAATACGGTCTCTCGGCAACATGGATTGGTCTGGGTAATGCCCTGATAGGTTCACTGCTGGCATGGAGAATCCTGGGCCGTCGTACACGTCTTATGACGCAATACCTCAAGAGTGCCACAATGCCTGACTTCTTTGGCCAGCGTTTCAACTCAGAGGCTCTCAAGGTTGCAGCATCAGTAATCGTATTCATATTCCTCATCCCCTATACCGCATCACTTTACAACGGTCTGTCACGCCTGTTCGGCCTGTCATTCGGTATCGACTACAGCTGGTGCGTACTTGGAATGGCCGTATTAACCGGTGTATACGTGCTGGTGGGAGGTTACATGGCAACTGCAGTGAATGACTTCATACAGGGTATGATCATGCTGATAGGTATTGTTGCCGTTATCATATCGGTACTGAACGGAAACGGCGGTTTCACCGCAGCAATCGAGAAGATGTCACAGATACCCAGCGAGGCCGCTCCCGCTCTGAACGGTGCCTTCACATCGTTCTTCGGACCCCAGCCCATCTGGCTGCTGGGTGTTGTATTGCTCACATCACTCGGTACATGGGGACTGCCGCAAATGGTAGGTAAGTTCTATGCCATCCGCGATGAGGCCGCCATACGCAAGGGCACATTCATCTCAACCTTCTTTGCTATCATCGTGGCTGGCGGTTGCTACTTCCTGGGCGGATTCGGCCGTCTGTACGGAGATGTAATTGATTTTGCTCCCAACGGAACACCTATATATGACAGCATTGTTCCCTCAATGCTTCAGACACTGCCTGACCTGATGATAGGTGTGGTTATCATCCTTGTGCTTTCAGCATCAATGTCCACCCTTTCATCGCTGGTTCTGACATCAGGCTCCACCCTTACACTTGATATCATCAAGCCTGCCATTGCCAAGGGCGGCAAGAGCATGAGCGAGAAGTCACAGCTGCTCTCAATACGTCTGCTGGTTGTATTCTTCATTGCTGTCTCATCGGTACTTGCTATCATCCAGGCCAAGAGCTCCGTTACATTCATAGCACAGCTCATGGGTATATCCTGGGGTGCTCTGGCAGGTGCATTTCTGGCCCCGTTCCTCTATGGCCTGTACTGGAAGAAAACCACTAAAGCCGCTGTTTGGGCAAGCTTCATAGTAGGTGTCCTGATCATGTGCGGCTGTATGTACGGAACATTCACCAAGACCACATTCATCAGCCCGTTCTTCAGCTCACCCATCAACGCCGGTGTACTGTCAATGGTAGCAGGTCTGGTTATAGTACCTATTGTTAGCGCATTCACCAAGGTTAAGGAAAAGGAGAGCGTCGACAAGATGTTCAGTTGCTACGAGCGTCAGGTTACCGTACACGCATTGACCTCACTTATGGAGCCCGAAGAAAAAAAGTAAACGAATAAGTTTCGTTTTAAAAAATAATTGATATATTTGTAGCATTCTAACTAAGGAATGATGAAAAAATAAGTTGGTAAAGATTTATGCAAGATTGTTTATGGATTTTGGAGACGGAATGAAGGAGCGTAGCGGGCTACGTGACTGAATGACGTATTCAAAAGACAAAACAAGATGCATAAAGATTACCAAGTTATTATTTAAGAATGACTAAAACCACTTAATTCAAATGAAAAGAATAACTCAATTAAAAGATGAGGCACTTGATGCCCTTCATGGAAATTTTGGTAGAGCAGCATTGTCAACATTAGGTTGGCTTGCCGTCACTTATGCTGTAAGTTTCATGTTCAGCCTGATAGGAGGTGTCAATATCCTTCAGTATTACAGCGCAGTGCTTAACGGCGATTTCAGTTCAATGCTTGATGCCACCGGAGGTAACATTTTTATCTCAATCCTTGAATTCCTTGCTGCAATTTTTTTTACCGCTCCCCTTGGAGTAGGTGTCATCAACGCCTTTAGGGCACTTCTTGAAAGCAAAGGATCCGATAATTCAATTTTCACCAACTTCTTCAAGATCGGTTTCAGCAAGAATTATCTTCACATCGTTCTTGTCAGCTTTGTAAGCGGACTGCTTATCGGTCTTATGGTTGTTCCGGTATTCCTGATCCTTGTTCTCGTAATATTCCTGTTCCATAGCGGAGTTGCTACCGTGATATTTGCAATAGCAGCTGTTGTATATGCAATCTGGATTGGTCTTATGTACTCACAGATCAGCTTTATCATCGTAGATAATCCCGAACTTGACATCATTGACACAATGCGCCGCAGCCGTCAGCTTATGGACGGAAACAAGTTCAAGTTCTTCGTCCTGGCACTCAGCTTCATCGGTTGGATAATACTGGGTATCTTTACCCTCTGCATAGGATATCTTTGGTTGATGCCGTATATCTCCACAACCGAGGCTGCATTCTATTGTGACATAAGGGATGCAGAGAAAACTGCTGAATAAATGAATAATTATAAAAAAAGGAGGCTTTCCGATCGGAAAGCCTCCTTTTTTTATGCATTAAAGTATTCTATAATTGCAATTTCCGCTTTATTTTAGGAAATTTGCACTCCAGTTATTGAAGACATTTTTATGAAGAAACTCCTACTTGGCGACGAAGCCATCGCACAGGGTGCCATAGACGCCGGACTAAGCGGCGTTTACGCCTATCCAGGCACACCCTCAACAGAAATTACCGAATACATTCAGGGTTACTGCAAGAAGAACCCTGCAGAGAAAATACACAATCGCTGGTGTACCAACGAGAAGACAGCCATGGAGGCTGCTCTGGGTATGTCATTTGCCGGCAAACGTGCCCTGGTCTGCATGAAACACGTGGGCATGAACGTTGCAGCCGATCCGTTTGTAAACTCCTCCATTACCGGAGTGAATGGCGGTCTTATCGTACTTGTAGCTGACGACCCTTCGATGCACTCATCACAGGATGAACAGGATACCCGTTTCTACGGCAAGTTTGCCCTGATACCGGTTCTTGAGCCTTCATCACAGCAGGAGGCTTATGACATGATGGCTTACGCCTATGACCTGTCAGAGTCACTCAAGCTGCCGGTGCTGATGCGTACCGTAACCCGCCTGGCCCACTCTCGTGCTGTTGTAGCCCTTAAGGAAAAGCGCAACCAGAACGCACTCAATCCCGTAAGCGGAGTTCGTGACTGGGTGTTGCTTCCCGCTATCGCCAAGCGTCGCTACGCTTCACTCCTGGAGCGTCAGCCCGAGATTATGCGTCTGTCTGTCGAGTCGCCATTCAATAGCTTCAAGGCCCAAACCAAGCGCTACAAAATGGGTGCCATTGCATGCGGTAACGCATACAACTACCTCTCGGAGTGCTACCCCGACGGTATACCCTTCCCCGTACTCAAGATTTCACAGTATCCCATACCTGCAGAGACCATACGCACACTTGCAGAGCAGTGTGACTCAATCATGGTGATTGAGGACGGTCAGCCCTTCGTTGAGGAGCAGGTAGCCGGAATTCTTCCCTCTGACTGCAAGATTATCGGCCGTCTGACCGGTGAATTACCCCGTCAGGGAGAGCTCAACCCCGATATCGTTAAGGCCGCTCTGGGTTTGGCTCCCCTGCCTCATCCCGAGGTTGCCAAGAACGTTGTGGCACGTCCGCCCGCCCTCTGCCAGGGTTGCGGTCACCGCAGTGTATATGAGGCTATAAACATTGTACTCAAGGATTACAAGGATGCCAAGGTGTTCGGTGACATAGGTTGCTACACACTGGGTGCCCTGCCCCCGTTCCAGGCTCTGGACAGCACCGTCGATATGGGTGCCAGCATCACCATGGCCAAGGGTGCCGCCGATGCAGGCGTATTCCCCGCAGTTGCCATCATAGGTGACAGCACATTCACCCACTCCGGTATGACCGGTCTGCTTGATGCGGTTAACGAGAACGCTCCTATCACGATCATCATATCCGATAACCTTACCACCGGTATGACCGGCGGACAGGACAGTGCCGGCACCAACAAGTTTGAGGCCATATGCCGCGGCATAGGTGTTGACCCGGATCACCTGAAGGTCGTTGTTCCGCTGCCCCAGAACATGGAGGAGATTACACGCACCCTGCGTGAGGAGATAGAATATCAGGGACTGTCGGTTATCATACCGCGCCGTGAATGTATCCAGACACTTGCCCGTAAGGCAAAAGCTAAAGCCGCACAGAAATGAAGACAGATATTATACTTGCAGGCGTTGGAGGACAAGGCATCCTCTCAATCGCAACAGTAATAGGTCAGGCCGCCCTTGAGGAGGACCTCTACATCAAACAGGCCGAAGTTCACGGAATGAGTCAGCGCGGCGGTGACGTCCAGTCAAACCTGCGCATATCGGACCAGCCCATAGCCAGTGACCTTATCTCTCTTGGTCAGGCCGATATCATAATAGCCATGGAGCCAATGGAAGCCCTGCGTTACAAGCAGTACCTGAGCAAGGACGGCTGGGTTATCACATCATCCAACCCCTTTGTAAATATAGGTAATTACCCCGATCAGAACGCAATTATTGCCGAACTCAAAGAGTTGGGTAACGTTATCCTGATTGACACCGATGAGCTGGGTAAGGAGCACAAAATGCCCAAGGCCGTCAATATGATCCTGCTCGGTGCCGCATCAAAGGCCCTCAAGAGCATCAGCTTTGACAAACTCTGCCAGAGCGTGCGTACCATATTCGGTGCCAAAGGCGATGCAATAGTAGACATGAACATAAAGGCCCTCGAAATAGGCCGTAACTGTGAATAAGAGACCGATGAAAACGCTGATTCCTGCAAACGTAATAGATGATTATCTAAAAAGTATAGAGGTTACTGACCTTAACAAAGCCTCCATCCGTCAGGTGCTGGCTTGCGAGCTTAATGCCGAGAAGGTGACAGGCCAGGAGTTCATCCACTTTGAGATGGGTGTACCCGGCATACCGCCATCGGCCGTGGGTGTCAAAGCCCAAAAAGAGGCTTTGGACCGCGGTGTTGCCTCCAAGTACCCCAACATTGAAGGTATCCCCGAACTCAAGGAGCAGGCAGCGCGTTTTGTCAAGGCATTCATCAACACCGATATACTTCCCGGTCACTGCACTCCCACCTGCGGAGCAATGCAGGGCACATTCGCAGCTTTCCTTCTGTGCTCACAGGTAGATCCCAAGAAGGATACTATCCTGTACATAGATCCCGGATTCCCCGTCCAGAAGATGCAGGCTCAGGTAATGGGAGTCAAGACCGCCCAGTTTGACGTAGCCGATTTCCGTGCAGAGAAACTGGGACCCAAGTTGGAGAGTTACCTCAAGCAGGGCAACATATGCTGCATAGTCTACTCCAACCCCAACAACCCCAGTTGGATGTGCCTTACCGAGAGCGAAATCAAAACCATCGGTGAATTGGCCACAAAGTATGATACCATCATACTGGAGGACCTGGCCTACATGACCATGGATTTCCGTCGTGAAGGACTGGGCATACCTTTCAAGGCTCCCTACCAGATCAGCGTTTCACATTATACTGACAACTACATAATGATGCTCAGCGGCAGTAAGATATTCAGCTATGCCGGCGAGCGTATCGCAGTTGCATGTATATCAGACAAGCTCTACGAGCGTCACTTCAAGACTCTGCAGAAGCGTTACAACATATCCCGCTTTGGCGCTGTCTATGCATATGACATGCTCTACGCAATGTCATCGGGCGTAACCCACTCGGTACAGTGCGCCATGGCTGCCATGCTCAAGGCTGCCTGTGACGGCGAGTATCAGTTCCACGAGGATATCCGCGAGTATGCACGCCGCACCGAGAAGATCAAAGCCGCCCTGCTGCGCAACGGATTCAACATCACATATGACAAGGATCTGGAAGAGCCTGTCAGTGAAGGATTCTTCTTCACTTTCGGATACAATCTGCCGGACGGCACGCCCATGGAGGGAGGCCAGCTGCTGCATGAACTGCTCTACTTTGGCATAAGCGGAATAGTGCTCTCATCAACCGGCAGCACCCGTCAGGGCATCCGCGGATGTGCATCAAACATCCGTGACGACCAGTTCCCCATCCTGGAGGAACGACTCCGCCTTTTCAATCAGGCACACAAATAAAAGACGTATTTCACGTATCTTGCCGTTATTAAACCGGATCAGACAAGAGAAGGATGAGAACTGAGCAGGAACTGGCCCGCTTGTGTACTGCAGGCGATAGGGAGGCGCAAGGCGAACTCTACGCCATGTATGCGTCCCGACTGTATGCACTATGCTTCAGATACGTTGCAGACCGCGACGAGGCTCAAGACCTGATGCACGATGCCATGATCAAGGCCATGGACAGTTTCAAGTCATTCAGTTATTCTGGTGAAGGATCTCTATACGCATGGCTGCGCCGCCTTACAGTCAACGTAATCATTGACAGGCTCAGGCAGATGAGCAAGCTTCGTATGGTGGCGCTCGATTCCACGATTGAACCGGGCAATTATGACGCCCAGGACAATGCAGCAGACAACATACCGGCACAGGTATTGCTTGATATGGTAGCACAACTGCCATCCGTAAAGCGCACAGTGTTCAATATGTACTGCATAGACGGATTCAGTCATAAGGATATAGCAACTGCTATCGGTATAACTGAAAAAGGTTCAGCCTCAATACTGGCCAAGGCGCGCGCCCAGTTAAAAAGCGCCGTAAATGATTATCTTAAAAGGACAGGAAGATGAAGGATTTTGATGACATATTCAAGGAGCGTCTGGAGGGTTATGAAATGAAACTGCCCTCTTCGGACCGTGATGCTTTTCTGAACCGTAGAGCAACACGTGAACGATTTGCACGCAGACGCCGCAATCTCCTGGGACTAGCCGTAGGACTTCCTGCAGCCCTGGCCATCATCTGTGCTATACTCTTCTGTATTTATCTGCTGTCAAAATAGAACTTTACACGGCAGGAAGGCTGTTGCCGTTTATCTTGCGGTAGATATCCAAAGCATAGACATCTGTCATACCGCTTATATAATCCAGGACAGCAAGGATGCGGTTATAGATATCCTTTGCGTTGATGTCATACTGGCTTGACACGCGTCCTATAAGCAGCTTGGAGTACTCGCGGTCCGGGTTCAAAACAGCCTCAACCATCAGGTCAAGCAGGGTGCTGATGATACGGAAACCTGCCAGTTCAACTTCCAATACGTCACGTGAGCGGTAAATCTTCTGAACAGAGAGTTCGGCACATTTACGGTAGGCCTCTCTTGGTGTAGGGCTGATATGCTTTATGAGCGACTCGCTGAACGTACCATCCAATATGGCCTGCTCGTTTTCCAAGAACACCTGGGTGCACTCATCGATCAATACTCCCACCAGTTTGGAGCGCAGATATGATACCTTCTCGTTGACATCGGTCACCATACTTATGATGTCCTCTGCATGCTTCTGCTCGGAGGGTTCAAGAAAATCCATCATCAGGCTGATGGTCTGCTCGGTTGACAGAAGCTTAAGTTTGTGGGCATCTTCAAGGTCCATCAGCAGGTAGCAGATATCATCGGCGGCCTCGACCAGCCATACCAGAGGATAGCGTACATACTTGAGTGGCTGTCCGGGGGTAGAGAGACGGATTATTCCCAATTCATCGGCTATTTTGGCAAATATCGGCGCTTCACTCTCAAAGAAACCGAACTTATGCTTGCCGTTGGCCAGTATAGACTCATACGGATACTTTACGATTGAAGCCAGAGTTGAATAGGTCATGGCAAAACCTCCTTTGCGGCGGCCTATGAACTGATGGGCCAGCAGACGGAAAGCATTGGCATTACCCTCAAAGTTTATGATATCGGTCCATTGACCCGGATTGGCGGCAAACTGAGACTCCAGGGACTGACCTTTTCCCTCGGTGAAATAGGCCGAAATGGCCTTCTCTCCCGAATGGCCGAACGGCGGGTTACCCATATCATGAGCCAGGCAGGCGGCCGATACTATATTACCTATCTCGGCTATGTTGGTGGCGGCCAGTTCAGGATGTCTCTGAATGATACCGCGGGATACGTTATTACCCAGCGAGCGGCCTACGCACGACACTTCCAGGCTGTGAGTGAGACGGTTGTGTACAAACACACTGCCAGGCAGCGGAAACACCTGTGTCTTGTTCTGAAGGCGGCGGAACGGAGCTGAGAAAATAAGACGGTCATAATCCCTTAGGAAAGCCGAACGGTCATCCTTATGGGCAGACTCAATGCCCTCCATACCCAAACGCTTTGCCGAAATAAGTCTTTGCCAATCCATCATTAGAATCTCTTTGTCTCAAAATTAGTGGTTTTTCAGATTATTTCTGCCTTAGTTGGCGGTATATTTGTTATTTTCGCTGTGCAAAACCAAAACACCTGCACGTATGAAGGTAAAGATTATCAACCGTTCGCATCATCCCCTCCCCGAGTATGCCACGACGCAGTCAGCAGGAGTGGATCTCAGGGCCAATCTTAACGAGCCCGTAGTAATGAAACCTATGGAGCGCCGTCTCATCCCTACGGGGTTGTTTATCTCTCTTCCCGCCGGATTTGAGGCACAGGTTCGCCCACGCAGCGGCTTGGCCATTAAGAAAGGCATCACCGTCTTGAACACACCCGGCACAATTGATGCCGATTACCGCGGTGAGATAGGAGTCATTCTGATCAACCTTTCACAGGAGGATTTTACGGTGAATGACGGCGAGCGTATTGCACAGATGATCATTGCCCGTCATGAACAGGCGGAGTGGATTCCCGTCGAGACGCTCGACGAGACCGAGCGCGGTGCAGGAGGATTCGGCCATAGCGGAGTATAATCAGATTCTGCCTATGAAAAAGGGCTTATTCATATTTGTTTCTTTACTGACAATATTGGCCGTAACGGTATCGTGCGGCTCAGTCAGTCACGTATCATCCGATCCGTTACCGCAGTCGGATCTTGACCGGTATGCGGGAGACCATTTCTTCAAGGAGGGAATAAGGATGTACAACGAGGAGCATTATGATGCAGCCATGGACCTTATGTCACACAGTCTGGAGTACGATACGGCATCGGCTGCTACATGTTACAGCCTGGCACAGTACTATATGTCGATGCGTGACAGGGCACTTGCCGAGAAATACAGCGCAAAAGCTCATGATCTCCTGATGCGGGCTGTACGTATGGAACCTGAAAACTACTGGTACCGTCGGCTGCTGGCCATGAGTTATCTCAGACAGAACAATCAAGTTCAGGCGATTGAGCAGTATGAGGAGATAGCAAAACGCTTCCCCGGCAGGACCGACGTGTTGATTACATTGGCGAGCCTTTACGACGATGCCGGTGATTACGAGAAAGAACTGCGTGCTCTGGAGCGCTACGGCAGGCTTGAGGACGTTGCCGATGAACTCAAGTTCCAGCGTTTTGTATGCTATCTTCAAATGGGAGAGTTGGATTCGGCCTATTATGAATCCGATAATCCTGCCGAGGTGATAGAACTGCTCATGACCACCACCAGAGACATGATAGAGAAGGCCGAAACCAATCTGGACAAGATGAGATGCCGGTCTCTCCTGGATGTAGTCATGAGTTTCTGCGATGTGGTATCGGCCCACGAACCCGAACTGGTGGAGGCATACACCCAAAAATCCATTGCCTATTTCTGGATGGAGCAGAATGATGAAACAATGAAAATCCTCGCCAAGGGTCTCAAGCAGGTTAAAACAGACAAAGACAGAGCTCTTCTCTATAATTTGAGAGGAGACTATTACCATACACTTGGTGACAGGCAGAAAATGTATGCCGATTATGACTCGACTCTCATCTACGATCCGGACAACATAAGCGTACTGAACAATTATGCCTATTACCTGTCGGTCGAGAACCGTGAACTGGAACGTGCCCTGAAGATGAGTGCCAGGACACTTGAGGCTGAGCCTCTGAACGCAACATACCTTGATACGTATGCATGGATTCTTTTCAAGATGAAGCGTTACAAGGAGGCGCTTGGCTATATGGAAAAGGCTCTCCGCTATCTGGAAACAGATAATCCGGAGATATATGAGCATTACGGTGATGTGCTCTACATGTGCGGCGAGAAGGAGAAGGCGCTTGAGAACTGGCACAAGGCTGTCCGGTTCAACAGCAGTTCGGCCACGCTGGATCAGAAAATCAGACAAGAGAGATATATAGAATGAGATCTGTCCGATACATATTACCGGTTATTCTGGGCGCACTGCTTCTGGGTGGCTGCCGTTCACAGTCGGCACTCAAGAAACAGAAGGAACAGGAACAGGAGAGCGCACGCCTTGTCCATACGTTGCTGGAAGCTCCTCCGGTACATGAACTGACTGCCAGCCTTTCATTCAACCTGAGAGGAACAAAGGTCAGCGGACAGTTAAGGATGCGTCGCGGACGCAGCATCCAGATCAGCGCCAGTATGCTTGGTCTGGTCGAGGTGGCCCGTATCGAGTTCCTGCCCGAAATGGTTGTGGTGATGGACAAGTTCCATAACCTCTATTCAGTCTGCCATTATGCCGACATTCCATACCGCAACGAGTTGGGACTTGACTTTGAGGTAGTTCAGGCGTTTCTGTGGAACCGCATATTCTCACCGGGCAGTTCCAACATAACCGATGCCTCCACCCGACTCAGGGTAGACCGGACAGACGAGCAAGGTGCCGTCTATATCAGGGATATCGAATGCGGATATGAGTTTGTGACTAACGGAAAAGATAGGCTTAACGCCGTCGCAAAAGCGGGAGGCGGTTACAAATTCCGTATTGATTATTCTGATTTCACCGCCGTTTCAGGCAAATGGGCCTATCCTTTGTCATTGGCTGCCGCAGTAAATGTTTCGGGGTCAGACCTGAACTTCTCGGTCAAGATGTCATCGGTATCGACCGAAAACAAGAACTGGCCCGACAGGACTCAGGTTACCCGCCGAATGAAACAGGTAACCCTTGATGAACTCTTAGACAATCTGGATTTATGAATAAGAGACTAATACTGATTCTGCTGCTTGTGTCTTTCCCCCTGCTTATGGAAGGCCAGACCAATGCCGTCATAGAGAAGATGCGCAGGGAGCGTGCAGAGATGGAGGAGCAGATAGCCCGTCAGGAGAAGATACTGACCAGCACCGAATCAAACATATCAAGTCAGGTAAACAATCTCAATATCATCACAGCCAAGCTCAAGGAGCGCACAAAGATGCTGGACAAGACCCGCAGTGAGATACGCTCGCTGGACCGTGAATCGTCACGTCTTGAGAATGAGATTGCCCAACTGGAGAAAGAGCACGAACAGTGCAAGGAGCGCTATGCCGAAGCATGCCGGTTCTATCAGCACCAGAATTCCAGCTTCAATCCGCTTACCTTCATACTTGCTACCGAGTCTTTCCGCGAGATGAGCCGCAGAGCCCGTTACGTAAGCGAATATTCGAGTTCATTACAGGAAATGGCCGATGAAATAGCCCAAAAGAAGGATACTCTTGAGGACAGGAAAGCCCAAATTGAACTTGTCAGAAAGGAGAAGGTAGAACTCCAGAAAGTTCAGCAGAAAAATGAGGAAGAGGCACGTAAGGAGGAGAAACAGCAGAAAACTCTGGTAAACCAGCTCAAGAACAAGCGTACCAGCCTCAAGAAGGAGATTACCGCGCAGCAAAAGAAAATGGACGCCCTCTCCAGGGAGATTGACCGCCAGATCCAGCTTGCCTTAAAGGAGGAGCAGGATAAGAAAACAGCAAAAGTCCAGTCACCCGAAGAGATCAAGCTTTCCGGCAGTTTTGAAAGCAACAAGGGCAGATTGCCCATGCCTATTACCGGCGCATATCTTGTCGTGGGAGAATACGGCGTACAGAACGTTGCCGGCATGAAGGATGTCAAGCAGAACAATCTGGGTATTGACATCCAGGGACAGGACGGAGCACAGGCCAGGGCCGTATTTGACGGCACGGTCTCATCCATCTTCCAGCAGGGAAAAGGACAGATTGGAGTACTTATCCGCCATGGTTCATACATATCCGTTTACTGCAACTTGAGCGAGACCCGACTCAAGAAAGGTGACAAGGTAAAGACATCAGATATAGTGGGTAATATCCAGACATCCGAGGATGGAACTCCAATACTCCATTTCCAGCTTCACAAAGAGAGCACAAGACTCAATCCATCAGACTGGTTGCGCCGCTGATAATTGAAAAAAAATGAGTACCTTCGCACTCCAAAACAAAGAGGTATGATTACAGCTGAACAACTTAAAGATGTACTTGACCGTACAGAGGCACTGAAACGCTATCTGAACATTGACTCCAAACTTATTCAGGTTGAGGAGGAGCAGTTGCGCACCCAGGCCCCGGGATTCTGGGATGATCCCAAGAAAGCCGAAGTTCAGATGAAGAAGGTCAAAGATCTTCAGGGTTGGATTGACGGTTACAAGCAGGTCAAGGCTCTGGCCGATGAGCTGCAGCTGGCTATGGATTTTTACAAGGAGGAGCTTGTCACAGAGCAGGAGGTCGATGAGAACTACGCCAAGGCTGTTGAGGCCGTAGAGTCACTCGAGCTAAAGAACATGCTTCGCGAGGAGGCCGACCAGATGGACTGCGTGCTCAAGATCAATTCAGGAGCAGGCGGCACTGAGAGTCAGGACTGGGCATCCATGCTCATGCGTATGTATATGCGCTGGGGCGAGGACAACAAATACAAAGTTACGGTCGCCAACCTGCAGGAAGGCGATGAAGCCGGTATCAAGCAGGTCACCATGGAGATTGAGGGACCGTTTGCATATGGTTATCTCAAAGGTGAGAACGGTGTTCACCGTCTGGTCCGCGTATCGCCGTACAATGCGCAGGGCAAGCGCATGACCTCATTCGCAAGTGTCTTTGTAACTCCGCTTATCGATGACTCCATAGAGGTTGATATCAATCCTGCGCTGATGAGTTGGGATACATTCCGCAGCGGTGGTGCCGGCGGTCAGAACGTCAACAAGGTTGAGTCCGGCGTACGTCTGCGTTACCAGTTCAAGGATCCGTATACCGGTGCCGAGGAGGAGATCCTTATTGAGAACACCGAGACCCGTGACCAGCCCAAGAACAAGGAACGTGCCCTGCAGCACTTGCGCTCCATCCTGTATGACAAGGAACTGCAGCACCGCATGGCCGAGCAGGAAAAGATAGAGGCCGGCAAGAAAAAGATAGAATGGGGATCCCAGATACGTTCATACGTTTTTGATGACCGACGGGTCAAAGACCATCGTACCGGTTACCAGACATCCGATGTAAACGGCGTTATGGACGGACATATAGACGGATTTATCAAGTCATATCTGATGTCTTTCGCCGAATCAAAAGAACAACAGTAATTTCCAATAATTCTAAAACACTAATACTATGTCCATCGAAATTGAACGTAAATTCCTTGTCAAGAACGACTCTTATCGTACTCAGGCATTCAGCCATTATGACATTCTCCAGGGCTACATCGCCCACGAGAACGGTCGTTCCGTGCGTGTACGTATTACGGACAAAGAGGCCATCCTGACCATCAAAGGTCCTTCAGACAGCAAAGGCATGAGCCGTTACGAGTGGAATCACCTGATTACAGTAGAAGAGGCCCGTGAGCTTTTTGAGCTCCACCAAAGCGGCGCAATAGAGAAACGACGTTACCTGGTTCACAGCGGACCTCATGTGTTTGAGGTGGATGAATTCCATGGTGAAAACGAAGGTCTTGTCATGGCCGAAGTTGAACTCGGCTCAGAAGGCGAGACTTTTATCAAGCCTGATTTCATCGGCAAGGAGGTAACAGGTGACCACCGTTATTACAACGCTTACCTGGCCACCAATCCTTATACTACCTGGGAGAAGAAGTGATTACCGCTTCTGAAGATTGTCTGTATGGCAAAGTAACCCACAGCCGCACCAATCAATACTCCGGCGGCATCGGCTATCAAATCAGCCCACTCACCGCTCCTCTTTTGAGTCAGATACATCTGAGCAAGCTCCAATAAACCTCCAAGCATTATAGGAGCGATTATTCCAAGCACCAGAATCTTGACCCAGTTCAGATTTGAGTGATGACGCAGATACTCTATCCAGATTACCAGCTCCAGACCTCCATACATGCAGACGTGAACTATCTTATCGATATTGGTAACGTCGTTCAACCTGGTCTTTGGAGGATTAAAGAGTGAGAGGAACAGTATGGTGAGAATCACCAATAGGGAAAGCGGGTATTTCCTTATAAAGTTTATCATGATGCAAAATTAACCAATTATACCATAACACGATGTCTAAAGACCACTTCTATTTCAACCGTAATGACAGGATTGTCGCATTATTGCTGTTGGCCGTTATAGTAGGAGCAAATACCGTAAGCCACATACGACAAGGAATGATTGAAAAAGCCCGAATAGAAAATGATACCATATCTCTCGTTTCGGATACCCCGGCATATCAGAAACGATATGCGCCGCCACGCGTAAAAGACACCATACGTACCATAGTCCGCACAAAAAGAATCTATATAAAAGATACCGTCTACAGATACAACAGTCATCAGGACAGCGTCAGGACGGGTCACAACCCTTCAAAGACAAGGCCTGAATCACCTCTTGACCTCAATATGCTGGACAGCACCGATCTGATTAAACTTCCGGGTATCGGTCCTTATTTTGCCTCAAAGATCATCACATACAGGGAGCAACTGGGAGGATATACCCGAACATCTCAGCTAACGGAGATAAACGGCCTGCCAGATTCGCTGATGAAATGGTTCATTATCGTTGATACCGTACCATTGAGACGGATACTGGTCAATCATGAAACTGTCGCTGAACTGCGGCGTCATCCCTATCTGAACTTCTATCAGGCCAGGGCCATCGTAGAGTTCCGCCGGGAACGGGGTAAAATAACAGGTCCCGAGCAGCTCTCCTTTTTGGAAGAATTTACTGCCCAGGACCTGAATATACTATTGCCCTATCTTGATTTCAGGTAATCAATATCCTGCAAGTTTCTTGATTTTCATCGGGATTTCGGTGTTGTTTATCTGTCCGGTGAACTGATCCGCACCGGCGCCGACGGCAAATACCGGAACGAAACTACCTGAATGGCATCCGGCAGCCCAGCTTATCTGTGCGGCCTCGGTCATTATGCGGGCAGCTTCATCTGTAAGGCGGTCAACCTCAAAGTACTCTCCATCCTTGAGTTCACCGGGACCCATTCCGAATGTCTCTACATAGACGCTTCTCAGACGGTCGGTCTGCTTGTCCGTAAGTTCTACGGTATCCCAGAAACCAAAGCATTTCTTGAGCTCCTCCTGCACTTCATCCCAGGTAAGGATATCACCTATCTCGCGACCCATCTGCTCCAGATGTGCGCTGAAAGCACCCTTACTCATCTTCTGGTACTGCAACACCTTAAGATTTGTCTTGTAATCACCTGCCGTGAGTCCCAAACCTCCGGTCTCATGATCTGCGGTGATGACAATCAGAGTCTCTTTCTTATGCCTGAGGTAGAAGTCATAGGCCACTTTTATCGCCTCATCAAAATCAAGCATCTCCTGGATGTATGCGCCGGGGTCATTGGCATGGCATGCATTGTCGATACGGCCTCCTTCCATCATCATGAAGAAACCCTCTTGGGATCTTTCATCATATAGTCTATGGCAGCCTCTGTTATCTCCGAGAGTTTCAGATCACCCTCCTTGCGGTCTATTGCATATGCCAAGGCATTGTCGCTCTTGGGCTGCTTGTCAAAAAGGATGATTTTATCGGTGGATGCGGCCTTCTCCTTATACTCGTCATATCCTCTGATGACGGTATAACCTGCCTGTTCAGCCTAAGCGTAGTTGCCTATGTCACTGCTGTCCCTGGCCATCGGGGCACGGAACTGCGCACCACCAAAGAACTCGAATCCTGATTCGCTCAGTTGGGTACCTATCTGGTGATACATATTGCGATGACGGGTGTGTCCGAAAAAGCTGCCGGGAGTGGCGTGGTCAACAGAACAGGATGTTCCTATAGCCACACGTATTCCCTTCTTGTGGGCCATCTCAGCTATGGTTACCACCGGAGTCTCCCTGTCGGGCAGAAGACCCAGAACATTATTATCGGTTTTCTGTCCCGAAGCCAATGCTGTTCCTGCAGCGGAACTGTCGGTAACATCACTGTTTGCGGAATAGGTAACTACAAGTCCTGCATACGGAAATTGTGTAAAGCAAAGAGGTTTGTATCCGTACTGGCCTTCAATGTCCTGAAGATAATACTGGACACCCATGACCTGATTTGTGCCCATTCCATCACCTATAAAATAAAACACATACTTGGGTCCTTTCTTGGCCGATGCAGTAAATACCAACAGCATCATGGCCATAAGTAACGTGACTTTCCTTTTCATAATGTCATCCTTTTCTTATTTGATGATTTCCATTGAAATAATCCTGATATCCTTACGCGGGCGGTCATTCATATCCGTGCCGGCAGACTCTATCTTATCAACGGTCTTCATGCCGTCTATAACCTCACCGAATACGGTATAGTCATTGTCCAGGAATGGTGTGCCACCCACACTCATGTAAGCTTCAACCTGCTCCTGGGTGAACTTGAAGGGTCCCTGCTCGCTGATCATCCTGTTAGTCTTGGCGTTGAGCTCCTCCTGCAGTTTCATAAGACCGTCGTTATCTCCTGCCAACTGAAGATTCATGATTGAATCCCTGTTCTGGGCAACCAACCTGTCAAAGATTCCCTGACCCTGCCTTTGACGGAGCTGAGTTTCCAGATCCTGCAGGTCATATTTGCCGTACTTCTTTCCGGTAACGATATAAAACTGTGAACCGGATGACTTACGTTCAGGATTTACCTGATCGGCCTGACGGGCTGCGCTCAGAGCGCCGCGTTTGTGGAAATACTTGGGGTATACGAATTCGGCAGGGATAGTATATCCGGGGCCGCCGGAACCCAGCTGCGCATATTTCTCGGCATTCTTGGATTCAGGATCTCCGGCCTGTACCATAAAGTCCTTGATTACGCGATGGAACAGTATGCTGTCATAATAATGCTCCTCGACAAGCTTTATGAAATTGTCCCTGTGCTGGGGAGTCTCATTGTAAAGTTTGATGGTAATGTCACCTACACTAGTCTTAATAAGGACCTTGGTCTCATTCTCAGCGGACTGTGCCTTTGCGTTCTGAGAAGAACCGGCTCCACATGAATTGATTGTTGCTGCCATCAGAATCAGTGCTATAAGTTTGTATTTCATTTTGATAAGTTTCTTTCTCACAAAGGTAGCCTATTTTTGTCACAAATCATCTATCTTTGCGTTAAAGCAAACCAAGGAGACCTTATGCCGCTTTTCCCTGTCGGAACAGAGATACCGGATTTTTACGTCAGCCCACAATGGTTCATCGGCAGGGTAAAACACTGCCATGAGTGGAAGGCTGCCGATCTGCTGAAACAGATGGGTGTAGAGTATTTTCTGCCTCAACAGACCGTAAAGCGTAAGTGGAGCGACAGGACAAAGAAAGTCCAGGTGCTTCTCCTGCCCAGATACATTTTCATTCATTGCAAGAACAATGAAAGGGTCGGGATACTTGAGAATGTCCGCAGCATCACTCACTTCATGATGGACCATAATCTCAAATTGCCGGCTGTCATCAGGGAAAAGGACCTGGAGATATTCCGCAAGATGGTGGAGTATGAGGATAATCCCGTAATAATTGACTCCAATATGTTTTCACCCGGTGACCGTGTGCGCGTCAAATGCGGACCGCTTATGGACAAGGAGTGTGAGCTTATTGAGGTTTCAAGCAAGAAATGTATTGCCGTAGGATTGGGTGTTTTGGGCTCTGCCTGGATAGAACTGCCGCTTTCCTACATTGAAATGATAGAAAATTAAACATAATACGGTTATGAAGATTGCAGTTGCAGGAACAGGTTATGTAGGACTGTCACTGGCCACATTGCTGGCACAGAAGAACCATGTCACTGCCGTTGATGTGGTAAAGGAAAAAGTTGATCTCATAAACAATCGTAAATCGCCCATCCAGGATGATTACATCGAGCAGTATCTGGCCGAAAAGAAATTGGACCTGACCGCCACATTAGACGGCGAAAAGGCCTATTCTGACGCTGATTTTGTTGTAATAGCCGCTCCCACCAACTATGACAGCAAGAAGAATTTCTTTGATACGAGTCATGTTGAGGAGGTAATAGACCTGGTGCTCAAGGTCAATCCCGATGCCATAATGGTAATCAAGTCAACCATACCCGTAGGATACACTGAAAGTGTCCGTGAAAAGTTCTCCTACCGTGAGCGTCTGCAGGACGGTACGATGAAGGTGGTTGTACCGAATATCATATTTGCCCCCGAGTTCCTGCGTGAAAGCAAGGCTCTGTATGATAACCTTTATCCGTCCAGAATCATCGTTGGATTCGACAAAAAAGTACCGCGTCTTGAGGAGGCTGCCCATACGTTTGCCCGCCTGTTGCAGGAAGGCGCCATCAAGGAGAATATCGATACCCTTTATATGGGAACCACCGAGGCCGAGGCCGTAAAACTGTTTGCGAACACCTATCTGGCACTGCGCGTAAGTTTCTTCAACGAACTTGACACATACGCCGAAATGAAGGGTCTGGATACCCGCGCCATTATAGACGGTGTAGGACTTGATCCCCGCATAGGCAACCATTACAACAACCCTTCATTCGGTTATGGAGGCTATTGCCTGCCTAAAGACACCAAGCAGCTTCTGGCCAATTACAATGATGTACCGGAGAACCTTATCCAGGCTATTGTAGACAGCAACCGTACCCGCAAGGATTTCATTGCCGACCGTGTTCTGGAGAAAGCCGGTTATTACACAGCCAACAGCACATGGAATGAGGCATCCGAGAAGGTTATCACCGTAGGCGTATACCGACTTACCATGAAGTCTAACTCAGATAACTTCCGTCAGAGCTCCATACAAGGCGTAATGAAACGCGTCAAGGCAAAAGGTGCAAAGGTCATAATCTACGAGCCCACCCTCAAGGATGGTGAGACATTCTTTGGCAGCGAAGTTGTTAATGACCTGAAAGAGTTCAAGCGCCGCTGCGATTCAATTATTGCAAACCGCTACGACGCTTGTCTTGATGATGTACAGGATAAGGTCTACACACGTGACCTTTTCCGTCGCGACTGATAATCAGTCATCCTTTTCCTCACCAGCCGGAATAGGTTCCAGCTTGATGCTGTAAAACTTCTGATTTATCGGAAGGGCTACGTTCTTATATCCTTTTACCTTGATCTTGATACTGTCACTGGGGTCGTATACCTTTAAAGCAAAGTCTCCGTTGGCATCGGTAGTGGCAAAAGTCATGACTCTGTCCTCCTTTGTGGATTCCAGAACCTTGATCTCTGTTACGGGATTCTCATTGACGTCAATTACAGTACCCATTATCATCTCACCTCTTTTGACAACACTCTGATCTGCCTTGTCCTTTCTGGCCGATACATTGGTGCTGAGACATACGGTTAAAAACAGGAGGGATGCACAGCAAACAAGACGATGCAAACACTTTGAGGAGTTGATCCTCAGATTTTCTTTTTTCATATACACGATTAATATAAGGTTGAACTATTGATGTTGCAAATATAACTAAAAATTTTAGGGAAGAGCGTAAGTGAGGTTAAAAAAACGCTATAAACCCATTAAAAAAACAGAAAGGGGTGACCGACTCAGCGGCCACCCCTTTCTTCTATCAAGTCTAATCAATTTTCTCTTGTGGGGAGATCCATGTCAAGGAAGTTGTTACGGGAAGCCTGAAGGCGCTCGTACTCCTCCTTGTCTCCTACGATAATCTTATCGAACTCCCTAAGACCGGTACCGGCAGGAATCAGATGACCGCAGATAACATTCTCCTTCATACCGAGCAGACTGTCGCTCTTTCCGTTGATGGCAGCCTCGTTCAGAACCTTTGTGGTCTCCTGGAATGATGCAGCCGACATGAAGCTCTGAGTAGCCAGAGCAGCACGTGTGATACCCTGCAGAATCTGAGTTGAGGTAGCAGGACGTGCCTCCTGTGCCTGAACCAGCTTAAGGTCCTTACGCTTAAGCTGTGAGTTCTCATCACGGAGCTTGCGTGCGGTTACCATCTGGCCTGCAAAGAGGTTCTCTGAGTCACCCGGATCAGTAACGACATACTTACCCCAGATGCGGTCATTCTCCTCCATGAACTCCAGCTTGTCAACAACCTGCTGTGCAAGGAAGCGGGTATCGCCCGGCTCGTCGATCTCAACCTTACGCATCATCTGGCGAACGATAATCTCAAAGTGCTTATCATTGATCTTCACACCCTGCAGACGGTATACATCCTGAACCTCGTTCACGATATACTCCTGTACAGCGGTGGGACCCTTGATGGCAAGGATATCGCTCGGTGTGATGGCACCGTCTGAAAGCGGTGTTCCTGCACGTACATAGTCACCCTCCTGTACCAGAATCTGCTTGGACAGGGCAACCAGATACTTGCGCTCATCGTCGGTACGTGATACGACAGAGATCTCACGGTTACCACGCTTGATCTTACCCATATGAACGGTACCATCGATTTCTGATACCACTGCGGGGTTGGACGGGTTACGGGCCTCGAACAGCTCTGTAACACGAGGCAGACCACCGGTGATATCACCAGCCTTACCCTGAACGCGCGGAATCTTGACAAGGATATCGCCGGCTGCGAGTTCCTGACCATCCTTGATAACCACGTGACCGCCTACAGGCAGGTTGTAAGAACGCAGCACCTCTCCCTTAGGACCGATGATGTCGGCCGAAGGAATCTTGGTTCTATCCTTGGTTTCAGTGATGATTATTTCCTCAAGGCCGGTAGCCTCATCAGATTCAATCTTATATGTTACGTTAGCAATGACATCTGTCAGTTTCACCTTACCGGCAACCTCAGTGATGATGAGGGCATTGAAAGGATCCCATGTTGCAATCTGGTCACCCTTCTTGACTACGGCACCACTCTTTACATAGAGCTTTGAACCGTAAGGCAGGTTGTGGGTTGATAGGGCTATGCCTGTATTCTCGTCAATGAACTTCACCTCACCCAGACGACCTACAACAATCTGTATCTTCTTGCCTTCATCCATGGCATCGACAGTACGAACCTCCTCAAACTCAATGCGGCAGTCATACTTGGCTGTCAGGCCTGAGTTGGCGGCAATGTTCGATGCGGTACCACCGGCGTGGAATGTACGCAGTGTCAACTGAGTACCAGGCTCACCGATTGACTGGGCAGCGATAACGCCCACGGCTTCACCCTTCTCAACCAGACGTCCTGTTGCCAGGTTACGTCCGTAGCACTTGGCGCAAACGCCACGCTTGCTCTCGCAGGTGAGCACTGAACGTATCTCGACGCTCTCGATAGGTGACTCATCAATCTTCTTGGCAATCTCCTCGGTAATCATCTCACCGTCGGCAACCAGAAGTTCACCGGTGGTAGGATGGATAACATCGTGTACTGATACACGACCCAGGATACGCCCATAGAGTGATGCAACAACCTCTTCATTCTCCTTAAGGGCGGTGCAGACCAGACCACGCAGTGTGCCGCAGTCCTCCTCGGTGATGATCACGTCATGTGATACGTCAACAAGACGACGTGTCAGATAACCGGCATCGGCAGTCTTAAGAGCGGTATCGGCAAGACCCTTACGGGCACCGTGTGTAGAGATGAAGTACTCCAGCACGGACAGACCCTCCTTAAAGTTAGAAAGAATCGGGTTCTCAATGATCTGTGCACCCTCGGCACCGGCTTTCTGAGGCTTGGCCATCAGACCACGCATACCGGAGAGCTGACGGATCTGTTCCTTAGATCCACGGGCACCGGAATCAAGCATCATATATACTGAGTTGAAGCCCTGGTCATCATTTGAGATGGTCTTCATAAGAACCTTTGACAGATTCTCATTGACATGTGTCCATACATCGATAACCTTGTTGTAACGCTCGTTATCGGTGATAAGACCCATGTTATATTCGGCCATGATACCTTCGACTTCCTCATTACCTTTGGCAACAAGTTCCTGCTTCTCCTTCGGGATGATGATATCGTTCAGGTTGAATGACAGACCACCCTGGAATGCCATCTTGTAACCCAGGTTCTTGATTCCGTCAAGGAACTCGCAGGCACGTGCAACACCGACCTTCTTGATAACATCCGAGATGAGGTCACGCAAAGTCTTCTTTGATATGATGTAGTTGATGTAACCAACCTCATCAGGTACCAGTTCGTTTACGATAACACGACCTACTGATGTCTCTACCAGATGAGTGATGGGGCTACCCTGCTCGTCAACGTCATTGACCATAACCTTGACAACAGCATGGATATCAACCTTACCTTCATTATATGCGATAAGAGCCTCTTCGGGTCCGTAGAATGTCAGGCCCTCGCCCTTTACCTTCTCTATATAGTTGCCATCGGCATCCTTTACTGAACGACGCAACTTGGTGATGTAGTACAGACCAAGTACCATATCCTGTGCAGGCACTGTGATAGGTGCACCGTTGGCAGGGTTCAGAATATTGTGAGACTGGAGCATGAGCATCTGAGCCTCAAGGATAGCCTCGTTGCTGAGCGGGAGGTGTACAGCCATCTGGTCACCATCGAAGTCGGCGTTGAAAGCGGTACATGCCAGCGGGTGCAGCTGAATGGCCTTACCCTCGATCATCTTGGGCTGAAATGCCTGGATACCCAGACGGTGCAGTGTAGGAGCACGGTTCAGGAGAACTGGGTGACCCTTCATTACGTATTCCAGGATATCCCATACGATAGGATCCTTGCGGTCAACAATCTTCTTGGCAGACTTTACGGTCTTTACGATACCGCGCTCAATGAGCTTGCGGATGATGAAAGGCTTGTAAAGCTCGGCAGCCATCAGCTTAGGAATACCGCACTCACCCATCTTAAGCTCAGGACCTACCACGATAACTGAACGTGCTGAGTAGTCGACACGCTTACCGAGCAGGTTCTGACGGAAACGACCCTGCTTACCCTTAAGTGAGTCAGAGAGTGACTTGAGAGGACGGTTAGCTTCGCTCTTTACGGCGCTGGCCTTACGGCTGTTGTCAAACAGGCTGTCAACGGCCTCCTGCAGCATACGCTTCTCGTTACGCAGAATAACCTCAGGTGCCTTTATCTCAATAAGTCTCTTAAGACGGTTGTTACGTATTATAACTCTACGATAGAGTTCGTTCAAATCAGAAGTTGCGAAACGGCCGCCATCCAGAGGAACCAGAGGACGCAGTTCAGGAGGAGTAACCGGAACAACCTTGAGGATCATCCACTCGGGGCGGTTGATCTCACGTGATGAACGGAATGACTCCACGATCTGAAGGCGCTTGAGAGCCTCGGTCTTACGCTGCATGGTGGTCTTCTCATCGTTGGCCTTCTCACGGAGCTGATATGAGAGCTTGTCCAGATCCAGCTTGCAAAGCAGATCATAGATAGCCTCGGCACCCATCTTGGCAACGAACTTCTGAGGATCGTCATCATCGAGCATCTGGTTCTCCTTGGGCAGCTTGTCCAGAATATCCAGATATTCATCCTCGGTCAGGAGGATGGGATCTTCGGGCTTGCGGGTCTCGCCCATAGGATCTTCCCATGCACCCTTGTTGATTACGATGTAACGCTCGTAGTAAATGATCGAATCAAGCTGCTTGGTAGGAATACCCAGCAGATAACCGATCTTATTGGGGAGTGAACGGAAATACCAGATATGTGCAACCGGAACGACGAGCTGAATATGGCCCATACGCTCACGACGCACCTTTTTCTCAGTAACCTCGACACCGCAACGCTCGCAGACGATACCCTTGTAACGGATTCTCTTGTACTTTCCGCAATGGCACTCATAATCCTTTACAGGACCGAAAATGCGCTCGCAGAACAGACCGTCGCGCTCGGGCTTGTATGTGCGGTAGTTGATGGTCTCAGGTTTCAGTACCTCGCCGCTGGAGTTAGTCAGTATCTCCTCGGGTGAGGCAAGACTGATGGTTATCTTTGAGAAATTGTTCTTGATCTTTGTATCTTTTTTGAAAGGCATAGCTTCTTACTTTTAATGATGATTACTCAAGATTGATGCTAAGACCCAAACCACGCAACTCATGCAACAGCACGTTGAGAGATTCGGGGATGCCGGGTGTCGGCATCGGATCACCTTTCACAATAGCCTCATAAGCCTTTGAACGGCCGGTAACGTCATCAGACTTGATAGTCAGGATCTCCTGCAGCACGTGGCTTGCACCGAATGCCTCAAGAGCCCAAACCTCCATCTCACCGAAACGCTGACCACCGAACTGGGCCTTACCGCCAAGCGGCTGCTGAGTGATAAGAGAGTACGGACCGATTGAACGGGCGTGCATCTTGTCTTCAACCATGTGACCCAGCTTAAGCATATAGGTAACACCTACTGTTGCGCACTGGTCAAACGGCTCACCTGTGCCACCGTCATAAAGCTGAGTCTTACCGTAACGCGGCAGACCGGCCTTATCAGTCCATTCATTAAGATCATCTATAGTAGCTCCGTCAAATATCGGGGTAGCGAACTTGACACCCAGCTCACGGCCGGCGTGACCAAGAACGGTCTCGAATATCTGACCGATGTTCATACGTGAAGGCACGCCCAGCGGGTTGAGGACGATATCGACGGGAGTACCATCGGCCAGGAACGGCATATCCTCCTGCTTGACCACGCGTGACACGATACCCTTGTTACCGTGACGACCGGCCATCTTGTCACCTACACCGATCTTACGCTTCTTGGCAACGTAAACCTTAGCCATCTGGATGATGCCTGAAGGCAGCTCATCACCAATGGTAAGAGCAAATTTCTTACGCTTGTTCTCTGCATCGTACTCCTTGTACTTGCGCAGGAAGTTTACAATCAGTTTTGAGATGAGCTCGTTGGTGTGAGCATCGGATGTCCAGTTGTCTGACTGAACCGATGAGTAGTCAACAGCCTCGAGTATCTGCTTTGAGAAACGCTGTCCCTTGGCGATAACCTCAGTACCCAGCAGGTCAAATACACCCTGTGATACCTTATTTGTAGTAAGGGTAACCAGCTTCTTTACAAGAATACCCTTGAGCTCGTTCACCTTATCCTCAAACTCAACGTCAATCATCGGCAGACGGGCCTTATCGGCCTGGCGTGAACTGCGGGTCTTGATGGCACGTGCAAAGAGCTTCTTGTCAATGACAACACCCTTGAGTGAAGGAGAAGCCTTGAGTGAAGCGTCCTTAACGTCACCGGCCTTGTCACCGAAGATGGCACGAAGCAGCTTCTCTTCAGGTGAAGGATCAGACTCACCCTTAGGAGTGATCTTACCTATCAGGATGTCACCCGGCTGGATGTAAGCACCGATACGAACGATACCGTTCTCATCCAGATCCTTGGTGGCGTCATCGCTCACGTTAGGTATATCATTGGTGAGTTCCTCCATACCGCGCTTTGTCTCGCGCACTTCAAGGATGAACTCCTCAACATGTACAGAAGTAAGTATGTCTTCACGGACCACGCGCTCGTTAAGCACGATGGCATCCTCGTAGTTGTAACCCTTCCAAGGCATGTAGGCAACCAGCAGGTTCTTACCGAGTGCCAACTCACCGTTCTGGGTTGAATAACCTTCGGTAAGGATGTCACCGGCCTTTACACGCTGACCGACCTCGCAGATAGGACGCAGGTCAATGGTCATGTTCTGGTTGGTACGACGGAACTTGGGCAGCTTGTACTCCTTCTCGGCGGGCTCAAAGCTTACAAACTCCTCGTCCTCGGTGCGATCATACAGGATGCGGATATAAGCGGCGTCAACATATGTAACGACACCGTCACCCTCGGCGGTAATCTGTGTACGTGAATCCTCGGCCAGCTGCTTCTCGATACCGGTACCTACGATAGGAGCCTCGGTACGCATCAGAGGAACGGCCTGGCGCATCATGTTAGATCCCATCAAAGCACGGTTGGCATCATCGTGCTCCAGGAACGGAATCAGGGCAGCAGCGATTGAAGCGATCTGCTGGGGCGATACGTCCATAAGCTCAACCTCCTCGGGCGGAACGACAGGGAAATCAGCGTCACAGCGTGCCTTTACGCGGTTACGGATAAACTTACCGTTCTCGTCGTAAGGAGCGTTACCCTGACCTATGATTACACCCTCCTCTTCCTCGGCAGTGAGGTACTGAACTTCATCATTGTTCAGGTTTACATGGCAGTCCTTAACCTTACGGTACGGAGTCTCGATGAATCCCAGGTCATTGATCTTGGCGTAGATACAGAGAGATGAGATAAGACCGATGTTAGGTCCTTCAGGAGTCTCGATAGGGCAGAGACGGCCATAGTGTGTATAGTGTACGTCACGGACCTCGAATCCGGCGCGCTCACGTGACAGACCGCCAGGTCCAAGGGCGGACATACGGCGCTTGTGAGTGATCTCGGCCAGAGGATTGGTCTGGTCCATGAACTGTGACAGTGCGTTGGTACCAAAGAACGAGTTGATCACAGCCGATACTGTCTTGGCATTGATGAGGTCTGTCGGAGTGAACACCTCATTATCACGTACGTTCATGCGCTCGCGGATGGTACGGGCCATACGGGCCAGACCTATGGCGAACTGGTTGGAGAGCTGCTCACCAACGGTACGTACACGACGGTTTGACAGGTGGTCGATATCATCAACCACGGCGTGTGAGTTAACAAGTTCAATCAGATACTTGATGATCTCAATGATATCCTCCTTGGTCAGGACACCGATGCTCATGTCGGTGGTAAGACCCAGCTTCTTGTTTACGCGGTAACGGCCTACCTCACCCAGATCATAACGCTTCTCTGAGAAGAACAGGTTGTTGATTACCTCGCGTGCACTTGAATCATCAGCAGGATCTGCGTTACGCAACTGACGGTAGATATAGAGGACAGCCTCCTTCTCCGAGTTGCACGGATCCTTCTGTAAAGTATTGAATATGATTGAGTAGTCTGACTGACCCTCGGTCTCCTTGTGAAGCAGGATTGTCTCTAAACCTGACTCAAGGATATCGTTGATGTTCTCCTCGTTCAGTTCTGCCTCACGATCAACTACAACCTCATGACGGTCAATTGAAACGACCTCACCGGTATCGGAATCTACGAAGTCCTCGATACGGGTTCTCAGAACGCGTGCTGCAAGCTTGCGTCCTATGCACTTCTTAAGGTTGGTCTTGTTGACCTTGACCTCCTCGGCCAGATCAAATATATCCACAATGTCCTTATCGGTCTCAAAGCCGATGGCACGGAGCAGTGTTGTTACAGGGAGTTTCTTCTTACGGTCGATGTAAGCGTACATCACGTTGTTGATGTCAGTTGCAAACTCGATCCATGAACCCTTGAACGGGATGATACGGGCCGAATAGAGCTGTGTTCCGTTAGAGTGTACGCTCTGTCCGAAGAACACACCGGGTGAACGGTGAAGCTGTGAAACAACTACACGCTCGGCGCCGTTGATTACGAATGTACCCTGTGCTGTCATGTACGGGATCGGGCCAAGGAATACATCCTGAATAACAGTATCGAAATCCTCATGATCGGGATCGGTGCAATACAGTTTCAGCTTGGCCTTCAAAGGTACGCTATAGGTAAGACCATGCTCCAGACACTCCTCAATGGTGTAGCGGGGCGGGTCGATATAATAGTCCAGGAATTCCAGGACGAAATTGTTCCGGGTATCGGCTATAGGGAAGTTCTCTGAGAATACTTTGTAGAGTCCTTCGTTCTTGCGCTTTTCAGGTGGTGTGTCCAACTGGAGGAAATCCTTGAATGATTTGAGCTGAACCTCAAGGAAATCAGGACACGGCATCGGGTTCCTTACGGAAGCGAAATTAATTCTCTGATTATCAGTGTTTGAAGACATATAGGGGAGGTTATTAGGGAACTTGATTCTTTAACGCACAAAAAGGTTAAGCACCCTAGACAGCCCAAATTGGCTGTCATCGGGGTTACTTAACCGTTTTACCTGCAATATGGCAGGTCTCTAAAGAAGTTACTTAAGTTCTACTTCTGCGCCAGCCTCTTCCAGAGTCTTCTTCATTGACTCGGCTTCGTTCTTGGCGAGACCTTCCTTAACTACTGAAGGAGCAGCGTCAACAAGATCCTTAGCCTCCTTCAGACCCAGACCGCAAGCCTCCTTGACTGCCTTAACGACAGCAAGCTTGTTTGCGCCGAAGCCCTTCAGGACTACGTCGAATGATGACTTCTCCTCTGCAGCCTCAGCGCCAGCAGCGGCAGGACCAGCAGCGGCTACAGCTACAGCTGCGGCAGCGGGTTCAATTCCATATTCATCCTTCAGGATGGTTGCGAGTTCGTTGACCTCCTTAACGGTAAGGTTAACCAGTTCTTCTGCTAATGCTTTCAAATCAGCCATTGTTGTATAATTTTAATAGGTTTGTTACTTTGTTTTGAATAATTAGTTCTCTCTTTCTCCAAGAGTCTTGAGGACTCCGTGGATGGTGTTTGCACCAGACTGCAGAGCAGAAATGACGTTCTTGGCCGGTGACTGCAGCAATGCAATGACGTCGGCGATGAGCTCCTTCTTGCTCTTGATGTTGACCAGTGCCTCCAGCTGGTTGGCTCCAATGTAGAAGCTTTCCTCTGCGTAAGCAGCCTTGAGGCCCGGGATACCGGTTTTCTTGTCAGTAACGTCCTTCAGAAGCTTGGCGGGAGCGTTGGCTGCGTTTGACAGCATCAGAGCTGTAGTACCCTTGAGAGAGTCATACAGCGGAGTGTAGTCTGCATCCAGCTGATCCAGTGCCTTCTGAAGAAGAGTGTTCTTGACAACGACCATCTTAACCTCACTCTTGAAGCACTTTCTGCGAAGGTTGCTTGTAGTGGTCGAATCAAGACCGGTTACATCAACCAGGTAGAAAGATGAGTAGTTCTGAATTGTCTGCTTCAGAGACTCAATTACAAGTGCTTTATCTTCTTTCTTCATGATCGTCAGTTATTAATCGTCAAATGACTTGGTATCAATCTTGATACCCTTGCTCATAGTACTTGAAAGATAAAGGCTCTTGATATAAGTACCCTTAGCTGCAGAAGGTTTCAGTTTGATGATAGTATCAATGAACTCTTTTGCGTTCTCTCTGATAGCATCGGCAGTGAAAGATACCTTACCGATTGAAGTGTGGACGATACCGCTCTTGTCAACCTTGAAGTCAATCTTACCTTGCTTGACCTCCTTGACAGCTTTGGCAACATCCATTGTTACTGTACCGCTCTTGGGGTTAGGCATGAGTCCACGGGGACCCAGAACACGACCAAGAGGACCGAGCTTACCCATAAGGGCAGGCTGGGTGATGATGACGTCGATGTCAGTCCAACCACCCTTGATCTTCTCGATGTACTCCTCAAAACCTACATAGTCAGCACCAGCCTCCTTTGCAGCTGCCTCCTGATCGGGAGTGCAGAGAGCAAGAACTCTGGTGACCTTACCTGTACCGTTAGGAAGAGATACAACGCCACGGACCATCTGGTTGGCCTTACGGGGATCAACACCAAGACGAACGTCGATATCAACAGATGCGTCAAACTTAGTGGTGGTGATATCCTTGACCAGCTGAGATGCCTCCTTGAGGGTATATGCCTTGCCGGCTTCTATCTTAGAAGCGACACTCTTTTGGTTTTTAGTCAGTTTACCCATTTCTTAAAACTTTTTTGAATGCCAGGTTTTAGTCCTTAACTGTTATTCCCATGCTTCTTGCGGTACCGGCTACCATTGAGATAGCTGATTCCAGAGTGAAGCAATTCAGGTCGGGCATCTTGTCCTGTGCAATCGCTTCTACCTGAGCCTTTGTTACTGAAGCAACTTTCTTACGGTTAGGTTCGGGTGAACCGCCCTTAGCGCGTGATGCCTCAAGCAACTGGATGGCTACAGGAGGAGTCTTTATGACAAAGTCGAATGATTTATCACTGTAGTAAGTGATGATCACCGGCAGAGTCTTTCCTGATTTGTCCTGGGTTCTGGCGTTGAACTGCTTGCAAAACTCCATTATGTTCAAGCCCTTTGAACCGAGAGCCGGTCCTACGGGAGGTGATGGGTTTGCTGCGCCTCCTTTAATCTGTAATTTGATTAATCCAGCAACTTCTTTTGCCATTTTCCAAAATAAAATTATATGTGAACACTATACGGAAAAGGTAAGCCTGGTAACAGGCGGCTTACATCTTCTCCACTTGCATAAAACCAAGATCTATAGGGGTCTTGCGACCAAAGATCTTGACCATGACCTTGAGCTTCTTCTTTGTGTCATCAACCTCTTCAATGACACCATTGAAGCCTGAAAACGGTCCGAAGGTAACCTTCACGGTTTCGCCTACCGTGAACGGTACAAGAACCTCCTCTTGCGTCTCTTCGAGTTCATTCGCTGAACCCAATATCCTGCTCACTTCTGAGGGACGGAGAGGCGTAGGATTATCCATGCCACCAAGAAAACCCAAAACGTTAGGGCAGCTTCTGAGGCGCTGCTTGATCTCTCCCACGAGGGCTGCCTCTACGAGGACATAACCCGGCAGGTAGCTGCGCTCCTTAACGACACGTTTGCCGTTCTGGACCTTAACCACCTTCTCGGTAGGGATAAGCACCTGGCCAATGAAATCCTCAAGCTTGTTATTGCGGGTATCGGCTTCAAGATATTCCTTTACCTTGAGCTCCTTACCGCTGATAGCCTTAAGGACGTACCATTTCTTCTCCAACTCTGCCATTTCTCAACGATTAGGGGTAGATAATATTTGACATTATCACCTGGAAGCATTTATCCATGAGGTAAACAACAACGGCAATCATCAGGGAAGCAACTAAAACGATGACTGCGCTGCTGGCCAGTTCTTTGCTGGTGGGCCATGTTGTCTTATGGACAAGCTCGTTGTAAGATTCCTTACAGTTGTTAATGAAATTCCTGAACATAGTTCTTTTTTTTCTACTTGCACGGGCGGAAAGACTCGAACTCTCGACACTCGGTTTTGGAGACCGATGCTCTACCAACTGAGCTACACCCGTAGGTAATGTCAGCACCCCGAAGGGAGCTGACATTTATTTGGTTTACAATCAGTCGATGATTGCGGTGATCTGACCTGAACCAACGGTACGGCCGCCCTCACGGATAGCGAAACGCAGACCAACGTTGATAGCAACAGGATAGATCAGTGTAACGGTGATCTCAACGTTATCACCAGGCATTACCATCTCAGTTCCCTCGGGGAGAGTGATCTCACCGGTGCAGTCCATTGTACGGATGTAGAACTGAGGACGATACTTGTTACGGAATGAGGTGTGACGACCACCCTCCTTCTGAGTCAGTACATAGATAGAAGCCTTGAAAGTGGTGTGAGGCTTGATCTGACCCGGATGGCAAAGAACCATACCGCGCTTGATCTCAGTCTTCTCAATACCACGGAGCAGCAGACCTACGTTATCACCAGCCTCACCCTGCTCAAGCAGCTTACGGAACATCTCAACACCGGTAACGGTTGTCTCTTTCTCCTCACCGAGACCAAGGATCTCAACCTTGTCACCAACCTTAACGACACCAGTCTCAATACGACCGGTAGCAACTGTACCACGGCCAGTGATTGAGAACACGTCCTCAACAGGCATCAGGAACGGCTGATCAACAGCACGCGGAGGCAGAGGAATCCAGCTGTCAACAGCAGCCATCAGCTCCATTACCTTATCCTCCCACTCCTTAACGCCGTTCAGGGCACCAAGTGCAGAACCACGGATGATAGGAGTATTGTCACCATCGAACTCATAAGCGTCGAGAAGCTCACGCATCTCCATCTCAACGAGGTCAATCATCTCTGAGTCAACATCGGGAGAATCGCACTTGTTCAGGAATACAACCAGCTTAGGAACGTTCACCTGACGGGCGAGCAGGATGTGCTCACGAGTCTGAGGCATCGGACCATCAGTAGCAGCTACAACAACGATAGCACCATCCATCTGGGCAGCACCGGTAACCATGTTCTTTACATAGTCAGCGTGACCCGGGCAGTCAACGTGAGCATAGTGACGAGCCTCTGTCTCGTACTCAACGTGAGCGGTGTTGATGGTTATACCACGCTCCTTCTCCTCGGGGGCGTTATCAATCTGATCAAATGACTTGATCTTGTCAGTGTTACCTGAAACTCTCTCAGCCAATACCTTGGTGATAGCAGCAGTCAGGGTAGTCTTACCGTGGTCAACGTGACCGATAGTACCAATGTTTACGTGCGGTTTCGTGCGCACAAATGTCTCTTTTGCCATAGTTTAAAAAGCTATTTTATTGATTATGAACTTGATGTCAACTACAAAAAGGCTCCCGCACAGGGCGGTCTCCTCCTATCCTCATTTTAAACTTGAGCTGTTACCCGGATTTGAACCGGGGACCTCATCCTTACCAAGGATGCGCTCTACCAGCTGAGCTATAACAGCGACAAAACAGGAGCGGGAAACGGGACTCAAACCCGCGACCCTCAGCTTGGAAGGCTAATGCTCTATCAACTGAGCTATTCCCGCAACTTTGTTTGTCACGATTGCTCTCCTGACCTTCCCTATTATATTAAAAAGGTGGTTTCAAGGATGCACTGCAGGCACCGGTTGCCCGGCATCGTCAAGGCCTGCCATGTGGGTGAAGATGGATTCGAACCACCGAAGTCGAGAGACAGCAGATTTACAGTCTGCCCCATTTGGCCACTCTGGAATTCACCCGTCGCGTCGCGTCCAACGCCGTTCAGAGCCGCTAGTCGGAATCGAACCAACAACCTACGCATTACAAGTGCGTTGCTCTACCATTGAGCCATAGCGGCATAGTTTCAAAGAACCCGCTCCTCGGCCTAGAGCGAAGAGCGGGTGCAAAGATATTTCAATTTTTCTTCCGAACAAAAATATTCGGCGTGTTTTTTACTTCTCACGCAGTTTTTCCTTGTTTTTCTTGAGCTGTCTTGTCAATGCATCAAGGCACCCGTCAACTGCCTCTTCAAAGGTGTCACAGGTTTTCTCGGCAAAAAACTCTCCGTTCGGAATCGTAACGTCAATGCTTGCCTGCTTGTTCAATGCTGTCTCCGGCTTGACTACTTTCAGGGTAACCTCAACTTTCTGAATCAACTCGTGTACTCTTTCCAGTTTGGCACACTTCTTCTCAATGAACGCCTGAAGCTGTTCTGTTGCAGTAAAATGCAACGCCTTAATCTTAGTTTCCATAGTGTTTTGGTTTTAGGCCCTAGGATGAGCCTGTTTATATATTTCCTTCAGTTCCTGGAACGTGGTATGCACATAGATCTCAGTGGTCTGCAGACTGTTATGGCCAAGCAACTCTTTGACGGCTCCGAGCTCGGCATCATGGTTGAGCATGGAGGTGGCAAAGGTGTGACGCAACACGTGAGGACTCTTCTTGGAGACATCCGATACCCGGCTCAAGGCATCCTTTACCAACAGATAGACCTGATGCCGCGGGATGCGCTCCCCTTTCTGGCTCAGGAAGAATGCTCCTTCCATCTGTCCGAACGCCTCAGCGCGTGCATCCAGATACCGGTGCAGCTGCTCATCCAGCTCTTTCCCGAAAGGAATGAAACGCTGTTTGTCGCGTTTACCGGTCACCTTGATGGTACGGGTGCCGAAATCGATATCCCTGTCATCAAGTCCTATCAGCTCGGCCATACGCATTCCTGTTTCATATAAGACGGCTATCACGGTCTTGTTCCGAACTCCCATAAATCCCTCTCCCAAATCGATCTCATCCAGGAGACGATCCATATCGGACTCCTTGACAAACTGCGGCAGAGGTTTCTTATTCTTGGGACCCTTTATACCCTGGACCGGCGAATGGCTCGTGATGCCCTTCATACGCAGGAACTTGTAGAAGGAACGCAGCGTGCTCAGCTTGCGGTTGACAGTGGTGGATTTTTCACCCTTGTCCATCATGTCAACAACCCAAAGGCGCACCGTGTCCCTATCGGCTGTCAGCAGATCCAGACCTGCGTCAGTATCTGTCAGAAACTGCCGGAAAAGGACAAGATCCCGGCGGTAGCTGGCGACGGTTTTGGGGGAATAATTCCTCTCCAACCTGAGATAATCCGCAAACTGGTCTATATACATAACAAAATTCGTCGCTGAACGGATTCAGTGACGAATATATGAAAGAAAAAACCAAAAAGCAAGAACTGCCGGCTTTTTTTACTCTTCGTTCTGCTGCAGTTTCTGAACGTAGATAGCGTGCTCCATCTTGAGACGCTTCAGTTCTGAAGGTTTGTCAAACTGCTGACGACGGCGGAGCTCCTTAACCACACCGGTCTTTTCATACTTTCTCTTGAATTTCTTGAGGGCGCGCTCTATGTTCTCACCCTCCTTAACGGGAACAATGATCATTTTAAGTTCTTTATTTTTATTTAGTTCTGACTTTTTCTTAGGGAATAAGCGGCGCAAAATTAGATAAAATTTCATCAAGAGCAAAAATAATGAACAATTTTTGCCGTTAATTAGGTTGATGAACACGATGAAACGTCACGTTTTCATATTATTGTTTGCGTGTTTGGCTTTGTCTGCCCGAGTGCAGGCTCAGACAGATGCGCACTTTACCCATTTCCTTGAAGTGGAGAACTTCTATAACCCTGCCGCAATGAACCGCAACCAAAGGACAAATGTGGTGGGTTCACTCTCCATGCAGATGGCAGGCTACACCCATGCTCCCGTAACGATGTTCATCGGAGCAAACATGCCGGTTCCGTTCGGAAAATACAGGAATTCGGTCGGTGTGAGCATGCTCAATGAGACATTGGGCCTCTTTACCAACCGCCGCCTCCTGTTTGATTACGCGTATAAAATAGGTGTAGGACAGGGATGGATGAATGTAGGCGTTCAGGCAGGTGTCATGTCCGAAGAGTTTAACGGAGGCGGACTTAAGATGGAAACCCCCAATGACCCCGCATTTCCTACAGGAAACGAGCGCGGTACCGCAGGCGATCTGGGTGCCGGACTCCTGTACGTGATAGGAGACTGGTGGGTCGGCGCTTCGGCGCAACATCTCAATTTTCCGCATGTGGAATTCGGCAAGACACAGGGAAAAAACATCGAAATGAATATCAAACCTACCCTATATTTGAACGGAGGATGCAATATCGGACTCAGAAATCCGTTATTATCGGTACAGCCATGCATCTTTGTGCAGAGCGACCTGGATTTCTACAGGGTGGATCTTTCGGTAAGAACTTCTTACCAATTTGATGAAACCCTCCTGTACGCAGGAGTAACCTACAGTCCGGGAATATCGTTTACGGCAATGGTGGGCGGCAAGGTGAAAGACGTTCTCATTGGTTATGCATATGAGTTCTACACAAGCGGCGTAGGTGCACTCAAAGGCAGTCACGACCTGGTGGTAAGCTGGCAAACCGATGTGGATTTCTTCAAGAAAGGAAGAAACGTACATAAAAGTGTAAGGTATTTATAATTGATATACAATGAAACTGAGAAACATTGTTCTGACCGGTCTCCTGGTCGTTTCGGCCCTGACACAGTCCTGCACAAGCAGCGGCTATGCCGGCGCTAACGGCGGTGAGGTGACAGGATCTTCCCAGGCGGCACTGCGCGAGCCGGTACCGTACGGAATGGTGCTTGTCAAGAGAGGATCTCTTAAGATAGGCGAGGAAGGTAACGACAGCCTGTGGGGTTCGAACGCTCCCACAAAAGAGATATCGGTAGAATCATTCTGGATGGATGAAAAAGAGGTTTCAAACGCCAAGTACCGTCAGTTTGTAAACTGGGTACGTGACTCCATCATCCGCATGCGTCTGGCCGATCCCGCTTACGGCGGTGACGACTCATACCTGATTACCGAGGATAAATACGGCGAACCCGTGACTCCGCATCTCAACTGGAGCAAGCCTATTCCATGGAAGAAGCCCAACGAGGATCAGCAAAGAGCTATCGAGAGTCTCTATTACACGCATCCTATAACCGGTGAAAGAATGCTGGACATCAAGCAACTCAACTACCGTTACGAGTTGTTCGATTACACTCAGGCTGCACTGCGCAAGAATCAGCTTGACCCCAACGACAGGTTCCGCAACACCGACCAGGAGCCCTCAAAGGAGAAAGTGATGATATCCAAGGATACCGCATATATCGACGAGAACGGCAACATAGTACGCAAGACCATCAACAGGGAGCTCAGCAGCCTGTTTGATTTTGTCAACACCTATATCGTGAACGTTTTCCCCGATACCACATGCTGGGTAAATGATTTCCCGAACGCCAACAACGAGACATACATGCGTCTCTATTTCAACCATCCCAACTATAATGACTACCCCGTAGTGGGAGTTAGCTGGGAGCAGGCCAACGCATTCTGCGCATGGCGTACAGAGTATCTGTTGGCAGGCCTTGGCGCCCAAGCCAAGTACATACAGCGTTACCGCCTGCCCACCGAGGCAGAGTGGGAATTCGCCGCACGCGGACGTGAGAACAACCGTTATCCCTGGAAATCAACCGGTTCAAAGGATGATGACGGCTGCTACTATGCAAACTTCAAGCCCGAGCGTGGTAACTACACCAAGGACGGTAGCCTCATCACAACCAAGGTGGGTTCATACAAGCCCAACTCACACGGACTTTACGATATGGCCGGCAATGTTGCAGAATGGACATCAACCACCTACACCGAGGCTGGTATTCTCCAGATGAACGACATGAACCCGGAACTTTACTACAATGCATCTGTCGAGGATCCTTATTACATGAAGCGTAAAGCTGTCCGCGGAGGTTCATGGAAAGATCCCGAGAAATTCATCGAATCATCATGGCGTACATACGAATACCAGAATGAGCAGCGCTCATACATAGGTTTCCGTTGCGTACGCACACAGGTAGGCACCGCCGGTAGTTCAAAGGGCCGCAGATAACATTGAAATTGACTTGATATGGAAAATACTGAGAAGAAAGGTCTTCTGACCAAGATACAGGACTATCTGGATTCACCCAAGGGCAGAATCCTGCTGAATTATCTCTACAGCTGGGGTGCAGCTGTGGTTATCCTGGGTGCACTTTTCAAACTGACTCACATCAAGGGCGCCAACCTGATGCTGTTCATAGGTATGGGCACAGAGGTACTGGTGTTCTTCATTTCAGGTTTTGAGAAGCCGTTCATTCCCAATCAGGAAGCCGATGAAGAGGATGATTATGAAGGCACTCGTGTACGCGGAAACATCATTATAAACGGTACTGTAGGTGCACCCGCACAGCAGACCCCCG
The DNA here is from genome assembly GCA_024398635.1 of Bacteroidaceae bacterium. Taxonomy (GTDB): domain Bacteria; phylum Bacteroidota; class Bacteroidia; order Bacteroidales; family Bacteroidaceae; genus Colenecus. The sequence goes on along the minus strand of JAKSIV010000006.1, from coordinate 47,077 downwards.
TTCAGACAACTGCTCAGGCTCCTGTAGCAACCGATGGTGCCAGCCCGCTCAATATTGACGGTGTGGAGAATATTACACAGGACTATATAGCCCGCGTTCATGACCTGACACTCAAGATGGAACAGATGTGCCGTCACTCAGAGCGCATGGAACAGAGCTCCGAGGAGATTGAGCAACTTTCACGCAACCTCATAAGCATCAACACATTCTATCAGATGCACCTGAAGTCGGCCAGCACCCAGATGGAGAACATTGAGAAGGTCAACGAGCAGACACGCCAGATGGTGGACCAGATTGAAGAACTCAACCGCGTCTATGCACGAATGGTAGAAGCAATGAAGGTGAATTCCCAGATGGGAGCCAAGTAAGGAAGTATGAAGAGAAAGACAATACAGAGACCGCCATCGGCGCGTCAGAAGATGATCAACCTCATGTACATCGTCCTTCTGGCGATGCTTGCCATGAACGTATCATCGGACGTGCTCAACGGTTTCAGCATGGTGGAGGAAAGTCTGAGCAAGAGTACTGCCAACGCCACGCTCCAGAATGAAAAGGCTTACCGTGAGTTTGCCGCCGCTGACTCCATGAACCATGAAAAAGCAGGTGAATGGTACAGCAAGGCACTCTACGTAAAACAGATATCTGACTCGCTTTTCAATTTTGCCGATGAACTCAAGAAACTCATCGCGATTGAGGCAGACGGTAAGGATGCCGATGTGAACAACATCCACAACCGTGAGGATCTGGAGGCAGCCACTCAGGTCATGCTTCACCCCACACGCGGAAAGGGCGGCATGCTGTTTGATGCCATCAACAACTACCGCGAAAAGATCCTTGAGATGGTCAACGATCCCACCCAGAGAGAGATCATAAGCAACAACTTCAGCACCGAGGTGCCTCTCAAGGTAGGTTCTTTAGGCAAGAACTGGCAGGAGTATAACTACGAGAACATGCCTGTAGCCGCAGCCATTACCATGCTCACCAAACTGCAGAACGATGTACGTTATGCCGAGGGTGAAGTGCTGCACACACTGGTCAACAACATCGACATAGGTGACCTGCGTGTAAATGCCATCAACGCATACGTGATACCCACGTCACAGAACGTGGTTCAGGGCAACAGCTTCAAGGCACAGATCATCATGGCAGCCGTTGACTCTACCGCACGTCCCGCCATCTATATTGACGGCAAGAAGATTGACTCTGAAGACGGCTGGTATGAAATACCTGCAACAAAGACCGGAGACTACACCCTTTCAGGCTATATGGAGCTCAACTCCGGCAACGGCATCATACGCCGTGACTTCAATCAGAATTACTCGGTGGTATCACCGCTTGCAACCGTATCGGCTACAATGATGAACGTGCTCTATGCCGGATATGACAATCCTATAAGCATATCAGTACCCGGTGTACCCAGCAACATGATATCGGCCCGACTCAAGAACGGAGGCGGCAGTCTGACACGCAGCGGTAACGCATTTATCTGCAAGCCCACAAACGTAGGTCAGGATGTGGTGATTGCCGTGACAGCCAATCAGGAGGGACGCCAGCAGAGCATGGGTGAATATGCATTCCGTGTTCGCCAGCTGCCCGATCCTACCCCGTTCATAGAGTACAAGGACGAGAATGGCAACACACAGCGTTACCGCGGAGGCGGTACACCTATCTCCAAGAAGAATCTGCAGGCTGCCGACGGTATAGTAGCCGCCATTGATGACGGTCTGCTCAACATAGGATTCCGTGTAATAAGCTTTGAGACCACATTCTTTGACAACAGCGGTAACGCAGTTCCCGAGATATCGGACGGAACGCGTTTCTCAAACCGGCAGAAGAGGGTGTTTGACCAGTTGGGACGCGGCAAGCGTTTCTATATACAACGTGTCAAGGCTATCGGTCCTGACGGTATAGAGCGTCAGCTCAACACAGCCCTTGAGGTTATTATCAACTGATAAAAAGAAGGAGAAAACGATATGAAAAAGATTGTTCTTTTGTTTCTTACAATGCTGGCAGTAACCGGTGCGGGTGCACAGCCCACACGCAGACTGCAGGAACAGCAGGCTCAGAAAGAGGCAGAAAAGAGCCCCACGGCAGTAACCCTGTCAGAACGTGCCCGTTCACAATATACAGCCCAAACCGCCATGCCTACCGATCTTACATGGAGACGTGACATTTACCGTGAACTGGATCTCCAGAAGGAGAAAAACGCCGCTCTCTATTATCCCGAGGAACCTCTGGGTGACCGTGTCAACTTCTTTACGCTGATTCTTAGCCTCATTCAGGACGGTAAGATAAAGGCATATGAGTATCGTCTGGACGGTAACGAGTTGTTTACTCCGGATAATGAGATTGATCTGGAGAGCATTCTTGACAAGTTTTATATCGACTACAAGAAAGATGAGAAAGGCAAGTATATAATAGATATACCCAGCCGCGACATCGGCAAGTATTACATCAAGGAGAGCCATTATCTGGACAAACTGTCCAATTATCAGATCAAGGTGACTGCCATCTGCCCTGTCCTGATGCAAGGCGGTTACGGCGACAAGCCCACCGCATATCCTATGTTCTGGCTCAATTATGATGAGATAAGCCCCTATCTGGGACAGACTCAGGTAATGACCAGCAGTTACAACAACACCAGCAACATGTCACTGGACGATTACTTTGTAATGCGTCAGTATGACGGTGACATTTACAAGACATCCAATCTGAGAAACGTTCCCCTCTCTGATTACTGCGAGACTGATGAGGAACTGCAGGCTGAAAGGGCCCGCATTGAAAAGCAGTTGAAGGATTTCCAGAACGGTCTGTGGAGTGAGGCCGATACACAGGAGATGACAGAGGAGAATGCAAAGGATAACACCTCTGACAAAAAACAGAAAGAGCCCAAGCAGCCTAAGGAGAAAAAAGAGAAGGCTCCCCGCGCACCCCGTGCTCCACGCCAGGCTTCAAGCGGAGAACGCCTATCGGTACACTAATCAAAAAGATTGTTTATCTTTGTGGTCAATAAAAGATTAACAACCATCAATTTTTTACGAATATGAAAAAGGCATTAGTAGTTTGCGGTCTCGCACTGCTTTCATTCATTCCCGCATCGGCTCAGTTCAGTTGGGGTATCCGCGGCGGTCTTAACCTGGTAAACAATGACATTACAGAGGTAAGTCAGAAACCAGCAACCAGCAAGGACAGTTATACAGGTTTCTTTGTAGGACCTATGGCTGAGGTTCAGATTCCTATCATAGGTATAGGTGTTGACGCATCACTTCTCTACTCACAGAAAGGTCTTGAGGTCTCTGATGAGGAGACCATGAAGAATCAGTCACTGGCTATCCCCGTATCTCTCAAGTACTCACTCGGACTGGGCAACTTTGCAGCCGTATATTTTGCAGCAGGTCCTGAGTTCGATTTCAAGATCGGTGATCTGGACAGGGAGTTTGCCGACGGTGATGAGGTTAAGGAGTTTGCACTTGAAAAGAGCACCTGGAGCATCAACGTAGGTGCCGGTGTAAAGCTTATCAACCACATACAGGCCGGTATCAACTACAATATACCCGTATCAAAGGAGGGTGCCTACAAACTGCAGGAGAGCCCCACTCCGGGTACTGTAATGGAGCACAACCCCGTTGACATCAAGGCCAGCACACTCCAGTTCTCACTGACCTGGACATTCTGATAATAAAGAGTCACATATTGAGACCGGTTCTCTCTTGGGAGCCGGTCTTTTTTATTAATTTCGCGCTATGCCTCTTTTCGCTGACATAATACTGCCCGTTCCGCTCAACCAGTTGTTCACATACCTGGTTCCGGAAATGCTACGCCGCACCGCCGTGCCCGGCGCAAGGGCTTATGTCCCGTTCGGTAAGGGGCGCAGGCTTACAGGCATAATAGTCAGGACTCACTTCGTAAAACCGGATACTACCTCCTTAAAGGAGATTATGGGCATACTGGATGAGCAGCGTCCAGCGGTACTGCCGTCACAACTTAGTCTTATGGAATGGATGGCGGGATACTGCATGTGTCCGCCCGGCGAGGTTTTGAAGGCTGTCCTGCCGTCAGGTCTGAGACCGGACAGCAGCGCATCAGACAAGCCCTACAAGCCACACGTGGAGGTATTCGTTAAACCCGGACCGTCAATGCCGCAGCAGGTTCCGGTCCAAGTGTCATCCATCCTGGGCAAGACCGCGGTCAGGCAGAAAGAGCTGCTGGAGAGATATCTGGAACTGTCAGGATACAATGACAATCCGCAGGTTCCCGCACCGGTATCCCGCAAGACTCTGTCAAACGGCAAGTCACAGGCCGCCCTGCACAGTCTTGAGGAGAGCGGTCTGCTGGAATGTTATGACCTGGAGACGGGACGTCTGCCCGTATTTTGCGGGGTTACGCAGGAGCCGCCTGCCCTCAGCCCGGCACAGGACAGGGCTCTACAACAGATAAAGGAGTCATTCAAGACCAAAAACGTATGTCTTCTTCACGGTGTTACATCAAGCGGCAAAACAGAAATTTACATACATCTCATAAAAGAATACATAAGCCAGGGCAAACAGGTTCTATATCTGCTGCCCGAGATTGCACTCACCACACAGATAATGCACCGTCTGCAAAAGGTGTTCGGCAATGACATGACCGTATGGCACTCGCGCTGCCGGGACAATATACGCGTTGAGGTATGGAACCGCCTTACCGGTCCCAATCCCTACAAACTTATACTGGGAGCCAGATCGGCCGTAATGGTTCCGTTGCAGAATCCGGGACTGATTATAGTGGATGAGGAGCATGAGCCCAGTTACAAGCAGGAGGATCCCGCTCCGCGATACCAGGGCCGCAATACCGCCATAATGCTGGCCTCCATCTGCGGAGCCAAGACCCTTTTGGGCAGCGCCACCCCATCAATGGAGAGTTACTCCAATGCCTTAAGCGGCAAGTACGGTCTGGTTACGCTCACCGAGAGATACCGCGGCATGAAACTGCCCGAGATAGAGATAGTTGATACCGCCCGTCTAAGGCGCATGAAATATATGAAGGGGCTTTTCTCGCCCGCCCTGACCGATGCCATACGGCATGCTCTGGAAAGCGGCCGTCAGGTTATACTGTTCCACAACCGACGCGGCTACTCCGGAACGGTGGAGTGTCCGGACTGCGGCTGGGTGCAGAAATGTGACTGCTGCGATGTCAGCCTTACCTTCCACAAGAGTACCGATACCGCCGGATGCCATTACTGCGGACGCAAATACAGGGTTCCCCTTGCCTGCCCGTCATGCGGAGGCAGATCTTTAAGAGGACGCGGATTCGGTACCGAGCGCATAGAAGAGGAGGTGGCCGGCGAGTTTCCCGCAGCCCGTGTGGCCAGGCTTGACCTGGACAGTGCCAAAAATGGCTATGAGTCCATCCTGTCTGATTTCCAGGAATGCAGGACCGATATCCTTATAGGAACCCAGATGGTTTCAAAAGGCCTTGACTTTGACAGGGTGAGCGTAGTGGGAATACTTGAGGCAGACTCCATAATGAGTTACCCCGATTTCAGGGCAACCGAACGCGCATTCCAGCTTATGGCTCAGGTGGCCGGGCGTGCAGGACGCAAAGGGATACCCGGAAAGGTTATCATACAGACCCGCCAGCCCGATGCACCCGTACTGGAAACCGTACGCAGCCATGATTATCTTGGATTCTACAACATCCAGATGGAGGAGCGTAGAGCATTCCGTTATCCGCCCTACACCAGACTGATTACCGTATCCCTAAAAGGAACCGAGCCGGAGTCTGTAGAGAATGCCGCATCGGCTCTGGCAGACCTTCTGTCCCGGCAGTTCGGCGCAGAGAACGTGCTTGGTCCCGATGCGCCGCCGGTAGCCAGAGTACAGTATATGCATATAAGGCGCATTATCATCAAGACCGGGCTCAGTCTTACCGCAGCCGCCGTAAGGGCACAAATAAACGAGGCTGTCGTAAAGGCAGCCTCGCTAAAAAAAACGGGTGGAGTAAGTATCACCTTTGACGCTGATCCGCAGTAGATTCAGGGTAACTGATGCGCGTGTGGTACATAGTACGCAACTTCTCCTTGAAAGTCTCCTTGACGCGGTTAATCTCCTGCCAGCTTATGGGACAATCCTGGAAATAGCCCTCCTGAACCTGGGTATCTATTATCTTGTCCACCAGATCGGCTATACTCTCCTCTGTATACTCGCTCAGACTGCGTGATGCGGCCTCTACCGCATCGGCCATCATAAGGACCGCTGTCTCCTTTGAATAGGGATTTGGGCCGGGATAACTGAAATCGTGGGGATCGGGCTCTTCATTGGGATGTGCCTGGTTATACTTGATATAGAAGTAACGCGCCACACCCTTGCCGTGATGGGATGATATGAAACCGCGTATGGACTCCGGCAATCCGTATTTATCGGCCAACTCCAGTCCTTTCTCCACGTGACCGGTTATGATGCGTGCGCTCTCCTGCGGAGTGAGTTTGTCATGCGGATTGACTCCGTTCTGGTTCTCGGTAAAGAACGGGGCGTTCTCCATCTTGCCTATATCGTGATAAAGGGCGGCGGTACGTACCAGCTGCGGATTGGCCTTGATGCGTGTGGCAGCTTCGGCAGCCAGGGTTGATACCTGCATGGAGTGCTGGAATGTGCCTGGAGCCTTCTCGGCCAACTCCCTGAGCAGCGGATTGTTTATGTTGGAGAGTTCTATAAGGGTTACATTTGATGTAAATCCGAACAGTTTCTCAATGACAAACAGCAGCGGATAGACCAACAGAATTATGATACAGTTGATGGCAAAGAACAGGAATGTCCACGGGTCTATGTCATGTATGTTCTCCAACTGGGTCATCTGGAATGCCGACCATACCAGACTGTACGATACGAATATCAGCAGACAGGTTCGCAGTATCTGTGAACGCTGTGACAACTCCTTGAGTGAGTATATTCCGGTAAGGCCGGCCAGAATCTGAAGCAGCACATACTCATAGGGCATGGGCACAATCAGAGATGTGGAGAGCACGAATGCCATATATCCGGTAAATGCCGTACGCGAATCAAGGAATATGCGCAGCATTATGGCAAGCATGGCACACGGGAACAGGAATATGTTCCAGCTGGAATACTGACAGAACAGCCCCATTCCTACTGTAAATAGCGATATGGAGCCGAACAGGAACCACAGTATGGAGCGGTTCTCTATATCATCTATACGGTACAGGCTCAGATAAATGAACAGAACCAGGAAACAGAGCAGCACAAAGACAGACCTTCCGGTCCAGGTGAGCAGTTGGAATCGCTTGGATTCATTCTTCTCATTGGCAATGGCCAGGTATGAGTTGATAATGTTGCTTTTCTGCTCATCCACAATCTCACCCTGATCAATTATTTTCTGGCCCTCCACAACCATACCCCTAAAGTGAGATATCTCATTGAGCTGAGACTCCAGGTCAGCCTCGGAACGGGCCTGGTCATAGACCAGATTGGGCTGAATATACTGCTCTATGTTGTGCTCCAGAAGTGTGTAACGGTCATAAACATAGATATCGGCATCGGTAACCAGACGGTAAACGTCACGGACGCTGCGTACGCTAGCCGTCTGCACGAATGATGAAGTATTGCCTTCATATACCCAGAACACCGTTTTACCCTGAAGCACCTCCTCATCCTGCGTGGATATGATACCTTCCCTGTACACTTTCTCCAGTCTGCGGCGCAAAGCCAGGTAAGAATCCTCCCATACCAGCTTGCTGAGACTGTCGGCATAGAAACGGTCAAACTGCGCCAAGGCATTCTCACCCACACTGGCGTTACGGCTGAAATAGGGAGCAAAGGCAGATTTGACACTGTCAGCTTCGGCCTGCCAGACATCATCGCTTTTCTGGATGGAAAAGTTGAACGGAGCGATGAGCACATCGTATGTCCACGGTTTGCCCACCGTAAAAGAGTATTTTTCCTGCCTGCTTGCCGGCATTGAATAGACCGTAAGCAAAGCCGAAACTACTGATAATATGATGAGCAGGGCGCGATTGCTTTTTATGAGATGTCTTTTATCATTCATTAAGATTCCGATACTTTGTTGGCTTGTAAAAATAAGACTTTTTCATGATAAAATGATTAATTTTGCACCGCTAAAACAGAAGAGATGACAGATAACACAGGCAGCCGTCGCGTCAGGGTACGTTTTGCACCCAGTCCCACAGGACCATTACACATCGGAGGAGTACGCACGGCACTCTACAACTACCTGTTCGCCCGCAAGAATGGAGGCGACCTTATTTTCAGGATAGAGGACACTGACAGCAACCGGTTTGTACCGGGTGCCGAGGAATATATACTCGAGGCTTTCCGCTGGCTCGGAATCAAGTTTGACGAAGGCGTATCATTTGGCGGAAACTACGGACCCTACCGTCAGTCAGAGCGCAGGGAGATATACAAGAAGTATGTGGACCAGCTGCTTGAGGCCGGTAAGGCATACATCGCATTCGACACTCCCGCCGAACTGGAGGCAAAACGTACTGAAACACCCAACTTCCAGTATGATGCCGCCACCCGCGGCCAGATGCGCAATTCGCTTACACTGCCAGCCGATGAGGTCAAGGCACTTATTGACGCCGGTAACCAGTATGTGGTACGTTTCCTTATTGAACCCGATCAGGAGGTTGAAGTAGATGATCTCATCCGCGGTAAGGTTACCGTAAACTCATCCGTTCTGGATGACAAGGTTCTTTATAAGTCAGCAGACCAGCTCCCCACATACCATCTTGCGAACATAGTGGATGACCATCTGATGGAGGTTACCCATGTGATCCGCGGGGAGGAGTGGCTGCCCTCTGCACCTCTGCACGTCCTTCTGTACCGTGCTTTCGGCTGGGAGGATACCATGCCGCAGTTTGCACACCTGCCTCTGCTGCTCAAACCTGAAGGTAACGGCAAGCTTAGCAAGCGTGACGGCGACCGTCTGGGATTCCCTGTATTCCCGCTTGAATGGCATGATCCCAAGACAGGTGAGGTATCATCAGGTTACCGCGAAAAAGACTATCTGCCCGAGGCTGTCATCAATTTCCTGGCTCTTCTGGGATGGAATCCCGGTGATGACCGTGAGATCATGACCATGGACGAGATGGTTGACCTTTTCAACCTGGAAAAGTGCAGTAAGGCCGGTGCCCGATTCAACTATCAGAAACTCGTCTGGTTCAACCACGAATACATCATGCTCAAGAGCGATCGCGAGATTGCCACTCTTTTCAATCCCATTCTTGAAAGTCACGGAGTGAAGGCTCCCATGGAGCGTGTTGAGACTGCCGTAGGTCTTGTCAAGAACCGCGTCAATTTTGTAGGTGAACTGTGGGACAACTGCAGTTATCTGTTCCAGGCACCCACTGAGTTTGATGAAAAATCACTAAAGAAATGGTGGAAAGACGAGGCTCCCAAGACAACAGCCGAGCTCTGCGATTTCCTTGAAGCCCAACCCGACTGGAACGGTGAGACACTTGAGCCTAAAGTATTGGAGTGGATAGCCTCCAAGGGATATGCCACAGGTAAAGTGATGAACGCCCTGCGTGTCACTCTGGTAGGAGCGGCAATGGGACCCCAGATTTTCTGCATCACCGATTTCCTGGGACGTGAAGAGACTTTAAGACGCGCCCGCAAGGCTATTTCTGAACTTTCCTGACTGAGCAAGAGATGATAATCTACACCATAGGCATTTATCTGTATGCACTGTGCATTAATATAGCCGCGCTATTCCATAAGAAGGCCCGACTGCTTATTAAAGGGCACAACCATATCCTTGATACCATAAGGAAACAGGTAGATCCCAATTCAAAATATCTGTGGTTTCATGCATCTTCACTGGGCGAGTTCGAGCAGGGACGTCCGCTTATAGAGAGAATTCACAGGAAACACCCCGAATGCAGGATTCTGCTCACGTTTTTCTCTCCCTCGGGCTATGAGGTCCGTAAAGACTACAAGGGAGCCGACATCGTCTGTTATATCCCGTTCGATACCCCCATCAACGTAAAGAGGTTCCTGGATTCGGTAAAGATAGAAAAGGCTTTCTTCATCAAATACGAATTCTGGCCCAATTTCCTCAGGGGACTTTACAGGAGAAATATCGAGATATTCAGCATCTCATCAATATTCCGTGACAACCAGCTGTTCTTTAAATGGTATGGAAAGGGATATGCCAATGCCCTGTCATACTTCAAACATCTCTTTGTCCAGGACCGTCACTCCAAAGACCTTCTCAAAAGCATAGGAATAACCGATGTATCTATCGTGGGCGATACCCGTGCCGACCGCGTACTGGAGGTTGCCGCCGCATCAAGGCAGTTCCCCGTCATTGAGAAATTCGTAAACGGGGACCCCACCTTCATAGCCGGCAGTTCATGGCCCGCCGATGAGGAGCTGTTTATCCCCTATTTCCTTACCAAACCTGATTGGAAACTGATAATTGCCCCACACGAGATTCATGAGGAGCATTTGGCCGAGATAGAGGGCCGTCTCAAGGGCCGTGACTACATCCGCCTTTCTAAGGCAACACTTGAGAACATCAAAGGTTATGACACCCTCATCCTTGACTGCTTCGGAATGCTGTCATCAATATACCGCTACGGTCATATCGCCTACATCGGCGGCGGATTCGGAGTAGGAATACATAACATACTTGAAGCAGCCGTATTCGACATACCGGTGCTTTTCGGTCCCAACAACCAGCGTTTCCGCGAGGCCCAGGAACTCAAACAACTCAAGGGCGGATTCGAGATTACCGATGCCTACACACTGCGAATCCTGATCGACAAATTCATCAGTGACCCGGGTTTCCTTAAGAAGGCAGGAAAGAACGCAGGTGACTACGTGCGCAGCAGCAGCGGCACATCGGATAGAATACTAGGTGAGATTGGGCTCGACTAGCCTTTAGGGTCAGCCCCCTTTGCGTCGTATGAAAGGTTGCTCTTATAGCTGCTTCTGTTACGACGCAAAGGGGTCTGACTCTGGTGCAGCTGGATAGCTTATTTGTACCAGCTGGCGTACATGTGATAATCCCGAGCAATGCGCTGATTCATCTCCTCAGCCTGAGCAGGATCCACATCCTTTATGTACTTGGCCGGAACCCCAGCCCAAAGCGTATGAGGCGGAATCACCGTTTTACCTGTCACAACCGATCCGGCAGCTACAATGGCGCCCTCGCCAACTACAGCGTGGTCAAGAACAACTGATCCCATACCTATCAAGGCGTTGTCCTTAATCTCAGCCCCATGAATGGTTACGTTATGGCCAACCGATACATTATCACCGATTACTGTGGTTGAACGCTGATAGAGGGTATGTATTACTGTACCGTCCTGAATATTGGTTCCGTTACCTATGCGTATGGAATTTACATCACCGCGCAGTACCGTTCCGAACCATATGCTGCATCCTTCGCCTATAACCACGTCACCTATGATTGCTGCGTTGTCGGCAAGGAAACAATCCTCTCCTATCTGAGGAGTGAATCCTCTTACTGATTTTATGATAGCCATATACTGTCCATTAATGTTTTACGACACCAAAAATAGTGCAACTTTTCTGAATTTATATTCCAATCTAACAAGTTATTGATTACTTTTGTGGTCCAAGACAAAAATAACGGACTAATATACTTAAAACAGCTATGAAGTTTTTGACAAATGAGAAACTGGTCATCTCTGGCGCAGCCGGTATGATCGGATCAAACATGGCTCAGACAGCCATTATGATGGGACTTTCATCAAACATCTGTCTTTATGATGTTTATCTTCCCGGTCTGGAGGGTGTAGTTGAGGAACTCCGTCACTGCTCATTCCCCGGTGTGAACATCACCTTCACCGACAAGGTTGAGGAGGCTTTCAAGGATGCCAAGTACATGGTTTCATCAGGTGGCGCACCCCGTAAGGCCGGTATGACCCGTGAGGATCTGCTGGTTGGCAACGCCAAGATCGCCGAGCAGCTGGGTAAGGACATCAAGACATACTGCCCTGACCTGAAGCACTGCGTAATCATCTTCAACCCGGCCGATATCACCGGTCTGGTAACTCTGGTTTACTCAGGTCTGAAACCTTCACAGATCACCACTCTGGCTGCTCTCGACTCAACACGTCTTCAGAGCGCACTTGCCAAGCATTTCGGTATCGCTCAGGACAAGGTTACAACAGCCCGCACTTACGGTGGTCACGGCGAGCAGATGGCAGTATTCGCATCAACCGCTAAGGTTGACGGCAAGCCTCTGACCGACATCATCGGCACTCCCGCTCTTACAAACGAGCAGTGGGCACAGATGAAACAGGATGTTATCAAGGGCGGTGCCAAGATCATCGAGCTCCGCGGACGCTCATCATTCCAGAGCCCCTCATTCGTTTCTATCGAGATGATCGGCGCTGCAATGGGTGGTGACAAGTTCGAGTGGCCTGCAGGTTGCTATGTAAACAACTCACAGTTCCAGAACGTGATGATGGCTATGCCTTCAACTATCGACGCTACCGGTGTTCACTACACCGACGTTAAGGGTACCGCTACTGAGATGGCCGATATCGAGGCCAGCTACAAGCACCTTCAGGCTATGCGTGACGAGGTTATCTCACTGGGCGTTCTCCCTGCAGTAAGCGAGTGGAAGAAATACAACCCGAATCTCTGATCAGACAGATTTGCGATTATATCAGGAGCGTGCGGAAATATCTTCGCACGCTCCTGTTTTTAAGGTGGCATTTAATCAGTTTTGTAGTGATATAATGAGTATTATCACATGAATGTGTCACGTACCACCCTGTTCAACAAGATGAATGCCCTTGTAGGCGCATCCACCAACAAGTACATACGCCGCATTAGGATAGATGTGGCCAAGGAGATGCTCACCAAGACCAACAAGTCAGTAGGTATCATTGCCGAGGAAACCGGATTCTCCGAGAGTCAGTACTTCAGCACTGTATTCAAGCAGGAGACAGGCATGACACCTTCACAGTTCAAGGATTCACTGCGCAAGCTATAATGGCTTGCACAGCGATCCCGGAGCCTGCATTATCAGAGCTTTCATTTCAAGAGTGAAAAGTATCGTAGAGAGACGCGGATACGGGATGTTCAGTTCCGTCATCAGCGTGCTTATGTGTACTCCCTGTGCCTTGAGTCTTATCCTCTGATACACCCTGTTTTCATCGGCCGTCAATTCAGGAAATAGCTCTTTCTGGACAGGCGCACTCCTACGGTCACGGTCATTCCAGTTCAAAGCATTGACAAAATCCAAAGCGGATGTGATAAGACTGGCTCTGTTGTCCCTGATCAGTTCGTTACACCCTACCGAATAGGGATCGCCCACACTGCCAGGGAAAGCAAAACACTCACGGTTATAACTTCCGGCTATTTCGGCAGTTATCAGCGAGCCGCTTTTGGCTGCCGATTCCACCACGACCACAGCATCCGAAAGACCCGCAATAATACGGTTCCTTCTTACAAAATTAGGTCCCAGGGGTGCGGTTCTGGACATGAATTCTGTTACCAGCCCGCCATCATCAAGCATCTGCTTTGCAACAGATCTGTGAGCCGACGGATAGATCATGTCCAATCCGTGGGCAAGTACTCCTATAGTAGGGAATCCGGCCTCAAGAGCAGCCTTGTGAGATTCAATATCAATACCATAAGCCAACCCGCTGACTATGGTAATGTCCGGGCATAGCTCATGTAATTCTTTAACAAAGGTGTGGCACATCCTACGGCCATAATCCGTAGCCTTACGGGTGCCTACAATACCAACCGTCCTGGTTGTATTGTAATTGACGTTACCCAGCGAAAACAAAACAAGGGGAGCATCATCACAGTCCAGCAAACGTACAGGATAATCAGAATCAGCGGGAGTTACGCATCTTATACCGTGTTTTTCAATAAACTCCAGTTCTTCACGGATAAAAGAATCATACCCGGAACCACACAACGCATCAATCACATGCGTGTCGATTCCGGGTATGATTTCTTTAAGATGTTCGCGATTCCTGAAGATCTCCTGCGCGCTGCCAAACTGTTTATATAGGTATTTCGCACCTATACATCCAAGTCCGTCTATTCTGTTTAGAGTGAGCAGCGCCGTCAGTTCATCTTCCGGCATTTGTTCACGCGAAATATGTTTGCCTCTTTATTAGAGAGCAGCTACAGCATCCTGATACTTGACGAACTCAAGATCCTTCTGAGCCTTCTCCTTCAGTGAAGAGTCAAGGCTTACAGCCTTCTTGAGGTTCTGAGCTACAGCAGCAGCATCGTTGGTACGGGCAGCAGCTACAGCAGCCAGATAAGCGGTGTTGCCGTCAGGATTCTTAACAGAAGCAAGAACCTTCTGAGCACCGGCATAATCCTTAGTCATGATCATTGCAAGAGCCTCACCGTTGGTGTTGCTACCCTTAAGAGCAGTGAGAGCGCGCTCATACTGACCCTGTGCGATGTACATGTTACCGAGAGCCTCGTTGTTCTCCTGGCTCTGACCACCCTTAGCAAAGTATGTCTGAGCATCGTCAGGCTTGTTCTGAGCAAGGCAGAGCAGACCCATGTTGGTGTTAACCTCAGGAGCATCGGCGTTGATAGCAAGAGCCTTCTTGTAGTTGGCCTCTGCAGTTGCAAGGTCACCGTCCTGGAAAGCAATCTCACCAAGGTTGTTGAATGCACGATAGTCGTTAGGATAGTTCTGTGAAGCTGTTGTGTAGATAGCCTTCTTCTCAGCCTTGTCCTCAGTCAGGGTAGCGGCATAAAGCAGCTCCTCAACGCTCAGAACAGAAGCATCGCTCTTGTAAGCCTCCTGGATCTCCTCATCTGAACGGCCGATGATCTGATAGTTCAGAGTCAGGCGGGCACGACGCAGCTGCGGGAGAATGTCAGCAGCAAGATCCTTGTAAACAGCTGAGAGGTTCTTGATCTCGGCCTCACGCTTCTCGGGATCATCATACATTGAAAGAACGCGGAGAATCAGATCCTTGTCCTGGAGGTTTGACTTCTCAACCAAAGCCTTGAAACCGTCCCAGTCCTGAGCGGTATACTTAGACTCGATGGCTGCATCAGCCTTAGCCTTCTTAACCTCATTCTTTACATAGCTTGCAGCATTCTTCTCACGCTGAGCAGCCAGCTTGTCATTCAGCTTGAGACCACCATCAGGTGAAGCGTAAGCAGAAATCTCAACGTTGTCGATAGCATAGTTCTTAGTGTCAGCAGCGTAGTTCTTGAGAGACTCCTTCAAAGCCTTGACAGCATCGCTGTTGGTCTCTGATGAACGTACGTTAGCCTGCTGGATTACGAACATGATGTTAGCATCCTGAGCCTGCTTGATGATACGCTGGAAAGCATCCTTTGAACCTGCAGTATTGGCACCCTTTGCAGTCTCTGAATAAAGCTCAGAGGTTGAAACGACACCGTCAGCAATCTTAACGGGAGCCAGTTCAAGGGGCTTGCCGTTCTTGGTTGCCTCAAATACTACATAGAGCTCTGACTTGGCCATCTCAGGCTGATACTTGAAGTTACCGTTGTAGGTAAATGTGGTACCCTCCTTCCAAGCAATGGTCTGGTTGTTACCCTGAATCTTCTCACCCTGGAGAGTTACAGGCTCACCCTTTACAGAACCACCTTCCCAACGAAGCTCGGGAGTTGCAGTGCAAATCACGTTCTTAATAAATGACTTCTCAGGGAATGTTCCTGTTACAGTGTAAGGAACCTCACCGCCTACTGCCTCAAGCGGATTGGGATTTACGGGGAAATACTCCGGTTTCATCTCCATTTTCGCGCAGCTGGCGAACATCAGGATACCCGCGCCAAGAAGCGCAAGACGAAATGATTTTGACATAGTTTTTGTTATTAATTGTTGGTTAAACATTTTTGACCTTAATGCATACGTGCGCAAAACTACAAAAAGAATACCACATACAATGGCCTACACGCAATATTTTTAATATAAAGAGGTATTTTTTGTAAAAAAATGTGTCAAATGGCTAAAAAATCATAGATTTCGGGGGTGATGCGACACAATTTCTTCCCTCAAACGGCTCCTGTCTATGTGTGTATAAATCTCGGTGGTCGATATTTTCTCGTGTCCAAGCATACACTGGATAGCCCTCAGGTTTGCTCCGCCTTCAAGCAGATGGGTGGCAAAGGAATGGCGGAATGTATGGGGACTCACCGTCTTGGTAATTCCGGCCATTGCAGTAAGATTCTTTACGATATCAAACACCATTATCCTTGAAAGAGGGCGTCCGCGCCTGATACTGAGAAACAGATATGATTCGGCTCCCGGTTTGATCTCAATATGGCATCGGTCCAAAAGATAGAGATTAATCTCTTTTACTGCCCTGCCGGATATAGGTACCAGACGCTGCTTGCTGCCCTTTCCGGTCACACGGATGAAACCCTCCTCAAGAAACAGGTCCTCCATCTTAAGGGAGCACAGCTCTGACACACGGAGTCCGCAACTGTACATGGTCTCTATCATCGCCCTGTTGCGCTGGCCCTCAGGCAGGGAGAGATTTATCTGACCTATTATGCTGTCAATCTCACTCACGGAGAGCACATCAGGCAGATGACGTCCTATCTTGGGAGCTTCGAGCAGTTCGCTGGGGTCATCCTCACGGTATCCGTCAAGACAGAGAAACTTGAAGAGAGACTTGATTCCTGAAATGATCCGCGCCTGCGATCTGGGCGCTATACCGAGGTCACCCATGGCGGCGGCAAAGCCGTGCAGGTCATCAAGCGACACCTTCTCAATCCCGATACCACAGTCGTCCAAATAGTCCAACAGCTTTCCGGCATCGTCCAAATAAGCTTCGAGCGTATTGGGTGACAGTGATTTCTCCAAAAGAAGATACTGACGGTAATGCTTCAGCATTGCTTGGTGTGGCTGCATCGCCTTATGGTCCTCTTCAGTTTTCATATTGTCAGAAAAACCGATTAACTTTGCACAAAGATAAACATAAAATGGCTACATCCGGACAAGGAATCGGTTACACGGGTGAGGACAGGCTGGAGGAATATATATCAGCCCACATCGAACCTGAAAGCGGATTACTCAAGGATCTTTACCGCGAAACCAATCTCAGGCTTCTCAATCCGCGGATGGCTTCGGGACATATCCAGGGCCGTCTGCTCAAGATGCTGGTAACCATGATCCGTCCGCAAACCGTGCTGGAGGTGGGTACTTTTACAGGCTATGCCACCTTATGCATGGCCGAAGGGTTACCTGACGGAGGAGTGATTCATACTTTCGAAATTGACGATGAATTGGAAGATTTCATCTTAAAAGGGTTTGATAAGTCGTCTTTTGCGGATAGGATACACCTTCATATCGGTGACGCTCTGAAAATGGTTCCGGAACTTGGTCTCAAGTTTGACATGATATTTCTGGACGGAGAAAAAAGGGAGTACCCGGAGTATTACACCGTCCTTACAGAATATCTCAAACCGGGAGGATACATGATTGCCGACAACACCCTGTGGGACGGACACGTTGCAGACAGCGACTATGACAACGACCCTCAGACATCGGCGGTCAGGAGATTCAATGACATGGTGGCCGCCGATGAACGGGTCGAGGTAGCGATGATACCCATTCGCGACGGACTGACAATAATCCGGAAAATTGAGAATTGAAAATTGAAAATTAACATGCACCTTCGTGAAATATGGATAGCACTAGACAACAGAAGATTTCGAGGTTGATACAGAAAGAGCTGAGTGAATTGTTCCTATATCAGACAAAACTCACCAAAGGACTTATGATAACGGTAAGCGAAGTCAAGGTGAGCAGCGACCTTAGCATTGCCAGTGTGTACCTGAGCGTTTTTCCGTCGGAGAAAGGAGAGGAGACGGTAAAGAATATCAACACTAACGTTAAGGATATCAGATATGATTTCGGCCAGAGGGTAAGACATCAGTTGCGAATCATTCCGGAACTGCGTTTTTTCCTTGACAAGACGATAGATTACATGGCACATATAGACGAGTTGCTCAAGAAGTGAATTTTCCGTTCTACATAGCCCGCCGTTACCTCTTTGCAAAGAAGAGTCACAACGTGATCAACGTGATATCGGCAATATCGGTTGCCGGAATCATGCTGGCTTCGTTTGCCCTTATCTGTACGCTGTCCGTGTTCAACGGCTTTCACCAACTGGTGGAGTCCCTGTTCAGGGATTTTGATCCCGAACTGAAGGTGGTAGCATCGGACTCCAAGTTCTTCAGCACTGATGATGAGCGTATACAGAAGGCCTGTAACCTTGATTTCATCGATGTTTTTACCTATACACTTGAAGAGCAGGCTCTCATCAATTATAAGAGTAAGCAGGAGATAGCCATGATAAAGGGTGTCCAGGACAGCTACCACGATCTGGTTAACATAGAGAACGTGCTCAAGGGTAACGGTATCTTCATGCTTGAGGATGACGTCTGTCACTACGCCATCATGGGAATAGGGCTTACAAGCAGGATGGACTGCGGCATGAAACCCGCCTACTCTCTCAAGCTGTATGTTCCCAAGAAAGAAGGACGCATAAACATGAACAATCCCGTAGCCTCCTTCAATCAGGCAAACATCTACTCGCCGGGTGTGGTATTCTGCGTTGAACAGGAGAAATATGACGACAATTATGTACTGGTCTCCCTTGATTTGGCACAGCAGCTGACCGACCGTGAGAATGAGGCATCGGCACTGGAGATAAAGACAAAAGAGGGTACGTCGCTCAGGAAAGCCATACGGGAACTTGAGTCTGTGCTTGGTCCTGGGTTCCGTGTGCAGGACCGCCTGCATCAGCAACAGGATGTGTTCAAGGTCTTCAAAATGGAAAAATTCATATCCTATCTGTTCCTTACTTTCATACTGCTGATTGCATGTTTCAACATCATAGGTTCACTAATAATGCTTATGGTCGAGAAACAGAAGGATGCAGGGTTGCTTGAGAGCATGGGTGCCGAACAGAAAACCGTTGAAAGGATCTTTATCATCAACGGAGTCCTGATCTCACTCATAGGAGCGGTTTCCGGTCTTATACTGGGAGTAATAGCAGTACTGCTCCAACAGAAATACGGATTCATCTCACTGGGTAACGGCGGCAATTTCATAGTCGATGCGTACCCCGTAAGCATAAAGATCCAGGATATAATATTGGTACTGGTCACGGTTCTTGTGGTCAGCTTCCTGTCGGTACGTCCTATCGGGCCTATAGCCCGCCGTTTCATCAGGAAATCAGAGAGTGACTGAATCGGCATCCACTGCCGTATTCAGGAAAATGGAGGCGTTCGGAAGGAACGTATCCAGAGACTCTGTCGTATAGTAGTGGCACGACGATCCCTTGGTGCATCGCGCATCCATCTCGGGATGTCTCTCCATGTAGAGTTTCAATGATGAAGCCACATACTCGCCCTGCGATACAATCTTTATACCCTCCGGCACATACTTGCGGATCTTGTCCAAAAGCAGAGGATAATGTGTGCATCCAAGAATTATGGTATCAATCTCACTGTCCTTGGCCAGAAGATTGTCAATATGCTGTTTTACAAAGAAGTCCGCACCGTCCGACTGTGATTCTCCGGATTCAACCAACGATACCCAAATGGGGCATGACTCACCGGTAACCTTGATGTCAGGATAGAGTTTATTGATCTCTAACGGATATGACAAAGACTTGACGGTACCGGGTGTGGCAAGCAGACCCACATGACGGGTTTGGGTCAATTCACCGATGGATTCGACAGTAGGACGAATTATTCCAAGTACCCTGCGCGTAGCATCCAAACGAGGCAGATCGATCTGCTGTATTGTCCTTAAGGCTTTGGCCGATGCGGTATTGCAAGCCAGTATCACGAGATGACAACCCATCTCGAACAGCTTGGTGACACACTGGAGCGTAAACTCATAAACCACCTGGAAAGAGCGCGTGCCGTACGGCGTACGTGCATTGTCACCAAGATACATGAAATCATACTCAGGCATTATGTCCTGAATATGCTTCAGAATCGTCAAACCGCCGTATCCCGAATCAAAAATGCCGATGGGACCGGGCTTTTCGGACAAAATGATCTTACTCATTATTTAGCATTATCGTTTTGGGTACTGTTCAGAACCGGCTGTTCTCCCTCAACAACCGTCTCAATCTTTTTCTCAATACCGAGTATCTCATACACTGCATCTGTTATGTCCACCCCTTTTTCCGGATTTATGAACAGATATGTTCCCTTGCCGGTATCAATCACGTAATCCAGATTCTGCTGGGAACAGACATCCGAAACAACCTTCAGAAGTTTCTTCTTGAGCGGTGAAAGCAGTTCGTCACGTCTTGCTTCAAGTTCCAGCTGGACATTATCCCTGAACTGCGCATTGTTATCCATCAGAAGCTGCAGTTCTTTCTGCCGCTTGGCTACTATTGAAGCCGACAGGTGGTCCTGCTCCAGCATGAACTCTATATACTGTCTTTCAAATTCCCGTTTTGAACGCTCTATTTCCTCATGGTATTCTGACTGGATATTCCGGAGATTGGATTCTGCCTCCAGATATTCCGGCATTTTCCTCAATGTTACGTTGAAATCTATAAATCCGAACTTACCATCCTGCGCAGTAACATTCAGGAAGGCAGCCGTAAGAATCAGCGTGATAATAAATTTTCTTGACATATTTGTATAGTATCCTTTCTAACCAATAAGGGGAATCGGGCTTGAAGCCGGTTCCCCCTTATTGTTACTATGTATGAGTATTACTTAATTCCCATCTTGGCTTTTACAGCCTCGGTAACATCAGTGGTCAGAGTAGAGCTGATGTAAGGAACCACGCCGGCTGCAATATCAAAGATGCAGACGTACTGACCCTCCTCACCTACAGACTGGATAGCTTTCAGTATCTTGGTGTTTATGCCGTCCATAAGCTCCTTTGACTTCTGCTCCAGATTGATCTGGCAGTCCTGATAGTACTGCTGCATTTTCTGCTGGCTTTCCATAAGCTCCTGCTCCCTGCGGGTACGGATGCTCTCCGGAAGACTCTCGCGGTTCTTTTCATAATCGTCAAGCTTCTTACCATACTCGGTATCCATATAATTGAGCTCCTCCCTATACTGTTTCTGAAGTTCGTCAAGTTCTGTCTGGGCAACCTTGTATTCACTCATCAGAGGAATTATATCTGCTGAGTTTATATGTCCGAATTTCTGTGCGAATGCGCCAAGGGGCAGTATTGCCATAAGCGCGATGATAATAGTCTTTTTCATATCGTTGTCTTTGTTTGTTTCTTAATAATCAGGGTCAGCAAAGATATGCAATTAGTTTGAATATCCCAGCTTCTTGAGTACCTCATTGCTGATATCAATCTTGGGTGAGGCATAAATCATGCTCGATGCCGAAGAACGGTCTATCACCACCTGATAACCGTCTGACTCGCTTATCTGCTTGATTGCCTCATAGATCTCATCCTGAATGGGTGACATAAGACTCTCCTGTTTCTTGTAGAGTTCTCCGTCCGGACCGAAATACTGACGTTTCAACTCACTGGCCTGCTTCTCCTTGGCCACTATCTCCTCCTCTTTTTTTGCCTTCTGCTCTTCGGAAAGGAACAGAGACTCATTCTGGTAGTTCTTGTATAAGGTCTGAGCCTCAAGGTTCAGAGCCTCAACCTCGGCCTGCCAGCGTTTGGAGAACTGATTGAGCTGCTCATTGGCACGCTCGTATGCAGGAATCCTGTTCAGGATATACTCCATGTCTACCAATGCAAACTTCTGTGCACCTGCACTGATGCAAACAAACAGCAACATTGCTGCGATCGATAATATCTTCTTCATAAGCTTTGTTTTTACACTATTGTTCTACCTATATTATACCCGTTTGTCACGACAGGTTAAAATTCCTGACCAAGGATGAAGTGCACCTGGCTGCGTCCATACTGTCTGGATCCGTTTATTGGATCGAATCCGTAAGCCCAGTCTATACCCATCAGACCTATCATAGGCAGGAATATACGCACACCTGCTCCGGCCGAACGCTTCAAGTCGAACGGATTGAACTTGCTTATCCTGTCCCATGCGTTACCGCCCTCCATAAATGCAAGGGCATAAATGATAGTGGAGTTCTCTATTATCAAAGGATAACGCAACTCCGCCGCCATTCTCGTATAGGCGTAGCCGTCAGAATACGGAGTAAGTGAACCGTTGTCATAACCGCGCAGACCTACAATTTCAGTGGCGTATGTATATGAGCCGCCGCTCATACCGTCACCTCCCACAAGGAATGTCTCAAACGGTGATCTCTTGTACTCATTGTAATGGCCCAGCAGACCCAGGTCGAAACGGGTCATCAGCACAAGTCTTCTCTTTACACCGTTGGTAAGTGAAGTATATGTACGGCTGCGGAACTTCCACTTGTTATACTCAATCCATTTGTGTTTCTGACGCAACTCATCCTGATAGGTTGCCGATGTCTTGTCAGAAGCAAGATTCTTATAATCCACTCCATCCCACAGAGAATAAGGAGGAGTCAGATAGAGCGAAACTCCGAACTCCGAACCAGTACTGGGATAGTACGGATGGTTAATGGTGCTCCTGCCCAAGGTGAATCCGATATTGATATTGTTACAGGTTCCGTTGTTAATCAGGAAGTATGACCACTGTTTCAGTTTGTAACGGGTATATGACAACTCCGTGTAGAAGGTAAAGTAGTCATCCGGCCAATGCAGACGTGTACCCCATCCTACGCTGGCACCCAACATCGTTATGTACTTGTCTGGGTCATAGTATGACTCGTAATTGTTGTAATACCCTCCATAACCGTAGTTGCCGTAATAGTTACCGTAACCGTACATATAGTTGTACATGTTCTGGTAATAGGCCGAGTTATAGTAGTTGCTGCTTATATCGGTCTGCTTGGAATAGAATAGACTGAGCGAAAGAGAATTGGGACGCTTGCCACCAAGCCACGGCTCCAGGAACGAGAAGCTGTACGAATGATAGAACTTACCGTTGGTCTGTCCGCTTATGGAAAGTGTCTGACCGTCTCCCTGTGGCAGGAAATGACGATAGTTGTCACTCTTGTGGAACAGGTTATACATCGAGAAGTTGGTGAACTTGAGTGACATACGGCCTATCAGACCCGTCTGTCCCCAACCCATGGAAAGCTCAACCTGGTCATTTCCCTTGCTTTCCAGCTGCCAGTCTATGTCAACCGTTCCGTTTGAAGGATCAGGGCGGATATCAGGATTGATGGCTGTCTGTTCAAAATGACCCATATTGGCTACCGAACGGAACGAACGCTCCAATGCATCATAAGAGAAAATGTCACCCGGGCGCGTATAAAGCTCTCGTCTTACGACGTTTTCATAAACACGGTCATTACCGTGAATAATAACCCTGTTTATAGATGCCTGCGGACCCTCGGCAATACGCATCTCCAGGTCAATTGAATCACCCACAACATTAGCCTCGACAGGATTGAGCTGGAACATTACATAACCGTTGTTGTAATACATCTTTCCAATGGCATCATCATCATCCTTGGTTCGCTCATCCAGCTTTTTCTGGTTGTAGACATCGCCTTTCTTCATGTTGAGCATGGCCGACAGCTGCTCGCTGTTATAGACGGTGTTGCCCACCCAATTGATATTGCGTATGTAGTATTTGCCACCTTCTTCAAACCTGAGCCATACATCTACCGTATTGTCCTCGCGGTTGGATGCGACACTGTCATAGACAATGACTGCGTCACGGTAACCCAATTCACCGTACTTGGCAAGTATCTTGTCCTTATCGCCCTCATACTCTTCATTTACGAATTTCTTGGTGCGGAAGAATTCACGGAGTTTACCCTTCTCATTGGTCTTTTTCATGATCCTCTTGATGTTCTTGTCCGTAAGAGCATCATTTCCTTCAAGATGTATGGTGCGAACCTTTATCTTGTCCTTTTTGTCAATGTACACATCAACATATGCAAGACCATCCTCGTCCGGATCAGACCGTTGCTGAACACGCACTTCGGCATCCTTGAATCCCTTTTCATCGAAATATTTGCGAATCAGCTTCTCGGAGCGGTTGAGACCATTCTGCGTAATCTGGCTTCCGGGAAACATTCCTATCTTGTCTTCGAGTTCAGACTGCTCACCTTTGCGCACACCATGGAATACCACCTCCTTTATCTTGGGATTCTGTTCAATGAACATCTCAAGCCAGATCTGGTCACCCGATATCTTGAGAGCCCTGATCTTTACATTGGCAAACAATCCTGTTCCCCACAGCCTCTTCATGGCCTGTGTTATATCGGGACCCGGAACGGCTACACGCTGACCCACCGACAGACCTGACAGTTTCAACAACGTCTTATGGTTGTTTTCATCAATGCCGGTAACCACGATATCCGCAATCTCGTATCTTTTGGGAGTACCTGAATAGAGAATTACGGGGTTTTCCTGCCCTGCCGCATCCTCATTCTGGGCAGCCACGGGCTGTCCGGTAAGCATCAGCAACGACAGTGCAATTATATGTCTTATCCTAAACTTCATCTTCATTCGGTCTTGTTCTCTTTCTGCTCCGCCACCTGAGCGCCTGTCTTGCCGAACCGACGTTCACGCTGCTGATAGACATAGATGGCCTTACAAAGTTCCTCCATATTGAAATCAGGCCAGAATGTATCACAGAAATAGAGTTCTGTGTATGCAGACTGCCACAAAAGGTAATTACTCAGTCTTATCTCCCCGCCTGTCCTTATGAGCAACTCCGGATCCGGCATGAAGCTGGTGGTCATTGAATCTGACACCATTTTCTCGTCTATGTCACACGGAGGAATCTCACCTTTGACGGTTTTTTCGGCAAGTATCCTGGCGGCACGTGTTATCTCCCAACGTGAGGAATAACTCAGAGCCAGCACCATACAGGAACGGTCAAATGTCTTGGTGTGCTCTATGCACTCATTCAGTTTTGCCTGTATCTCCTTGGGAAGTCTTTCAACATCGCCAATCACGCGGAAACGCACCTGGTTCCTGATAAAAACCTCCTCCTCGATATTCTTGAACAAAAGTCCCATAAGAGCAGTTACCTCCTGTTCGGGACGGTTCCAGTTTTCTGTCGAAAATGTGTACAGGGTCAGGTATTTAATTCCAAGCTCCACAGCATTTTCCATTATCTTGCGAACCACCTCGACACCACGGATATGGCCTTCTGTACGCTGCTTGCCGCGCTGTTCGGCCCACCGTCCGTTGCCGTCCATTATGATAGCCACATGCTGCGGTATCCGGCTCTTGTCCAACTGTTCCTGATATGTCATGTCTCTCTATTGTTCGTCATTACAATGACAAGGACGTTTGAAAACATCAAATGTCACATACAGCATAGTAAAACTGTAACTGTCCTTGTTCTTTATTCCTTTTCCCTTTATCATGAAAGGATCTTCAAGGGATGTTCCGTATGAGTGAGTCACATCCAGACGGTCTGACGTGGAGAATCTCATTGTCCATTCCAAACCTATGTTCACTCTTTCCGACAACTTGTATCTCAGACCCATTCCTATCGGAAAATTTGCAGCAAAATCATTCTGGGCAGGTTTAGGGGCAAATGTCGCTCCTACTCCCAGCAACCCGTACGGTGCCAGTCTCTTACATCCGCTCCAACCCTCCATGCCGTATCCGCAGAAACCCCACTCTACCTGTACCCCAAAATCATACAGCGTACGGCTGAAACTGAGTTCATCACCCGGCAGAAGTCCATATGCGTTCTCCGTACTGCCCGAAATACCGGCCGCGGCAAGGTTAGCCTTAAGCGAGAACCTGGTATTTACATTATATCTGGCAATTACCGAGAAGACTCCGTTGGTGTTATTATAGAGTTCCGTGTTGACATCACCCATATAGAAACTGCCTCCACCGCCCACGCCTATCTCCATCAGATAGCCGTCATCCTGTGCATGTGCAAGACTGCAGCAGCACAAAAGGACAATTACGGAAAGAGTTTTCAGTTTCCTAACCATATCAATTCTTTCTCAATCTGTTTATGACACCGCGCCAGACCTGACCGTCATCGGTCATGATCCAGATAAAGCCCTTGTTGTCCGTTGCGGCGGTAAAGTCTGATCCATACCCTTTCAATTCATCAGGCAACTGCATGTAACGGTTCCATGAAGAGTAGTCCTCAACAAAGGAGTCACACATGTACCAGGTAATGCCGTTGTCGTTTGACTGACGGAAACCGTCAAGTCCGTTTCCGAGACTGAACAGGGCATCGTCGTATCTCATTATGGTCAGGCCTCTCTTAGCCGGCAGACGCAAACTTATATTGGCAGGAATGTCAACCTGTGTCCAGATCGTATCGCCTGAAAGTATCGTCCATACCGATGCATACAGGGAATCATCGGCAATACCTGCCAGAACCGATCTTGACAAAGAGGCATTGGTTGCCAGCGGATAGCTGAAAATGACGGCTGCCGAATCAGGGAAATGTTCCGGAACACTCTGTATCGTGGTCCATTCGGACATATCTGACGATTTCATTATGGTGCTGTCCTGACCGATAACCCACAACTCACCGTAATCCTCGCCCGAAACTATCACGCTCTTTACGCCCGATTTGACCGAAGTCCAGTTCAATGCATCGGAAGATCCGTACAGTGAACCGTCACTTACCGTATAGAACTTTCCGCTGCATACGGTAATCCTGTGATTCCATCCCTGGGCAGTCAAACCGGAAAGATGGTTGGCTCCATTCCACTCTCCGCCGGTTACCGTACGGAAGGAGACAGACGGCATTCCGGCTGTATCTGTTCCAAAGCAGAATATCGAATCGTTCCTGACTGCCGATACTATGCCTGAAAGCACCGGAAAACCGACAGTATCACGTCCTGACCAAAGCAGGGAATCGGGAAAGACCTTGCGGATATTCACTTCAATATCGTATGTCCTGGTATATGACTCATCCAGGGACTTTACGACAAACTGAATCTTGCGGGTAAAATCTATTGAATCCTGAGACCTCCACAGATATGCCACGTCAGGGTCATCAAGATATTTGTAGCCGATTGTTCCTACTCCGTATACACTGCTCGTCACTTTTGACAGGTCCGAGCCGTATGCCATGGAATCCATGTTGAAAATACGGTTGTTCACCTGGTCAATCGTCATCGGATACATGACACCGCCTTCACGTATATTGACAAGCGTATCCCTTCCATGAATGTTCATGTCATGGAACTTTACGTTATAATAGCCTATTGTAAAAGAAGTTATGGCTGCATGCGGCGTTTTGGACGAATTGTCGTCTTTCAAACAGGAAACACAGGAGAATAACGCTGCAAGCAACAGTATGTAACGGCCTCTCATCAGTCAGTGCATTATTTTTTATCCGCGCAAATTTAGCAACAAAATCCGTAGGGGTGTGTGTAATAATGTTGTTTTATATTAAAGACATGCTATATAAACCATTATTTTGTAACTTCGCGGCACGGAAAACAATAAAAAAACGATATAGAGATGGACAACATTAAGACTCAGGTAGCCCGCGAGCTGCTGCGCATCGAAGCCGTCAAAGTGCAACCTGATGCACCGTTCACGTGGGCATCGGGATGGCATTCACCCTTTTACTGTGATAACCGTAAAGCTCTCTCTTTTCCCGAGGTGAGGACTTTGGTACGTGACTCACTGTGCAATGTCATAACCCGTGATTTCCCTGATTTTGACGTCATAGCCGGTGTGGCTACAGGTGCGATAGCACAAGGTGCACTTGTGGCAGACCGCATGGGTAAACCTTTCGTTTATGTGCGCTCGGCACCAAAGGACCATGGTCTGGCAAACCTGATAGAAGGTTATCTTGAGCCCGGAAGCCGTGTAATGGTTGTCGAAGACCTGGTATCAACCGGACTGAGCAGTCTCAAGGCAGTTGAAGCAATACGCAATGCCGGCTGTGAGGTAGTAGGCATGGTGGCATCCTTTACCTACGGATTCCCCGTGGCCGAAGAGGCTTTCCAGAAAGCCGGAGTCAAGCTCTCCACCCTGACAGACTATCCCGCAATGCTGGAGACAGCAGTAACGTCAGGTTACATCAAGGTTGAGCATTTACAGACACTTAACGAGTGGCGGCAGAATCCGTCAGAATGGGGGAAATAACCGATGAAAAGGATTGAAAGCAGCGTAAAGCACATCCCTTATCCGCAAGAGTCGGTCTTTGCCAAGGTATCTGACCTGAGCAACCTCAAATACGTATTAGACCGCATCCCTGCCAACAAGAAGGATCAGGTTAACGTTCAGGATCTGGAGTGTACCCCTGACCGCGTAAGCTGCACCGTATCTCCTGTCGGGCAGATTGAGGTGGGTATAGTTTCGCGCGAACCGTACAAATGCGTCAAGATGGAGACTCTGCGCTCACCCATTAAACTCACCGCCTGGATTCAGATTGTCTCCACCGGCACTACCAGCTGCAAAATAAAACTCACAGTCGATGCCGACCTCAATATCTTCATGGCCAAGATGGTTGAAAAACCTCTGACCGAAGCTGTAGAGAAACTGGCCGACATGCTGTCAATGTTACCATATTAAATTTCCGACTATGAAACCTATCTGGGACAAGGGCAAACCCGTAAACGAACTGATTCAGAAATACACTGTAGGTCGTGACCGCGAGATGGACCTCATGCTCGCCAAGTATGATGTACAGGGCTCGCTGGCTCATATCACAATGCTCCAATCCATCGGACTTTTGGAGCAGGATGAACTTACGGCTCTGTCGGCAGGACTCAAGGATCTGCTTGCTGTTATTGAACGCGGGGAGTTCGTAATAGAAGACGGTGTCGAGGATGTCCATTCACAGGTAGAACTCATGCTTACCCGCCAGTTGGGTGACATGGGCAAGAAGATTCACAGCGGACGTTCACGCAATGACCAGGTACTGGTAGACCTCAAGCTGTTTACCCGTGACCGTCTGCGCGGAACAGTGAATGCAGTCAGAAGTCTGTTTGACATTCTCATCAAGCAGAGCGAAAAATACAAGAATGTGTTGCTGCCCGGTTACACTCATCTCCAGATAGCAATGCCTTCATCATTCGGACTGTGGTTCGGCGCATATGCCGAGGCTTTGACCGACGACATGCTGTTGCTCCGCGCCGCTTTTGACCAGGCTAACCGCAATCCTCTTGGATCGGCCGCCGGTTACGGATCGTCATTCCCGCTTAACCGCCAGATGACGACAGACCTGCTGGGATTTGAATCTATGAATTACAACGTGGTCTACGCCCAGATGACACGTGGCAAGATGGAGCGTAACGTAGCTTACGCACTTGCTTCGGTTGCAGCTACCATAAGCCGTCTGGCATTTGATGCCTGCATGTACAACAGCCAGAACTTTGGATTCATCAAGCTGCCCGATGACTGCACCACAGGGTCCAGCATCATGCCTCACAAGAAAAACCCCGATGTATTCGAGCTTACCCGCGCCAAATGCAACCGCATCCAGGCCATCCCGCAGGAGATAACGCTCATGACCAACAATCTGCCCAGTGGATATTTCCGCGATATGCAGCTTGTCAAGGAGGTGTTCCTGCCTGCGTTCCAGGAACTGGAGGAGATCATCACCATGACCGCCTATATGCTTGACCATATCAAGGTGCGTGAGGACATCCTGGCTGATCCCAAGTATGATGCCATATTCAGCGTCGAGGAGGTTAACCGTCTGGCCCGCGAGGGTATGCCTTTCCGTGAGGCTTACCGCAAGGTTGGTGCAGAAATCGAGAACGGCACCTTCAAGGCTGACCGCAACATACACCACACCCATGAGGGCAGCATAGGCAATCTGTGCAATGACCGCATCACTGCACGTATGGATAAGCTCACAGCCGATTTCCCGTTCGCAAAGATTGACCAGGCTATCACAAAACTTACCTCCAAGTAAACCTTCATACCGTTTTCATCCGATGAAAAGGGGTGTTCTGTTCGTGATGTTTCTCTTGCTGGCTATAGCCTGCGAAAGGAACAGCTACAACACCTTTTCAAATAAATACAGGGTGTTTTTCAGTTGTGAGACTTACCAGTCTCCATTCAATCAGCTAACCACACCGGGCCGTTTCCTTTCGGTAAGAAAAAGTGAAGGTAAACTGACAATGACAGATTCGGACGGCAACAAATACGAACAGACCTTATCTGCCGTTCAGAACAGTTCTTTCATAATGGGTCTGTCAGGACTTATCATAGGAACCCCTACCTTCAACAACGACGACATGTCAATTTGGGCTTACGATTTGGGATGTCCCGAATGTGACGCTCCGAACGTCAGGCTTAAGTTTGACCTTCAGGGAACCGCGACATGCTCCAAATGCGCGGGTGCATGGAACCTGAATGCAAACGGTACTCCCATCAATACCGACGGTAACCAACGTCGCCCGCTATACCGTTATCCTACCTCATTCAATAACGGAATACTTTCCGTTTCAAACTGATACATCCACAAATAAAAAGAGGCCGACTAAAAAGTATTTTAGCCGGTCTCTTTTTTTGTTCATATGATTTGTTTCTCATTTTTACTTTGTGGATTTTGACCGTATGAGTGTTTTTTTGATGTCTCAACTTGCCTGAGCTAAGCTGCTCCATTGCATTGAGCCTGTTGCGCAAGCCTGTTTGAGCACATTATCGGCACTGTTATTATCATTTTTACTGATTCTGACGGCCATGTATTTCCTGATATTATGTGCCAAGGCAACCAGACCAAACTCCACTTTCACCTTCTCGTTTGACCTGAGCCTGAACCGCTTGAATCCGTGGTTGTACTTGATGTCGCCGAAGACGGCCTCCGGCTCTACGGGCCTGTTGCTGCGGTGGTACATGCCGCGTTCGCTTGTCAGCAGGCGCTTGACACAGGCCCTGTAGGCGTTGTTCCTGTGGTTGACTTCTATCACCCTCTGGTCAGACGCACCCTTGTAGCACATGCCGCGCAAGGGGCATCCGGCACAGTTCCTGGCGCGGTATCTGCTGATGGTGGACACGTAACCGAGATCTGACTTTACCGGCACGTCACCGATGTGCTCCATGTGCTGGCCCATCGGACACACATAGTAGTTGTCCTCTGCGTTGTAGTACAGGTTCTGGGTAAGGAAAGGGTTGTTGCGGCGGCTCCTCTTGTCCTCGGCATGGAACATGTTGTACTTGACATACGGGGTTATACCTTCATCAAACATGTACTCGTAGTTCTGCTCGCTGCCGTACCCTGAGTCAGCACACACCTCTTCGCTCTGTTTACCGTATCTGTCTTTGAAGGACTCAAGGAACGGGATGAGGGTGCCCTGGTCCGTGGGTCTCCAGAAGATGTCATAGTTGGTGATGAACTGGTTCTCGGTGGCTATCTGTATGTTGTACCCCGGCTTTGTCTGACCGTTGTTCATGGCATCCTCCTTCATGTGCATGAAAGTGGCGTCAGGATCCGTCTTGCTGTAACTGTTCCTCTCGCCCAGCGTGTCGAGCTTCTTCTCGTACTCCCGCATCCTGGGGGCCTTCTCGGTCTTGACCTTTTCTACCGCCTTGCGCATCTTCTTGTCGCTTATTCCCGCTTCATCCATCTTGTTGAGGATGTTGTCGGCGCGTTTGGCCATCTCATCGGCTGTAAGCTCCTGCTCCTCATCGGCATTCTCCATCGACAGCACCTTCTCGGCCGATTCAAGGACGGACTTCACGTTCGCTTCCAGCTTGGCCTTGTTCTTTTCTGTGCTGCCTTTCCAAACAAACGTGTATTTGTTTGCCGCCGACTCTATCTTGGTGCCGTCTATGTACTGCACATTCAGCGACACCAGGCCCTCGTCATGCAGAAGCACCACTATCTGGGTGAAGATGCTGTCGAAACAGCCGGACAGACGCTTGCTGCGGAAGAGGTTGATGGTACGGAAGTCCGGGGTCTGCATGCCGCTCAGCCACATGTATGCTATATTCTCTACAAGGAGTTTCTCCATCTGACGGCCGGAGTACACATTGTTCAGATATGCATAGACGATGACCTTGAGCAGCATCCTGGGGTTGTAACTGCTTGTCCCGCCGCCCTTGTATCCCGATTCGATGTCCGATATGTCGAGCCTGTCGATGATGGCGCTTACAACACGAGCCTTGTGGTTCCGGGGAAGATAATCGCCAAGACATGGAGGAAGAAGCAGGCTGTCGTTGGGATTATAAGATTTAAAAACTACCTTTGTCATTGTTGTTTAGCTATTATGCTTTTGGGCTGTTAAACTGTTTGTATATGGCTTGGTGGTACAACAAATATACAAATAATTAGCCAAACAACAATGGCTATTCCTTTGATATTCAAAAGAATAGCCATTATTTTTTATATTCAGGCCACAAAACTAAGATTTCTTTGGTCAAAAAAAAGAGGATGACTACTTTTTAGTCACCCCCTTTTTATTCAATTGATCGGAATATTATTCCCAAGGCAGTTTGGTGATTGACTCGCCGAACTCTGAGTTCTCAACGTCGTTCTCGTCAAGCTTGAATACCATGAATCCGGGGTTCTCCTTGGTGCAGGGTTTCCACTCGCCGCCCTGAGGACCGTTAGGATCGCTGTACTTTGCGAAGTTGGTCCAAGCGGTAAGCATCTTCTCTGACAGATCCCAGTCACCCTTTGTCCAAGGTCTCCAGCAGTGCTGCAGTGACTTGAATACGAACCAGAGGTCTGATGAGTGGAATGCGCCACGCAGTCTCTGGGTTACCTCGGGATGTGAACCGTCATCAGGCAGAGGACGTGCAAACTCGTAAGCGTAAGCCTTGCTGCCGTTCTTGGTCATCTCCTCACGGTTCTGGCAGAATGCAGCAACACCTGCTGACATATTGCCCATATCGTTCAGAGTATAACCGCACATGTAAGGAACATCAGCCAGGGTTCCGTCCAGAGCAGCCTCATCAAAGCTCTCCTTTGATACATAACCGTCAACGATAGGCATACCTGTTATGCTGCCCTGGTTACCGGTAGCGTTGCTGTAGATGGTAGCCAATGAGTAGATAACCTCAGTGTCAGCGTTACGCATCTTCTGGAGGGTATTGTAACCTGCCCAGTCCATGATAACCTTGGTATTGAACTCAGCGCGCTGCAGAGCGTTCAGACCCTCGGGAGCCTGGGGAGCCTTGTAAGCAGCCGGACGCGGGGTGTTGTTATTGTTGCCACCGCCAAAGCCGCCGAAGCCGCCCATCATACCCATACCCATGCCGCCGCGCATACCGCCACGACCGCCTGCTGCATTAGCGTTGGGAACAGTCAGACCACCGGCACTCATGATGATTGCCTTGTGGAACAGACCGCGTGCCAGAGGAGACTCGCAAAGTGTACGTACACTACCGCCACCTGCTGACTGGCCGAATATCATTACGTTGTTGGGATCACCACCAAACTGTTCGATATTCTTCTTGATCCATTTGAGTGACTCAATCTGATCCAGGATACCGTAGTTACCTGATACACCGTTGGGGCTCTCAGCTGAGAGATCGGGGTGTGTCATGAAACCGTAAATTCCAAGACGATAGTTGATTGAAACCAGGATTACATCCTTACCGGCCCACTCCTGAGCGTCAAACTCGGGCTCTGAGCCCCAACCCTCGCGGTAACCGCCACCGTGAATCCACAGGGCAACCGGAAGCTTGGCATTGGTATCACCCGGTTTCTTGGTCCAGATGTTCAGATACAGGCAATCCTCACTGAAGGGAGCCTCATCACCGTAACCCCACTCTGTGTAGTAACCACCCTTATACTGGATGTGCTGATAGCTGGGATGATCAAAGCGGTTGCAAAGCTTTACACCCTCCCAGGGAGTAACAGGCTGTGGAGCCTTCCAACGGTTCTCACGGATAGGAGCTGCTGCATAAGGAATGCCACGGAAAACATAAACACCCTTTACGCGGTCAGCGCTTACACCCTGAACCTGACCACCTTCGATACTCAGAACAGGACTGAGCTTCTCAGTGTTGCACTGGCAGCTGGCCATCAAGGTCAGAATACCGGCTAAAAACAAAAGTTTCTTCATACTGATTTTTGATATTGGTTTGAAGTTAATGATAAGTCCCTGACAATATTTAGAGTTCACAAATGTAATGTATTTTGTTAGTTGTTAAAATTAACACGCCTTTTTTTTCCTTATTTTTTGGACAATACTCCCAAACCGAGTACTTTTGCACCGCTATCACCGCTCGAATGGTGGAATGGTAGACACGAGGGACTTAAAATCCCTTGGCCTTTATCGGCTGTGCGGGTTCGAGTCCCGCTTCGAGCACTCCTATTTACGGATCCTACAAAAACCTTCGGTGAAATGGTTGGTGTCAGACTTTTAAGATCCTCTGTTTTTGCTCTCCTTCTGCTGGGAGCTCTGCATGTCGGCGCATCCAATTACAGATTCAATCTCTATCTCGGTTTAGGCCCTGTCAAGATTCCGGCAGGAACAGCCCGTCTTTATGATACGGAGGTCATCTACGAGGGACAGTCCGCCATACGTACCGCCATGGAGATGGGTACCAATTCCACAGCCGACAGGGTTTTTGCGCTCAGGGATACCATTGAATCCTTCAACACCCCATCAGGGGAGAGCATCTACTTCAGGAAAACCGTAAATGAAGGCAGCAAGCACAACCTTGAGACGGCCCAATTCTCCAAAGACGGTGAAAGATTCATTGTCAATCTCACTACTTGGGATATGAATACAGGCAAAAAGACGAGTCAGACCACAGAGTGGCGCCCCACCCGCATCTTTGACCTGATGAGCATGATTGCCTACACCCAAAGCTTTGATACATCAGACAGCAAACCGGGACGAACAGAGTCCATCCCCATGGTAAACGGCAATATGGTGGTACAGCAGTATATGGTTTATACCGGAAACAAAAGAGTAAAAGCTGATAACGGCCGCACATATGACTGCATGGTTATCTCTATCAGGGATTACAAGGAGGGCAAGGAACGCGAGACCGTCAAGGCTTACGTTACGAACGACTCCAAACATACGCCTGTACAACTTGACATCATACTGGGAACCGGAACATCAATAAAGGCTGTTCTAAAATAAGCGATATATGAAACTCACCGACAATCGTTGGCTGACAGGACGAGGATTCGGAGTACATTCTCCCTGGGCGTATGACCTTATCGAAAACGTAATCAATGAACGTCATCCCTATTATGCTTATGAGGACCTCTACCCTTTTTGGGAGAAAGCGCCGCAATATATGCCGCAGTATCCTCAAAGCCGCGATGAACTGCTGTTCCGTCTGGTCAACCGTTTCAACCCCAATTTCATTCTCGAAGTCGGTACCGGTGCTGGCGTGAGTACCGGTTATCTGGCATCCGTTTCAAAGAAATCCAGAGTAGTAACAGTTGATTTTCCCAATCCCGGTGAAAAAGAGGTACGTCGCAACCTTAAGAAAATCCCGAATATTGAGTATATTGCAGCCGATGTCATTGAAACCGTGCAGGACATTCTGGACAGCGGCAACATCCCGCAGTTCATACATGTAGCCCACACCGCGTTATGGCGTCATATAGTGGATATGATTCTGCCGTACGCCACGCCCGAGACCGTAATTGTAGTTGAGGACCTGGGTAAAAAACAGAAAAAAAAGTGGTGGAACGAAATCATAAAAGACCAAAGGGTAGGAGTAACTTTCCAGTTAAAGAAAGCAGGGCTTCTCTTCTTTGACCCCAAGATGACCAAACAACACTACGTGTTATGAGTAAGATATATACCCGAACCGGAGATAAAGGCACTACCAGTCTGGTGGGCGGCAAGCGCGTAAGCAAGACAGATCCGCGCCTGGATGCATACGGCACGATAGATGAACTTAACTCGTTCATCGGACTCATGCTTTCCGTTATGGACCATAAGGCAGAGACCGAGGAAAACATCCGATGGATCCAGCAGAAACTCTTCAATATCGGCGGTTGTCTGGCTACTGATACCGCATCATTCCAGCTGCCCGACAGCTGCAAGGTTCTGGCCCCCGATGTTGAACGTATGGAGAAGATGATTGACGCACTTACCGATGGTCTCCCCGAGCAACGTTCATTCATCCTTCCGGGTGGAACCCAGGCAGCGTCTTACGCTCACGTTGCCCGCACCGTATGCCGCCGTGCCGAGCGCCTTATACTGGCTCTTCCGAATGATGCAAAAGCACCCTCAGAACTGCTTCAATTCATCAATCGCCTATCGGATTATCTCTTCGTTCTGGCACGTCGGATAAACTTTTTTTCAGGTGTTGATGAAAAAATATGGTAGAACTTTTGCAATCCATATTTTTTTATACTTTTGCACCCCTATAAGAATAAACCTTAAAACACCATTTTACTATGTATTGGACATTGGAACTGGCATCAAAACTTGAAGATGCACCCTGGCCCGCAACCAAGGATGAGTTGATTGATTACGCCATCCGTTCAGGAGCCCCGCTTGAGGTCATTGAGAACCTTCAGGAGATAGAGGATGAGGGCGATATTTATGAAAGCATAGAGGACATCTGGCCTGACTATCCCAGCAAGGAGGACTTCTTCTTTAACGAGGACGAGTATTAAGCAGTAGAAACGCAGTTAAAGCATTATAAATCAGCGGTATGGACAAAGATAATTTGTTTGTACCGCTCTTTTTTTATCGAATCAGATTCCGGATTTTGTATGTGTGAAAGTCGTTAAGCTGAACAGGGCGACTCAATCAATCAGATAATGGAACACATTGACAGCCGGAATGAACTCAGTCAGGAAGTTCAAACCCTTCAATCCATAATTGAAACCTTGAAAGAAGTGTCTGAAAAGATTGACAAGGATAAGGCTGGGCTCAGGACAGTGGTTGATGTTATGGACCAGGTGCATGCAATGCTCTCCAGCGAAACAGAAGGGCTGTTCGACCTCCAAAAGCAGGTCAGAAGTCAGGTCGTAGAAATGTGCCAGAAATCCGTTCCTCTTTCTCTTCCGGATGCTGTCGGGGCCAAACTCAATACAATCTGCCAGAACGCCCTCAATGAGACAAGCCAAAAGATGAAAGAGATACAGGCCGAATACCTTCGAGACATCCAGAAACATAACGAAAAGTTCCTGGCCGACCTTAGCACCAACAAAGGTGTATGGCTATCCAGGAAGGTCTTCTGGTGGTCCGCCGGGATTGCCTATGTGCTGTCATTGCTTGGGTTGATTGCAATAATGGCATCCATAACATGAGACGATGAATTCTAATCAGAGTGAGATTATAAAAATTGATGTTATTTTCATTTTATTTGTGTCTATCGGAGAAACATAGATATTATTTGTTATCTTTGCTCTATAACCATACGTTTTGAAAATGGAAGTCGCAAAAGAGTTTAAGGATTATAATCGAATCAAAGTCGTTCTTGCAGAGAAACGGCGCACTAATAAGTGGCTGGCTGGTGTCTTGGATAAGGATCCTGCCACTGTATCCAAATGGTGCACGAACAATTCTCAGCCTAGTGTTGAGCTACTTTATAAGATAGCCGAGGCACTTGATACTGACGTAAAAGACTTATTGAGGTCTAATAAATCTAACGAATAAGGTATGTCTGCCATTGATCAATATATAGAGCGCATTCCTAATAAAGAGTTGCAAGAACAACTCCGAACGGAAATTGCCCGCCTGACTCAAAAGAAGAAGTTTGGGCTGGTGTTTGAGAATCATCTTCCAGACAATATTACTTTACCTGAAGTGAAAATTCGTTGTGGAACTAAGGTGGTTTTGCGCGATTCAAAACCCAATGACATATACGAGGTTCAGAGCATTTCTGATGATAGAACGGCTGCTGTTTGTAGGCATTTGGTCAGTCTGGAAGACACAACTTTCAATTTGACAGACTTGATCGCTGTGGCTCAGAGAGGCGACGTGATCTACCCGTATCTGAAGCCTATGGATAGTGTCACTAATGCTCCTGATAGTGACTTATGGCACACCTTGATTGAAGCTGATAATTATCATGCACTTCAATTATTGGCATATCTGTATCCTGGCAAGGTTGATTGCATCTACATTGATCCCCCTTACAATAAACCTGATTCTCACGATTGGAAGTACAATTGTGACTATGTAGATGGAACTGATTCATATCGTCATTCCAAGTGGTTGTCTATGATTGAGGCGCGACTGAAAATCGCGAAGAAACTTCTCAACCCCAAAGATTCTGTTCTTATTGTTACTATTGATGAACTTGAGTTTAATCATCTTGGATGTTTATTGGAACAAATGTTCCCAGAAGCAAAGATTCAAATGATTAGCAGCGTCATCAATCCTAGTGGCGTATCACGTGGAAATGAATTCTACCGGACTGATGAGTATATATATTATGTGAGATTTGGGGATAGTTCTCCAGCGAAAGTGTCCTTGTCAGATGAATGGATAACAGCTAAAACTACTGGCAAAAATACTTTACGCTGGAGAAGGATAAGACGTCAAGGGTCACACGATACACGGGCTGATGCACCGAATCAGTTTTATCCAATTTATGTCAGTTTAGATGGAAGCTGTTATTTGGGTTCTGGAGACTCTCTTCCAATAGGAGTAGACAAAGATTCGGTTCAACTCCCTTCTGGGTGTATTAGTTTGTGGCCAATAAAACCAGATGGAACAGAGGGGTGCTGGCAGATTAGCCAACAAAGTATAGAACAATTACATAATGAGGGCTTTATTAAAGTTACACAAACTAAAAAATGGGGGATTACCCCACAGTATCTTGCAAAAGGAGAAAGAGAGAAAATAGCAAAAGGTTTATTCCCTGTTGTCGGCAAAGATGAATACGGAACACTAATTATTGAAGGTGCAACTGACGATGCTCCATTTATTCCAGGAACTCAATGGCGAATATCTTCGCATAATGCCCGTGAGCAAGGAGCAAAACTTCTTAGAAAATTCTTTGGCGATAAACCATTTGATTTCCCAAAATCCTTGTACGCAGTCCATGATACTCTACGTTTCTTTCTGGATAATAAGCCCAATGCTCTCATTCTTGACTTTTTTGCTGGGAGTGGAACCACCCTACATGCCGTAAACCTTTTGAATAAAGAAGACGGAGGTGAACGCCGCTGTATTATGGTGACCAACAACGAGATAGGTGAGCCTAAAGAGAACGAACTGAAGCCACAGGGAATCCGTCCTGGCGATGAAGAATGGGAGAAATGGGGTATCGCGCGCTATGTGAACTGGCCAAGAACAAAATGCAGCATTCTTGGCGTTGACGTAAATAGTCAGCCTATACGAGGAGAATATATAACTTCACTGACTGAAACGAAACAAACGAGCAGAAAGTTCACTCAGATAAATTTCCTGCCTATAAATGTAACGTTAAGGCAGAAAAAGGCTCTTGTTACACTCATCAACAGACAGAAGAATATTAAACTGCCTACAATGTCTGAGGATTTACCATTCCTTGTATCTGAAGACGATGAATGTAATGCCAGCATTCTTTTTGATGTGAACGAGGTAGAATCATGGATGGAAGCATTGGACGGTAACAGCCACATTACTAATCTTTACATTGTATCAGAAAAAGATACCAAGTTCAAGAGCATCAAGGCAGAAGTGAGCGAATTGATGGGACAGATTGAAGATACTGTACCAGTTACAATGCCGATGTCTGATGGATTCAAGGCAAACGCTGCATATTTCAAACTGGGGTTCTTGGATAAACGGGCTGTCTCAAAGGGAAAGCAATTGAAGGAACTCCTACCGTTGTTGTGGATGAAGGCCGGCTCAAAAGGTGAATGTCCTACTGAAATCTCCCGTGACTATGCGTTCTTCCCGAAGAACAAAATGGCGGTTCTTGTCAATGAGTCGCTTTATCCTCGTTTTAAGGATGAGTTATCGCATTATTCTGATATAGAAGTCGTTTATATCATTACTGATAGTCAAAGTGCATATCTCAATATGATACAGGACTTGAAGGGATTGACAACATATCAGTTATATAGAGACTATCTTGAGAACTTCCGAATCAATTACGCAGTAAAATAAGGACTTCCAGAATTATGAACATACAACTCAAACCTTTTCAGAAACAAAGAGTTATTGAATTGCGAAGGACCGCTGCAATGGCTCAAATGAATTGGCAACACTTCGGAGCCAAACAAATCATTTCTTTTACCGCCCCTACTGGTGCCGGCAAGACCATTATGATGGCCAGTTTCATGGAGTCCATGATGTGCGGTGATGATGAAGGAATGGTAGCGGCTATCCCTGAAACAATCTTTATCTGGTTAAGCGATTCTCCGGAATTGAATGAGCAGAGTAAGAAAAAGATCATGGCATACTGTGATAAGCTAGTTCTTAGTCAGTTTAGAACTCTGGATGAATCATTCCGGGGCGAGAAATTGGAATTGGGTAAGGTCTATTTTCTCAATACCCAAAAACTGACCAAGACCAGTAAGATGACTAGTGTTGGAGATGGCAGAGACTGGACAATATGGGAAACAATAGAGAACACCATTGAAGAATACGGAAAGAATCTGGTCTTGATTATTGATGAAGCTCACCGTGGCGCCAAGACAAATCAAACCACTATCATGCAGAAGTTCGTCAATGGTAGTGAACCAGATTGCTTACAATCATTGCCATTCATTATTGGTATGAGCGCGACACCGGAACGATTCAATGCACTTGCCGGTCATAGTTTGTCTGCTCTGAACAAGGTGGTCGTATCTGCTAAGGAGGTACGTGATTCCGGTTTGTTGAAAGATACAATTGAGATACATTTCCCAGAAGAAAGCGTTATTAATAAGAACACAGCCGTTCTTCAGGCTGCTGCTGACGAATGGAAAGATAAGTGTTTGCATTGGTACAATTACACTGAAAAGCAACATTACCCCAATGTTTGCCCTATTTTCGTAATTCAAGTTGAGCCAGCTGTAAACGGAAAAGTATCTGCCACAGATTTAGACGAATGCCTTCGTGAAATTGAGAAAAGAACTGGAGAGTCTTTTGAGTCAGGTGAGGTGGTTCATTGCTTTGGTGAACAGTCTACAATGACTATCAATGGCATTGAGGTTCCATATTGTGCTCCTTCCGCAATTAATGATGATCGCAAAATCAAGATTGTATTCTTCAAAGAAGCTCTTTCAACAGGATGGGATTGTCCAAGGGCGGAAGCTATGATGTCATACAGAGTAGCGAGGGATGCCACCTACATTGCACAGCTTCTGGGGCGCATGATACGCACTCCGCTCAAAATGCGGATCGAGGTGGATGAATCGCTGAATTATGTCCATCTGTATTTGCCTCATTTCGATGAACAGACAGTCGAAGATGTCGTAAAGAAATTGACTGAAGAAGAGGGAGCTGCCCTTCCAACGGATATCCAGTCCGTGCAAGGTGGTAACAAGACTACAGTAGTTATGTCTGCCCGAAGACCGGTTAACCATAATCCTAGCATTCCATCATCAGGTTCTTCACAATTATCTCAAACAGAGAATGGATTGCATCAGAGGCAAACGGAGAGTGTTCCTTCTCAAATCAACAATGAGCAGCTTTCAAATAGTAAATGGAGTGAACACCCATCTACAAATGACCAGCCGGCCCATGTGGAAGATTTGCCTATTCTTGAGCAGGATATAGACATTGATGAATCCGTAGAAACTCCAGTGGTTGATCCATATGAAGAGGTCAAAGATGCTATCAATACGGCTGAGATCTTGACATATGAGATTCATACAGTTGCAGAAACAAAGAACTATCTCCGAGCATTGTTTGATATGGCGCGTCTTGCTCTCCTTTCAGGAATGGACAGCACTTGCCAAGCTGTTGACAATGTCCGCAATCATGTAATCGGGCTGATCCATCAATACGTGGAAGGGCTGAAAGAAAGATGTGAATATGATGCACTGGTTGACAAAGCTCTTGAATTCCAATTGAACACCATCAGTTTTGAATTGTATAAAGGCAACGCAATGTATGAAAGTCAGCAAGGACCCGACTTGTTCTCGAAAACTGATGCTGGTATAAACTTCCAGTTCCAGCAGGCTGAAACGTTGCTTTGCGGAGAAGAGATCGGGAAGCGATATACAATCAAATATGATGACGAGGATGATGAAAATGCTGCGATGTATGATGTGATTCTGTATGCTGCAGACGAGCATCAGCGTGCCCTCCTTATGGAATATGCAAAGTTTGAATTCTATCGCCTTGCAGATTTATACCGTCCAAAGACTAAGAATATTTCTGAGAAATACAGAATCCAGTACAATAGTCTTGTCACCCACGGCAGCACAGTGTCAAAACACCTTTTTCATCTGCCGGAAACCATCAATGTTGACTTAGATAAAGATGGTGAAGAGTGTACAGACCATTTGTTCGTGAATTCAGATGGTACGGCTAAATTCAAATTGATAGGATGGGAGCCTATCACCCTTGCAGAAGAACGGTCCAATCCAGAGTTTGTCTGCTGGCTTCGTAATCAGGATCGAAAGCCATGGGCTTTGTGTATCCCGTATGAGTATGGGAATGAAGTTCACCGTATGTACCCTGATTTCATTATAGTCAGGAAAGACTCCAACGGAGACTATGACTACGCAATCCTGGAGCCACATCGTGATGATAAGAAGGACAACCTTGCCAAGGCTAAGGGCCTAGTCAAATACGTTGAAGAATGTCCGGTTTTCAGCCGCGTTCAGATGCTTCGCAAAATCCATAACTCAGCTGGCGATAAGATGCTGCGTCTCGACTTTACCAAGATGGCTGTTCGGGACAAAGTCAAGGCCTGCATAACAGAATCCGATTATGATACGGTCTTTGAAACCGAAGGCTTTTTTGATATATTAGAACGGTTATAATTTGAAGGCATGAAAATTAAACAAGTTAAGATAACAAATTTTAAGAGGTTCTCAGACCTTACCATAAAAGGCATTCCACAGAGTGCGAAATTAGTAATTCTTGTGGGACCGAATGGCTCTGGGAAAACTTCAATTTTCGAAGCTTTCAACCACTGGTATAAATGGCGAGGTTATAGAACAACTGGAGATAAGGACTTTTATGTTAAAATTAGCGATGTTACTGAGGCAGGACAAAGGTGGTATGAAAACCGTGTCTCAATTGAAGCGTATGATAAAGAACTTCAGAATGATAATGCTGATGCTATAAAAGGAGATTTTTATTTCAGAACAGCACATAGAAATGAGCCGGATTTCACGACCCAATCCTTGTCTCGACTTCAAGATCCCAAAACAGAACTTCGACTTAACAGTTTAATGGAGACGGACTCATGTGTTTCACAAAACTATCAAAGACTTGTCGCTCAAACTATAGCTGGTGTTTACAATCCAAGTAATGATGATAAAAGTGTTGCACAAATTAGGGAAGAACTTATAGGAAAAGTTAAACATTCTTTATCGGCAGTTTTTGATAACCTCGAGTTGTCAGATATTGGAGACCCTCTCCAAAATGGCAGTTTCTATTTTACAAAAGGGGCCTCACATAATTTTCATTATAAGAATCTTTCTGCTGGTGAGAAGTCTGCATTTGATATCATTCTGGATTTAGTTATCAAGATGAATGCTTTCAACAATGCTGTATATTGCATTGACGAACCAGAGGCTCACATGCACACAACCCTTCAATCCAAGTTGCTTGAAGAGATGTACAATATTGTTCCGCCTCAAGGACAACTATGGATTGCGACGCATTCGATGGGTATGCTCAAGAAGGCTAAAGAGCTTGAATCAAAGGATCCAAACAGCGTGGTATTCTTGGATTTTACTGATAGGGAGTTTGATTCTTCTGTGGTGATAACACCTTCTGCCATTGATTCTACATTGTGGAAGAAGTTTCTGGATTTATCTTTTGGTGATTTAGCTAATTTGATAGCTCCAAGTACCGTCGTGTTTTGTGAAGGCGGAACAGAACTAGGCAAAAGGTTCAATTTTGATGCGACAATATACAAACAATTGTTTGCAAGAGCATTTCCTACTGTTGAATTCGTTTCTATTGGATCATGTTCTGAAATTGAAGACCCAAACAATATTAGCATGCGTATCGTTAGGTCCATCCTATCTTCTTCCACTATTATTAAGCTTATAGATAGAGATGATAAGAGTGAGGCCGAAGTGGAATCCTGCAAGAGTCGAGGTATTAGGGTTTTATCTAGAAGGCATATTGAATGTTACCTGTATGATGATGAGATTATT
The DNA here is from genome assembly GCA_024398635.1 of Bacteroidaceae bacterium. GTDB lineage: Bacteria > Bacteroidota > Bacteroidia > Bacteroidales > Bacteroidaceae > Colenecus. Next base: position 3,012 of record JAKSIV010000006.1, on the reverse strand, counting down.
ACGAAACTATGTGATATAAATGGCAAACATGATTTGATTGAAGATTGTTTACAGATTAAGCGCAATGCTATCTCAAATAGCATTGCTAGAGGCAACCCAGAAGACGATATTAAATCTGCTTCAGGGGAAATTATGAATAACATAAAGAGAAAATTAGGATTAACGAGGTGTGGCAATGATGCAGTAGCATTCGCCAGAGACACTCTCGCGCCACTAATCACCGAGGATACATCTGTGTACAACGAACTGAAATCTTGCATTTTAGAATGATTCAATCATATAATAGCATGCTTTACTTCAAGATAAATAAGTCATGAAGAAATATACAAAACTAAGTCTGCAATGGTTTTACAATCTCCTCGAACGGGGAGAATGTGACATCATGGATTTCAAGGAGCAGCTGGAGGACAAAGCGTCCTTCGGCAAGTCTATGAGAAACTATGCTCCGAAGTATGATGAACTTGCCAGGGATGTCGTAGCCTTTGCAAACAACAAAGGTGGCTTCCTGTTTATTGGCATTGTCGATGAAAGCAAGAAGATAAATAAAGACTTCGTGTATCAGGACGCTAAGATATTTGACTTGATTCACCAGGTACAGGATCGAACCTCACCATCCATTACACTCATTCCACATAAGATCAATGTCGAAGGCAAAGATTTGCTGGTTTTGGAGATACCATTTTCACCTCAAATGCACAGGACAAGTCGAGGTGAATTCCTAATTCGCAGTAATGATGGGAATCGGCCAATAGAACCGTATGAGATGGCAACAATTATGTCCGAGAAGGGGCTGATTGTTTACGACCAGAAGACATGGAAGGTCTCAGGTGAGTGGATGGACAGCAAAAGACTGGAAACATTGCGAGATATGATTGGAGCAAAATCACCCGACAGTCCATATCTTGACAAAGAGACAGGGGATCTTCTGGACTCTCTTGGAATGGTGAAGGAAGAAGGTGAATTCATCTTGCCAACCACGACCGGAATTCTATTTGTTGGCAATCAGTCGGCCCTCAGAGAATTGCCGTTCTATCAGGTGAAATACATCCACTATTTCTCGGACGGGACGTACAAGCCATACGAATATAAGGGCAATATCGTTGAAGTCGCAAAGGAGTGTTTCGCTCAGCTGAAGGCAGAAATCCGGCAGAAAGAATACATCTTCGGCTTGTTCAGGGAGTATGTCGAGGATTATTCCGAAATAGTTATCCGTGAACTGCTGATCAATGCCCTAGCTCATAGAGACCTGAGCCGGCAGCAGATAATTGAGATACGGAAGTATGATGACGGAGGCTATCTTGAGATAGAAAGCCCTGGACGATTCCCAGAGGGCGTTACCACAGATAATTATCTGCGTAAAACCAATCCCCGGAATCCTAACGTCATGGATATCCTGCGGGAAATCGGTTTGGCAGAGAAAGCGGGCAGTGGCTTTGACAAGATTTTCACAGATTTGCTGAAGAAAGGAAAGTCATTGCCGGAACCGGAAGAAACAGATACTTCAGTCATTTTCCGAATCAAGTCTGATGTGGTGACTGAGAAATTGATTGAATTGTCGCTTATGTTCGAAAGCCAGACTGGAAAGCCAATGAAGCTGGATGAGCTCCTTGTACTTTCAGAAGTGGTTAACCACAGACAGATTAAGCTGTCAGATTTGGCCTTGATGCCTAACATCGGCACGTACAGATTGCAGGCTATATTGGATAAGCTTCAGGCCTTGGAATTCATTGAGACTACAGGAAAAACCTCGGGGCTCTCATATATCCTCCATGTCAGCAAGCGGAAGGACACGAGCGATAAGATAGAATATGTGAAGTCTAAGAAGCAAGAGAAAGCCAGGCAGAAGGAAGCTATCCTCAGATATCTCGACTCCATAGAGACGATAACCAATGCGGAAGCCCGTGAGCTATTAAAGCTTCCAGAGAAAGATCGTTCTAAAGTTTCGCGTTTGTTTGCAGAATTGGTAGCTGCAAACGAGATCGTGCAAACAGAAGATGGAAAGCATAATCATATGGTATACAGTAGATTAAAGAAGGTATAGCCAAAATCTTGTGTGCAGTTTTGTGTGCGGTTTTGTTCGTAGGTTCGTATGCGGAAACAATAATTGCATACAAGAATGCGGTTGCAAATAGAGATATAGGACAGTTATAATAATCCATGAGTTTCAAACCAATTTGTACAAATAATCTGCCAATAGCGGGATAAATGTACCTCTTGTAGCGGAATGGAATGTACCGCCCGTAGCGCAATCAAATGTACCACCTCAGAAGTGGTTGCGATGAGGTACTGCAAAGTTAAGTTTATTTTTGGATTTTCCGACGCAGGGACTCACCTTTCAGTTCGATTCTGTGAACGCCCCCGGCCGTGAGCCTGTCCATTATTGCATCTGCGATTGTTGGTTCGTTGATGTAATCATACCATTTTGATACGGGAAGTTGTGAAGTCACAATCACCGACTTCCGCTGATAGCAGTCTTCCAGGATCTGGAGAAGAGCCAGCCGCGAGTTGTTATCGAGCGGCTGCAAGCCGAAGTCATCGAAGATGACAAGGTCATTGTGTTCAATGTGATTGACCACTTTCAACATACTCCCGTCAAGTTTAGCGAGCGCGATGCGCTCGATGAACTTGTTCATTGAGAAGTATTCCACTCTGTGCCCCATAAAGCAGGCCTGCCGGCCGAGAGCACAGGCAAGGAAGGACTTTCCGCAGCCTGTTTTACCATCAATGAGGACATTCTCCGCTCTGTCTAGTGAAGCAGGCACATAGAATGTTCGAGAACGTGGAAGTGCTGCTAAAAGAAGCCGGCTCAGGATGGCAATATGTTAAACAGATTCTGGTTTACCTCAGAACGAGCAAGACTATCTGATAGTCGCCGCTCTCTTCGCAGAGAGATTCCCGGACATCCCATACCTCATCACTCTCGCTCCTGTGTGCCGGCCCGACTGGCTGATTGAGATGGGATGCATATCAGTCAAGCCCCTTTGATATTCTCTCAATCTGGGCTGAGTCACG
>JAKSIV010000059.1 GCA_024398635.1 Bacteroidaceae bacterium | reverse complement strand
AAAATTTGAGCCGTAAATTGATATTTTTCACCTCATTTTAAGCCGTATTTATCTACTTGAGGTAATCATATGTCCCAATGGGGACTGTCCCCAATGGGACGCTACTCCAAAGGAATCTCCGGATGCTGAACAGCCAACAAAGAGTCCGTCTGAGAGAGGTAGAACATATAAAGTATAACGTCCTTGTCACCTCTGTTCTCACCATGGTGGATGGTGTTGACCATCTCAACTACGGGCTCGCCCTCATGTACAACCTTTGTCTTGCCGTCCAGACCGATGATGGTCAGCTCACCCTGCACCAGTATTCCGTAGTTCATCACGGGATGGTGATGCCAGCCTAACTTCTTGCCGGCGGGGAAAACATACTTGACAGCCACGAGTTCGGGGCGTCCCTGCAGGTAATCGGGCAGCTCAACGCCGTCCCAGCTCTGGCTGGTGCGTATCAGTTCTGTGCTCTGCACCTGCGGTGTTGAGTCTAACTCTTGAGCCTTAGCCTCCTTGCAGGAGTTCAGTGATAAACAAACTGTAGTAAAGCCGCAAACGAGGGTGGCGGCAAGCACCCATACATTAGTCTTTTTCATAAATATAACATTAGTACACTTGGGGTCTGTCCCCAATTGTATCATTTTACAATCTTGATCGTGCGGTTGCCGGTCTTGAGCAGGTAGATCCCGGAGACAAGGTCGCTCAGGTCAAACGGCTCATCACAGCTGCGGTCAGTGTGGGTCTTGACGGGGCGGCCGCTCAGGTCATAGATGGTATAGGTGCCCTCATCGTTTGTTATGCCTTCAGGGAGGTCGGGAGTCTGAAACTGCAGTTTTTCTGTATCGGACAGTTTCTGGCTGCGGGTGGAACCGTCGGAATATGTGGTAACCACGTTTCCGTCCTTGAATGCGATTTTGCGCAAATTGTCAAGATCAAGATTCTGTGTGAGGCTGTCCTTGGCCGCAGGTGTTATATCCTGACTGGATATGGGCACAGTCAGGAAGGCGGTAAGGATAATTATAGGCAGCCTTTTCATTCAGTCAAAACTCGAACTTGTAACCAAGGCAGATGAAAGAACCGGCGGGTTCGTCATCGTCATGCTGGTTTTGCCACATGTAGGCAACCTCAAAGTTATGCTTTTTATTGAAACTGAATTCAATTCCTGCAGTTATTCTTGATTTTTGGGCTTTAAAGCTGTTGTCAATGCTGTTGAATACCTCATATGACACGAACGGGTCATATTTCCAGTGGGGGATGTTATAGTCTATCCCTATCTTGGAACGCAATACCTGTTTGTCTGAAGCCGACTTGCCGTCAGTCACTGTGTTGACTGTCCAGGCATTATTCTTGTAACGGTACTTATCCTTGGAGTATTGGGCACTGTCGGTATGAGTGAACTGGTAGCTTTCGCGCAGCGAGATCTTGAATCGGCCTACTTCCATGGCAGCCTGTATGGATGCAGTGACACGGTGACGGCTGTCAATATATGAGTTGTTCAGGTTGAAATCGTACTCGTTATTGATGTAATACTGCGGATCCAGACCGTCTTCAATGCCTTCGTCGTCATCCTTATATTTGGTGGACCACTTGTTGTATACATTGAGATACTTATAGCCCAATCCTGCCTTGACACTGAATGTCTTGGCCTCGTTGCGGTACAGACGCTTGTCAAGAGACAATCCGATACTCCATCGGTCGGTACTTTGGAAATTCTCGGTCTGATGATAACGGGCGTCAAGGCTGACATCAAAACCTTTGGATATGTTTTTCTCTACTCCTATGTTGCTGCGCAATCCCCAGTTGCTCTGGCCCATTGAAGACAGGGATGTCAGGAGTGCAAATATTGTTATGGCAAATGAACGTTTCATCTTATCTTACCGGTTTTCATTACGGAATCAATTGTGCCGAACTCATCCATGATAGGCTCGTAGTAGATCTTGATGATTGCCGAGTCCTTGAGGAAATCCACGTTACCAACCTCAATGCGAATGATCTTGAGACCCAGACGTTTCTCAAGGTCTGCCTTGAGCTCATCCTCCTTGCCGTGCGCTACAAGCTTGACGTTGTCATACTTGATGAGTTTGGAGGGGACATGCTTCATCCACTTGGTGTTCTCGCAGATAGCCAGGGCGATGATAAATATCAGGTTGGTACTCAGAAGCTCAAAGTAGCTTACACTGGTAGCCAGTCCGTTGATGGCTGCCACTGCAATGATCACGAACATGTAGGTCATCTCACGGATGGGAACCTGCTCGGTACGGTATTTTATGATGCCGAATATGGCGAACAGACCCAGAGCGAATCCTATCTTGAGCTTTACTCCTCCCATCAGGTAGATAAGCAGGAATATGCTGACTCCGATGATGGAGAAGGTGAAGTAGTAGTCACGTCTCTTGGCTTTGGGATAGTAGAAGGCATGTACTATGATTCCGATTGTAACTACGTTGATCAAAAGACGCAGCACCATCTCCCATACGCTGGACCATGCGGGCCAGAACGGGGTTGCACCAAGTGATGAAAGCAGGCCGGTGGCCTCTTCACCAAACAGTTCTTCCTCTTCGGAGGCTGCTGCAGCCAACTGGCTTAATCCGCCCGCCAGCGGGGCTAATAAATTCAAAAGCATATTGATGTAAGTTTTTCTATTTTCCTGATCCTTTCATTGAACATGTTGCGCTTTATTCCCGGAGTGGTAAGCGCCATGCCGATGCAGTATTTGCTGAATCCCGATGGGAATATACGCAGTTCACGCAACAGGTCCTGAATGGGTGAGAATGTGTTTCCGTCACGTTTCACCTCAATCACGACCAGGTTGTCCATGCTGCGGTCCAGTCCGGTCTCGCTGTTGTGGAATGAGAGTTGGCGGTCTATGGTGAGACGCTCGGTACGGCCGTTGTTGACCAGTGTTATCCGCTTGAAATGATTGGCCAACTTGGGGGTCATATCACTGAGCGGAATGGAGAGCATCCCGTTCTCCTCAAGGAACTCTGCCGCACCCTCCCGGAGGTATGTATCGGCACCGGAAAGATGTATGCGTTTTTTCTTGGTTCGGCCGTGATTGTTCTTGAGCTTGACCTCAAAGAAATTATCGGCGGTATCAAGATATGTGCGGATACGTACTTTCTGACGTGTGAGCCTGCCGTTATGGTGGTTCAGATACATCGTGTTGTACTTGTCATCAAGGTATTGGGTGCTGTACTCTGATTGACGGATTCCGTCTATGGATTGGACCATGTAGTCCCCGCGAGCCAATTCAAGCAGTCTGCGTAGTTGATCCTCGTTGGCCAGATACTTGCTGTCTATCCTGTTCATCAGGCGTATCGATGACATCTCATCAAGTGAGATCGTGTTGAATCCGTCCAGTATTTGAGCACAATCGGTCAGCATTCGTACCTTGGTTATTTTACTGACGCAAAATTACTAATAATATGCGGTTAATTGAATAAAAATGGTTTATCTTTGCTTCAATCATAAAAAGTCAAAGTTATGTTCGATGTAAACAGTTGTCTCAGCGAAGCTGAAGAGCAGATGGAAATGGCCATCATGCACCTGGAGGATGAGTTTGCCCACATTCGCGCCGGAAAGGCCAATGTCCGCATTCTGGATGATATCCGTGTGGATTCTTACGGCTCTATGGTAGCTTTGAATAATGTGGCTGCACTTTCCACCCCCGATGCCCGCACAATCGCCATTCGTCCCTGGGACAAGAATATGATCAAAGTGATTGAGAAGGCTATCATAGACTCTGCAGTAGGTATCATGCCGACCAATAACGGCGAGATTATCCGTCTGGCAATTCCGCCATTGACCGAGGAGCGCCGTCGTGACCTGGTAAAGCAGAGCGGCAAGGTGAACGAGGGCAGCAAGATCTCCATCCGCAACGCCCGTCGTGACACTCTTGATACCCTTAAGAAGGCTCAGAAAGACGGCCTGCCCGAGGATGCCGAGAAGGATGCCGAGGAGAAGCTGCAGAAACTGCATGACAAGTATATCAAGAAGGCCGATGAGCTCTTTGCCGAGAAGGAAAAGGAGATCATGACCGTCTAAACCTACGCATGCGGGGACTCGTAATCAGGAATACAGGCAGCAGTTATCTGGTGCGTACCGATGACGGACATGATCAGGAGTGCCGTATCAAGGGTACATTCCGCATCAAAGGCATAAAAAGTACGAATCCCGTAGCCGTAGGTGACTACGTGGAGTTCAGTCCGGCACGTGAAGGTGAGCCGGCATATATCACAAACATTGAGGAGCGCAGGAATTATATAATCCGGCGTTCCTCAAATCTTTCCAAGCAGTCGCATATCCTGGCCTGCAATCTGGACCAGTGCCTGCTTGTGGTTACCATCAACCATCCCGTCACATCAACCGTTTTCATAGACCGTTTCCTTGCATCTGCATGGGCTTACCGTGTTCCGGTCGTGCTGGTTTTCAATAAATCGGACCTGCTTACGGATCAGGATAAGGCCTTGGCCGATGAGCTGGTCTCATTATATCGTGCCATAGACTATGAATGTGTGGAGTGTGATGCCCTGCACGGTGACGGCGTGGATAATGTCAGAGCACTACTCAAAGGAAAGGTAACACTTATAGCCGGTAATTCAGGTGTGGGCAAAAGCACGCTTGTAAACCGGATATTGCCGGAGTTGAACCAGCGTACGGGTCAGATCTCCGAAAAGCATGATACAGGTATGCATACCACCACATTCTCCGAGATGTTTCCGCTGCCCGAGGGAGGCTGGATAATTGACACGCCGGGTATCAAAGGATTCGGCACATTTGATATGGAGCATGAGGAGATAAGCCACTATTTCCCTGAAATATTCAAATATTCTGCTGATTGCCGTTACGGCAACTGCATGCATACCACTGAGCCTGACTGTGCTGTAAAACGCGCGGTAGAGACCGGTGCCATTCATCTGTCGCGCTATACCAGCTACCTGAGTATGCTGGAGGACGAAGATGAGGGCAAGTACCGCAAAGAAAATTGAAAATGATACAATTGGGGACAGACCCCAAGTGTATCATTTTATCTGCGTTTCTTGAAAAATTCCTGAACTATCTGTGCGCATTCATCGGCCATAATTCCCGATACAACCTCCGTCTTGGGATGGAGTGCGTTTGGGGCGAATGTCGTGTAGCCGCGTTTGGGGTCAGATGCGCCATAGACCAGACGCTGCAGCTGTGACCATCCGATTGCGCCGGCACACATGGTGCAGGGCTCAAGCGTAACGTAAAGGGTGCATTGGTCCAGATATTTGCCTCCGAGATATGAGGCGGCAGCGGTGATGGCCTGCATTTCGGCATGTGCGGTGACATCGGTCAGGGTCTCGGTAAGATTATGGGCGCGGGCAATTACCATACCCTTGCATACCACCACTGCACCTACGGGAATCTCACCCTCGGCAACAGCGGCCTTGGCCTCGTCAAAGGCCATTTTCATGAATCTGGTGTCCTGCTCCTGCTGTGTCATCGGCGCATCTCCTGCTCGTCAAACAGGGTGGGGTAATCCTGATCCAGATTCTTGATTATGAAAGTCATGAGAGTCTCTCTCATCCAACGGCTACGGTTGCTTATCCTGTACTTGCGCAGATATTTCTCTATCGTCTGCCGCTCGTCAGAGTTGACCAAGAAGCTGTAGCGCTGGTTCCTTACGGGGCGATCCTTCTTTTTTTCCATAATTACCGACTGATGTTACGAAGGTATTGATTTTTCGGCCAATATACCGCATTTTATGACTAAATTTGCGTTACAAACTCTGACGTACATGGCAAAACATAACATACTGGGGCACAAAGGAGAGGATTTGGCTGCGGAGTATCTGGAACGACACGGCTATACCATACATGACAGGGATTGGCATTGCGGACATAAGGACCTGGACCTGGTGGTAACCAAGGACAATACGATTGTATTCGTAGAGGTCAAAACGCGCACCGGAACCGAATGGGGATATCCGCAGGATTTTGTGGACGACCGTAAGATACGCCGTATAGTGAATTCGGCCGATGCATATCTGAGGTTTTACCAGATAGACATGGATGTCAGGTTTGATATAGTGTCAATTGTGGCAGAGGGAGAAACATACAGAGTTGAACATATTGAGCAGGCATTCTATCCGCCTGTAGGATGATGAGCAGAATAAAGTGGCACAGGAGTGAAAGCATAGGTTCTACAAACACCTATCTGCGTGAGCTTAACGGCGGCGATGCAGCGTATGACTACGAGGTTGCAGTGGCCGATTTCCAAACCGCCGGACGCGGACAGAAGGGTAATACGTGGGAGTCAGAGCAGGGCAAGAATCTGCTCTTCAGCATACTTGCACATCCGCATAATATCAAGGTAAAGGAGCAGTTCTATATCTCAGAGGCAATTGCGCTGGCGGTATCAGATGCCGTGATTGCAGCCATCGGTCCTGAGTTTGCAGGCGGGATATCGGTCAAATGGTCAAACGATGTCTATTGGAAGGACTTCAAAATGGCCGGAATTCTGATTGAGAATACCATTCAGGGTGACCGCATTTTGGATACTGTCGCAGGTGTAGGGCTTGACGTGAATCAGGAGGTTTTTCTTAGTGATGCACCCAATCCTATCTCGCTAAGGAATATAACGGGGCGGGAGTTTGACCGTGACGCTTTGCTTACAGATATCGTGGAGCGTTTCATCGGCTATATGGAGCGTTCATCGGACAATGAGAAGGCCGATGTCGACCGCCTGTACCGCGAGCGTCTGTATCGCCGTGAAGGGTATCATCCGTTTCGCGATGCACAGGGTGAGTTCGAGGCCTGCATCGAGGGCATCCGTCCCGATGGCTGCCTGATGCTGCTGACCCGCATCGGCGAGCATCGGACTTATGAATTCAAACAAGTGCAGTTTATACAAAATAGTACAATTGGGGTCTGACCCCAAGTGTATCAAAAAATGATTAAATTCGCAGAAAAATCAGAGATATGGCAAGATTCAAAAGAATATTGCTCAAGCTCAGCGGCGAGAGTCTGATGGGCGAGCAGCGTTACGGGATAGACGAAAAACGTCTGGGTGAATATGCGCAGCAGATAAAGGAGATCCACGATATGGGCGTGGAGATAGGCATCGTAATAGGCGGCGGTAACATATTCCGCGGTCTCAAGGGCGCAGGCAAGGGCTTTGACCGCGTCAAGGGAGACCAGATGGGTATGCTGGCAACCGTAATCAACGGTCTTGGTCTGAGTTCCGCACTTACATCAGTCGATTGCCCCAATATCGTGCTTACTGCAATCCGTATGGAGCCTATAGGTGAGCATTACAGTAAGTGGAAGGCAATTGATGCAATGAAGGCCGGTAAGGTGGCCATCCTGGTGGGCGGCACCGGCAATCCCTATTTCACTACCGATACCGGTTCATCGCTGCGCGGCATAGAGATTGAGGCCGATGTCATGCTCAAGGGCACCCGTGTGGACGGCGTCTATACGGCCGATCCCGAGAAGGATCCCACTGCCACAAAGTTCGAAGAGATTACGTTCGATGAGATTTACAACCGCAACCTCAAGGTTATGGATCTTACCGCTACTACAATGTGCAAGGAGAATGACCTGCCTATCTACGTCTTCAATATGGATATTCCCGGCAACCTCAAGAAGGTGATAGCCGGTGAGCCTATCGGCACGTTGGTGCACAAATAAAACAGAAAGGG
>JAKSIV010000058.1 GCA_024398635.1 Bacteroidaceae bacterium | reverse complement strand
TTGGGGGCCACTTTGGGGGCCATTCGCATCGGTCCTCTTTCTCCAGATGATGGATATGAAATGGTTCTGCTCCTGTTTGTATTCAGGTGCTGGAAGTCCGGCTGCCACGCAGGTCTCGACGACATCGGTGGTTCCTGTCCCAAGCCTCTCGATATATCCGGCAAGATACGCCGGCAGGGCGATAATCGGGTTTGCCGGAATGGAGTTGTGGACACCTTTCAAACTGTCCAGGGTGAGTCCTTGAGGAAGAGTACCCGGATTCCAGACTTCAAGCCTGTCCTTGAAAAGCATTACTTCCACACTGGCATTACTCTCATTTTGACAATGTACAAAAGGGGACAGACCCCAATTGTACTATTTTGTGCGCAGAGCTCGCATAGCGTTCAGGACGGCCAGGACTGTTACGCCTACATCAGCGAATACTGCCATCCACATAGTTGCCAGACCGGGTATTGCAAGCAGCAGTACAAGGATCTTGATTCCTATTGCAAACCATATATTCTCTTTTGCTATGCGGATAGTGCGGCGTGCTATCTGAACGGCAAGTGCAATCTTTGAAGGTTTGTCATCCATCAGCACCACATCGGCAGCCTCAATCGCTGCATCAGATCCGAGTGCCCCCATTGCTATCCCTATGTTGGCGCGGGTAAGAACCGGAGCATCGTTTATTCCGTCACCCACGAATGCAAGCGTTCCACCTGCCAGCAGTTTCTCAACCTCCGATACCTTATCGGCCGGCAGCAGCTGTGCGTGATATTCGTTCACTCCAACTTTTGCTGCCACGGCTGCAGCCACATGTTCCTGATCGCCGGTAAGCATCACGGTCTTGTTTACTCCGGCATCCTTAAGGCGTGCTATTGCCAGAGCCGAATCCTCCTTGATACGGTCCGATATCACGATATGGCCGGCATACTTGCCGTTAATTGCCACGTGGATAATGGTTCCTTCGTGATGACAGGGACGCCACTCTGCCCCAACCTTCTCCATCAGTTTGCTGTTACCCACAGCTACACTCTTTCCGTTTACATTGGCTATGATTCCGTGGCCTGCGGTCTCCTGGACATCGGTAATCACGCAGTCATCCTGCTCGTTAGGATAGGCATTGCGCAGAGCCATTGCTATTGGATGAGTTGAGTGACGCTCAACATGCGCGGCCAGGTGCAGCAGCTCATTGTTGTCAATCTCCTGCGGATGAACAGCCGTTACCTCAAATACGCCCTCGGTAAGCGTTCCGGTCTTATCGAACACCACCGTCTTTACGCCGGCCAGCTTGTCAATAAGGTTGGAGCCCTTGATCAGTATACCCTTGCGTGATGCACCGCCCAGTCCGCCAAAGAATGTGAGCGGGACCGATATCACCAGTGCGCACGGGCATGATACCACCAGGAACAGCAATCCGCGATATATCCATGTAGCCCACTCGCCGGTAATCAGGCCGGGAATAACTGCTACAAGTACTGCCAGACCTACAACGATAGGCGTATATACGCGGGCAAACTTTGTAATGAAACTCTCGCTGCGACTCTTGCTCTCAGCTGCATTCTCAACAAGGTCCAGAATCTTTGATACTGTGGATTCCGCAAACGCTTTTGTAGTGCGCACCTTGAGCAAACCGTTCAGATTAACGCAGCCCGAAAGAATTTCATCGCCTTTATTTACGCTGCGAGGCATGCTCTCACCTGTTAGCGCAACAGTGTCAAGGCTTGATGTGCCATCTATCACCACACCGTCCATAGGCACCTTCTCACCCGGGCGGATAATGATTGTCTCACCAACCTTTACCGTACCGGGCTCAACTGTAAAGATTTCTCCGTCACGTTCAACATTGGCGGTGTCAGGGCGTATGTCCATCTGATGCGATATTGATTTGCGGCTGCGGCCCTCGGCCACCTCCTCAAACATCTCGCCAATCTGGAAGAACAGCATTACAAAGACAGCCTCGGCAAACTGCGTCTCGGCACCGGGCATGAATCCTATGGCAAGCGCACCTATCGTTGCTATGCTCATAAGGAAATCCTCACTCAATGCCTCACCCTCAAACAGACCTTCGGCTGCCTCCTTCAGTGTCTCCCAACCGACAATAAGATAAGGAACCAGGAACAGCAGCAGATACTGCCAGTCCTGCCATGCGGTCTTGCGCTCAATGATTGAAGCGGCAATCAGTAATACTGTCGCAGAAATGATTTTGATTATACGGCCGCGGCCCTCCTCTTCCTCTTCATGATGATGGTGATGCTCATGCTCGTGCTCATGATGCTCGTGATGATGCTCATGCTCGCAGCATTCATTCTCGTGATGATGGTGATGTTCGTGTATCATATAGCGTACTTTTTTTGATTTCCGATGCAAAAGTACGCTCATCCAAATGCAACCCGGTTGCAAAATGGCACAGGGGGTCAGTCCCCGTGTGCCATTTTATTTCAGGAGCTGCCAATCTTCTTCAAGTTTGCCCTCTTTCCTGTATTTGCGGTACTGCTTCTTTGTTACAATTTCGATTACGCCATTAGCTCCATCACGGCCCCACATGAACATTGCCTTGGCATCCTTAAGATACCTTACTGCTTTTAATTTGCTCTTTTTTACGCCCAGCAGACTGGCCAGACTGTCGCGGTCATTGTAACAGTTTTCAAAATCAAATGATTCCAGCCTTGCCTTATCTATATCCTTCTTTTCCCTAAAGTCAAACGCCACCAGAGGAGTATTCTTAATCTCTTCATTCATTTTTTCCATCAGGGAACGTACCGGAGGTCCGTAAGCCAAATCCCCGTATTCCAACATTATAATGTCATAACTGGCTACTTTTCCCTGAAGTACTTCATCCACAGTTTTAATCTTTAGATACTCTTCTTTTGACATATCGATCATTTCCGCGGGTCTGGAAGCATAGACAATATCGTCCAGGTATTGCTCCGGACTCTTATTCATCTTAATTTCATAATATGTCTTGTCAATAGGAAGTTCAACCCTGTCATAACCTATATATGTAACTTCTATCTTATTTTCCGGATTGACCAGACGGAAAGAGAATTTACCTTCAAAATCTGTAATGGCATGAGCCACAATACGCTCCTTTGAATCTCTCTCCGTTACGTTTACCATCATCATCGGCCATTCATCATTAAATACCACACCGGAAATGGTATCGCCGGCTTTAGGACCATTCTTAAAGGGGGCCGATTCGGGAATAGTGGTATTATCACTTATACGTATGTTCTTGTAAAAACCCGGATCTGTGGTATTGACAGATATATCCAGAAGACCTTTACTGGATCTTTCTGCTATATCACGGAATTCACGGGAATCCAAAGGCTCATAGTCCTCCCAATTACCGAGATTGCTTTGTGCAGATACGGAAACTGCGGCTACTTGAAGCAGAATTGACAGTAGGAACAAAAGCTTTCTCATACTCATTGTTTTGTTGTTGATGGCACAAATGTAAGTTCAGATATATTATCAAAACAACAAAAAAGCGTTGCAAAAACGTGGCATTTATAATTTCTCTGTGTCGGAGATGTGAGAAGAGATAGTTTCGGGATCCAGGAAGTAGACGGTGAAGGCCGATGAACTGGGAAAGCGGTTGAAGAAAGGATCGGTGGTCTGAAAGAACTCTATGGAACTGACTTTCCCGCTGGCCATCATGCCGCGGCGGTAACGGCGGATGTGGCGCTCCATGCAGGGAATTACCTTGATGCCGGTGCGGCCGTCTTTCAATACCACGCTGGCTACAATGTGTTTCTTGGGCCGATTATCGATTGCCAGCTCCTGCTGCTCTGCGCTCAGGTGGTGTGACACGCTGATGTTACGGCCAAACCGTTCATTGATATCGGCCATCATCTTACGGAACAGCGGGCTGTGGCCGGGCATATCGACCGGGCTGAAAAGACCTATCCAATAGTGAATCATCTCGTGGATGATTGTGTCATCAATCTCCTCCTGAGGCAGGTCAAACCGCCGGCTTATGCGTATCCTGAAATCAGAATACTCCAGTTTGCCGTGCCACTTGCGGTGCTTGCGAAAAGCGCACACGCCAAAGTAGGTCTTGGCATTGGTAATGGTTATTGGAGGTTCAGGGAGCTTACCGTCAAACATCCTGACGTTAAACTCCCTGAACTTTTCCTTTACGTATTCTAAATCAGCTTTCATCTGAAAAAGGTGCCAAAAAGAACCGTCCCCAATGTCACCTTTTACTCTATTGTTTCGCGCTTGAGGGATTCTATGTAGCGGTCAATGCGGCGCAGTTCATCGGGTATGCGGATGTTCTGCGGACAGTCACGCTCGCAGCGACGGCATGCTATGCAGTGGTCGGCCTGACGTACCGTGGGGATAGCCTCGTTGTAGGCCAGCAGGTACTTGCGGCGGGCACGGGCGTAATGCTCCTGCTCCTTGCTCTTTACATATGTGCCGGCGGTGATATTGTCGTTATAGAACTTGAATATGCCGGGAATGTTGATGCCGTAGGGGCAAGGCATGCAGTAGTTACAGGCAGTACATTTTACCAGCGGATAATCCTCCATCATAGTGGCAATGTCAAGCAGCATTTTCTTCTCCTCATCATCCAGCGGCTGGAAATCCAGATAGGTCTCCAGGTTGTCAACCAGATGCTCCATGTAGGTCATGCCGCTAAGTGCGGTGAGCACACGCGGGAAACTGCCCACGTAACGGAAGGCCCACGATGCGATTGAGCGCTCGGGCTCACGCTCCTTGAGCTTGTCGGCAATCTGTGCCGGTACGTCCGATAAGGCTCCGCCGCGCAGAGGCTCCATGATCACGATTGGAATCTCACGCTTGTCAAGCTCGGCATAGAGATAATCGGCACGGGTGTTGCGCCCGTTGGGATGCTCCCAGTCCACATAGTTCATCTGGATCTGAACAAAGTCCCAGTGGTACTGGTCATGTAAGGCAATTATCTGGTCAAAGCCCTCCTGGTTACCGTGGAACGAGAATCCAAGATTGCGAATATGACCGGCCTCGCGCTCCTTAAGCAGGAACTCCATCACGCCGGTATTCTTAAAACGGGTGTTGAAATCATTCAGGGTGCCGATGCCATGCAGCAGGTAATAATCCAGATGATCGGTCTTGAATATATCAAGTGATTTATGGTACATGGCAACGCAGTCATCATATGATGTGGCGTTGAATACCGACATCTTTGTTGCAATCAGCCAGCTCTCACGCGGATGGCGGTTCAGGGCCTCGGCCGTAGCGCGTTCGCTGTCACCTCCCAGATATACGGGCGATGTATCAAAGTAGTTCACTCCGTGCTCCAGTGCAAAGTCAACCAGACGGTTTACCTCTTCCTGGTCAATCACGTTCCTACCCTGTTCGTTACGCTTTTGCGGCCAGCGCATGCAACCGTAACCCAGCACACCTATGCCGGGATAGTTCTGTAGCATCTTTCCGTGCAGGTCCT
Source organism: Bacteroidaceae bacterium (assembly GCA_024398635.1). GTDB lineage: Bacteria > Bacteroidota > Bacteroidia > Bacteroidales > Bacteroidaceae > Colenecus. Next base: position 2,393 of record JAKSIV010000058.1, on the reverse strand, counting down.
TGTTTGATGTGGCGGCCTTGCCGGGATTCTTTGCGGCCTCGGGGGTGCAGGAATCAAGAGCCAATGCAGCTGCACCTGCGCCCATATATTTAAGGAATTCTCTTCTTTTCATAGTCTGTCAGGCATTGTGGTGAATGGAAAGTCCGTTTACGGTTATGGCACTGATGGGGCGTGACGGGCAGAGATTCTCACATGCTCCGCAGCCTATGCAGCGGTCCTCAACGACCGATGGAATCTGCATACGTGAACCCTGCTGGCGTACCATACGTATGGCCCCTGACGGGCAGTGGTAAGAGCAGTTTCCGCAACTGTCCTTACCCTGTGCGGGAAGACACAGGTCAAGGTTGACTTTTGCCACGCCGATGCGGATGGTCTGTTTCTGCTCCACGCTTACGGGTTTGATGGCACCTGCCGGACAAACCTGACTGCAGGCGGTGCATTCCGGACGGCAATAGCCGTTCTCATAGCCCATGACCGGCTGCATAAAATGCTCCAGGTCCGATGAGGGACGCAGCACGCCATTCTTGCAGGCGCTCACGCACAATTGGCAGGCGGTGCAGTGGTCATAGAAATTCTTGACGCTGCCGGCTCCGAACGGTACAAGACGCTCTGAACGCTCAGGTGATTTCTTGGCAATGACATCGGCCAGACCTCCGTGCATATGGTCCTGAGCATGAGCTGCAGCACTTGCTGCCAATACGGCACCGGTTACAAGGAATGCGCGACGGCCCTCGTCGACGGGCTTATCGGCCTTGACGTCACAGGATTTACCCTTGCATACCGGCTTGAACTGTATTGCGCCCTCCTGACAGGTATCGATGCAGTCAAAGCAATCCACACAGCGTGAATAGTCTATCTTATGGTTTTTGGTGTCTATACATGATGCCTTGCAGCCGCGTCCGCATTTGCCGCAGTTAATGCACTTGCTCTCGTCAATCTGCGGGCGGAACATTGAGAATCGGCTGCCTAAACTCAAAAGAGTACCCACAGGGCATATGGTATTGCAGTACTCACGGCCCCACATCCACGCGCATACGCAGATAATTATCAGTGTGAGCAGGCCGGTTATAAGTAATGCCGCTGTAACTGAACCTGAGCAGGCCGCTACAATGGACTGGACCATACGGCCGTAAGCGCTGTACGGAGCAATCAGGGCAATGAGCATCTGGCCGCTGGCAAACAACGACACGACAGAGAGTACAAAAACGCCGTAGCGCACCCACTTGTGCTCGCTGACAAACTTGAACTTGTGGGTTTTCTTCTTTTTGAAGAGTTTCTCACCCTTGCGGCGTATCCAGATGACAAGATCCTGGAATATACCCATAGGGCAAATCACCGAACAGTAGATACGGCCAAAAAGCAGCGTGACCAGAACTACGCCGATGATTACGGCAAAATTCAGGGCAAGCAGTGAAGGCAGAAACTGGAGCTTTGCCATCCAGCCCCAACAGTTATGCCCTATCCCGATAAAAAGCAGCGTTATTCCCACAAGGAACAGCGCCGCAAGTATAACTCTGATTTTTTTGAGCATGGTCAGTAAGGTTTGACTTTTCTTGTTTGACTGTTACAAAAATACAAATTAAAATGAGATATCAGTAAGTGAACCTGAACTCATCAATATAGAGAGTGCTTCCGTTTCCGCCTGTGAAATAATCTCCAAACGTACTTGAAGAAGCCACAATAACCACATACCTGGGAGTACGGTCATTGCGGTAATCAATATCTATGGTAAATTTCTCATAATCGTCCATGGTGTGGTCAAACGTAAACTTGCCATAGCCTATTATGTTCTCATCATTATCTATGTCAACGAACTTATTGTCACCCGGATCAACCGTAAACCGTCCGTCCCAATCTGTAAGAAGAACCATCACACGGCCGTATCCAGTGTACCCTTCTTATCCTCATAAGGATGTTTGACTACATCAATGTTTACAGGTTTGTAACATGCATATCCCTCAAGTGTCTTAGGCCGTAAGGTGAACGGAATACCCCATATAAGTGTAGCGCTCAGACTGGTCAGATTTATATCTCCCATTTGCCCGGTAAAAATACTTCCCGCAGCAAGTTTCTTGATAAACAAGACACTCACAATCTGAGTCTTAAGCATCACAGCATGCTTCTCCTCACCATATACAGCCAGGAAATCGCTTTCAGGCACACAGGTTTTCTTACCCAACTTTTCAGTTGATGCGTTGGCCGATCCCCATACCTTTCGCTGCTCTCCCGATGCAGCCGACCCAAAGCACTCATAGTATTTGCCATCCTTGCTCCATTGGTCAAAGCTCATATTATAGAGCTGGCCATCGGCTGTAACAACCGATGAATCCTGCCCCGGATATTCATCCTGGGATATACGGTTATCCTTATCACAGGCAAACAACAACAGCAAC
>JAKSIV010000057.1 GCA_024398635.1 Bacteroidaceae bacterium | reverse complement strand
TAATTCCAACATTCTTTTAATCCGTCAAATTCTGGAAGACGGAATTCGACATCAGCACCTACAATGGAATATTCATTAGAACAAGGGTCAAGAGAGATATGCCCGTTCCAAAACCTCTTTATTGCATTGACATATTTTTGAGGTGTGCACCAACTTTGACTTAATGTGTTGACGTGTCTTCCTGCAGTCATAATATTTTTTCCCAGTTTTTATTTTTAAGCGTTTTAAGTATATGTTTCAAATCTTCTAGAGTGCCACCATTTGGTGATATCACGTTAAACCATTTTTCTATTTTATCAATATTATCTTTAAAGTAGGCTTCTAAAGCAAAATGGGCTGTTTGTTCCATGTGCTTTTTAGTGAAAACATTTGCTGTTTTTGTAGTTCCAGCAGGAGGATAACTATCTACAAAAGCGTCATGGACAGCTTTATATTTATGTTTAGGAGAACGCAAAAGATCAATAATGAATTGTGATAATCCTTCGTCTGTAAGAAATAATAGCCAATCGTAACTTTGTGCAAGAACTTTCATCTCTTTATTTGGATTGCTAGAAGTAAACCAATTGCCATGATTGCTTACAACACCAATGGAAAGAGTAAAATCTTTGAGTTGTTGTGGTTTGCCATTGGTGATTATTTCGTTGAGTAATTGGGAATATGGTCCTATATGCGGCTCTCCGTCGATGTAATAAATGCCATCAAGTTCACCTTTATCGTTGCGAACTTTTTGAAGTGAAGATGTCGTTTTAGCCACGTAAGCCCCTTGCTTTGCTTTTTCAATTGTTTGGGGACCTTTTGCGTCACCTTCCTTGCCAACTCGTTTACACTCTATCATTGCATAGGCGTGCTTACTAAGAATGTATGCATGCAAAGATGTGTTATTCTTTTTAATGCTATCTGGTGATGCAATAACAATTGATTCTTTGTCAGAACCAATCACACATGCATTCTGTATTATGTTCTTGTTAAGAACTTTGTTGGTCGTTAATTCAATTGTTTCTGGGAGTTGTAGGTTTGTTGCCAGCTTCTTGGTTGTAAGCGGTGCATTGGTGGGAATTATGAATGATTTATAAACCTTCTTTATTGGATGAAGAGTAAATTCAACATTATGAGTTATCTCTTTTTGCCCATACTCCGCTAATGGTCGTTCTATTGCAATTGAATCATTCTCACCCCATTGTCGTAGCAAATAATATACAATAGTTTCTATAAATGTACCTAATGCTCTGCCAGCAGCTTTTTTGCTGTCTTGTCTATCTGGAAAGATTTCTTTGCTTAATAATGTTTGTAGTTCGTCTATTGATTGGTATGCCATAATTGTTCTTGTTATCTGAATACAATATTACTCTTTTTGTTTGAATAGTGAAAAGTAATAATTGTTTATTTGTTAACATTCTATTGTTGACTTCAACGCCGAAAAAACCTGAGGCGTTGCAATCCCGTTGCAAATGCACTACATTTGCTCTCAAATTGTAAAAAAACTGTCATATACCTGCATGAAACTTGAATTTCATACACTTTCTGTAGCTGATCGCGAGAGGGTGCAGGCGGTGAGCCTGAGTGCCGGGCGGAGGAACTGCAACTTTAACTTTGCCAATCTGGTGGGTTGGCAGGCCTGGTTCGGAACCGAGGTCTGCGTGCTGGCCGATGCGGTGGTGCTGCGGTTCAGTATGGAGGGACAGCGGGCTTATATGCTCTGCATGCAGGAGACGCCAGGCTGTGATCTGCTGCAGGCTCTTTGCGAGGACAGTAATGGCCGTCTGATACTGCTGGGGCTGGAGGATGAGGCGGCACTGCAGTTGCAGCAGAACGCCTGTTGTAAGGGTATAAACATAGGTGTGGAGTCACAGCGTGGCCAATATGACTATATCTACCGTCGTGCGGATCTGGCAACGCTTCAGGGCGGCAAACTCAAGGGAAAACGCAATCACGTGAACCGTTTCCTTACGCTTTATCCCGGTTATGAGTATCGGCCCCTTACACCGGGACTTTTTGATGACTGCCGTGGGGTGCTCTCTGTATGGAACGGTGAGAAGGAACATGACAATCCTGTGTACGGCGATACCATTGAGGCCGAGCATCAGGTTATGGAGACCATATTCGGCCACTGGGATGAGTTGGGCATGATAGGCGGCAGCATCTATGTGGATGGCCGTATGGTGGCGTTCACCTACGGAAGCGCCGTGACACGGGATACTTTCGATGTCTGTGTCGAGAAGGCTGACCGCAATGTGGAAGGGGCGTTCAGCATTATAAACCAGCAGTTCTGCGCACATCTGCCGGAGCGTTTTACATATGTGAACCGTGAGGAGGATATGGGTCTGCCCGGTTTGCGAAAGGCCAAGCTGTCATATCATCCTGAGATACTCCTTACTTATAATATAGTGACATTCAACGCCTGACCGATATGTCTTACACCATTTGCAGAATGACAGAGACCGATGCCCCGCTTACCATAGACTGGATGGTGCGCCAGTACGGATTTGACCGCCGTGAGGTGGAGGAGTGGGTGCGGACCCTCAAGTTCAACTGGCCTCTGAGTGTAAAGGCGATTGATGATAAAGGAGATGTGATAGGACTTCTGAATATGAGCGACTACCGTATAGAGGAGGAGACGGCCCAAATCATACAGGATGATCCTGAACTGTTGGACAGACTGAACCGTCAGCGCTACACGGCGGTATTCTCATTCATTGTACGTGAGGATTATCGCGGCACTCGTCTCAACTACGATATGCTTATGGAGATTATGCCACAGTTGAAAGCGGGTTATGACTTTCTCTTCATTCCCGTTCTGCACCGTCTTAAAACCCATGCATATTGGAAAAGGTGGGGTGCCCGGGAGTTTTACCGCGATACGGATTGCGTCTATTACATGCTGCCGTTTTAAGATTCGGAAACGGCGTCTTGTATTACAAGGCCTGCAAGGGTAAAGCCGAATATGGCGGTGATATGGGCCAAGGAACCGTTTGTCTGGCCTTTGTTTATCTGGCTCATGGTCTCCTCTTTCTCCTGGGGCTGCGGACCTTTGTTCGGCAGAAGTTCATCGGAATAGACGCATTGGAACTTGCGCTTGGGGTACTGGTCATTCTGCTTAAAACGCTTGCGAAGCATACGGGCCAGCGGGTCTCCTTCTACTTTCCAGAACTCTGTTACGCGGATGCGGGTGGGGTCAATCTTGAGGGCGGCTCCCATTGATGAGAAGAACCTGGCTTTTGTCCTGGTGGCCATCAGTATGAGCAGAGCCTTGTCCTTGAGCGAGTCTATTGCATCGATTATGTAATCGTAACTGTCCAGGTCAAAGGTATCGGCCGATTCCTCGTTGAATACCTTCTCTATTGTGGTTATATTGGCCGATGGGTTTATGCTGAGAAGACGCTCCTTGAGTGCAAGGACTTTAACCTGCCCAACTGTCAGGGTGGTGGCCATGAGCTGGCGGTTGATGTTGCTTGCTGAGACGCGGTCGGAGTCAACAATGGTCAGATGACGGATGCCGGAGCGGATAAGGCTTTCGGCACACCATGAGCCTACGCCTCCTATACCGAAAATGATGACCCGCTTGCTGGCGATCCCTTCCATAGCTTGGGTTCCCAGAAGCAGTTCTGACCGTCTGAATATTGCATCTTCTATTGCCACGATGCAAAGTTACAGATTTATTATCGGCCAGCCATCTTTATCCCATACTATCGTACGTGTTATGAGCATGCTGTTGTAACCGGGTACGGCCTTGACCGCCCATTCGGGTATGGGGTTTAGAACCTGTCTTCCGGGTGCCTGACCGTAGGCTGCCATACAGAATATGTTAACCTGAATTATTCTATTGTCAAAACAAATACACTGAAACTGAGCGGATTGATAGCGGCCTGAATGCTCTGTCCCTTTCCGTCAAAACCATTCTCAACGGGAACAATGTTTACCGGAGCCTCTATTGAGTTGTCCTCATAGAGTTTGTCGCTTGACAGGTCAACACGCTTTGAGGCCGTCATAACAGCCTTTTTCTTAAGTCCGTTGAAATTGAATGTAAGCTGCTGCTCCTCACTGGAAGTGTTGGCAACTTTGATATAAATCTGGTTACCCTCACGTACTGCGCTGGCAAACAGACCGTTCTGGCCGTCCTGTCCGGCTACGGGTTTTCCGTTCATGGTGAGTCCTACCACGTTGTCACCCTTGTACTGGCTGTAGAGTTGCTGTATATACCAGCTTACTGTACGGAATGAGTGAAGGTTATCGTACCAGATCAGGTCCGGACGCCACTGCCAGCCCTCAACATGGGCAAACAGCGGGGCGTATGTGGCCATATGAACTATATCGGCATTGCGCTCCAGATCTGTCATGAATGCGGCCTCAAGCAGTGATGCATAGTAGTGGTTCCACTTCTTTCCTGTAGCATGGCAGGCATACTCTCCCGCAAAAACCTTGGGACCCTTGCGGTCATAACCATCATAGCGTGTGCCCTGGCTCAGGAACCAATCGTAGGGACGATAGAAATGCTCGTCAACAAGGTCTGCTCCCAGTCGTTTCATCTCGGGCCACAGGTAATCAAACTGGTCACCCTCGGAGTTGGGGCCTGATGAGCCTACAATCTTTATGTTGGGGTAAGCCTTGCGGATTGCCTTAATGAAGGGCTCCAGACGCTCGGGATAGAGGGCATCCCACTGTTCGTTTCCTATACCTATATATTTAAGGTTGAATGGTTCGGGGTGTCCCATATCTGCGCGTACCTTACCCCACTTGGAATCGGCAGGGCTGTTGGCGAACTCAATCAGATCCAGGGCATCCTGGATGTATGGGTCAAGCTGGTCAACCGGGACATGAGCGTTGATATCATCGTTCTGGAACTGGCATGCCAGACCGCAGGAGAGGATGGGCAGAGGCTCAGCTCCTATATCCTCGCTCAGCTGGAAGAACTCAAAGAATCCCAGTCCGTAGCTCTGGAAATAGTCGGGATAGAAACGGTGAGGGAACGTGTACTCCCAACGGTTCTCGTTGAGCGGTCGGTTCTCTACCGGACCTACGGTATTCTTCCAGTTGTAGCGGGTCTCAAGGTCGGTTCCCTCAACAATGCAGCCGCCAGGGAAACGGAATATTCCGGGATGAAGGTCGGCCAGAGCCTGGGCCAGATCCTTTCTTAGTCCGCCTTCACGTCCTTTCCATGTGTCGGCGGGGAATAGGGATATATGCTCCAGGTCTACGCTGACTCCGCCGCGGGTCTCCATGAATATACGGAGTGTGGCTTTTTCAAGTGTCTGGGTGGGACGGAGAGTAATCTTGTATTGTTTCCATTCCTTTCCGTTTACGGTAAGTCTCTGCTGGCATACAAAATGGTTTTCACCCATAGAGGCGGTGTTGACCAGTTCAACTCTCAGTATGACCGGGCTCTCAGACCTGGCCCATACCGAGAAGTTGTACTGCTTACCTTTTTCAATACCAATACCAAAGAAACCTTCATTATCAAGACCGGTATGCTTGTGTGCATGACCGGGATCTGTAAGGCGTACATAGTGCGGGTTGCGTTCAAACGGTCCGTCATCCAGAACCTGTACGTTCCCAAATATTTTCCATCCCTGGAGAGCGTTTGGAAACTCGAATGAACGGTTCTTTACCAACTCAGCGTAAAGGCCGCCGTCGGCGGCATAGTTTATGTCCTCAAAAAAGATACCGTACATGGTGCTCTGGATGGGGGCACCGGTCTTCTTAAGGTCTATGTCAAATGTGTTGTTGGCAGCACCAGCCGATAAAACCGACAAAAGTGCGAATACTGGACTGATTAAGCGGAATTGTTTCATATATGCTCATTAGGTCAGTTTGAATGGTCTTACATATCGGCAAAAATAACTATATTCGTGCAGAAAAACAGATTTACCAACTAAACTTAATATGAACAGAAAACTTATTGCAATGGCGGTGATTGCATCACTGGCCATCGGGGCTACAGCTGCCAAGCCCGTCAAGGCTCCTGCCGGCGGCAAGAAAATCAGTAATGAACTTATAGGTATCTTCTTTGAGGATATCAGCATGTCGGCCGATGGCGGTCTGTGCGCCGAGCTGATCCAAAACGGATCGTTCGAGTTCAGCCCCGCAGAGCGTGACGGATGGGGGCCCGGAACCGCTTGGCGTTCAATCCGTCCGGGTCACTCATTGGGTTACATTGAGCCTAAGCAGCAGGATCCCATACATCCCAACAACCCCAACTACATGCGCCTGAACATTGAGCGTGTGGGTCATTACTATGACTACAACGGCTGGACCGGCGTGGGCATTCAGAATGACGGTTATGACGGCATCCTGCTCAAGGGCGGTGACAAATATGATTTCTCGGTGTTCCTGCGCAACCCCGACGGCAAGGACAAGGAGGTGCGCGCCGTACTGCTGGTTCAGGGTCGCGGATTCCGCGCTCAGCCTACCGTTATTGCCGATACCACCTTTACGGTTTCCGGCAGTGATTGGAAGAAATATGAGTATACTCTGACTGCAGCACAGGATTGCCCCAACGCATCACTGCAGCTGCTTTCACTTACCACCGGTGTGATGGATATCGATATGGTATCTCTCTACCCGCAGGATACCTATAAAGGTCATGGACTCCGTAAGGATCTGGCTCAGGCACTGGTTGACCTGAATCCCAAGTTCATGAGATTCCCCGGCGGCTGCGTGGTACACGGCGGCGGTGACGGATTCTGGGATACATACCGCTGGAAGACAACAGTAGGTCCCAAGGAGACCCGCAAGGGCATCAAGAACACCTGGGGTTATCATCAGAGCATGGAGATGGGATTCTTTGAGTATTTCCAGTTCTGCGAGGACGCAGGCATGGAGCCTCTGCCCATTCTGCCTTGCGGTGTAAGCTGCCAGGGTACCAACGGCGGTTGGAACATGCGTACACAGGCTCAGGACGCCGTTCCCATGGAGGATATGCAGGAGTGGGCCGATGAGGCTCTCGACCTGATTGAGTGGGCCAACGGTCCTGCTGATTCAAAGTGGGGCAAGGTTCGTGCCGATGCAGGTCATCCGGAGCCGTTCAATCTCAAGTATCTGGGTCTTGGAAACGAGGAGAAGATTACTCCCGAGTTTGAGGAGCGTTTCAAGTTTATATATGACCAGGTTCGCGCCAAGTATCCCGATATTGTGATAGTAGGTACCGCAGGTCCCGGCTCACATCCCGGCAACGGTGACTATGAGGAGGGCTGGAAGTTTGCCACACGACTTGAGGTTCCCATTCTTGATGAGCACTACTATGAGCAGCGCAACTATTTCCTTACCAGCCGTCAGTATGACTCTTATCCCCGTGACCGCAAGACCAAGGTTTACCTGGGTGAGTATGCCGCAAAGGATAAGAAACTGATTGATGCTCTTGCAGAGGGTCTCTATCTGCTGCATGTGGAGCGTAACGGTGATGTTGTGGTAATGACATCATATGCTCCGCTGTTTGCCCGCAAGAACACAAACAACTGGAACCCTGACCTGATTTACTTTGACAACGAGCGTCCGTTCCTGACCTGCAGCTATTATGTGCAGCAGATGTTCGGCCAGTCCAGCGGTGATTATTTCTATGGTGAGTGCGTAAAGTTTGACCGTGAGGCTGACAACCTGCTTGGTCAGTCAGTCGTGCTTGACACTCAGGCCCGCAAACTCTATCTCAAGGTTTGCAATGCCGGAGAGAATGCAGCAAAGGCTACAATAGACCTTTCACGTTTCGGTGGATTCAAGAGCGTTACCAAGACTGTCATAAAGGGACAGCCTGACGATGAGAACAACTTTGACCAGCAGCCTATAGCTCCTGTCAAGGAGACTGTCAAACTGAAGAGTAAGGCTACAATTGATGTGGATCCGTATTCAATTACTCTATACACCATCAGTCTTTGAAATAAGATTGGATTGTAAAAAGAAGGCCGGCATCGGGTGATGTCGGCCTTTCTTATAGTCCTTATTAAAAATATTCCGGATGTTATTTGGCTATGCG
>JAKSIV010000056.1 GCA_024398635.1 Bacteroidaceae bacterium | reverse complement strand
ATTCAATCCATTCTGCTTTCCTGACCGCAAAGTTACTGCTTTTTTATTACCCCCCAACCTTTTTCCCATTTATTATGCTTATCTTTGTAAATAAACAACTACGATAATACAAACACTTTGAACATTGTACCATTTAATAAATTATCATGAATGAAAATCTAGCTATTCAACTCTTCGAGGGCAAATCAATTCGCATCGCATGGGATGCAGAAAAAGAAAAGTATTATTTTGCTGTTTCGGACATAGTAAAGGCATTAACTGATACCGTTGATCCGAGAGATTATATCAAAAAAATGCTTCGCCGTGACCCTCAATTAAAATCCAAGTGGGGGACAATTTGTCCCCCTGTTGAAATGATTGCTCCAGATGGCAAACATCGCAAGACTCAAGCAGCTGATATGGAGGGCATTTTCCGCATTATTGAGTCTATTCCATCCAAGAAAGCAGAGCCTATCCGTCAGTGGTTAGCACAAGTTGGCGCACAGCGTATTGACCAGATGATAGATCCTGAGCTGACCTTTCAAATGGCAGTAGAGGATTACCGCCGACAAGGCTACAGCGACAAATGGATAAACGAGCGTATGCGCTCCATTGAGATGCGCAAAGAACTGACAGACGAGTGGCACCGTTCCGGCATTCACAACCCCAAAGATTTTGCCACACTCACCAATGTCCTGACCAAAGCATGGAGCGGCATGACTACGGGAGAATACAAACGCTACAAGGGCTTGACCAAACAGAACCTGCGCGATAATATGACCAATATTGAGTTGGCCCTCAACACTCTCGCCGAAGTAGCTACTACAGAATACTCTCGACAGTCAAATCCACAAACAATGGCTCAAAGCAAACAAATAGCCAAAGAAGGTGGCGATGTGGCACGCGATGCCCGCAATACAATGGAACGTCGTCTGGGCCGTTCCATAATCTCGCCAAACAAAGCCTCTGATTACATCAAATCAATTGACAAGAAAAATGAAAAAACAGATAGTAACGAATAATAGCACCTCCAATGAAGTTAAGGCTCACCGTGAACTAAGAGAAGCAGTCCTTGAACACTCTCGCAAATCTATGGCTCACTTCATAGCCCGCTACTTATGAAGTCAAACTATTGTGTGACCAAATCTCAGAAAAACATTTTATGACCGATAATAACAACGAAGTTCTTCCCATAGTCGATGAGGACGGAAACGTGCTGGGCAGCATCCTGCGCGGTCAGGCCCATGACGGCCGTAAGGTACTGCACCCGGTAGTACACCTGCATCTGTTCAACTCCAAGGGAGAGCTGTACCTGCAGCGCCGCCCTGACTGGAAACCCATCCAGCCCGGCAAGTGGGACACCGCCGTAGGAGACCATATCTCATACGGGGAGACCGTTGAGCAAGCATTCAACCGCGAGGTAATGGAAGAATTAGGCATCAGCGTGCCGAATCCTACCCCAATGGGGCACTACGTCTTTGATAGCAAGGTGGAAAAAGAGCTTGTATATGTCTTCAAAACCATCTATGACGGCCCCATCCACCCCAGTGCCGATTAACTTGACGGCGGCCGGTTCTGGACCCGCCAGCAAATCCTTGACGCCATAGGCCAAAACATCCTCACTCCCAACCTGGAATCCGAATACCTCCGCTTCTTCAAATAAAAAAGTACAATTGGGGACAGTCCCCAATTGTACAAAAACCGTGTAAACGGAAAAGACTAAAATTATTCAAAAAACCGGATTTATCAGGAACCGCAGGATACTTTTGTCAAAACTGCCGAATCTGGCAAGTGGCTAACAGCTTCTTTCAAGCCACAATCTGCACCTCAAGCGATAACTGCGGTAATGCCCCAACACTCCGCAGAAAGAGTTGAATGACGACCTCAGTTTTAGAGCAAATGCCATAACGTTTCCATTGCACAAGACGCACTCGGCCAACAGCAATTTGATTTTAGCCTTCATCCGGCTCAATGTTGATTGGCTCACATAATTACGCCAAGGTTTCAGGAAAGCACCAAGAAACTCCACTCCCTGACGAACATTATCTATCCTCAATTTACCCTCATGAAGCTCCAGTCCAAGATTCTCCCGCAGGAACAACCTGACTCGTGGTATCAAGGAATGAAGCCATACTTTATCAGCACCAACCACATAGAAATCATCCACATATCGGCCGTAATGACGGCACTTTAGAGTGCGTTTCATATACTGGTCAAGAACATTCAGATACACGTTGCTGAACAGTTGTGAGGTAAGGTTACCTATTGGCAGTCCACATCCTGACGGACTATGAAACAGGCTCTTGCTGGCAGGCAGGTCTTCCCAATCAGCAGTACGGCCTTTGATATGACAATCCTTTGTACAGTCCAGCATTACTATCTCACGCGTCAGGTATGATACAAATTCAATATCCACCACTTCACGCCACAATTCTTTGCGGTAACGGCTCACCTTGTGCCACTGCATCTTGTTAAGAGAGTCTAAGCAAAGTTCAAGCAGACGATTACGGTTTATGTACATAAAGTATCCGCGTATATCCATCTTGAGCACATAGCACCGCTCAACGTAGTTCTGGCTCTCACTGCGTATGTGCCGTTCCAGACGGTGTATCCCGAAATGAGTTCCCTTTTTCTTGATGCAGCTGTAGCTGTCATGAATGAACGTGCGCTCAAACATACGGTGCACATAGTTGTAATACAGATGGTGCACTATACGGTCACGGAACGATGCCGCAAACACTTCACGTTTCTTAGGGTCTGTTATTATGAAACAGTCTGATGGCAAGGGTTTATATGTCCTGTTATAAAGTTCATCACACAGTTCTGTCAGGTTGCGTTCAAGGTCAGCCTCAAACTCCTGCTGATACCTGCGACTGCGTTTATGACGGCGGGCATCAAGATATGCCTGCATCAAATCAGCGTAAAGCTGTTCACGGTCTATAACAAAAGTATTATGGGTCACTGGCATAGGACTATATCTCATGTAATAAAGAAAAGGAGGCAGGACAAGTGCTACGGGCACACGGGCCGCACAGAGAAACCGTTGTTGCGGTTGTTGATGTTCGCGTTCACATTGCTGGAATTGAAGTTGATGTTCCACGCGTTGTTCGGGTTGTCCGTGTTGAGCGAACTTGACCAGTAGTTGCCGTTGGAGCCAGCGTTGTTGAAGTTCGTGTCGTTGCGGTACCCGGCAGCCGGAAGGAAAAAAGCAGAAACGCTCATGCGGCAGTCATCTGATACTGACGGTCAGAGGGACGCTCTCTGTTTTGATGAACCGGTGGCCGTTTACGGTTTTTCCACGTGACATACGCTGTCAAATGGCAGACTGCCTATGGATTTGTCCTTATCCTTTATCTTCTACTTAAAAATCAGATTATCATGGCCAACTGTTGCTTGACATCGGCCAGGAACACCATGCAGTCAAGCGGTGACTTGCTCTCTATGGGAAATGCCAGCACACGCTGCATGATGCCCGTCAGTGACATCCCTTGTCCAGCACTCTGAGCGGTTTTAATAGCATCCTGCCCCTCCTTGCGGCTTGACTCAGCAAGCGGCACGGACTGTTTCCAATGCTTAAAATCAGTCTCTGTGAGTTCACCCTTGAGCATATCCTCAGGCAGAAGCATATCCACAGCCTTTTCATCTACATTCACAACCTCACGGCCGTCAGTGCGGTACTTGTCGAGACTGGTCAAAGGAAAGCCTATAAACACCATCGTATCATCAGTACCCTTCAGTACACGGCGTGTAGCCTTGAAATCATTCAGATACCTACAGCACAGCCATGCGCTCCACTCGTATGCGCGCAGGAAACTGCCTTCCTGATAGAAATGGATAACACGACGTGAAGCCTCATCCGGGCGCTGTTTCTCCGCGTCCAGAATGTCATTAAGTTTTGCCATTTTGAATTTGTTTTTGGATTTGTTTGTTAAAGATATGATATAAAGCAGCCGCAGGACTGCCTTGATGCTGCGGGGTGGCTTTGGCATTGCCACCCCGCCTGCATCAGGCCGCCCTGCGCCTGAATGCTTGCCTTGATTGTCTTTTTGGGGGGCCAGTGGGGAGGACAAATCCTACGGGCACACGGGCCGCACAGAGAAACCGAGGTAGCGGCTGCTGATGTACGCGTTCACACCGCTGGAACCGAAGTCGACGCTCCACGCGCTGTACGGGTAGTCCGTGTAGAGCGAACTTGACCAGTAGTAGCCGCAGGAGCCAGCGTAGTCGAAGTACGTGTCGTAGCGGTACCCGGCAGCCGGAAGGAAAATGGAGCGGTCTGTGTAACCGGACATGTTGCTTGTAACGCGGTATCCATTCACGCCGTTCAGGGTTGTCCATGTCCAGGTACAGTAGTCGCGAAGTTCATCCTGCTCGAACGTGGTGGGCATACGCCAACTGCCGCCCCATTTGATGTGAGCAACATCGTCGGCAGCATCAAGAGTGGTCTTGTTATCTACCGTACCGTAACTGCTGCTGGTGTTATATTTGTTAAACTTGACATTGCTGTATGAATCACCGCTAGTTCTGAATTTGTAGCTTCTCCAAGAATAACTAGATTTGGTTTCGGTCTCGCCCCAAGCAAAGTAATCACCGTATTCCTCGGGTTTGGTTGCACCCACGTTGTATGTGGCCCATTTAACGCTCAAGCCCAAATCAACATACTCGTATGGTGAGTTATTATTGTTGTTGTCATCACCGCCGGTTGATGTGCTGTTATAGGATTTGTAAAGAGTCTCGATAAATGATATGGCATGTTTTTTAGCTCTATAAAAATCAGTCTCCTCTATTTTCTTATCCTCATCTATCAGCGAACTTGAACAGTCAAGAATTAACATGATAATGGCAGAACTCTTTTCAATCACGATGTCTTCGTCAGCTGGATGTTCAAATTCCCTGTTTTTCTGCCAATAATTATTCAATCCATCTTTAACAAGATAAAACTCCTTTATATTTTCCGCAACAATTAGTTTGTTATCATTAGTCAATACCTTCTCAAAAAGAAACTTAGAGTGTCCATACTCGTCCAACTCACCATAAATCGTGTCTCCAGATAATGATGTCAGTCCCTCATAAACTACATCTGTTAGTAATTGTTTGCGAAGATTGTATGTTCCCTCTATATATAATCGAGAAGAGACTGCATCTTGCGATGTCACATCTGCATCAGCTTTTCTTATGTCAAAAGCTATACGAACCCTATCTCCTGTAGACAAGCCGGGTATAGTGATAGGTATATTCTGGTAGTTATATTTACTATTTAATTTTTCAGCTATTCTCTGGAAGTTTTCATTAACCTCTTTTATTGAATCAACTACCACACCAAGTGAATCTGCTGAAGCTAGTTTCTTAATATCAGATCTGAATCTTACCGTATTCAAATCCTCCTGGTCGCCCTTCAAACCTATCGAATATGATGTGACAGGAACGCCTCCTACTGAATCAGACAATATCCTTTTCTGAATTGCAGTCAGATAATCTTCATTAGGATCATACAACCATTCATCTTCATAATTATGTTCTTGCCACAAATGAGTATTGGAACCTTGATCTATTCCATCCGTGAATGTGATCATTGCCACATTTGTAAGTCTTTCTGGAACAACGACATTATTCAAAGCATCTAAAGCTTGGTCAACAGAATAGTACAAAAGAGTTCCGTTCTCCGATGTCATTCTACTTATGAAGCTCTTAAAAGTGTTAATTGTTGAGGAATTTAGAATGCTAATTGGCTGCATATAGAAGCTCCTATGAAAACCTATTACGCCCAAGTACAAACCTCCTTCGGCAAGGGTATCAGGAACAACAGCAGAGGTATCTGCCGGATTGGCCTGTTTTTCTGTAAAACTCACGCTGTCTATGTTGGCAACAACGTATTTATAAACACCTCCGTTCTTCTGGTGGATGTTCATATAATACTGGGCGGATGCCGACAATGTACCTATACTAAGCAGAATTACTGCTATAAGGCGCATGAATACTGATTTAATCGTTATCTGTTTCATTTCTTAAGGATTTTGCAGGTTAGTGATTCGGATGCAATGATATATGTGCCTCCCGGCAATTCAGATATACTGAATGTAACAGAGCCGTCAGAGTCTGTTTTATATGAGTTAAGAGTTTGACCGTTGGAAGCAATCAAACGGACAACGATATCGGCTTTTGCTCCGGTAATGCAGACCGTGTATTCATCAAGAGTGATGCTTGCTTCCTTTTCGGTTATAGGATTGACAGCATCATCAACTTCCTTTTCATCAAAAGTGAATTTGGAAAACTTAGACAATTCATAACGCAACTCTACTTTAGATGTTTTGACGACCAGTTCAGTCTCGGTAAAAGTGACCAGGGGTTTTTCTTCAAACCCGAAACTGAACTGCTGACCGTCTTTCTGATGGACGGTAAGGGTGTTTTGCGCAAACACCTGACACACAAGCAATGCGAATAATGATAGAAACGATAGCTTTCTCATAAACATTCCATTACACATTCCTGTCCCCTACGGAATAATATACAAAAAAGGTGCGGGAACATATTGTCTCACACCTTCAGCGGGCTCTCGCATGGCCTTTCCGTGGGTAAGACAACAGCACCCACACCCAGGCATTATCATTACTCACGTAGAGATAGATATCACCTAAGATGTGATGCCATTGTCATCATTTTCACGGAAAACAAATTTGCGAGATTTGCTGAAGAAAATGATTCAATAACGCCTCATTATGTCTATTCTTGCAGTCAAGAACAATGCAAATATAAAGAACAATCTTAAAATAGGTTTGATTAACGCTCAAAAAAATAAAACGAAAGTGTTGTAGATATCAATATTAACACTACCTTTGCCCTAACAGTACTCGCCACGCTTCCCATAGAACAGCGTACCAGGGCGAGTCTTTTGTTTAACTAAATACCTTTTACGACCATGATGACGTATACCAAGAAACCTATTGATTTTACCGAGCAAATAACGTTGCTCAAAAACCGAGGCCTTGTTATTGAGAATGAAGAGTATGCTATAAGCAAATTAAAGAATATAAGCTACTATCGCCTCGCCAATTACTGGAGGCCTATGGAAAGTGACAAATACACCCATCAGTTTAAACCTAATTGCAAATTTGGGGATATCATAGGATTGTATGATTTTGACATCGTTTTACGAAGTCTAATTTTTACTGCCATTCAACACATAGAAATAGCTTTTCGGAGTCACATCATACATTCTTTCTCATTATCATACGGCTCTTTCTGGTTTATGGATAAAAAGCTATTCAGGAACCCCACCATTTTTGACCGATGTCTCACAAATCTGTCCGACGAGATTCACAGGACAAAAGAAGAGTTTATTATAGATCACTTTGCCAAATACGACACTCCACCCTATCCTCCTGTTTGGAAATCACTTGAAGTTGTCTCTTTTGGAACACTTTCCAAGATTTACTGCAACTTCACAGATAATGCAGTTAAAAAGAAAGTGGCACATGATTTATGTTTACCACAACATATTTTTCTGGAAAGTTGGATGACCGCATTTGCTGTACTCAGGAATTGTTGTGCACATCATGCCCGTACCTGGAATCGTATTTTTACAATTAAGCCACAAATACCAACAAAACTTCCTGAAGCCTGGATCACTGATCGTTCCATATCCCCCTCCAAGTTATATCCACAACTATGTTGCCTACAATACTTACTGAATACAATAGGAGTGGGAGAATCATTCAAGACAAGGCTTAAAGAATTGTTTGTTTTATATCCCAATGTAGATTCTGCTGCAATGGGATTTCCCGCCTCTTGGAAAAACGAACCTTTATGGGAATGATAAACACTAATAACGCAGGTAAAAACGTATTGGAGCGAGTGACGTGAGGAACGAGACCGCGGTCCCGGAGGGCCGCCAAGCGACCATAGGGAGCGCAATTGCGTAGCAATTTAAAAAGAGGCCTTGAATCCTTTCACACGATAAAGGGGAGGCAGATTTGCCTCCCCTTTGTCGGGATGAAAGGATTCGAACCTTCGACCACCTGGTCCCAAACCAGGCATTCTA
>JAKSIV010000055.1 GCA_024398635.1 Bacteroidaceae bacterium | reverse complement strand
TGTTCATGTGGAAGTTCAAAACAAGCCGGTACGCCTTCAAAATCAATAGCCACGGGGCCTGAAGCAAAGGTTAAAGAATGGCAAGCAGATGGCTACAAAATAGATGGAACACGTACAATGTACGATAAACTTGTGGCTCACTATGCGCAAATAGATGCCAACCCAAGCCTCATAGAGGTTGAGGGTTCTGGTATAGGCAACGAAAAATCAGATGCTCGAATGTATTGTTTAAACGCAGCTGCTATCCAATACGCAACAGCGGCAAGAAGTGTTGTTGCTGGCGGTATGTCAAGAGAGTTTAGCAACTTTACCGAATCAGGGACAAAACTAATGGGAGCTTATACGCAAAAAGTCCAAGAAGCAATCTCGCCGTTCTTAAAAGAAAGTGTTGCTGTTTACAGAAATACAACACAAAATGGAAAAGATAAGGTGGAATATGATATCTACTACATTGTAGATGAAACAAAAGTTTCCCAAGTTAGAAAGGATGCAATGGATCAAGCTTTAAAAGAAACTGCGACAGAACAAATTTTTGGAACTGCAGTAGATAAATGGGTTAAAGAGTTTGTTAAACCCATGGAGGAATAAAAAATAATGACAGCAAAAATAAAAATATGCGTTTTGTGTTGCCTACTCTATGTTCCACTTATAGCATATGGGCAGGCATCTCAGAAAATTCGTCCACAATGGCTAAAAAACTATCAGGATATAGTTAAGGATGGCGCTAATTACCAGATTATTCTTGTTGATAATCAAGGACCATCAATAGAGACTTTGCAAAACGGGCGTTTAAACACATTAGGGTCATACTTGCAGTCAAGTAGTAAAATAGATGGAGAAATTGATTGGAATGCTTCATCTACAACTGGTAATACTGATTCTAATTATTCTACTCATACGTTGTCATTTAAAACGAAAACATCAGTAGAAACCTTCGGTTATAAGTTCATAGATGATTATTGGGAACGAATTGGTGATTATTATAAGTATTCTGCATTATATGCCGTAACCGAACCTGGAAGTAATACGACAATTAAAGACACTTTTATAAAGAATTCTAGTTATGTATCCGACCCAATCACCTGGGGTCTTTCGTTGATTCCGGGAGCAGCACAAATGCATAAAGGTTCATATGTTAAAGGTGGAATCATTATGGTAGGAGGTGTTGCATTAGCGGGTGGTTTTATCGCATTTGAGAATATGAGATCTGAGTATATGTCCAAAATTACTCGAACACATGTTGCTCATACTAAAAAGGCTCATAATAATAAGGCTAACAATTGTGAAACTGCTAGAAATCTATGTATTGGAGGGTTTGCGGCACTATATATTTATAATATAGTTGATGCCTATATTGCCCCCGGCGCAAGAAGGATTATTGTAACACCTACAGCGACAACAGAAGGACAATATGGTATTTCTGCATCGTACAACTTCTAATTATGAAAAAAAACAACGTATTATACCTCTCTCTTATCCTGTGCGGAACAATTGTTTCCGCACAGGATTTTAATGATTTTAGGAGACAACAACAGGAGTCTTTCAATGCTTTTAAGAAAAAAGCAACCGATGATATCGCTGCTTACAGAAATAAGTTAAATGAAGAATTTGCGAAATACATCGAGACACACTGGAAGGTTATGAATGGAGAAAGGCCTATGCCTGAGCCGAATAAAGTCCCCGAGATACCACCAGTCGTTTCGCAACTTTCAGAAAAGCAAGTTTCCACCAACAATAAGATTGATGTCTATATAGATGTTGTTTCTCAACAAATAGAAGAGCCCAAGCCTATCGAATATGTTGAATATGCCCCCAAACCACAAGAAAAAAAGATATCATTCACCTTTTATGGAACAGAAGGCATTATACGTTTTGATGATAATAATAAGGCTTTATTGAACGGTTCAAAAGAAGGAGATGTGTCTCGCTTTTGGAAGGAACTATCTAGTAAAAACTATGATAACATACTTGCAGATTGCCTGAATCAAAAAACAGAGATGGATTTGTGCGATTGGGCTTATTTCAAGATGACAGAAACAGTGTCCGAAAAGATATATGGAAAAACGAATGAAGCTGTCGTTTTACATTTTTGGCTTCTCTCACAATCCGGTTTTAAAGCACGTTTAGGTTGCGACAATGGAAATATACATCTGCTCTTGCACACGAATGAAATGATATTCAATAAGCCATACTGGAACCTTAATGACGGATTATATTTTCTTTTAGATGGCAGCAGTGTTGAGAAAATGAGCGTTATGAGCATGTCATTTCCAGAGACAAACGCACTACGCTTATCAATCAAGAACCAGAACAGGTTTCGCTCTAATGATAGTGAGCCAAGAGTATTGACATCAAAGAACAATCCAGATGTTTCTGCAAAGGTTATATGTAATTATAACTATTTGGCCTTTATGAATGACTACCCAATATCTGCCATTGAAGGCTCCGACGATACAGATTTAATGAAATATGTATATACTCCTCTATCTCAATCTGCAAAAGACGAACTATATCCTGCATTAAGACAAAAGATTGAAGGAAAGAATGAGGAAGAAACTGCAAATATTCTTCTTGATTTTGTCCAAACCGCTTTTGCGTATAAAACAGACAATGAAGTATGGGGATTAGAACGCCCATTCTTCCCAGAAGAAACACTTTACTACCCCTATTGTGATTGTGAGGATCGAGCCATTCTGTTTTGTAGACTTGTAACAGACCTAATGGGGTTAAAGACAGCATTGGTTTCTTACCCGGGACATGTTGCCGCTGCAGTTCAATTTGATTCAGAAATTCCTGGAGATTACTTCAACGTAAATGGAACACGTTTCCTGATATGTGATCCAACATATATAAATGCTCCTATTGGAAAATCTATGCCCAGAAACAACAATTCAACTGCAAAAGTATACCCGCTTTAACCTAAAACAGGCACAAAAAAAATGAATTCACTCGCGTGAACTCAATTTTTTCAATTTCCTCCGCAGGGACCTTTTCCCCTTGGAGTGAGCCTTGCAATTTTCACAAATTCTCGGGCCCGAACCTAATTACTAACCTAATTACTAACCAATTAATGCTTATGAGAATTATCCTTTGTTTTTCGACCGCAAAGGTCGGTACTTTTTCAATACGATGTCACTTAAAATATTTTAAAGCGGCCAAAACAAAGTTAATCAAACTCACAAGCATTAACCAGCAGATATTCAGCGATTTAGCTCACAATAATATCTGATTATTTTACTCTTTAGGAGTTATACCCATCAAAGTAAGCATCTGATTTGCGTAACGGCGGCCCATTTCGCGGTATCCGGCAGCATCAAAATGCAGATGATCAAAGCCACAAGTGACACCTTTTGATGATATTACATATGAATTAGGCAGAGTCTCGGGGAGCTTGGCAATGATATCGTTCATTGATGCGCTTCGGCCCTGGACATCGGCGTTTACAACCTCACCTGCAAGCAGAGGAGTCTTCTTGGGATCCAGGCCAAGGTCTTCAATCAGGCAATCATATACGTACTTTACCTTCTCGGGCCAATCCTCCTCGTCAATGTTTGACTCACCCTGGTGCATCAGGAATCCCTTGATTACACCCACCTTCTGTGCCTCCTTGGCGCAATCCAGCAGACGCTGGTAGCAGTTGTTGTCATAGGGCTTGATCCAGTTCTTCATCCACATGGCGGCATTGTCACCGTACTCCTGGGCGCGGTCCTTCATGAAAGCCTCTATCTTACAGCCTCCTACGGCTACCATAACGACACCTACGCGTACCTTCTCGGGCAGATTCTCAACCATTGTTCGGCCAAAATAGTCTACCGGAGTAAGACCGTTGCTCTCACGGCAAAGAGGCGGAACAGCGGTATACCAACCATACATTTCACGTTCCATCTTGGGCATATCTACAGAGGCCATCATAAGCCAACGGTCACTTATGCCCTCGCGGTCCTGATCCTCAATACGGGCATTACCCTCCATGTTGGACTGGCCGAATGCAAGATAGATGTAGAAATTCTTGTCGGGCTTCTGAGTCATCTTGGTTCCGTTCTGTGAACCGCAGGCTACTGTTGCCAACAGTGCGACTGCAATGAATAATTTCCTAAACATAATCTTATAATAACTTGGTTAATCGGTTTCTGAGATACAAAGTTACTCTCAAAAACGTGGAACACTGCAACTTTTTCTGATTTTTTGTGTACGTTTGTCATCAGCAAAAAAATGAATTACTAACAAACGTATTATTATGAGAAAAGGAAAGTTGATTTTAACCACAGCCCTGATTCCGCTGCTGGTATTATCTTGCAAAAACAACGCACAGCAAAGCCAACATGAGTGCTGTCAGAACAGGGACAACATCATCGTTGACGTACCTCGCGGAGAGCAAGCTCCTCCCGCAAATCCCGGACAGCGTAACTTTGGCGGTATGATGCCTATGGGAAGCAATGCCAACCGTCAGCGCACCCAGCGTCCTCAGGGACAGGGTCAGGCCGCACAGCGTCCGCCAATGAATATGCAGCGCCCCACCCCTCAGGTACGCACCGTATCTCTCAAGGAACTCTCCATGAGTGACCCGTTCATCTATCCCGATCCCGAGACCAAGACATACTGGCTGACCGGCACCGGAGGCTCACTCTACAAGAGCACCGACCTTGAGATGTGGACCGGCCCCTACAACGTAATCGATATCTCAGGCACCTGGATGCAGGGCCAGTTCGTAGCTGCAGCCGAGATTCACAAGTTTGGCGACAAGTTCTACTATGCAGGCACATGGAACAACCACGGAGTCTGCATCGAGCAGGTTCCGCGCCGTTACAACGTTCCCCTGAACCAGACACAGCTGCTGGTATCAGACAAGGTTGACGGTCCCTATCTGCCTCTTGTAAAGGATTCACTCTTCTGCCTTGGCCCCACAACATGGGATATCATAGACGGAACTCTTTATGAGGAGAACGATACAGTCTATATGGTATTCGTACACGAGTGGACACAGCTGATTGACGGTACAATGGCTTACATGCCGCTGTCCAAGGATCTGACCCACCGTATTGCTGAGCCTACCACCATCTTCCGTGCATCGGAGGCTCCCTGGTCAAAGGAGATGAACTCAATCGGCGAGGCCACATTCGGCATGAAGATGCCGGGTTGGGTAACCGACGGTCCGCAGATGTTCCGTACCGAGACCGGTCATCTGGGTATGCTCTGGTCAAGTTGGGGTGAGAACCGCTACGCTCAGGGTATAGCTTGGTCTGAGAGCGGCAGCATCAAGGGCCCGTGGATCCAGGAGGAGAAGGCATTCAAGGGTGACAACTCAGGTCACGGAATGCTGTTCAAGACCTTCGAGGGTCAGCTGCTCTACTCAGTTCACCACGACGGTGGCACCGGCCGCAAGCCCGAGATATGGACTGTGGATGCATCGGGCGACAACCTGAAACTGGGCAAGAGGATACATTAATACATCTCTTATAATAAAATATTATGCAAACCGTGGGTGTTAAGCCCGCGGTTTGTTGTATTTTTGCACTCTAAATAAAGCAAACAGAACACATTCAGTACAATGAAAATCTCCAACCGCGCTGAGATAATGCCCAGTTCGCCTATCCGCAAACTGTCGGGCATTGCACAGAAAATCGAGGCCGAAGGCATCAAGGTCTATCATCTTAACATAGGTCAGCCCGACCTGCCATCACCGCAGATTGGCCTGGACACACTCAAGAAGATTGACCGTAAGGTGTTGGAATACACCCCTTCACAGGGATTCCTGAGCCTTAGAAAGAAACTGTGCGACTATTACGAGCAGTATCAGATCAAGTTTGAACCCGATGACATCATCGTTACCAACGGAGGATCTGAGGCGGTTCTGTTTGCGTTTATGACCTGCCTTAACCCGGGTGATGAGATTATAGTTCCGGAGCCTGCATACGCCAACTACATGGCATTCGCAGTATCGGCCGGTGCCGTAATCAAGCCCATCGTTTCGACCATTGAGGACGGATTCGCACTGCCCCCGGTTGAGAAGTTTGAGGAGCTTATCACCGAGCGCACCAAGGGTATCCTGATCTGCAACCCCAACAACCCCACGGGTTACCTTTACACCCGCAAGGAGATGCTTCAGTTGCGTGACCTGGTCAAGAAATATGACCTGTACCTGTTCTCGGATGAGGTTTACCGCGAATTCATATACACAGGCTCACCTTACATATCAGCCTGCCACCTGGAGGGCATCGAGGACCATGTCATCCTGATTGACTCCGTTTCAAAGCGTTACTCGGAGTGCGGTATCCGCATAGGCGCCATAGCCACCAAGAACCAGGAGGTACGCAACGCCGTGATGAAGTTCTGCCAGGCACGCCTGTGCCCGCCGCTTATCGGCCAGGTAATAGCCGAGGCATCTATATCTGCCCCGCGTGAATATATGAATAACACCTATGAGGAGTTTATTACTCGCCGAAAGTTCCTGATTGACGGACTTAACAAGATACCGGGAGTATACTCTCCCATCCCCATGGGCGCATTCTACACCACAGCCAAGCTGCCCATCGATGACTGCGAGAAGTTCTGCAAATGGTGTCTGACCGATTTCCGCCGTGACGGCAAGACCATCATGATGGCCCCCGGAACAGGTTTCTACTCAGACCCGCAGTACGGACACGATCAGGTCCGTCTGGCTTACGTGCTTAACGTGGAGGATCTTAAGGAGGCACTTAAGCTGCTGGCTGAGGCCCTTGAAGAGTACAACAGTCTGCCCAAGAAGTAATGAAGCGTCTGGCCACTCTGCTGCTCACATTGATAACCGTAGCGTTCACATTCGCTGCGGCGCCCAAGCGTGAGTTCCGCGGAGCGTGGATACAGGCCGTAAACCATCAGTTCGAGGGTATTCCCACGGCCGAGCTCAAGGCCGAACTGAGCCGCCAGCTTGACTCACTTGCATCATGCGGAATCAACGCAATCCTGTTCCAAGTACGCGTTGAGGCCGATGCGCTGTACAAATCAGACATAGAGCCCTGGAGCGCATATCTGACCGGATTCCAAGGCGAGGCTCCCGATGAGGACTGGGACCCGCTGCAGTTCATGATAGACGAGTGTCACGCCCGCTGCATGGAACTGCATGCATGGATAAACCCCTTCCGAGCCAAGACCAAACCCACTACAGAATTTGCGCAGACTCACCAGATGGTACAACATCCCGAGCGTATCATCAAGTATGGTGACCTGGCGCTGTTTGACCCTGCCCTCAAAGAGAACCGTGATTATATCTGTCAGGTTGCAGCCGACATAGTCACCCGCTATGACATTGACGGATTCCACATTGACGACTACTTCTATCCCTACCCTGACGGCAGCCTAAAGTTCGCCGATGACGCATCGTTCAAAAGAGATCCGCGTGGTTTCAAAAACAAGGATGACTGGCGCCGCGACAACGTCAATCTTTTTGTGGAACAACTCTACAAAACCGTCAAGGATATCAAGCCATGGGTAAAGTTCGGAATATCGCCATTCGGCATATACCGCAACAAATCGACCCAATATCCCAACGGCAGCGAGACCACAGGACTTGAGAACTACAGCGGCCTCTATGCCGATGTACTCTACTGGATTGAGAAGGGCTGGATGGACTACTGCATACCCCAGACCTACTGGAATACCGGCTACAAGGCCGCAGACTACGCAATACTTGCCAAATGGTGGTCCGATAATGCCGGCGGTTGCCTGATGTATCTGGGACAGGATGTGGAACGCACTCTTACCGATAAGGATCCCAACCACCCCGAGAGCAACCAGCAGCGCCACAAACTCAATCTGGAGCGTGTCCTTAGCGGACTGCAGGGTAACTGCTTCTGGCCCGCAAAATCAGTTGTGGACAATCCCGATGATTACCGCACAATACTGGCAAACGAATACTACAGCACTCCCGCTCTGCAACCCGTTGCAGACTATCTGCCCAAGAACACTCCGGGCAAGGTGCGCAAGCTCATGCCTGTAGAGACAAAGGATGGACCTGTTCTCTTCTGGACCGCCCCCAAAGGCCGCAAAGAACTTGACAAGGCAGTCCTCTATGTAGTCTACCGTTTTGAGAACGGACAGGAAATAGATCTGGATAATCCACAAAACATAGTAGCCATAACCCGCCGCTCATTCATAAACCTTCCCTATGGCGACGGCACCACACAGTATATATATGTGGTAACAGC
>JAKSIV010000054.1 GCA_024398635.1 Bacteroidaceae bacterium | reverse complement strand
TTTATCAGGCCGTTCGGCAATCTTTTACGAAAAATGTTGCGGAATTAAGGTTTTATATTTGCTTATAAGATCTATTAATGTCTCACGACTCCATTTATATTTTGGAACTCTACATAACTTTGACAATTCCTCATGCCATCCATGACGCCTTGCTGCGGCTAACGCACCAGGAAATCTATCATGCAATTGTCTTATACTATTGCATTGAGAATATGATTTGCGACATACGTCATAATCATCATAGATTTGCCTCATCCTATTTGGAAAATGCTTATCCAAAAGATAATCAAGTTTATTATTACGAATGTATTCACGATAACTACTATATTTTTTTTCAATCATCTAGTTTCTCGAATACCTGCATTGATTCCTCTATTTTGAAAATATCATAATCCAAACGTTCTTGACCGCCCAACGAACCAGTCTTTAATCTATTCAAAATAAACCATCCCCCGCTTTTATATTTTTGAAGCCAAACCCCTTCTTGAATAGACGCTTCTTCCTGATCCATAAATTCTGTAAGTATTTTGGGGGTGGGAATAATATAACCATATGACTTAGCGAAATCAAATACCGCCCCCTCTATATGGTGACGTTTATCTCTTACCTCTATTTTGAAAGTAAGTCCAATATAGACAGCATGAGCCTCTGTAAATTCATATGCATAGATTATTCTTTGCTTGCACCCTTTTGATCCCATGTGAGCGCAACATTCATTATAACATCCGTTTCTTTTGACACAGTCCACCATACCTGGATACTTTTTGAAGAATTCGACTCGAGAGCTACAAGTTTTAGCTGTAGATACACATATTTCTTTGTTGTATTTAGTATTTCTATCAGCACGACACTTAACACATCCATGTCCTTTTAAATGACTAAATGGTATCTGCCAAAACTCTCCATGCTTCTTGCAGATGATGCAGACTTTTGTCGATGAGTTCACATACTCCACCTTGGAATAGTCATATCTATCCCCGTGAACAGCTTTTGCTTTCTGTATGAATTCCTCTGTCGACAACTTAGCCATAATGATTTGCAAAATCCTGCTAGTGTTCTACAAATATAAACAATACAAGTTATTTCACGCGAAAAGGCAAAAAGACTAGAAAAACAAAAAAACAAAAACAAAAACAAAATCAAAATAAATATTCACTTTTAAGTGAATTTCGAAAACAAGTATTATATTTGCAACAGATATCATTTTTAAGACTATGAAAACAATCAAATTGAAAACCATTGAACAGAACGAGAGTGTTAGCCTTTTCTCTATTTGTTTTGACAGTAATGATTTATCAGAATATGAGGATTTCCTCATGAAATTCAAGGACAACTCCGAGTTGAATTATGACTTTCAGAGAATCCTGCTGGCTTTAGAAAAAATCATAGATCATGGAGCACTAGAACGGTTCTTCCGTATAGAAGGAAAGATGAATGACCATGTATCAGCTTTGGCCATTGACTCAAGGAAGTTACGTTTATACTGCCTGAGGATTTCGGACCAGATTCTGATATTAGGGAATGGAGGGGTAAAGAACACAAGAACTTATCAGGAAGACCAGGAATTAAGTGGCTACGTGATGGATTTGCAACGATTTGACAAATTGCTGAAACAGTTAGAGGAGAACGGTAACATTACGATTGAAAACAATTTGATTGTTGGCATAGAAAATACAAAATTGGAGATATGATAACGAATCCATTGTTCCGCGATTGTCTGGCACAGGTATCTGATGAAACCCGTGCCGAGTTTGAACTCTCTTTCAAGATTGCAGAGCGCATTGACGCTTTGCTCAAAAGTAAGGGAATGACTCAAAAGGAATTGGCGGCAAAAATGGGCAAACGTGAATCAGAAATCTCCAAATGGCTTACCGGTCGACACAACTTCACCACAAAGACTCTTGCAAGCATATCTCTAGCTCTTGGAGAGCCTATAATCAACGTAGTCAGCGAGTAAACTCACCTGTATATTAAGAAGATACAGGGAATCTTATCAATATTAGGTAGTTTTCCAGCCCACTCCTTGATGGTGCGGGTGTGGATGTACTCGTCCTGCGTGGTGAGGCCGGCAGCGATGCAGAGATGCGTTTGAGGACGGCAGGCCTTCAGGATGTCGGCCATCATTTTAGCATTGCGGTAAGGAGTTTCAATGAAGAGCTGCGTCTGGTTCTCGCTGTAGGCACGCTGTTCCAGCTTCTTTAGGGTTTTGATGCGCTCATCGGGCTCTATGGGCAGATAACCGTTGAATGCAAAGCTCTGGCCGTTGAATCCTGATCCCATTACTGCCAGGATTATGCTGGAGGGACCTACCAGGGGCACTACCTTGAGCCCTTTGCGCTGTGCTATGGCTACTACATCGGCCCCAGGATCGGCTACAGCGGGACATCCGGCCTCAGAAATCACCCCCATTGCATTACCCTCCTCCAGGGGTTTCAGCATGCTTGCAACCTCTTCGGGGTTGGTGTGCTTGTTGAGCGTATAGAACGTTAGCTGGTCTATATCGATACTGCGGTCCACGAGTTTGAGGAAACGGCGGGCCGTGCGGACATCCTCCACAATGAAGTGGCGTATGCCCATGATAATATCGTGGTTGTATGCAGGCAGCACCTGCTCCACCGGAGTTTCGCCCAAAAGGTTCGGAATAAGATATAAAGCGGGAATCATGGCACGAAGGTAGCGCATTTTGCATTATCTTCGCACTGACATCAGGAAAAATGGAACAGAACAGCGGATTCGTGCTCAGAATAACGGACGGCGTGGCTTGCAACCCCAAGTACCGCCTGGCCTCCCCCATCAACGTATGCCTGGCTCCCGGCCAGCAGACAGCTATTGTGGGGCCGAACGGAGCCGGAAAGACACTGCTTGTAAATACCATGCTGCGCCAATATCCGCTTCTGGACAATCATGAGGTGGAATACGGCTGCGGTATAAGCGGGGCCGATATCCGCAACATCACGTTCCGTGACAGTTACGGCAGCGCCGATGCCACCTACTTCTACCAGCAGCGCTGGAACATGACCGAGATGGGTGAATCGGCCATCGTCCGTGACGCATTCCCCGAAATAAAGGATCCTGTCTGGAAAGAACGCCTCAACACACTGTTCAACCTGCCCTCAATTTGGGACAAACAGCTCGTTACGCTCTCCAGCGGCGAGATGCGCAAGTACCAGTTGGCGCGTGCTTTGGCAGTCCGCCCCAAGATGGTCATTATAGACAGCCCATTCATAGGCCTGGATATCCAGACACGCGATATGCTGTGTCGTCTGCTTGAAAACCTTATATACGAATGGGGAATACAAGTCGTTCTTGTAGTGGCTCGTCGCGAGGATATACCAACCTTCACAACCCACGTCATAGAGGTACAGAGCCAACATTGCAGTCAGGTCATGCCGATAGAGGAATATATGGCAGAATCTGAGCAAAAACTCCCCCAACCTCTCCTGCCAAAGGAGATGTCTGACCTGATGCAAAGCCTTCCGGAGAACGGAATGCAGTCCGATGAGATTGTCCATTGCAACCAAGTATTTTTACAATATGAGAACCGCCGCATACTGGGTCCTCTTGACTGGACTATCCGCAAAGGAGAACATTGGGCACTGCTAGGTCCCAACGGAAGCGGCAAGTCCGCCCTACTCAGTATGGTCTATGCCGACAACCCGCAATCATATGCATGCGACATCGCACTGTTCGGCAGACCCCGCGGTACAGGTGAAAGCATCTGGGAGATCAAGAAGCATATCGGCTACGTATCGCCCGAGATGCACCGCTCCTACTGCCGCCGATATCCGGCCATCGACATAGTTGCATCGGGCCTGCACGACACCATCGGTTTGTATAAAAAAATTACCGCCGATGAACGTGACCGCTGCCGCATCTGGATGAACATATTCCAGATATCGGATCTGGAGGACCGCGATTTCCTGGAACTCTCCAGCGGAGAACAGCGAATGATCCTGCTGGCCCGCGCCTTCGTAAAGAACCCCTCCCTACTCATCCTTGACGAACCGCTTCACGGACTTGACCGCAAGAACCGCACTCTTGTAATGGAAACAATAAAGGCCTTCTGCGACAATCCGCAAAAGACCCTCATCATAGTAACACACTACCCGGAGGAACTCCCCTCCACCATTGACCACACCCTGACGCTAGTCCGTCAAAGTGCAGATAAAAAATCCTGACAAATCAATCCAGCTGGAACAGATCGTTCACGCTCTTGCCAAAGTAGGCCGAGAGCTTGAGCGCCAACTCAGTGGAAGGAATGAACTTGCCGTTCTCAATGGCGAATATCGTCTGGCGTGAAACCCCAATGGCATTAGCCAGATCCTGCTGCGAAATCCTGAGGACCGCCCGCTCTACACGTATATTATTCTTCATTGCTGCTCTCCTTTAAATTCTTAGACAATACCTTTCTCAACACCAGTGCATAAACTACAGCCAACAGCGGGAACCAGGACAACAATCTCATGATCAGCAAAAAAATCATCGCTGCATTTGTATCTTGGTTCATAGTTCGGAACTGGTAAATTTGAAACAGGTTCTCAGACAGCCCTCCTACCATCCCCACTGACAGATAGAAGATTGCAAAATGAATCAGTATTCGTACCCTGATGAGGCGAATAAACTCATCCTCCTGCTTCTCTTTGCTCAAGCATATGAATATCAGGGCAATATATGGAATCAATATCATCATTCTCAACAACGTGGAATGTTTCTCATACAGTTCATCTGAATGTCCGAATACCGCGTTCAGGATAACGATCGCAGCAATCATAACCATTGATACAATGAGAAGGTACCAACCAACTTTCTTATAATTGTTGGGAAGCAGAATCGATTTGCCGCCATTTTCAAAGCCCAGACGTTTCAATACCTTAACGAGAATGATATAAATCACCATTGTGATGTTTACGGAGCCTAAAAGCGCGATTATATTTCGTATTATCCTGAATGTACCAGGTTGTCCCAAAATCTCTCCCTGTACATGCATCCCCGCAAATAACGGATGGAAAACAAAAGAATGAAGGGAACCATACATCATCTCCCCAATAGCTCTCAACACAAAAAACAGGAACATAGCTATGGCAAGAGCACGATAACGCACCGATGCAATATACTCATCCTCCTCTTTTTCTTTCGATAGGCAAGCTATAATCAATGCAACCGAAACAGGAAGATGAGCAAGCCCCAACAGATACAGACGATATGTATCACCGGGATGTTCCAACGATCTGATTGTGTAAGCGAACAGATAAAAATAAGCCACAGCCAAAACACCGGCTGCAAACAAGGCCCCTGTCTGCCACTTGTGCGGCAAGAGCGTTAGATGTTTCCTATAATCTCTCATAATTGTAAAGTTTAACGCAACAAAAGTAAAGCGCGCTTTACAATTATCCAAGCAAAATTTACACTTTAACAAAAATTATGACGCAAAGGGGTCGTTTCACTTTGCGTCATTTTTTCTCATTATTCAAATTTGATGCGGTCACCGAAACGGCGCTTCAGCTGTTTCTTTTGGTCAGCCGATACCTTGCCATTAATTATCAGACGGTCTATCTCAAGGCTGTCCATCCAATCAGGTATCTCAACCTTATCGGTAAAACGCAGTTCCAGCATATCATAGTGCTTGACTGCAAGGAGTTCCTCGGGAACCTTATCCACACGCAGGGTTAGCCAACTTGCCATCTGCTTGATCTTTCTCACATTCTCTTCGGCTTCCGACTCGTCTACAGCCCAACCCAACTGGAATGACACGCAGTCGTTCTCATCGGCCATATATCCTACTATGCCGCCGCTGAGTTCCAAGGGAATAGTTTTTAGCGGCTTACCGGTTAAGGTATCCACTTCAATGTACTTGACCGGGACCGATGCCATCTGTTTGGGGAATTTATTATAATTATGAGGTACCTTCTTAGGTGTAGGCTTGCCGTCCTTGTCATAAGGCATGAACTTGAGGAACCAGCCGTCAAGTTCAGTGGGAACCTCCATTGAACAGGCCCCTCCACGCAGTCTGTCCGGGGTATCCTTCATTACTATATCCTGCCAGAAAGCCCTATCCGGATTACCCTGGGCCGCCTGTACAAACTGTTTGAGTATGGGTTGGAGGTCCGATGCCCAACTGCCGGCGCCCAGTTCCTGCAAACGGGCAGTCTTATCTGCAATAGCCTGCCAGTCATCTACAGTTCCGGTAAGGGTTATTGACGGAAAGCCGCAACCTGCATACATTATTATGAACTCAAAGAAAGATTTGGTAGTCTCCATCAGGACAATCTCTGATGCCATACGCTCAATTGTGCCGGTGGTGGAGAAATCGGCCGTAATGAGTTTGGCCACATCATTTTTGGTGTTGGAATCAATCTGCTGGGCAAAACCGTCAACAATTGCGGTCCAATCAAAATCAGGATGATAGAGCGGATATCGTGACTGAACAATAAGGTCTATCTTTCCGTCAAAATCCACGAACTTGTCACGGAACTTTTCAGGGTCGGCATTAACGTCATGTGAGAACGCCTGGCTTATGAGCATCCAGATTACATCGGGTGATAATGTTATGGGCCGATGATCGGCAAAAGCACGAACCATTCCCGTAAAGAAAGGTGTATCATCAAGCATCACCGATGTGTCCCAAAAACTTGCGGCGATATAACTGTTATCCGTATTATAATAGCTGGAACTGCCTATACTCTTCAACCTTTCAGCCTGAGACATCCCGTTAAAGTACGGATCCTTGGGCTTGGGAAGATTCAAATCCACCCAAAAGGTTATGCTGCCCGGCTTCTGTTCCAGGACAAGTGCCTTTTCGGCAGTAGCGGTTGTGGCTGTACATAACAGCAGCATTACCATCATGTATGCTTTTATACGTCTCATATAAAATCCTTTTATATACATAATACCGTCTTGCCCCGATAGTTAAAAACGACGCAAAGGGGTCGTTTAATAATGCGTCACTTTTCTATTCATTCCTTTAAAACAGGCGGCTGGACTCCGTACATAAGACGGATATCCGGTGTTTCTATACCCAAACCTTGGAAATCCTCCTTATTGATAACTGTCACACCGGCTTTTGTGGAGTCTGCCGGTTCCTTGTCTTTTGATTCCTCCACCCCTTTACTGCCTTCAGCCTTTCCCTTTGACACGGCTTTTGATGAAGAACAGGAGCAAAGCAATGACAGCACCAGAAACGATACGCTATATACTACGCCGTACCACCCGCGTGACATACAAATCCTAATCCTTCTTTTTACCATAACTCAAACCACTTGGTTGTTGGCAAAGATAATTACCAAATATACAATTGTCAAGTATCGGGCGTTGCAATCCCGTTGCAATCGGCCTTGATGCACTGAATGGTTATGATATATCCGTCTGATGACCCGTGACCTTCAAGCAGATAGTCGGGATAACGGTCACGGGTATTGATATTTACCGCTCCGGCTGATAAAATAATATCTACACCGGTTGCTGTACGCCATACTGAACCTCCTATAGACTCACCATAGTTCTTTACCAACACCTTATTCAGATTGGCCATGACAATATTTATGCTGTCCTCTTTTGAGGGTACAAAATCAAAATTGTGGGGAATGAACAAAGCCATCTGAATTGACTTAAGAGTACTGTCCCTTTTATCAATATCCACCTGGAACACATCCCATACATTGTCCAGATCAGGATAATTCTTAACCCTGTAAACCCTATTGTTCTCCAGATTATCCAAATCAACATCAGGCCTATGTGCCCTGGCTATTACTCTGGCAATTTCATAATCTGCAACCTTAGTTCCTACCCTTTCACAATAGGTTATTCCATCATATTCATGTTCAGCCGGAATACTTAATTTAAGAGGAGATTCTGATAAAACCCCACCGAAACCACCGGAACCACCAAAACCACCGAATCCTCCGAATCCTCCGAAGCTGCCCGAACCTCCAAAACTAAGATTGGATTCTGAAAGTGGCTTTTCGCCTGTAGCACCCGTTGTTTTTTCTAATGACCCATATGTCATATTAGGATTGGCAGGTTCTGTTTTCTGTTCATAGGCCGTAACTCTCTCCATCATATCGGCCGTGATACTATCCAGTTTTTCTTTAGTCTTGTTATTACGGGCAAACATTGAGTCAAGCTGTTGCCTGTAAGTGTCTTGATTAAAAGAAACGGTATCATTGGACATACGTACAGGAGTTGCTACAGACGTCATTGCAACTTTATTTTTAACGGGTACCGGTTCTGCAATGATATCAATCACGCTATCAACGGGGTTGGATATGCTGTCTGTCGTGGCTTGCAGCTCCTCTTGTAGAGGCTCCGGATTGTTTTGTGCGGTCTGGCCGGCGGGAGTTCTGTTTATTGGCAGCAGCAACAGCAACAGCAGGACTGCAGCTGCGGCAGGAATGGATATGGCTACGGTCAGGA
>JAKSIV010000053.1 GCA_024398635.1 Bacteroidaceae bacterium | reverse complement strand
CAACAGCAGGACTGCAGCTGCGGCAGGAATGGATATGGCTACGGTCAGGAACCGGTGGCGGCGCCTTGTGGCAAGAATGGATGTTGAACCGCCTTCCGTTATGTTCAATGCCCGTGCTATCTCCTTGTGGCTGAACCCGTCTATGTAGTACATATTGAACACCGCACGCCTTACGGGTGAAAGTGTGGCCATTATCTGTTTCAGCACGTCATCCGGTATCTCCCGCTCCGGACCGGAATCGGAATCCGATGCATCCGGCATCTCATCATCGCTCAACTGCTCAAGGGGAACCTCCATGAACCTGATGTTCTGCCTTAGCAGGTCAAATACCACGTTGACGGTTATCTTACGGAGCAATGAATAGAGCGAACAGTCGGCTTCATTGCGGAAAGACCTGATGCTGTCCATTGCCTTTATCATGGAGTCATGCATAAGGTCACGAGACATTACTCAAAATGCGTCTTTGAAACAATGAAAAAATATATTATTGATTTGGTAAGGGGCGAGGGTTATTCTTCAAGCACTCATCTAACATGCGTATGTTTGCCTTCCAGTCACAGTTGATGGAGTTGATTGTTGCCGCCATGCGTGAGACAGAGCGGATGTCAGAAGAATTTGTTGAGATTTACCGGGATACTAGTATTGAGGCTCGGTTTGTGGAGATTGAGGGAGATTAGAGCTATGGGATCTTGCCTGGTAATTTGAAAACTGCCGGTGTCCTTGGGGCATCGGCAGTTTTTATGATTTTTGTGACACAGGTCTTTTCGGAGTGCCCTATTATTCCATTACGACAGTAATGTCTTATTCAACAGGATCTGATTCATCGTAATCAATCCACTCTACAGGATTTTTTGAGTTTTCCAGTCTGAAATTCACCGGAATGCGGTAATATACCCGTACAGGCACGCCACGATGTCTGCCTGGTGTCCATTTGGGCATTGCTCTGACGACCCTCAATGCCTCGGCATCAAACAACTTATTTACGCTTTTATTGACCTCAGTATCAGTTATTCTACCGTCCCTTTCAACTACAAAAGAGATTATTACACGGCCCTCAATACTATCCTTGCGACACTCTTCAGGGTATCTTACATTTTTACTCAGATAATCCAATAAAGCATCCGACCCACCAGGAAACATGGGCATATTCTCTATCACGATATAGATTTCATTTGTATCAACAGGCTCAATAATATCGATACCCTCCTCATACACAATATCGCCGTCGGGTGAATATATGATTCTATCGGATGTACTATCCTGGACAGATTCATCAACTACAGCTGTGGTTGTACCTTGATTCAATTTGTCTGAGGCAGCCATCACCCTATTGCGGCAGGATGACACCAGTATAATAAAGAATAAACTGAATGCTATAAAGCACCAATCTTTTGATATATGGACTTTCAATCTATTAGTTCTCATAACATCTTGTTTTCTTTATGAACGGCAAGTTACGCTAAATACGTCTTGTTTCCAAAAGAATGTTTAGGATTTAATCTTTAACCAATTTTATTGATAAGGCATCACATATTTTGATATAAAGTGTCCAAAAATTAGACACTTTTGGCCCGAAAAGAGCGTTTTTGCATTTTTTTCTTGGAGGACGATGAACGATAATACTATTTTTATTGGAAATAGCAACAGTATTTGATGTTATCAAGAGCAAATAAAAAAAAAACAAAATCATTACTGATATGATGAATACATTCCGATATGCGTTCAGATTCCTGCGTAGGCAGAAGCATTTTACGTTGATTAACGTGATAGGGCTTGCGCTTAGTCTGGCCTGCGGTATCATACTTACCCGGTACCTCTACAGGGAGGCTACGGTAGAGAGCCACTGCATAGACCCGTCAACGGTTATTGTGCCTGTGGAGTATTATGAGACATCGGGCACATATATGCCTGACGACCTGGAGTTTCTGAAAGAGGATGATGGCATAGGTCTGCTTGACCATGTAACGGAGCAATGCATTTTCAGCGGGAACAGAGCTGTGAAGGTTAAGAGTGACGGTGATTGGATATCGGCTCCCGTAATTTCAGTGGAACCTAATGTCTGGAATTTCTTCAGGCTTGACATTACAGGTGACAGGAGTGCTATGGAGCGCCCTGATGCCTGCTGGATAACACGTGACTTTGCGCACATACTGTTTGGCGATACAGACCCGATGGGAATGACTCTTTATATACAGTCAAGCAGTTTACAGATGCGGGCAGGAAAAATCACATCACCGGAGTACCAATATACTGTGGCCGGCATTATTGAGACACCCTCATTCAAGACAATACTTAGCCCCAGAGTTATTGTCCCCTATTCCAAAAAACTGTCCTGGTCTGCCATGACCTGGATTCGTGTACCAAAAGGATATGATATTGAAGCTTTGAAACAGAGATGCACCAACAATCTGGAGGCCGATAAAAAGCAATACTCCGACTACCGCCACAACTTTGATAGCTGGAAGGAAATATATTACAAATACCGTTCATCAAATCAGAGCCAGAAACACGGGAATGACCTTTTCAGCACAGGAAACCGTTTCATAAGCCGCATCCTTTGGGCAACAGACATACTGATACTGATTGTGGGGTTGCTGAATTTCATTAACCTGTTCCTGGTTTATTGGCAGTACCGGATAAGGGAAGAAGGGATACGCAAGGTGTTCGGGCAGAGCCGCCGGCATCTGTTCAGTGAACTGTGGACTGAGAATTTCATTCTGGCTGCAACTGCGGTTGTCCTGGCGTGGGTTCTGGTATTGTCTTTATCAGGCAGAGCGCTTGAATACTTGGGCTGTGCAGTGCCGTTTACGGCCTTTGACATCTACCTGACCATTGGAATAGTTGTGCTGTTACCTCTGGCGGCAATGATGTATCCTTATTATATAATTAGCCGCAAACCGGTCTATAGAATCATATCAGAGCGCTCAACATCAAAAAAGGAGGTAAGAATAAGGAACCTGATATTTGGATTCCAGTATTTCATTACTTTTACCCTGATAGTATGCTCTGTATGGTTAAGGTCACACTTTATGTTCCTGACAAACAGCGATACGGGCATACCCGTTGATGAAATCCTTATCATAGACAGCCCTGTAATAGGTTATACCGATACGGCAAAGGGAGAGTCTGACCTGAGAGAATTGTTGAGCCGGATCAGAGCTGACAAAGCTGTTATCAGTGCTTTGCCCACCAACAACATACCAATAGGTGTCAATGCAAACGGAAACACCAACAAACTCTGGTCTAATGAGGATAAGCAGGGTGATTTCAGGCTTACCAAGTATGAAGTGAGTGCCAATTGGTTTGAGCTGTTCGGTATTGACATAGTTGACGGTAGTCTGGATGTAGAGGTGGCTGACAGGTCTAACCAAGGGGTCAAGTTGCCCAATGGAGCGATTGTATCTCTTTCCGGAACCGGGAAAGTGGCATTGAACCGCTCAGCAATGAGGCTGATGGGATATCCCGATGTCAACATGAGGACAATTGGTCAGGAGTTGGGCAGAACAGATGAGGATCTGGAAACAGGAGAACAGCTGGACCATCTGAATGTAGTATATGACTACTCTTTCACGGTCTGTGCAGAGGCTAAGCAGTTCTATATAGGCCATAAGACCCTGGGAGTTACTCCTATAATATTTGAAATTGAGAATGATGAGGGACTGTTTGATATGTTTGGCATAAGGGCAAGGAGCACCAAATTTATTGTAGTCCGTTCGGTTTCCGGCATGCAGACCCACGTTATGACTTTAGTGAAGGATGTTATCAGCGATGTTTGCGGTATAGATGATATACAATGCCGCTGGCTACGTCAGGATGTGGATGACCTTTATACTGAGGACCGCAAGGTTATGGACATCTTTACAATATTCTCAATAGCCGCCATTATAATATCGCTGCTGGGACTGTTGGGAATAACCGGTTTCAACATACGTCAACGCATGCATGAAGTTGCTGTCCGCAAGGTTCACGGCGCCAAGAGAGCAGACCTTTACCTGCTGCTGGGCGGCCGTTCACTAATTATCATGCTTATATCATACGCTATAAGCATCCCCGTAACGGTTCTGCTCATACGGGAATACACCCACTCATTCATAGAGAGCGCACCGCTTACCGTGTGGCTCTATATCATTGCCCTGCTGATAGTATTTGCCGTTACAGCCATCACCCTCATAATCCAACTGGAGCGTGCCAGCCGGCTCAACCCGGCAGATGTGATTAAGAGCGAATGACACAAAGGGATCAGTTCCTATTGTGTCAGTGAAGAGTAGGTTTTCTGACGTTTGATGTAGTAGCGCCAAAGCAGGCTGAAGCTTACGCGCTCGGGGATGGTATCGGTCGATGTCTCCTCCAGGTTCTCGCGGCGGCTGTCCAGGAACTCAGGCTTTAGGCGGCGAAACTCACGGCGGGCACGCAGTACGGCCTTGAAATCGCCCCAGTGGAACTTGGCAAGGAACATCAGAGCAGCCAGACCGTCCAGCCAGAAACGCACGCGCATTACCTTACTTAGCTCACTCTCCGGCAGGTTCTTGTAGAGCATTAGCAGGTTGTTGCGGAAATTGAGAAATGTCTTGTAAGGATTTGATTTGTTGAGTGTTGCGCCACCCACGTGATAGACTACACTCTCGGGAATGCATACAATACCGCGGTTACGGCTGCGCATACGCCAGCACAGGTCTATCTCCTCCTGATGTGCAAAAAAACGGTCATCCTGTCCGCCTGCAGCCCAGTAATCGGCACTGCGAACCATCAGGCAGGCTCCGGTCGCCCAGAAAACGGGTGCAATTGTATCGTACTGGCCGTTGTCCTTCTCGATGCAATCAAATACGCGGCCGCGGCAGAACATATACCCCCAGCGGTCCATGTAACCGCCTGCACCGCCTGCATACTCAAACTCATCCGGGTTATTAAGTGCACGCAGCTTGGGCTGACAGGCAGCAACCTCGGGATGCACATCCATATAGCTTACCAGCGGCAGCAGCCAATCCTCAGTCACCTCCACATCCGAGTTGAGCAGTATGTAGTATTCGGCCTCAACCTGACGCAGAGCCATATTGTAACCCTTGGCAAAGCCCCAGTTCTTTTCCAGGCGGATAAGCGGAACCTGCGGGAACTCACGCTGCATCATCTCCATGGAGTCATCCTTGGAGTCATTATCGGCCACAATCACCTGCACGCCGTCCATGCGTGAGCACCTGAGCAGCGTAGGCATATAACGCTTAAGCATCCCGCTGCCGTTCCAGTTCAATATGACTATCGCAATCTTCATATCACTTTATGATTGTTCCCGTAAGTGCATCGCCGGCAGCATTGAAACCACCCAGAAGCACCCTCACAAGACTGTTTTCCTGAACCTGGGCCGAATCCAGCTCCACCCTTATATAATTATCTGTAAACCCGTGAGCAGGCATGCCGCGACGCGGTTTCTCCACCAGGACAGTTGCTTCACGGCCGATATGCGACTCGTAGAAAGCCCTTGTCTTACGGTCCGACAGTTCCAGCAAACGCTGACTACGCTCATGCTTGATCTGCGGTGATACCTTATACGGAATCCTCAAAGCCGCAGTGCCCGGACGCTCCGAGTAGCTGAACACATGCAGCTGAGTCACATCCAGCCCCTCAATGAAGCGGTAAGCATCCTCAAACAACTCATCGGTCTCACCGCGCATACCCACAATTACATCCACACCTATGAACGCATCGGGCATAACGCTCTTGATACGCTCCACCTTAGCAGCAAACAGCTCACGCTCATAACGGCGGCGCATCAACTTGAGCACCTCATTCGATCCGCTCTGCAACGGAATATGAAAATGCGGCATGAACGCCCTGGAGCCTGCCACAAAGTCAATCACCTCATCAGTAAGCAGATTAGGCTCAATTGACGAGATCCTGTAACGAGCTATCTCCTCAACCTTGTCAAGCTCTTTAATGAGGCCGATAAAGCTCTCTCCCGTGGTCTTGCCAAAGTCACCTATATTGACACCGGTAATCACAATCTCGCGGCCACCCTCACGGCCAGCCTCACGAGCCTGCTCAACCAGACTCTCTATCGATGCATTACGGCTGTGTCCGCGCGCATAAGCCACTGTGCAATAGGTGCAATAGTAGTCACAACCGTCCTGAACCTTCAGGAAGAACCTGGTTCGGTCACCACGCGAGCACGACGGAACAAAGTTCTTTATGTCATTGGTCCCAACAGTCTTGGATATACCATGGTCACGTTTCTGCAATACGTTAAGATTCTCCAGCACACTACCCTTCTGATCCTGTCCAAGCACGATATCCACACCGGGAATATCGGCCACCGTACCGGGCTGAAGCTGACCGTAACAACCGGTCACCACGATATATGCATCGGGATTCTCACGGACAATCTTATGGATAGCCTGACGGCATTTCTTATCGGCCACCTCGGTAACCGAGCAGGTATTGATAACGCAGATAT
Source organism: Bacteroidaceae bacterium (assembly GCA_024398635.1). GTDB lineage: Bacteria > Bacteroidota > Bacteroidia > Bacteroidales > Bacteroidaceae > Colenecus. The sequence continues at coordinate 2,013 of JAKSIV010000053.1, read as the reverse complement.
CGGCCTTCTCACCACGCGCTGCCTTATGTGCCCCAGCCTCGATCAGCTGACGCATTATAGTCGATGTCTCCGAGAAGTTCAACTTGCATCCCAGAGTATAGAACGACGCGCTTTTACCGATAAGTGAGAATTGATTACCCATTACACTGCGAATTTAGCAAATAATCCGATACCCTTATAACAATGAAGGATGACCGATAGGCCATCCTTCACTATATTTAAGTATCAGTTGATTACTCAGCTGCCTCAGCTACAACCTCAAAAGCAACCTCTGCCTTAACCTCCTTGTGAAGGTTGATGGTAGCGGTGTACTCACCGGCCTGCTTAACGGTCTCGGCAACGATTGCCTTGCGGTCAATCTCAAAGCCCTTAGCGGCCAGAGCCTCAGCAACCTGAGCTGCACCTACGCCACCAAAGATTGTGCCGTCCTCGTTAACCTTAGCGCTGATGCTAACCTTAACGCCGTTCAACTTAGCAGCAAGTGCCTCAGCATCGGCCTTAATCTTAGCCAGCTTGTGAGCGCGCTGACGCTCGTTCTCTGCCAGAACCTTCTTGGCTGACTCAGTAGCGATGACAGCCTTGCCCTGGGGAATCAGATAGTTACGGCCATAGCCGTCCTTAACCTTTACTATATCGTTCTTGTATCCAAGACCTGCAATATCTTCCTTAAGTATAATCTCCATAGTCTTTCTGTTCTTTAAAGATTATTACTTCATCATATCAGTTACGTAAGGCAGAAGAGCCAAGTGACGTGCTCTCTTTACAGCCTGAGCCACCCGACGCTGGAACTTGAGTGAAGTACCGGTGATGCGACGGGGCAGAAGCTTACCCTGCTCGTTAAGGAATCTCTTGAGGAACTCAGGATCCTTATAATCGATATACTTGATACCTGCCTTCTTGAAACGGCAATACTTTTTCTTCTTAACGTCTGTTGTCTGGGGTGCCAGATATCTGATCTCTGATGTCTGCTCTGCCATAATTATGCCTCCTCTGATTTAGACTGTCTAAGACTTCTTCTCTTTGCTGCATACTCAGCTGCGTACTTGTCCTGCTTGATGGTCAGGAAACGGATGACGCGCTCGTCACGACGGAAGTTAACTTCCAACTTGGCAACTACTGAAGGCTCAGCATTGAATTCGATAAACTCATAGAAGCCAGTTGACTTCTTCTCAATAGGATAGGCCAGCTTACGCATGCCCCAGTTCTCTTCATTGACAATCTCTGCGCCCTCGGCAGTAAGAATGCCCTTGAATTTCTCTACCGCTTCCTTCATCTGAACATCAGATAAAACGGGAGTCAAAATGAAAACGGTTTCGTACTGATTCATTTGTTTTTAATTAAATAATAACTAGTGTTTGCAAAATGCGGATGCAAAGGTACGAATTATTTTCATCCGCACAATCTTTTTCATGTCAAAAACCGCTCTAAACAAGGGCGTTAATCATTTTTCACTTATTACCTGAAACATAAATGAGGCTATTGTTTCATTTTTCGGATAAAAACCATTTATTTTGCAGTCAAAGAAGAAACAAATAAAACATCATAACAATGAACAGCTTTAAAAAGTATTTGGGAGCCATCATCGTGATTCTCGGTGCCATCTTGCTTATCTGCAGTTTTTTCCTGGGCTGGAATAACTACAATGGAGTACAGATAGGAGCCTTGGTACTTATGATCATAGGCCTCCTGCTTCACATCTTCCTGGGCAAGAAATCATAAACCCAGAGACCCAAACGCAAAAAAAACGAGGTGAGACACACGTCCCACCTCGTTTTTTATACACACGTATTAGCGTATTGGGGCGAGCGAGTCCTCGAGCGAGAACGGCGCGTAGCGAATTAAAAAAAGGTGGCGGCCACAGCCGCCGGATTTAAAAGCGCCCTAACAGGAAGCAGTACTGTAACAAGAAACTGATAGAAAAAAAGAAAGCGCCTCAGATTATGCTCTGAAGCGCTTTTAAAGACGGCGGCTACCTACTCTCCCACTTGCGCAGTACCATCGGCGTGAACGGGC
>JAKSIV010000052.1 GCA_024398635.1 Bacteroidaceae bacterium | reverse complement strand
AGCGCTTCGGAAGTTTTACTGCAGTAAATAATATTGACTTCAAGGTCAAACAGGGAGAGATATTCGGTTTCCTCGGTGCAAACGGAGCAGGTAAGACTACTACAATCAATATGCTCTGCGGCTTGTTGGCTCCGACATCCGGTACAGGAAGAATAGCAGGAATGGATATCAACCGTGAATACGAAAAGATAAAGATCCGTATTGGATACGTATGTCAGAAGGATTGTCTTTTCAAGCAGTTCACCGTAAAGGAGAATATGAGGCTAATTGCCGGTCTTTACGGAATAGGCAAAAAAGAAGCTCCCGTTAAACGGGATACAATCTTTGGTTAAGGGCAAAGCGGAAGTGCTCTGAGGAAATGCTGGCGCAGGCTGAAAGATTCATAGAGTCACAGGGATTCCATCTGATGACGAAGGAGGATATCCCTTTGTTCGCACGTTGTGCGGCGGAATCCTATGGAGATATCACCTATGCGTTGGATGATTACTTTGTCGGGCATCCCTGCACAAAGGAAGAACTGTGGGAGATGTGGCTCTTCAATCTGAAATACTTCTATTCAAGGGCACTCATATATTCCGACAGCCCGGACTGCAATGCCTGGCTTCTTTGGGTTCCGCCCGGGGTGCAGGGGAGTCTCAGTAATTGATTTCATCCGCTGCGGAGGAATCCGGCTGACTCTCAAGCTGGGTCTCCCCGCTATGAGGAGAATAATGCATTACGAGAACTATAGTGCCCGCGTAAGGCTGAACGCCACCGGCGGGCGCGAGTGGTACTGGTACAATCTGGTCGTAAGGCCGGAAGCGCAGGGACAGCATCTGGTCGGCAAACTTCTTCGTCCTATGCTTGAATACTGTGTCCGGAACGGGTGGTTACAAGCAATCTTCCCTGAGTCCATATTATAGCCGGAGAATGCCGTGACGCAATTGCGGCGATTCACCGGACTGTAAATAGAAAGTATCTGCAATTATACCTTAATGAGTACTGTTGGAAGTTTAACAGGAGATATTTTAGAGACAGCGAAATACAGAAGAACGACTTGTTTGAGCGCATTTTTAGGGTTGCGGCTACATACAAATCCGACATCAAATGGCGGGACTGCCAAAGTTTGCCGAATGAGGGAATTGATGAATAGAACCCTTTGGGACAACATCACGATACGAAGACTCAGAGTAGCCAACTAAAAAAAGGTAACATGCTCCACATACGAAAGAAAGGCCGCCGTTAGGTGGTCTTTCTTTTGCATGTGGAGCTGGAGGGGGTCGAACCCTCGTCCAAACAGAGAAACCATATGCTTTCTACAGGCTTATCTCTACTTGAATTTTCGAGCTATGACTTGGATAGAGCTACCTGGCCATAACCTTATCTTCTAAAATTTCATCCCTGACGCGAAGCCGAAAGGAACTATCCCCGATTTAACTGCACCACCGTATCGACGAGCTTCGGAGCAAGAGCTTCCGGGTGATGTCTTGTCACAACACCTAGTGTCGTGATTAAGCAGATCTACTGTACTTCGATCAAGCAGCAAGAGCAAAGTTGTTGTTGCCAGATAATTGTTGCCAATCTTTTTATAGTGCGGACCGACAGAGCACTGCCTGCTTACATACCTTTTCTACCTGCTGTCAAAGCCAAACAGCCCCTTGATATGTAATGGAATCGCTATTCCAGCTGCGAAATTACAAAATGTTTCCTAATTTTGAGGTGGTTATGGATAAATCTCTGGTTGAGTATATTGAGGGAGCGGTCATTCCTATGTATGAGGGGTTTGATGCGGGACATGGTTGTGGACATGCTCGGGCTGTTATTGAGGAGGCGGTGAGGCTTGCTCAGTTTTATCCTGTGGATGTGGATATGATTTATGCTGCTGCGGCTTATCATGATACGGGTTTGAGTGTTGATAGAAAGACTCATCATTTGGAATCGGGCAGGATTATCCGGGAGGATAGGGAACTGCGCCGATGGTTCAGCGATGATCAGATTGAGGTGATTGCTCAGGCTGCCGAGGACCATAGGGCTTCATCGGACCATGAACCACGAACCATATACGGGAAGATAATTGCCGAGGCTGACCGTCAGATTATTCCAGAGAGCATTATACTGCGTACGGTCCAGTACGGATTCAAGCATTATCCGGAGCTTGACAAGGAGGGCCACTGGCAACGTACTTGTGACCATATGGCCGAAAAATATGATGTAGGCGGATATCTTAAACTGTGGATTCCCGAGTCACGCAATGCCGACGGATTGAACCGTCTGCGTGACATTATACATGACAAAAGCCGCCTCAGAGCGATGTTTGAAGCGGCTTTTGATGAATGTTGCGCCCATTAAGGCCTGTAGTAGAACTTACGTCCGTTCTTTATGTAAAGCTGGCCGGGTTGCGGTGATGCAACCGGCTGTCCGAGAAGATTGAAAATCATCTCGTCCTTGGGCGTATTCAGCAGTGTCTTTATTGCCGTTATCTTTTCCCTGTCAACAGGGTCATAGGTGCTGTGGCTGTTTTTCTTGCCTATGGTAGGACGGTTCATGACGTATGATGTGCTGCTTCCGTCGGGATACAGGCCTACGCTCTGGAATTCCGTGTGGTTACAGTAGAATAGGGTATCGGCCCATGATTTATCGGCGGCTGTCAGTACTACGACGTTATCTTGCTTGTTGTCAAGTTTGAATGAGGCGTGCAGCTGAGTGCCTTCGTCCTTGTCACACCAGATTACCAGATACCCCCTTGCGGGAATGGATGTGCCTTGGGGCAGAGTATATTTGCCGGGCTTGTCCAGATCATCGGACAGAGTCATTCCGCTGGCGTCTATGGCGTTGGGAGTGGTGTTGTAAAGCTCAATCCAGTCATGCTTTTTGAATGAGTCGTTGATGAACACATTGTTGCTTGCACAGACCTCATTGATCCTGACCGGGCGAGTGAATGAGTCGTCCGGTACAAAGGTGGCCTTGATGTTCTCCGTTGAGCTGCTCAGATTGTACTCGGCATTCCATGAAACTATCTTTCCATTGCTGTCTGTCCATCCTGCAAAGGTATATCCGTTGGGCGCGATGGCCTTGACTTTTACAGGCAGGAATACCTGTCCAACGAATTTGTTGGTGGGTATTATCATTCCGTTCAGGGTGAGTACAGCCTGCGGAAGGTTTGTCGTTATGGTCTTTGTGGCCTTGGTGGTGCGTCCGAGACTGGAGTATGACCAGTTGACAAGCTGGTCGATGCGGTTCTGCCTGTAATCGGCCGTGATGATGCCGGTTATGAGATTGGCATCGTCCGATGACGATTCATTGTTGAATGCCATCTCCCTTGCGGCACGGTCTGCAAGCTCCTTGACGATGGACTTGACACGGTCGGGATCGAAAACGGAACCTGCCGCTATACAGTAGCTGTCAATGAATTTCTTGCGGAAGGTGCTGCTTTGCAGCATATTGTGGAACAGAGTCACCATTACAGACTTGTATCCGCCGTTGTCATAATACTCCTGCGAGTCAAATGACGAGAAGGGATTGATGCTTGTGGCACGAGTGGGTGAGCCGAACGAGTGGTCCAGGTCAAGTACCACGAAACGGTAACGGCCGTCAGGGGTGTTATGGCGGAATACCTTGATGTTGTTTCTGGGCCAGTCCTCATTGCCCAAGTAGAATTCGGCTGCCATATAGTTGGCAAACTCGTCTATATCGACAATCTCGCAGATACGCTGGTATGATGCCTCCTGGCCTGCGGTCTTGGCAAGCTGTACCCATTCATCCCAGGGCGCGCGGCTGCCTTCGGTCAGTACGAATCCTCCGTTGCCGAAATTGTGGTCAAGTTTGAAACAGTCAACCTCGTCCTCATCAAATCCGTAGTTGGAGTAGGCAAAATCCTTGTTGTTGGGTTCGCGGAAATTGATGACGCCTTTATACACTCCGTTGACGTAATGATGAACGGGCTGGTATGACTGACAGTCGATGTCCCATCCGGAGCGTATCATTATCTGCTGAAGGGCTGCATCCTTAAGTCTTGCCTTGAAGTTGTTGCCGCCGCCTCTGAGTTTGATGGACTGATACTTGTTATAGGGTTTGTCGGGGAATGGCGTAAAGGCAAAATAATTGTCGTAGCCGTATCTCTTCTTTGCCTTGACCTTGAACGGGTGCGGGTTGTATGCGCGGCTGTAACGTCCCGAAGGGGTGATCTCGGCCTCCTGGTTGATTACCATTTTGCCGTTCACGTCAATTACCTCTATGTTGACGGGGCGGTCCCAGTCACGGTTCCAGTTGCAGAGGTCAGTCTGTCCGTTACCGGCTTTGCCGTGCGGGCCTTTTTCCCATAATCCGTATTCGGTGCTGTAGAGATTGTCATTGGCTGTGACGATCGATACGACCGGTACGCCGTAGTCGTTTGTGGTACGGATATATGAACGGGTGGTAACCGGGCTTGGGAGCATTCCTTCCTTATAGAGGCGGAATCGGTATACCTTGGTGTCGCTTACCGTGTGGCTGCCGCTGCTTGTCTTTTTGTTGGGATTGTCGTCAGTCGGAGTCGATCCGTCTTTTGTATAGTACAGTGTGGCGCCTTCCGGTATGGTGACGTTGAAATAGAACTGGTCCGTAAACAGCTTGGAGTCAACGTTTACGACCGGTGCGGCGAGCTGCTCGACGGCAAACTTACTGGTCGAGTTGGTCTTGCCGGGGGTGGGGTAACCGGTCATTCCCCATTCATTGCCGCCATCGGTCTTACGGGCATACGATATTCGGGCGGGGATGACGTCATATCCAACCTTACATACGGGATTGCCGTTGTCATCGGACAACAGGACTACGCCTCCGTCATATTTCAGGTCAAAGTCAATCTGGTCGGGGCAGTAGTCATCGACGTGGCCGAACCAAAGCGTCAGCATACTGTCGGCTTTCACGACTCTTGCACGGTTGCCTAAAGGACATTGTCGGGTGTCGGTGAAATCGTTGCTCAAGTACCATCCGCTTATGTCGATATCCTGATGGGTCGTGTTGTAGAGCTCAATCCAGTTACCGTAGTTGAATGACGGGTCCAGAAACATGTCTATGTTGGCCGTCATTACCTCGTTAATGACCAAAGCCGGCTCTTCCGAACCGGCTCTGACAATTGTTTGAGGCATTACCACAATTGTCAGTAACAACAATCGCTTCAAGCCTTTCATATTATTTATCTTGCGTAGTTGACGGCGCGTGTCTCGCGGATTACAGTGATCTTTACCTGACCGGGATAGGTCATTTCGTTCTGAATCTTCTGTGCTATCTCTGCAGAGAGCTGCTCTGTCTGTTTGTCGTCAATCTTATCGGCACCTACTATGACGCGGAGCTCACGACCGGCCTGGATGGCGTAGGTCTTGGTGACACCGGGATAGGAGAGGGCGATCTTCTCAAGGTCATTGAGACGCTTGATGTATGCCTCGACAATCTCACGGCGGGCACCGGGACGTGCACCTGAAATGGCATCGCATATCTGAACGATAGGAGCAATCAGGCTGGTCATCTCAATCTCCTCGTGGTGAGCACCGATGGCGTTGCAGATATCGGGTTTCTCCTTGAACTTCTCTGCAAGGTGCATACCGTACTCGGCGTGTGCCATCTCGGTCTCCTCATCGGGTACCTTACCTATATCGTGGAGCAGGCCGGCGCGTTTTGCCTTCTTGGGGTTGAGGCCAAGCTCGGCGGCCATTACGGCGCAGAGATTTGCGGTCTCACGTGCGTGCTGCAGAAGGTTCTGACCGTATGATGAACGGTATTTCATCTTACCGATAAGACGGATAAGCTCGGGATGCAGACCGTGTATGCCAAGGTCAATGGTGGTGCGCTTACCGGTCTCGATGATCTCATCCTCAACCTGTTTCTGAACCTTTGCCACAACCTCCTCGATACGAGCGGGGTGGATACGGCCGTCGGCTACCAGCTGGTGCAGGGCCAGACGGGCAATCTCACGGCGAACGGGATCAAAGGCTGATATTACGATAGCCTCAGGGGTGTCATCGACTACGATTTCAACGCCGCAGGCGGCCTCGATGGCGCGGATGTTACGTCCTTCGCGTCCGATGATTCGGCCCTTCATCTCGTCGTTCTCGATATGGAATACCGTAACTGAATTCTCAATTGCGGTCTCGGTTCCGATACGCTGTATGGTCTGGATGACAATCTTCTTGGCCTCCTTTGATGCGGTCATCTTGGCGTCATCCATGATTTCGTTGATGTAGGATGCGGCCTCGGTCTTGGCCTCTTCCTTGAGTGATTCTATCAGACGGCCCTTGGCATCCTCGGCTGAGAGACCGCTGATTACCTCAAGTTTCTCACGCTCCTGCATCTGGAGTTTCTCAAGTTCCTCCTTCTTGCTCTCGATGAGGGACATCTGGTTCTCAAGGTTCTCGCGTACGGTATCGGCCTCCTGATGTTTGCGCTGCAGGTCACCCTGGCGCTGATTGAGCTGCATCTCTTTCTGACGCAGACGGTTCTCGTTCTGCTGGAGTTTCTGGTCGCGGATCTGGACCTCTTTCTCCAATTCTGCCTTTTTATTCAGGAATTTCTCCTTTACTTCAAGCAGTTTGTCACGCTTGATGGCTTCTGCCTGATTCTCTGCCTCTTCCAGACGATTCTGGACTTTCTTATTTAATCTGCTGTTGGAAAGGATGTACGCAATCACTGCGCCAACCAGGAGTCCAACCAATCCTGTGATGATGTATAACATAGTCTATCTCCCTTTTATTAGTATATATAATACGCACTGACCTGCTACGGAAGGGTTGGGAGACCACCCTTCTGACAGGAAAGTGCGCGTAAACCTCTTGATATTGTCTGGAATCTACTCCGCTTGCGGATTTGCAGCAATGCCGTTCAGGATGGAGTCAAGCTCCTTGTCCATCTGCTGTATCTTCTCTTTATACGGAGCCGTATCATTGAAGTCCTCCAACATGACGTTCACCATTGCGATATGCACGGCGGCCATCACGTAGTATTTCTCTTCACTCAACTGCGGGAAATGCTCGCGGTAACGGTTGAGTTTATCGTTGATGCGTCTGGCAGCTTCACGGTACAGCCTCTCATCCTTTCTGCGGATGGTGAGAGGGTAGTATGTTCCGCCTACCATCAGTTTGATTTCAAACAAATCATCCATTGCCTCTGCCATAGGTTACACGTTTAAAAGCTTAATGCAATGGTCTATCTCGCGCACCAGTCCTGATACCCTGCGTTTGGTGTCATCGATATCGTGACCCGAAACTTCAAGCACTTTAGACCGTTTCAAATTCTGATATGACTCCTTCATGCCGGCCAGTTCCTGCTTCAACTGCATTATCTCCTCGTCCTTGGCCTCAATCTGGCTTTGGAGCTGGGAGTTGGTACACTTGACTGTATCGTAAAGGTCAACCAGTTTCCTGATTTTCCCCTCGAATTGCTCTATCAGTCTGGAATCGTCCTCAGTCATAATCTGACTACAATATCAGTATTTGAAGTACAAATATAGTCAATAAATACAAAAACAGCCAATGGAATGGCTTGTTTTTTATCTGTTTTTGAGCATCTCTCTCGCTGCCTCCAGATCCTCTTTCTTGCGAGGCTCCTTCTTGGCCAGCATCAGGGTGTTGAATGCATACTCGGTCATCCAGCTTTCGCTGAATCCCAGATGCTGCTGGTATTGACGGATGCTGAATACAGTCTTGTAGCTGGCCTCATCCTTCCAGGAGTTGTTGGTCATGATCTTGTGTACTGCATCCTCAGTCATGGTGCGCAGGGCGTTGCGCAAGAAAGAGGGTACACGGAATTTCCACTTGAGTATGGTTCCTACCTGCATCATCAGGTCAGAGCTGAAACCCTGGAACTGGAACATGAACGGCTGAAGCATGTTCACGTTGCGGCAGTTCTTGCGGATGCAGGTGTCAATCTCCTTGAAAAATCCGTCAGATATGCCGTACATCTGTCCCATCATCTTCTTGCAGCGGGTCTTTTCGGCCACGCCAAGCTTGTTACCCTGGGTCTGTATCTTGAGACCGCGTTTGAATGTGGCAAGGTCGGGGAGCATGTTGATGTTGGTTATTCCCAAGTTACCGGCTATCTCTGCCTGGAGATATACGCGGATCAGAGTCATAAAGTCCTCCATTCCACCGACGTTTTCCACCTCGTCTTTTTTCTTTCCGAATAGTTTGCTGAAAAAGCCCATATTTCTATTCCTTATATTCTTAAACTGTTTTAACCTTATTACTTTCGTAATTGTGCGCGAAAGTAAAAAGAATTTCTTAATTTTGCGCCGTTTTTAAGAAGAAAGAGAATTTCTGATATAATAAACAACCTAAATCAAACAAAATGATCAAACTCGGTATTAACGGTTTTGGCCGTATCGGTCGCATGGTTTTCCGTGCTGCTGTTGAGAACTTCCGTAACGACATTCAGGTCGTAGGTATCAATGATCTGCTGGATCCCGATTATCTGGCTTACATGCTGAAGTATGATTCAGTTCATGGCCAGTTCAACCACGACATCAAGGTTGA
>JAKSIV010000051.1 GCA_024398635.1 Bacteroidaceae bacterium | reverse complement strand
AAAAAAGAGCCCACGGAAAACCGTAGGCTCTATAGTTCTTGGGTACTCGTGTTATTTTGTTTCTTCTGCAGGAGCTTCTTCGGCCTTGGGCTCAGAGAAATCATTCTCGCCGTACTTTACGAGCAGATCGTACCACCCCGCGATTTTCTTGATATGGCTGGGATATACACGGTCACGGTCAAAATCGGGAACGATGCCTGCAAAGAACTTGATCAGCTCAGGATTCGAAGCCTTACGCCAGTCAAACTCAATCTCCTTCTTGCCAAGCTTATTTTCTATAGCCTGGAACACCTCACGCAGCGGCATCTCCTTCTCATCGGTAAAAATGGAAATGTCACCCAATGAAACCACCTTATCGGTTCCCTGGATGGGGAAACGCTTCTTGGTCTCGTCAATGTTCTCTACAATAAGCGCACCGCGTCCGCGGGTGAGCAGCTTATACAGGCTCGGCTTGCCTGAAATAGTCAGAATTTCGTTCAGCATAATGTTATTTGTTATTTAATGTTTTCTTACATTTCTCAATCAGTGCATCAATCTGCGGCTCAAGCGCAGCCACATCGTCATTCACTATCACAAAGTCCGCACGGCTGCACTTTTCAGCCTGGGGCATCTGGCTTTCAATGCGCTTCAGGACAGCCTCTCTGGTGGTACTGTCACGCTTGATACAACGCTGTAAACGCAGCTCCAAAGGAGCATCCACGCACACCCTGAAATCAACCTCGGAGTCAAAACCCGACTCAAAGAGGATTGCCGATTCCATGATGCAAAAATCCTTACCTTTACGTTCATCGGCCCACTTCCTGAAATCCTCCTTGACACGCGGGTGGATTATGGCATTTACCTTGGCCATATTCTCAGGATTACCGAATATGAACTTGGCCAGGACCTCCTTCTGCATCACGCCGCAACCGCACGGGCAGTACAGCGTCGGGCCTACCAGACGTGTAAGTTCGAGTTTCAGTACAGGGTCCGTTGCGGTAATCAGTTTGGCACGCGAATCACAGTCATAGACGGGAATGCCGCGCAACTGCATCTTGGCCGACACATAGCTCTTGCCGCACCCCATTCCGCCTGTCATGCCGATTATCTTCATGTCAGTACACCTTGGTTTCCATCAGATAATCGACGGTACGCGTCTGCAGACGCACGTTGCGCACGTTAGCAGGCTGGGAATATATGCGCACACGAACCTTGGAGGCATCGCTGCCAGCTATATCGTTGTAATCAACAACCACTTGAAAATCAGAAGCAGTGACCTTGTCATATTCAGACATCTTTACCCAGACAACCACGACAGCCTTTGAAGGGAATGACTTGAGCGACAGGTAATCCGGGAAATTGACACCCTTGATCGGGACCTCAAGACTCTTCTCGGTATATTGCTGCGCAATGACGGTCATCTCAACCTCATCAGTGCTGAATATTACGCCCGGCGCATGTCTCAGCGGCATGGTACGGACTATGGTATCCGATGCCAGCACGATCGTACCGGCCTCAACCACAGCACGATGCGATGCGGTATCCGAAAGCAGTATCTTGGCCCGAACGCTGTCCGGTTTGAATTCTATCCTCTCCAGGAAAAACTGGTCCTGACTCTCGGTCGTGCCCTCAATTTCCACCGGCAGCATTACGCTGTGCTGCATGGCATACTGATAGACCAGTGAGTCCGGCGATACGGATCTTATAGTTACCGATGAAGGCAGAAGTGCCGAAATGGAATCCCTGAGCCGCTGAGTCGACAGCGAGGCACGTCCCTGCAGCATATTGAACGCGTCATTGTCTATCTCTATCACGTGACGGCTCCCTCGCCTGCCCGATTTACGCAGCGCCGAGCCCTTTCCGCTCAAAGAGACGCTTATGTATCGGGCCGTAGGCACCGTGACCCGGACATCATCAGGCACGTCCTTAACCTGCACGGGAACCTTCATTACCGTCTGGTAACTCTGGCTCATAGTCTGTGACCACCATAAGAAAAAAGTGATGGCCAGAAAAAGCAGGAAAACCGGAAAATCCCCTCTGAACAGTTTCAGAAGGGAATCTCCGATTTTTCTGAATAGTTTTGCAAATCGGGATTTGGGTTTTCCTTGCTCCCGCATGCGTATCAGTCTTTAAGCTTTTGCTTTCTCGTCCTTGCTGGGATCCTGCTTCTTGCGGCGTGAAGGCTTCTCGGGCTTGGCCGGCTGAGGTGTGGGAACGGGGTTGACATAACGCTTGTCAACCTTGATCTTCATACCCTGAGCAATCTCAAGAGTTACAGATACCTCATCCATATCCTTGATCTTGCCGAAAATACCTGAGCTGGTAACTACGTCCTGATCCTTCTGCAGTGCATTGCGGAACTTTTCACCCTCCTTGTCCTGACGGGGACGCATGAATATCATAAGGAGAGCCAGCATAACGAGCAGCAGGATGATGGGATTGCCGAAAAGGCCGCCGCCCTGAGCCTGACCACCCTCTGCGGATGATGCGGGAGCATCAAGGTTTACATCCTGGATAAAGTTCACTGTGTGCTGTACGTTCACCTCCTGATATGTCATCTGGAAGGGGTTGAGTAAAAGCATGTTTGCCATAATTGTCTATCTGTTTTTTAGTTTATAATTCCTTGTTGAGACGGCCCTGTGCCGACAGGTCCTTTACAATGGTGTCCAGCATGCCGTTCACGAAACTGCCGCTGGCAGGTGTGCTGAGCGATTTGGCCAGCTCCACATACTCGTTGATGGTGACCTTGAGCGGTATCTGCGGGAAATGGAGCATCTCGGCCATGGCCACCTGAATGATTATCACATCCAGGAATGCCAGACGGCTGGGATCCCAGCGACGGCAGTTGGCCGCCACAACCTCCTCACGCTCTTTTGCAGCGTCAAGGCCATGATGCAGCAGGTCTATTGCAAACTGACGGTCCTCATCATCCTTGAATTCGGTCTTGAGCGGCTGATTGCCGGCCTTACCGTCCTCAAATCCCTTGATGGTCTTGATGACGAACGAGTCTATAAGTTCCTTGTCACCGTTCCAGTATATGTTCTGTTCCTCAAGCAGAGTATCCAGGTCATCGCTGTTCTCGATAAACTCCTTGTAGAGCTTGCGGACCAGCTCCTTATCGGACTCAAAATCAAACTTGCCGGCCTCTACGTACTCCTCCATTGCATCGGACTCCAGTATCTTTGAGCAGGTGTCACTGAGCCAGTCTGACTCGAACAGCCAGTCCATATCGTTGCTCTGGATGTATGCATCGAGCTCCACGTTGCTCTCCATCTGCTGCAGGAAACGGTTTTCGGCCAAAAGAATCTCCTTGTGTGAGATATGAGGAGCGTTCATGCGCTGCTGCTTGGAAACAGATTTGCGTATCTGGCGGGCCCAAGCGACTGGAATAAACAAGAGGGTTTTGTAAAGAGAGTACGCACTGTCAATGCTCTGGGCGAGCTCACGGTCGGCATCGGCAGTCTTCTGCCCGCCGTTCTGGTAGTATGCGTAGATTACCTGAACTACTTTCAGTCTGATGAGAACTCTGTTGATCATTGTGTCCAAACCGTTAATCCGGTCCGCAAAAGTACAAATTTTTTGCTCATCAACTCCATTTCGGGCCCCTATTTCTTGGTCAGATAGAATCATTTTACCATATTTGTAGAAATTTATAGATTGAATGCGTTATGGAGGAGTTCAGGAAGAAGACTGCCGATGAGATTGAGAAAGATGTGATATTCTCTCACGCAATCAAAGCCGGCAAGCGCATCTACTACATGGATGTGCGTAAGACACGCAAGGATGAGATGTATCTGTCCATCACCGAGAGCAAGAAAATCGTGAGCGGAGAAGGTGAAGACCAGCAGGTTAGCTTTGAGAAGCACAAGATTTTCCTCTACCGTGAGGATTTCGGCAATTTCATAGACGGCCTGACCAAGACAATCAAATTCATCCATGAGGCCGAGAAGGACGCTCCCGCACCTGAGGCTCCCGCACAAGAGGACGCTGACGACAAATCCTCAGACGACTTCAAAATCGAATTTTAGTTAATTGAAAATTGAGAATTGAGAATTACTATCCGGTGTGTTATTTGTCAGTTCACGCAGGTTTTTGGTATTAATTTTCAATTCTAAATTCTAAATTCTCAATTTTTTTCATACCTTTGCGGCGCTTTTACGTAAAGCCTACCCCAAAAGGTAGTGTTTTGTGTGATGGTGAATTGAGTAATAACAATTTAGAGTAACACGTTTTAAAATGAAATCAATTGACGTAAAGGGCACAGCCCGCAACGAGTTCGGTAAGAAAGGTGCCAAGGCACTCCGTAAGCAGAATCTTATTCCTTGCAACCTCTACGGTGTAGAGCGCGACGAGAAGGGTCTTCCCGTAGCAAAGGCTTTCACCGCAACTTTCGAGGAGGTTCGCAAGCTTGTATATTCACCCGATATTTTCTCAGTTAACCTGACCATTGACGGCACAACCGTTCTGGCAGTTATGCGTGAGATCCAGTTCCACCCCGTAAAGGACAACATCCTTCACATTGACTTCTATCAGGTAGATCCCAAGAAGCCCATCGTTATGGCAGTTCCCGTTAAGCTTAACGGTCTGGCAGCCGGTGTCAAGGCTGGTGGTAAGCTGGAGCAGATCCTGCGCCGCGTAAAGGCCAAGGCTCTCTACACCGCAATTCCTGAGAAGATTGAAATTGACGTTACACCTCTTACCATCGGTAAGTCATTCAAGGTTGGTGACCTGCAGGTTGAGGGCATCCAGTTCACAAGCCCCAAGGAGGCTGTGATCTGCACAGTTATGTCAACACGTTCTGCTGCTGCCGCTGAGGCTACTGAGGAGGCTGCTACTGAGGCTCCCGCCGCTGAATAATAAGTATGAAGTATCTGATTGTGGGGCTGGGTAATCCGGGCGACGAATACCAAGATACCCGCCACAACATAGGATTTATGGTATTGGACGCCCTCGCAAAGGCGTCCAATACTGTTTTTGAGGACAAGCGATACGGTTTCGTGGCAAACATGCGCATCAAGAACCGTGAGCTTGTGCTCCTAAAACCCACTACATTCATGAACCTGAGCGGAAACGCAGTCCGCTACTGGATGAACAAGGAGAACATCTCCCCTGAGAACCTTCTTGTCGTGGCCGATGACCTGGCCCTGCCCCTTGGCAAGATTCGTCTGCGCAAGCAAGGCAGCGGCGGCGGACACAACGGCATAGGCAACATCATCCAGGTGCTCTGCTCCGAGCAGTTCAGCCGCCTCAGGTTCGGCATCGGAAATGATTTCCCCATGGGTGCGCAGATAAAGTTCGTGCTGGATCCTTTCAGTGACGATGAGCGCAAGATACTCGATGAGCGCATTCCTGTTGCGGTTGAGGCCGTCAGGAACTTCTGCCTCGCCGGTATCGATGACACCATGTGCAAGTTCAACAACAAGTAAAATGGAAGCTCGCCTTGACAAGTGGCTCTGGTCCGTGCGTATCTTCAAGACACGCACCATTGCATCGGAGGCCTGCAAGAAGGGCCGCGTGACCATCAACGGCGTTCAGGCCAAGCCGTCCAAGACGGTAAAGGAGGGTGACACCGTATCGGTCCGCAAAGCACCCGTAACATACACTTTCAAGGTTCTCCAGGCTATTGAGAACCGTGTCGGCGCAAAGCTTGTCCCGCAGATGATGGAGAACATCACCCCGCAGGACCAGTATGACCTGCTCGAGATGAATCGCATAGGCGGATTCGTAAAGCGAGCCGCCGGTCTGGGCCGCCCCACCAAGAAGGATCGCCGCGATATGGAAGACTTCCTCTCCGACGCCCCCTTCGATCTCCCCGAAGAATTCGACTTTGACGAGTGAAAAAGTACCACTTGGGGTCTGTCCCCTTTTGGCTCTTCGCAAAAAGAGCCAAAAGGGGACAGACCCCAAGTGGTACCAAGTGGTACTTTTTCTCACCAGTCGCGTTTCCCGACCAATTCGATGATACGGACCACCGTCATCATGGCTTTCTCCATGCTCTGGATGGGAACCCACTCATAACGGCCGTGGAAATTCATGCCGCCCGCAAAGAGATTGGGACAAGGCAGACCCTTGAATGAGAGCTGGGCACCGTCTGTACCGCCGCGGATAGGCACCTTGACCGGATTGACACCGGCCAGTTTCATTGCATCGCAAGCAATATCCACCACGAACGGAACCTTGTCTATCTGCTCCTTCATGTTGTAGTACTGGTCACTCACCTCGGCAACGACGGTATCCTTGCCGTATTTGGCGTTCATCTTATCGGCCACGCTCTTGGCAAACGCCTTGCGGGCCTCAAACTTTGCACGGTCATGATCACGTATAATAAAGGTGGCCGATGCATGGTCAACCTCACCTGAAAGGCCTACCAGATGATAGAATCCCTCATAGCCGCAGGTTGTGCCCGGGGTCTCGTTTGCAGGGAACATCCCTATCAGCTCGGTAGCCAGCAGCGATGCATTGACCATCTTGCCCTTGGCATATCCGGGATGAACCTCAAGTCCCTGTATCTTGAACACGGCCTTTGCGGCGTTGAAGTTCTCATACTCCATCTCTCCTACCTCGCCACCGTCTACGGTGTAACCGAACTCACAGCCAAAGCGCTCCACATCAAAATGTGCGGCACCCATACCTATCTCCTCGTCGGGATTGAAGCCCACACGTACCTTGCCGTGCTTGATCTCGGGATGCTGCTGCAGATACTCCACAGCCGTGATTATCTCGGCAATTCCGGCTTTGTCATCGGCACCCAGAAGGGTCGTGCCGTCGGTCACGATCAGGTCTTCACCCTTATGTGCAAGCAGCTCGGGGAAGAGGCTCGGTGAAAGAACTATGTTCTGCTCCTTGTTGAGGATGATGTCGCCACCGTCATATTTCTCAACGATGCGGGGCTTGACATCCTTTCCGCTCAATGAAGGACTGGTGTCCATGTGAGAAATGAAACCTATGGTAGGAACTTTCTTGTCCGTATTTGCGGGAAGCGTGGCATAGACGTAACCCATGTCGTCCATAAATACCTCCTCAAGTCCCATACCCTGCAACTCGTCCTTGAGCAGACGTGCCAGATTTTTCTGTTTCTCAGTTGAAGGAACACTCTGGGAATTCTCATCGGACTGTGTATCAACAGCCGTATAGCCGATAAATCTCTTGATCAAATCCATATTAATATATACTTATGATGCTATTTTACGCATGATTGCATCCCACCAGCGGGCAGGCAGAATCGCATGGAAGAATACTATCAGCCCCGATCCGGCACCCAAACGGTAACGGACTCTGGGCCGACGGGCGTTGACTGCCCTCGTTATGGCCTTGGCCACCTTCCTGGGATTTGAAAGAAGGTTGGACGTGTAGCCCAGTTTAAGCAGGCTGGCCATCTTATATCCCATATTCTCATATGCGGTATCGATTGTCGATGTATCAAGATTATTTGCAGCGATGATGCCCCAATCGGTCTTGATTCCGCCCGGCTCGATGATGCTCACATCTATCCCGAACGGCTTGACCTCCATTCGGAGCGCATCGCTGAACGCCTCGACGGAGTATTTTGAGACGTTGTACCATCCGCCGAACATGATTACCGCCTTACCGGCAACCGATGAAGTATTGATAATCCTTCCCGAATGCTGCTTGCGCATGAACGGCAGGACCAGCTGCGTAAGCCGGGCAAGCCCGAAAAGGTTCACCTCAAGCTGACGCTTGGCCTCGGCGATGGATACATTCTCAACAGCACCCAAATAACCGTATCCGGCATTGTTGATCAGAACATCAATCCGGCCCTCGGTATCGATGATGCCGTTGACACCGTCAATCATTGATATCTCATCGGTCACATCCATCCTGATGGGTATGACTCCCCTCTCGCGAAGCCTCTCGACAAGCTCCACTCTACGGGCAGCACCATATACCTTATGGCCCTGTCCGGCCAGACGTATGGCGGTATCATATCCTATCCCGCTGCTGGCCCCGGTAATGAGTATCACTTTCTGCTCCATCGATGCCTTCTGTTGAAAATGGTAAATGCAAAGATAAAGTTCTTTTTTAACATTCTATAGTGCAAGATTTCTTTATTACGGGATTTAGTAAGGTTGAGCCGGCAGCACAGATGCAACAGCCTGCCGTAGAGCCTGTGCATAAAGAAATTGCAATGGCAGTGGATGAACCCGAGGTTGATGAGCCCGAGGCCGAAACTGCTCCTCAAGTTCAGGAGAAAACCACCTGGCAGGCCGACAAGCCAACCGTACATGAGACCTATGGGTATCACGGATCCCGACAATCGGAACGGCAACCCTTACACGACCGACCGTAATACCGCGCCGGACATGGAAGTACATCACCGTCAGCCCCTGCGATTCGGATTGTCGCTGCGATACAGGATTGATGACCGATGGAGTCTTGAGGCGGGCCTTGCCTACACGCGTCTGATATCCGACATCACTACAACCCGAAACGGTGTAAGCGATAGGGAAATCCAAAGTCTCAATTACATCGGCATACCCTTGAAGATTGGATATGAGATATGGTCTCAATGACGGGAGCACCCTCTCCACCATCTACAAAGACCATCCCCTGACCTTCAACCTAAGCCTCGGTCTCCGCATTCATTTCTAACACAAAAAA
>JAKSIV010000050.1 GCA_024398635.1 Bacteroidaceae bacterium | reverse complement strand
ATATTCATCCTGGGATATACGGTTATCCTTATCACAGGCAAACAACAACAGCAACGGAACAGCAACATTAATGATTATCCTCTTCATAGAGTACAGAACTTTCAGAAAAATAATAATCTCTACGCGGCTTACAGACCGTATCACCGCCAATGTAAACCGTCTCCTGAAGTCTTATGTCAGTCGAAGAGCTTCCTACCCTGATAATATACTTGCCTGGTACGATATTCCACTGACGCTGACCGTCATTGCTGTAATAGCCGAACTGTTCCGTATAAAGTTTTACCTGAACAGTCCTGCTCTCACCCGGCTCAAGTGTAACACGTTCAAACCCCTGCAACTGTATGGGACGGATGTTCTGGCTATCGCTGGTAGGCGAAATATATATCTGAGCAACCTCATCAGCAACTACAGAACCTTTGTTCTTTATCTCGAAGGAGAGGTTAAACGACTCATCTGTCATCTTGACATCTTCAACCCTGAGATAGCCATACTCAAACGTAGTGTAGCTCAAACCGTAGCCGAAAGGCCACTGTACACGCGGATCCTTATTTACCGAACGGTTGTAGCAGATAGGCTCGTATAACTCTGTATTGGGATAGCTCACCGATAACTTGCCGGACGGCGAAATGTTACCGTATAGGATGTCGGCAATGGCATGGCCACCCTCCTCACCCGGATACCAGGCCTGAATGACTGCAGCACACCGCTCGGCAAGACCTGACACCACCTGTGCACGACCGCCGAACATAACCAGAACAACAGGCTTTCCGGTCCTAATCAGCTCCTCCACATACTGCTCCTGCTTACCGGGCAGACGCATTCCCATTCGGTCACGGTTCTCGCCGCAAAGCATCACATTCTCGCCCATGGCAGCTATAATGACATCGGCCTGACGGGCCATGCGGAGAGCTTCCCTCTTATCGGCTTTCTCACCCGACTGAACCATACGGTGCAGGATATACCAATCCCAAGCACGCTCATCGCCATCCTCACGGTATTTGGTCTCAAGCTCCTCGGTCCAGTCACAACCGCGCGAGTACATTATGTTCATTCCGTAGGGCTTGCGGTTATTCATTCCCTCCAGAAGCTTTACTATGTGAGGCTGATCCTGATCGGCAATATCCTCAACCTTCTTCCAGAAGTATGACATTGCGGGATAAGTGTAATCACCGCACATAGCCCATATGGAGTTGGCGTTTGGACCTGTAACCAGGATATTCCTGACGTCTTTCAATGGCAGGATACCGTTGTTTTCAAGCAGCACTATGGACTGAGCGGCGATATCGTAAGCTGTCCTACGCTCCTCGGGCGAGTCAAGCTCTATCTTTTCCTTGCTGTACAGATACGCATCCTCATCAAAGAGTCCGGCGCGGAACTTGTGACGCAGCACATCCTTCACTGCACGCTCAAAAGCCTCAGGTTTGACCAGTCCCTTGTCTATGGCCTCCTGAAGATAATCGTAATCTCTACCTTCCGGAAAATCAACATCATTTCCGTTATTGATTGCCTGGGCTGCTTTTTCCACCGAACTGCTTAAACCGGGTATCTGACTGATAGAGGAATAATCACTCACCACCATTCCGTCAAAACCCACATAGTCACGCAGGATATCCATAAGGATCTCACCGTTAGCAACGCAGTTGGTACCATGAACAGCGTGATAACCCGGCATCACCACCTTACCGCCGGCCAAACGTATTATAGCCTCATGAGGAAAGAGTATCTCCTCCATCAGTTCTTTTTCCGGAGCATCTCCACCTCCGCCATAGCCCAGATAGTGCTTTGAGCAGGCACTTACACCCTTTTTCAGGTCACCTTGCTGAAGACCACGCACGAATGCGGTTCCCATCACGGCACTCAGATAGCCGTCTTCGCCATAAGATTCCTCCAGACGGTTGAAACTGGGCGTACGGCACACATCTACCATGGGAGAAAGAGCCAGGATGCCGCCCATCTTACGCATGAGTCTTGAAGTCTGAAGGGTCTTGAGTTCGGCCAGCTTCGGATTGAATGATCCCGCCTGCCCTATCTGCTGCGGATAGACAGTAGCGCCAAGTGTATTGATTCCTGACAGGACCTCCTCATGAAACAGAGCCGGAATACCGTTGGGAGTATTGTTCATAAGCCACTCCTGTAAGGCTGCCACACGGTCACGCAGGTCATTGGGATCACGCGGTTGCTGCAACGCGAACTGTGAGAAATGTCCTATACCGTACGGAATAAGTTTACGGCACTGAGCTGTATCCAGTTTACCCTGGGCGTCAAAAAGCACATCCATATACATACTCTTGAGCTGAGCGATGCGCTCCTGTTGCGGCATCCTGTCGTACAGCCTGTCAACCTGCCGCTCCAAATCGTCTGTCTGTTTGCATGATGTCAGGCACAGAAACAACCCGACCAGTACAGTAAGTCCTCTTTTTATGTTCATCTCCATATCCCTGTCTGTTATGGAGCATAAAGGTATGAATTATTTGTGTTGGCACAAGGGGGACTGCCCCCAATGTATCAAAAATAGAACCAGTTCCAGCAGAGTCTGCTCTCTCCGGGACGGTACTCCAGTGCCGGTGTAGGGAGTTTTATGCCACTCAACACTCTCAGGACGTGCTTCAATGTTTTGTTTCTGCACGGTATCCGTGAAATATCAATATCAGGAGCCAGGAAAAGTCTGCGCTGACGGGCGTCATTGGGCATATAAGCCAACTGGCCTGGAGCATTTACCGGATCATACTCCCATCCGCGTCCCCAGTTGCCGTCATCACCCACACGTCCGACCGGCCTGTAGTTATTGAATTCGCCGGTCATTCCTTTTGCTCCGTAGCCGAATGCCCAGCCCAGCCATGACGGATAGCGGCTTGTCTCCTTCATAAAAAGAGACTTTACGTCACAAGCCATCCAAATGGTAATTCCGCTGTAATCCTCATAAAGACGGTCAAGCCAATCCTTTCCCATTATGTAATCCCTCTCCATGGTGACAGGATTGCATACATTGTATTTAGAGCTGCCCGAATAGTGATACGAGCACTTAAGAGCTATGCGCTGTTCGTGCCAGAGAGCCTGTTGTCCCATAAAAAGGCCTGTGCCCAAAATGTTGGCAGTCATATCACCCCATGAGAAGCCCCAGTTACTTGACAGTCCGTCAAAAATCTCAACCATGGTCATGATGGTTATACCCAGAGGTGCACCGTACAACAGAGAGCGTTTTTCATCCAATCCGGTCATGGTAAGTGCCTCAAAACCGATGTTGGCAAAGTTGTAACACGAACTGGCGTGACCGAACTTATCCATAAGCAGCCACTCTCCGTTATCATTATAGAAATGGAATCCTCCT
Source organism: Bacteroidaceae bacterium (assembly GCA_024398635.1). GTDB lineage: Bacteria > Bacteroidota > Bacteroidia > Bacteroidales > Bacteroidaceae > Colenecus. The sequence continues at coordinate 6,851 of JAKSIV010000050.1, read as the reverse complement.
GTCTCGGTGCCTGAATACCATGACGAGTAAAGCGAGGCCATTATTCCGGTTATGAGCACGGCCTCCGTTCCGATAACGATTGCCGCACTTTTGTTAAACCCGCCTTTTTCAGCGTCATCTGTCACGGATAAATCTGACAGACTCAGGTTCATGGAATTATCAACAAAAAACGGGTCGATATCAAATTCAAATGCAACAGGAGACTGTGTTTTTATATAGTTGAATGCACTTGCCCTGTTAATCGCAAAAACGGCAAGCAGCAACAGCGAAACAAACTTTTTGGCCGAGTAAATCATAATCGGCCGCAAAGGTACAACATTTTTACTAAAAAAGGTCCAGGGAAAGCTGTCCATCACCCAATAGATTGAAAGTCATCCTGTGATAAGGAGTCGTTCCGTACTGCTTTATTGCCGCACGATGCTTTGCAGTAGGATAGCCCTTGTTTCCGCGCCAGTCATACTGAGGATATTCATCGGCTATACGGTTCATGAAATCGTCACGGTATGTCTTGGCAAGGATGGATGCAGCCGCAATCGACATCATCTTTCCGTCACCTTTGACTATGGTGGTATGCGGAATTCCCGGATACGGAATGAAACGGTTGCCGTCAATGAGCAGATGCTCCGGCTTGACCTTGAGCTGGTCTATCGCCCTGTGCATGGCAGTGAATGATGCCTTCAGGATGTTTATCCTGTCTATCTCCTTATTGTCGACAACGCCCACGGCCCACGCCACCGCCTCACGCTCAATGATTGGGCGCAGTTCATAACGCTGCTTCTCGGTAAGCTGTTTGGAGTCATTCAACAGCGGATTGCTGAAACCCGGTGGAAGTATCACCGCCGCGGCATAGACAGGACCGGCCAGGCAGCCGCGTCCGGCCTCATCACAACCGGCCTCCACCCTGCCCTCTACCAGAAACGGCAATAACGGATTATGACTCATCTGGAGATTATTTCATGCGCCACCAGTCAATGGTGAACAGGTCCTTGCCGGCACCGGTAAACACAAGATACAGGTCATGAGTACCGCGTATGCGGCGTTTGAAACGACGGGAAAGTGTGGTAAAATCAGTCTTGCCGCCTGTAGGATTTACCGTAATCACAGCCGCAGCCGGACCATCCGGAGTGTCCAAATGAACCTCTATGCATCCTATGCCGTCCGATCCTACCGATGCCAGAATCTTCTTGGCTCCTTTACGACCGAAATCGACACCTTTGACCAGGATATATTCGCCGTCATCAATATCATGGACATACATATTCCTGGGCAGGTAACCCACCTGATCGTCATACTCATATTCATCATCCACGTAACTGGTCTTGAGTCCGTAGCCCCATGCCATGGTCTCAGCCTCCACATAATGGGGATAATTGTCCTTTCCGCGACGATAGGGATCAAAAAGCTTGACCTGCTCCACGACATTATCCAGGAAATACGGAACCTCCTGTATGGAACCGTCCTCGTTGTAGTGCATCTCAGCCAACGAAACCGAACGCTGCTCGGCATGCGCGAACGTCTTAAGGTGCATGATATCATAGTTCAGGCCGAACACGTAACTCTTTCCGTTGAATTCTATGATTCCAGGGTGGTTGCCACGGGTACGTACGGTATGGTCCATGATATGGCCTTTATACTCCCAGGGACCCTCGGGACCGTCACTCATGGCATAAGCTATGCCCTCGGGGCAGCAGGTCGATGCAAAGGCCAGATAATAGTGACCGTCATGCTTCCATATCCATGGGCCCTCCTGGTAATCCTCAATCTTGGGATGTTTGGTTATAGGTCCGTCGAGTGAAATCATATCCTTACCCAGTTTGACCGAATAGACATTGGGATTGCCCCAATACATATATGCCTGGCCGTCATCATCAATCAGCACTGTAGGATCGATATCATCCCAATGCTCTTTCTGCCACACCAGCGGCTCGCCTATCGGATCAAAAAACGGACCGTAAGGATTATTCGATGTCAATACGCCGATGCCATGCCCGTGTATTGGACAGTACATGTAATATGACCCGTTAGCCTCGACCACCTGCTCTGCCCAGGCTCCGTTCTTTCCGTCATAATACTTGAAATCATCAAGTGATGCCACAGGGCCGTGATCCTGCCAGTTGACCATATCGTCCGATGTGTACAGCAGCCAGTCAAACATCTGGAATCCGCGGGCGCCATCCTCATCATGAGTGGTATAGAGATACACCTTGTTATTGATTACCACGGGAGCCGGATCGGCTGTGAATCTGGTCTGGACTACCGGCATGTTGGCATGGGCGTTGAACTGCCACCAGTCAAGGGTAAACGGTTTCTCTGTCTCGCAACTGAACTTGAGATAGACATCGTGTACGCCCTGTACATCGGTATCAATCAGGTATGTGAATGCTGCGGTGCGGAATCCGGCATTATCGGTATTTACGGGCACCTTGCAGAACGGCTCTCCATCCATATTGTCAGTGTAGAACTCTATGGTTCCCTTGCCTTTCTGCTCGCCTACCACAACCACTACGGCTTTTTGGCCGCAGTCCTTAAAGTCAACCGAGCGTACGCGGATCCAGTCTCCGTCATCGATATCGGTAACAAAATGGTCACGGCCTGCACGACGGTCTACCTTGAGTCCACGGGACTCTGCCTGTGTCTCGGCCTCTACGCGAGTGTAGGGATCCAGGTTCTTGACCGGAGTCACAACGCCCTCTTTGGTAAACTTCATGAACGGGAATGTGCCGTCTTCGTTCCACTTGAACTCCTCCACGCAAGCGCTGCGGTTGTAGCCGCCGCCACCGGGCAGTCCGCCGTTGTGATAGAACATAAAGTCACGACCCTTGAATGTGATGTTTCCGCCATGTATGGTAAAGCTGTTCTCTGCCTCATCCATTATGCGGCCGCGATATGTCCAGGGGCCGTTGATGGTGGGAGCGGTTGAGTATGCCATATGCTCGGGCACGCCGCCGGCGGGATATGAAATGTAGTAGGTACCATTGCGTTTCATCACCCACGGACCCTCCTCATACTGGGTCATCATCTCGTTCTGGCCCTTGGCCCAGTTCATCTTGCTCTGCAGCTCGCCAAAGCACTCGGGATCATGATAGCCGGGAACCTCCTGCCAGCCGTTCTTGAACGATACCATATCATCGTTAAGTTCTCCGTACCAGAGGCCTTTGTTGCCCCAGAACAGATAAGCACGGCCATCATCAATAAATACGGTTGGGTCGATGAATCCGAATCCTTCAGCCAGCGGGCCGCCTATTGCATCGGTCCAGGGTCCCTGCGGGTCATCGGCCACGGCTACTGCCAGAGCATCACCGCCGGTAGCTTTGTTGCAGCATACGTACCAGTACCACTTGCCGTTACGCTCCACGGCCTGGCAGGCCCACGCACGCTGTCCCTGACGGGCCCATTTGAATGTTGCGGTGGTAACCTGGGTGCCCAGATAGGTCCAGTTGACCATATCCTCGGTGCTGAACACCATCCAGTCCTTCATGTTGAAGTCACGGTTGCGGCCGTCCTCATCATGATCTGTAAAAAGATATACCTTGTCTCCGTACACGAACGGTGCCGGATCAGGTGTAAAGACGGTGCTGATAATAGGGTTCTGGGCAGATGCCAGAACGGGCAGCATAGCCGCCAAGGTCAGTAATTGTTTCAAAGCTTTCATAAGTTTAAGGATATTGATTATTCGTTTTTACAAAAGTTTATGAGTTCGCGGTAGAGCCGCTGGACCGGAAGGCCCACGACATTGAAATAACTGCCCTCTATAGCCTCCACTCCTACGTAGCCTATCCACTCCTGGATGCCGTAGGCGCCGGCTTTATCCATAGGCAGGCCGCTCTCCACGTAGCGGTTTATCTCATCGTCCGTAAGGTTGCAGAACCTCACCCTGGTGGTAACGGCAAAACTGCGCTCCCTGGCGGCGGTCATCAGCGTAACGCCGGTTATCACCTCATGCCATCGGCCCGAAATCAGCTTTAGCATACGTATTGCATCGGCCTTATCACGGGGCTTGCCCAGCACCTCACCATCCACATAGACAATGGTATCGGCCGTAATTACAAGTTCATCGGGGCCGATGAGTGATTTGTACGGTGCGGCCTTCTCTCGCGATATGTAGAGCGGGATGTCCTCACCTTTCAGACTGTGCGGCCACGACTCGTCAATACCGCTTATAACCTTTACGGTAAATTCCAGTCCCAGGCCGGCCAGAAGTTCACGGCGGCGGGGCGAGTTTGATGCCAGTATAATCTTGTAGGGGAGTTCCATTGTTTACCAGCCGAATGCGTGTTCATCCTTCATCCACTTGCCCTGTACCTTGAGCACATGCTCCAGCACATCGCGCACGCAGCCCTCACCGCCTTTGTAGGGCGATACGTACTTGCACAGCGCCTGAATCTCGGGGCAGGCATCGGCCGGACAGCAGGGCAGTCCGCACTGGCTCATTACCTGCCAGTCGGGGATGTCATCGCCCATATAGAGTATCTCATCGGGCTTGAGGTTGTACTTGGCCTTGAACTCGTTGAAGTCATTTATCTTTATGCTTGAGCATATGTAGACATCCTTTATGCCCAGCCCCTCGTAGCGTTTGCGAACCTCCTCCACGCGGGCGCCGGTTATGATGCACAGGTGCAGTCCCATCTTTACGGCCAGTTGCATGGCATAGCCGTCCTTTACGTTTACGGTACGTACCGGATCGCCGCTGGGCGAGAGGTTCATAACGGGTTTGCTCAGCACGCCGTCCACATCAAATATCAGGGCGCGGATGGAGTTAAGGTCGTAGTTTATCATTTCAGGTCCTTGTTTATGTCAGTTGAAATCAGTCTGTACAATTGGGCATACTCGGGGTAATCCTTGAGCAGCGCCAGATGCTCATCAATAACCTTGCGGTCACCGCGAACGGCTGGTCCGGTCTGGGCATCCAGCGGACTCATGGTCTCCACCTTGCGGGCGGTCTCACGCACCAGCGGCAGCATCACACTGAATGGTACTCCCTCCGTGGTCAGCAGGTCCTCACTTATGGCATACATGCGGTTGGCAAAATTGCAGGCAAACACAGCAGCAATATGCAGTTTCTTGCGGCCGGTTGAGCTCAAGGGCGAAACTTTTTTTGAAAGGCCCGATGCCAGATGTATTATTGTCTCAAGTTCGGTTGCATTGCAGCCCTCCACAAATACCGGAACCTGCGGCCAGTCTATCTGAGCACCCTTGGAGAATGTCTGCATTGCATAGAGCACTCCGTAACGGCTTGCTCCTGCATCTTTCCATATATCCATAGGTATGCTGCCGGCAGTGTGCAGGAACAGGGCGTTCCCCCTACCCTTCACTATGGCAGGAGCCAATCGGACAAGAGCGTCATCGGTTAGCATTGTAAGATAGGCGTCGGCCTCTGGCAGATTATCCAGAGAGTCCGTTGCGGGAGCGCCCAGAACATCGGCCAGTTCAAGAGCATTGGCCATAGTGCGGCTATAGACGCAAGCAATGGTATGCCCCGCAGCCTTGAGTTGCGGTCCCATGCAAGTGGCTACACGGCCCGATCCTATCAACGCTATCCTCATCGGCTCAGAATTTCTCCTTGTGAACCTTGGTCCACTCTATCTTGTCGTCCTCGTAAGGCTTGCGGTCCATATTCTTGTAGCCCACACCCACAATGCACTCTGGCTCATACTGCTCAGGTATGCCCAGCAGCTCCATCAGGGTCTGCTTGGTACTCTTGCCGTCTGCATCGGCCCTACCGCGCATATGGCACCAGCAACTGCCCAGGCCCAGATCCTCGGCCTGCAACTGCATATCGATTGCGGCAATGGAGCAGTCCTCTATCCAGCAGTCACTCTTTGTAGGGTCACCCAGCACCACAACGGCAAACACTGCCTCGGCCAGGAAACCGGAACCCATGGCGCGGCACTTGGACAGTTTCTCCAGCATAGCCGGATCCTCAACGGTCACAAACTCCCATCCGCGGTTGTTCTTGGCGGTGGGTGAAATCAGGGCAGCACGCAGGATGGTCTGCTTCTGCTCATCAGAGAGTTTCTGAGTGGTGAACTTGCGCATGCTGCGGCGCGTTGCTATAAGGTCGCTGAACTTGTTCATAACAGTAATACATTAGTTGTCCGCGAATTTAGTTATAATTCCCGGAACGTCCGCACGTATGCGCGCGCTAAAACCACTACTAAATACTAATTATATCGGATGCTATTACTCATATACATATTCTTCACTATACATTATCGTCTTGATGCCAGACATTGTTTCTCTGTAATGAATAACACCTGCGATTTTGCCATTTTCATAGTTAATTTCATTATAATCACTATATAAATATGACTCTTTAGCATTTGCCTGCGAGTAATAATCAGTTCTTATCAAATTTCCAAATTCATCGTATATATATCTTGAATTTTTATTTACTGTATCACTTTTCGAAAATCTTTTTTCTTTTTGATATAAAACACGATTATCATCATCAATCGTAGACAACAAAGATAACTCGTATTCTTTTCTTGGGATCAACACTTTTTTTCCTTTATTATTGTATGATGGCAAAAAGAACCTCCTGACTATCACATCTTTATCTTTATATGAAACCTTATCAATATAATCACATGTGATTTTGTCGCCATTTTTTTGACAGTATTTCACTTTAGCGACTTTACCCATCCTATTATACTTGAAAACAGTTAATTGTACACTAGGATATACAACATCTATTTTATTGACATATTTTATTGTTTGGGCCATCAGTAGTTTTTTCTTTACATCAAATGAAAATGAAACAATCTTATCTTGTATACTATCAGCACCCTTATATACATAATTTAAGTTTCGCAAGTGATTCAGGCGGCCGGTTGTAGTTGTTGAGCCACCCT
>JAKSIV010000005.1 GCA_024398635.1 Bacteroidaceae bacterium | reverse complement strand
CGATTACCAAGGGCGACAAAACCCTCATCCTCATCAACCCCGATAAAGTTACATACGGAAAACAAGAATAATCAATTATGAGAAAATCTTTGATTTTATCATTAGCGTGCCTGACGCTATGCGCAGGTCTGTGGGCTGAGACGGTTTCTTACCTCGACCCTGTGTACAATAATCCTACCGATGTTACCAAAGGTATTAAGGAGTGGAAAAACGCAACTGCGGACGCTACACCAATTACTTCTTTTTCCTCTACTTGGGGAGCGGCTGGTAAAACCACTTGGCTTGTAGTGGACAACGGTGTTACACTCTCCCAAAGAGTTACCTGCAACGGCGACGTTCGTCTTATCCTTGCCAATAATGTATCACTCCGAGCTACGAAAGGCATTACAGTTTCGGGACAAGGCAACTCCCTGACTATCTATGCCCAATCTACAGGCGCCCAAATGGGTAAACTTGCAGCAAAAGGTGCTGGTGGTGCTGCTGGCATCGGTGGCGATGATGGGCATCCCGGCTCCAATATCACCATCAACGGAGGTAACATTGTAGCAGAAGGTGGAGACCAGGCTGCCGGTACCGGTGGAGGATATAAAGGTTTCGGCTCCAACATCACCATCAACGGCGGTACAATTACGGCAGTCGGTGGAAGCGGTGCTGCCGGTATCGGTGGAGGAATGGAAGGTTCCATCTCGAACATCTTCGTGACTACATCTCTCCAAGTAAAAGCCGATGGCAATTATCCTCCCACAACCGTGATTGAGAATTACGGCAACGACTTGGCAGACAAGTTGGCTGGCAAACAATATGTAACGATTAAGGATCCTCTTCCTGATGCCAAGACCGCTGCTATCGAAGCCGTGAATGCTGAGATTGCAGAAACAGATAACGACAATGTAAAAGCCATCGCTACCGATGCGACAACTGCTATCAATGCCGCTACTACTGTAGCAGAGATTAATGCTCTTAAGAACCTCGCTATCGCTAATATCGCTTCCGCTAAAGCGGCTTATACCGCAGGTGAAGAAGCTGTGAAAGCCACTCTGCCGACCGACCCCGAAGGCACTACGGGACATACGGTGACGATCACCAAGGACGACAAAACCCTCATCCTCATCAACCCCGATAAAGTAACATACGGAAAACAAGAATAATCAATTATGAGAAAATCTTTGGTTTTATCATTAGCAATGTGCCTAATGGCACTATGCGCAATGGCACAGACGGAAGAAATCAATGCCGTCAAATTTGTGCAAGGGCAGACAATTGACTGGTACCTGCTTGCCGATAATCCCGAAGTGACCTTTACCGACCACAATCCCGTGATTAGCGGTAAGACCTACAACCTCACCAACGGCAATGTGGAGACAGAGTTTGGTACGGCTCCCGCTGAGAAAATCACCCTGACGGCAGCAGATTTCACGGTAACCAAGGATGGTGATTGGGTGTATGACAAAACGGAGAAAGGAGTCAACGTGGAACTCAACCCCGAATACACAATGCCCCCTGCTGACAAAATAACCATTTACTATAACAACGACAAAACGGTTAAACCCATCACCCCAGGCACCTATCAGGTGTATATCGACATAGAGGAAACAGACATCTATGCCGCTGTTACGGGGATAACCTCCGAGGCTTGGAAATTCGACATCACAATGCCTACATTTGTGGAAGAAGGTTTGAAGTTTGAGGTTACTTCTCATGACCCCAAAACCGTCAAAGTGATTGCCAATGATTATAAAGACCTTTCCTTCACCATTCCTGCTACGGTAAGTTATTCGGGAAATGACTATGCTGTAACGGCGATTGGCGAGAACGCTTTCGCCGGTGTGGGTAGTCAGAGCAATCCGGCTGACTTGCTGTTGCCTGCTGATTGGAAAGGAGTCAAACCTGAGGCTACCGCAACATTGTGGTATGGCGGTTATTTCGTAGATTATCGCGCAGCCACTATCGCTTATATCGAAGCAGAGAGCGATAAGGCAGAAAATTCAATCGCAGAAGCTGCAACGGATTTTGTTGAGATTGAGGATGTAAAACAGGCGAAGGCGGATGCTACCTATGCTTTTGAGGATACAAGAGCAGCTGCCAAAAACACTATTAATGAGGCTGCCGATATGAATGCTATCAATAATGCCAAAGATGACGCCATCGGTGCAATACGCATGGCAACTAACGCAGCCTTAGCAGCTATCGAAGCCGCAATCGCCAGTTTCAAGGAAGGAACTATTGCTGAAATCAAGAATGTTGCCACGCATAACAAGAATAGTATACTCGAATATGCAGTTGCCCATCAAGTCAAAGAGACGGCAATAAACGAGATTGATAAAGCCGTAGCTGAGGCTGAGGCAAGTATCAATAATGCTGATTCAGAAGAGCAAGTCAACGATGCTAAAAACGATGCACTTAACAAAATTAATCAACAATTGGCATACGTTCAGAATTATTATAACCAACTGCAAGCCGCTATTGCTGAGATAAAATATGCCGCCAATGATGCCAAAGAGGAGATAGACGGATTAGGTGTGGATGAGAGTGCCAAGAGTGATGCGAAAGCCCAAATAGACAACATCGCACATACGGCTGAACAAACCATCAATGAAGCCACAAGTAAAGACGCTATTGACAATGTGAAAGTACAAGCCATTACCGACATCCATAATGTAGTAAAAACCACCAAGGATATGTGGGTTACTGTTCGCACCGATGTCACGGCAGGCAACTGGAACACCATCTGCTTGGAGCGCGATATCACCGCCATCGACGGTGCTACTTTCTGGACAGTTAGCGGTCAGGACGCCACATCGTTCATCTTGGACGCAGTGACCGAACCCCAAGCCGGTCAGGGCTACCTCATCCGCTTCACCAAGTCCGACCTCAAAGTGAAATATGGCGACCAAATGGAAGCCGAACCTGTTACGGCAAGTTGCGGCAACCCGATACAAGGTACATTCGTACAAATTAATGCGGCTGAAACGAATGTGCTAAATGGCAACTATGTGGTCTATAACAACCAACTTTGCCCTGTAGTAAGTTGGGTGGGGCTGTACGCTCATCGTGCGTATGTAGTAGCGGACCTTGTGCCGAATAATGCCCCTGCCCCTGCGCCCGGCCGTGCCCGTGCGTATATGCCAAAACCAGACCAAACCCCAACAGAGTTGGAGTCGGTTGACGGTTCACAACGCACAATACGCAATGGCAAGTTCCTCCGCAATGGTCAACTTATTATTGTGAAAGATAATAAAATGTATAACGTTCAAGGTATGAAATTATGAAAAAGGAATATATAAAGCCCCAAATAAAGGAGCATCAAATTTGTGCTTGTCGATTAATAATGACTAGTACCATAGAGAAAGGTAAACCCTTAGATGGAGGAGAATTCGGAGGTATTTATGTGGAATAAGTGAGATTTTGGGGGCTCACCAGCGAAACGCTGTGTCTAGCTTCGACCCCAAAAGTGTGAAGATAAGGAAGACCCCTCCTGACCTCCACTTTCAAGGGGAGGTCAGGTAGGGTCTTTAGCTTACCACTTTACCCCTTGAAAGTGGAGACTTCATAGACACAGGAATTCCTTGCGAGTTGATTTTGTGTCGTATTCTAAAGGTGCGTTGGTGCGCTCCTTCCAGTAATGGTTGCGTAAGAGTTCAACATGCAGAAGTAGCGGTCGTTGCCTGTTGCTTGCTGTATTCGGTTGACATATTCATGGGTGTCGGGGTTCGACTTGTCGAGTTCGGCAAACATGCTTGCACACTGCTGACCATTGTCAGTCAGCCTGCATAAAAGCGTTTCGAACTCCTTTGACAAGATCCCGTTCGACCTCCCATAATGGTTGCCGGATTCAACTTTTAAACGCAATTTTTGAGGAAGAATCTGTGAGATAAAGGTTTATATTGAGTATAAATCTTTACACCGGGGCGGTCTGCCCGCAAAACAGGTTCAAAAATGACGCATTTAAAAGAGTGGCAGCGGTATCAGATCGCTGCAAAACTGGAGGCCGGATGTTCAAAGAAGGAGATTGCCGAATATCTTCACGTCCACCCGTCAACCATCACGAGGGAGATTCAAAGAAACGGCTATAGCAGATACAGATGTTACAAGCCGAGGATAGCACAGGAAAGGGCCGCCCACCGATGGCGTTGCCGCCATCTGCCACGCAGATTCAAGGAAGATGTCAGAAAGAAGGTGGATGAGATGATTCTTATGGATTACAGTCCCGAGCAGATAGTGGGAGTATGCCGCAAGCAGGGTATCAAGATGGTATCGCACGAGACGATATATCAGTATATATGGTGGGACAAGGCCCACGGCGGCGAACTGTACAAGCATCTGCGTCATCGTGGCCGTCGGCACAAGAAGCGCGGAGCCTTGAGAAAGAGAAGGGGCACAATTCCGAACAGAATCGATATCTCCGAAAGACCGAAAATAGTTGACAGGAAGAACCGTGTGGGCGATTACGAGGTTGAAACGATTGTCGGAGCTGCACGCTCCCAGCATATCCTCACGCTGAACACGAGAGAGTTACAGAAGCTACAGACGTGGGATCCTTCTTCGCCAGGCCATACCACTCCTGGGAGCGCGGAGCCAATGAGAACACCAACGGGCTCATTCGCCAGTACATTCCCAAGGGCTCCGACTTCACGAACATCACACAGGAGTTCCTCGAAGAAGTGGAACGCAAATTGAACGAGAGACCGAGGAAGAGACACGGCTTCCTATCACCGAATCAGGTGTTTAGCAAGTCTACCGGACTGGATGCAAGGGTGTTTGTGTAAACCACAACTGAGTTGATTAGAACGCGTGAACGATGTTTGTTTGTAGTCAGCTGTTTCCATTATGGGAAACAAGATGGATACTAATGACATATCTTAATAATGCTATCAAATGAAGGTGCCAGACAAACTCATTTTGAGGTATGTCTGGCACCTTTTCTATTGTGAGAGCAGGAATATTTACCTATGTTGTCCCAAGCCGTCCGGGCATAAGCGTTTAAGATTCTCAAGAGCTGATTTATTCTACTTCTGTGACGAGACGGGCACAATAGCCGTGATACCCACAAAGCTGATGTCAGTGCCATTGCAACGGTTCGCAGCAGGGAGGAAACTACCTGTGATACTGTTCAATAGGGTCTATTGAGAAGCCCCCATCCCTATTTGGGTTAAATTTGGAAAGCATCCTCAGGCTTTCATAAAACAAATAGTAATCCTGTGGCGCAATAGCGATAATATAGTGTTTGCCATCAGGGTCATCAGTGAATATGGAGCGCCCTTCCTCGTTTATCGAAATGGTTCCGCTTCCGGTACAATTGTATAATTCTTCGCTCTCCATCGAGTGAAGTACGACGAACGGATCCCACCAATATTGTCCCAAATCTCCTGTAATCCATTCATCATATCGGAAATATACCTGATATATAGGGTTATCCTGCTGCCAATTATAGTCTGACAGAACCTCATCATGGTCAGAGGGGAACAAAAGCCCTCCTTCTACCGGAAATACGTGTATCTCAACGGGCCATTTGTCGAACAATTCCCGTGCGGCAGGGATGTCGCCCAGAATATTGTATTCTACATCAAGCAATTCAGTACTGTACCGTTGTTTGACCTTTCCGAAACAGCACCCCATAAGGTGCAGCGCTTTCACTTTGTTCCGTACAAGTTCAACCCCATTGAGCGGCGAATATTTGTCCGGTCCGCTCCCCAGCAAGGCGCTGATATTGGTAGTAAATCCTATGCAGACAATCGTAATCGAATGATCAGGCGCCTCACTCAGAAGCTTCCTATACAGTTCCGGTCCGTCCAGCCGTTCGGAAAGAGGTATCCCCGTACCTTCCATAAGAAGCCTTCCTTTTTCATCCAAGGCATCAGCCAACTGATAATAAGGTACAATCTCAAAGAATGATTCGTCGCTCCTGTTTATTCCCAGCGGAATGTTGTCCGCATGATAGTAATGTAACAGGCAGTCGGCTAATCTTTGGACCGGTTCTGTCCCCCTGCTGGAAATCACACCTTTTATCTCGCACCATCCCTTGGATTGGAATGCGAATGCAGCCTGCAAAGCAAGAAGATCATCGGTGCTGTTCCCGATGTCCGTATCAATTATCATATTAACTTTCTCGAACGTCTTTTTCTGCTCGGAAAGCTCATCCTTTCTGCAAGAACCAAGAGTTAGCAAAGTGAGTGAGAATACAATAATAAGTAACGTATTTTTCATATTCATTTCAATATGTTGTCATTGTTGATATAATCAAGTTTCAAAGTTATATATTTTCATCCAATCACAAAACTTTTGTAACTTTGTGCAGTTTGAATCATGCTCCCATAGTCTAATGAAACAGTCTTTCAGAATACTTTCCCTCCTTATTGTCGTCATATTCCTTTTCCCGGGCTGTCAGAAGTTACAGCAGGACGAGTTAGGTGATAATAGGAAGTCAGTCCTTATCGACTCCGATATGGTGGAGGCATTTGATGACGGTGTGGCATTTATGATACTGCTCGGATCTGATGATATTGAAATCGAGGGCCTTACCACAGTAACGGGCAATGTCTGGGCACAGGAGGCGTTGGCATATGGGATACGGATAGGAGAATTGTGTGGAGGGAAGGATCTTACTTACATTGGCGGATCGCAATATCCGATGCGGCCGGAACGTCTGGACAGTTTCAAAAAAGAGGTTGATGCCAATCCGGGACAGGATGCGTCGTATCTCGGAGCCCTATCATTTCCGACAGTGAATGACTGGAGCCCTTTCTACGAGCAAAGATATGGCCGCAAGCCTGAAATCCGGCCTTCATCCGAAGACGCCTCGGAGTATATTGCCAGACAGATTCTTTCTGCCCCGGGACAATTGACCATTCTTGCGATAGGCCCCTGTACGAACATTGCGAAAGCACTGGTATCGCACCCGGAAATTGCATCGGAAACCAAGGAAATCATCTATATGGGAGGTGCAGTCTGGTGCGACGGCAACACTACACCCTATGCCGAGATGAATTTCCTGTATGATCCGGAGGCGGCCGCGATTTGTCTCAGGGCACCGTTCCCGAAACAGACAATAGTGAGCCTTGATGTATGCAATACAGTCAAGATGGACCGGCAGCAGTTTATGGCTGTTTATCAGTCAGTTCATTCAGAAGAGCTCAAGAAACTGTTCAGGGGGAATTACGCCTATCAGATGTTTGAAGAAGATCCATCCGCAACCCAGTATGTCTGGGATCTGATAAGTGCGGCTATCGCAATCGATTCCGACATTATCTCCGAATATAAGGATGTGAGGCTTGATGTCGATGACAACCCGGATTCGCCCACATATGGAAAGGTCTATGAAACGCAATCATCCTCGCGTCAAATCGTCCGGGTGCCTTTACAAATCAATCAGGAACGGTTCTGGGATATCATCACTTCACGTTTGTCGAAGTATTAGTGAACGTAGACATAATTAGGAGCATTTAACCAACTCGTTGTGTTCATATGTGTAGAGAAGTTGATTTTTCTTTGAACAACCACAAAAATTTCATATTATGAGAAAATTGTTTTTTGCATTTGCCGCTCTTCTGCTGGTTGCAGCGGGGTGCACCAAAGAGGAAAAATTCGTCATCGGTGACGGCAGCGTACAATGTACTCCTACAGAACTGACCGTCAAGGTCGGCGAAAAGAAGACATTCACTTATTCCGTCAGTTCATCCGTCAATGAAAATCAGATGGATTGGGGATATACGGAAAAACCGGGAGCAAAGTCGGGGAGCGTTTTTGCCGATGTCTTCAAGGACACAAAGACAGTTGAGGTAACTGGGATTGAAGCCGGCACGAAAATCGTCTATGCGTATGTTGATAGCGGAGAAGGGACTGCCAGAAAAATCCTCGGCGGAGTTGTAGTGACGGTGACGGAATAGATCCGGACGAAAAAAAACGGTTCAGTTGAACCGCTTTTTTATTTTACTTTTCTTTTGGTTTTCCGTAGACCAGTTTGCCATCAATGTAGGTTGCGATTACCTTGGCATCTGGGACAGCCTCAATCGGAGCATTGAGGAAGTCCACGTCAAAGATAGAAAGGTTGGCTATCATTCCGTTCTTGAGCTGGCCCAGACGATTCTCCTCCTTGAGCTGCCAGGCGACATTGACTGTCATCGCCTCGAGAGCCTGCTGAACCGTCACAGCCTCCGTTGGATTTTGTATACCGGCTTCTCCATAAAAAGGAATAGTACGTTTGACGGCAGCGTATATGGTAAGAGGCATGCTGATGCTGGGAGACACAGGGTAATCGCTGTGGAAATTGACCTTGCAGCCGGCGTCGAAGAAGGACTTGACGCGGTACTCCGAATTCACCCTTTCCTGGCCGAGGTACTCGATTTCGTGCTTGACGTATTCAGGATCTATAGGACACCACAGGGGAGCGCAGACCGGAATGATGTTGTTGTCAGCCATCTTCTTAATGTCCTCCGGTTTGATAATCTGAAGATGCGCCATAGTGTTCCTGGCATCGGTGACACCAGCGGCCTGCTGACCCTTGATTATTCCTTCAACCGCAGTACGGATGGCCCCGTCACCGATGGTGTGGAAATGCACGTTCATCCCGTTCTTATTGGCAAACTCGACAGCTTCGGCAATGCGGTTGGGATCGGGGAAACTCTTCTTTCCATAATAGGTGGGATCGTCGTTATACGGCTCGAGAAGCCAGGCGGTGTGGGCCTCCACAACTCCGTCCACGAAAATCTTCACGCCATATACCTGGAAATATTCATTCTGATACTGCTTGTGGTGTTCCAGAACCTTGTTGAGGTCACCCCAGAACTTTTCGTCCGGCATAGGGTCCTGGACACATTCCATAGCGTATGTGCGGAGTTTCCAGAGGCCTGCCTTCGCAAGTTCCATCCAGGCATCCTTCTCGACTCCGCCCGTTGTAATGGCCGCCTCCACAACACCGGTGATACCATAGGAGAACGCTATATCCTGCCATTTGAGAAGAGCGGTCTTAAGCTCCTCCTTGGAGAGCAGGAGCGCGGGGCGCACCAGTTCCATAGCGTTCTCTGAAATGTATCCGGTAGGGAAACCGTTGCCATCAATATGGATACAGTCTGTGCCGTACTTCTCGATATTTTCTTTTTTATCGACACCGTACTTCTTGATGGCGCAGGTATTAATCCACATCGAGTGACCATCGACCGAAGAAAGCACCATAGGCACGTCGGGGCAGATGGCGTCAAGCATAGCCGCAGTCGGAAGAACGTTGAATTTCACGGACCATCCGGCGCCTTTGTATATTTTCCTGTCCGGGTGCTCCTTCACGTCCTGCGCCATAAGAGCGACAAAGTCGTCCATAGTTGTCTCGAGGTCATCATCGATTGCCGCAAGGTTGACCTGGTCAAAGCGTGAGGCCACCTCCATACCGTGAAGATGCCCCTCAAGGAATCCGGGATAGATGTATGCCTTAGGATATTCCCTAACATCTGTCTTGTCGCCACAGTATTTTCTTGCCTCATCAAGAGTTCCCACATACTGTACTTTCCCGTCTTTGACAGTCATTGCCTCGACCCTGGGGTTCTCCGTGTCCATTGTGACAATGTTTCCGACAAACATCACATCGGCTTCCCCTTGGAGGTCGGGATTGACTCCATTCTCGGGAGTGCAGGAAGCCAGGCAAAGGAGCGCGGCAGCAAGAATGAATAGAACAGACTTCTTCATAGTTGTCGGTTATTTGAACACTTTCTTAAGATCAACGGTATATACCTTCGACAGGTCGTTTCTGAGAGCGAAGATAAGGGTCAACTCTTTGGGATTGTAAACGCAGGACCAGTTGGTGAAATCATTGGGAACCTCAATATTATAGCGTCCTTCCTGCAGGCAGAGCAGGGCCTCCTTTTCCGTCATTGTAGGCTTGTAGAAGTTCATCATATGACCCACGCGCATCTTGGCCGACATTTCGACCTGCCAGTTGTAAGCGGTGGCAGGAGTGATGGGGTTCGGATAAGCAAGGAAAGGCTCGGGACTGCGGTAGTAGTTTTCGATGCTGTACCACTCATAAGGCATATGGAGGCCTGCGACTGAACCATAGACATAGAGTTCCTTTTCGCGCATGACGAAGAGCTCGTTTTTCCAATATTCGAAAATCGCCCAGTCGCCTGTGGCATCAGCTATCATCCAGTGCACATTGAGACTAGACAATATGTTAATCATATCATGGGAGAGCAAGAGTTCCTCCACTTCCTTCACGGTCTTGCACTTGGAAAGAATGAGGTTGTGCATAAGCGAAGCAGAGATGGCATTTTTGCCCGTACTCTGGAAAAGGTGGTCAGGGTTTTTCGTTCCGAAAAGGTCTGGGTCAAGGTTGTCCTCGTCGAAGCCGGGAAGCTGATAGGCACCGAAGCAGAGTCCGTGCTCATTCATTCCGTCCATAGTCGCGAGAGGTACACGCATAAGGCGGTGGAGGGGGGTCTTGCCATCGCTCAAGGCACCATCGCCGTGAAGACCGTCCGCCCCCATATAGAGAACGGAATTATAGTTGGGGGCTGTAGCCTGGATGTACTTGTAGCCATTGGTACTGTTGAAAAGCAGAAGCATAGGACCGTGCGCACCATCGAAGTTGCGACAGAGCAGAAGTTCGTCCTTGGGGGACTTGCAAACAAAGCCGGAGCAGGCCGTGGGAGCAGCATCGACTGTAGGTTCGGCACCTTCCGGTGTAAAATGGAATGCGCCGAAGGCATTCTCAAAAGCGTCTCTTGTGCGATAATTGCCATTGGCCAGTTCATCCAAGTGCAGATTTGCGGTATAATCCATCGTGTAGAGCACATCGGAGATATGGCGCAGAGAGGAAAGAGTCGCATCCGCCTGGGGGTCCTTGCACCACTGTACATTTTTGGGATTAGTGACCTGTTCACCTATACCGATGACATCCGTGGGATTGTCGATGGGAGGGACAACAACCTCCGGTTCATTTTTGCTGCATGCAAAGAGAAAAGCAGTGCAAGCAAGGAAGAGAATAATTTTTTTCATAACCGAACTTGATATATTTGTCATACTGTTTTAGCCAAGGAATCAAATTTCCTCCGCAAAGTTACAAAAAACGCCCGGATTACATCGTTCGGTCGGGAAAATTGTCTAAACAATGAGTGTGTTTCTTCATCTCCCACTTGTCGGGAAGAAGGTTCCGGCAGGTGTCCGCAGTAGCCTTTGCTCCCATTGCGGCAACGCGGTTGATGACATCAGAGAAAATCGATGCCGCAGGCTTCGTCTTCCTTCCCGCTGCGGGCTTCCGCTTTGATTCCAATGTCAACAATGTCGGCGACTCCGGCTACTATTGGTCGTCTACTGAATACGCAGACGACCGCGACAACGCGTACCGCGTGTACCTCAATAGCAGATCTATCCGCCCTGGCAGCATCGTCAACCGCGGCTACGGCTTCAGTGTCCGCCTCATTACAGAATGTCAGTGAGAGTCGAGTGCAGAATGAAGCTTGCTTCAATTCTGCCGAGGCGAATCCTGACATTGCTTGCAATCAGATTAACAAATCCACCTTGAAAGCCTTATCCAGCGCCCGCGGGGCGCTGGTAATTTTATATCCGCGTGTCATCAATGGACTGGATGACCGCTCGGCAGGACTCATTTGCTTTACGCCCCTAAGTCTATACGGCCAGCCCTATGTTAGTCCCGTAAAACATACATGGATATTGGAATGTAAAGAATCCAGTTTCTGAGAAATGTTGTATCTTCGTGTCATAATCAATCGGCAAAGCCGTCCGGCTCAAATTCTTCTCCCCGATTGCGTTTCGTGTTTGAACCTAGGAAATCATTAATCATTTTTTCGATTATAGACATTATATAATCCTTTAATTCCTTGCCATCCAGAATAATAATGTGCTCGTATAAACCCATAACAAACCGGCCTATGCCTTCCAGCTTATAGACATCGGCTTCGTAAAGCCAGTGGCTGCCATCTATTTCGGAAATATGTTTTTCAGATAATGGGTATTCCTCACTTAGTAGGTCTTTTGCCATTCTGTCCATTTGCAGTTTTATGTGATAGCAGCCATCGCCATGTGTGCGGAAATCATCCATTAATTCCGCGTTGTGATTGGCTGCATTCTCCCAATTGGAGTCAAGAACCTGGACTTCATTGATTCTGGTTATTTTAAATCTTTTGTTCTTGTTGTCTTCAGTATCAAATGCCCATACATCAATAGAATTGCTGGTAAATACAAATGGTTCAACTATGTGGTCGCGTGTGTCATTTGAGTGGGCCGATGAGTATTTCTTGAGCATTACTTTCTTGTGCTCTTTCATGGCCTCTGCCAGTCTGCTTACATTTAAAGAATATGTTTTGTTGTAGGTGAAATCTCCCAGATTGGTCATGTCAGATATTGCAGTTAGTTTGCGCATCAGGCCAGCTTTCATACCATTGGTGTTGTCCAATTCATCAATAAGAGTCTTGATTACGTAAGCTTCCTCTTCTGTAAACCATATGGTGTCTGCCAGTTCTTTCATGGTTCCCTTGTTGGTAATCAACCGATAGCGACCATTATCATAACTGAAAATAAAGCGGGCGTTTTTGAATGTATCTATATATCTATAGGCACTGCGTCGGGATATTTCAAGCTTTTCAGCAATTTCATCAATTGTATAACCGCGTTTATCAGCCAACAATGTGATGAAATGAAGCATTCTTTCTATTTTGGGTTGTTCCATTTGTTTTCGTGTTTTTTCAAAATTAAGTGTTTGATTCAATATAACAAAGAAGAAATAGCTCCTATATGTAATATGTACGGGGTGGGTACAGATTGTACCTATCCCTATTGCCGCGATTCCCCTCCTCATAATCAGGAATATTTCCTTCGTATCTTAGGGGGAAAAATGGCCCAACCTGCGTTTCGCTTCCCCAAGGTGTGGGTGTGTTAGCCATACTTGCAGAGAATGTGGATTGTGGGGCTTGTGGTGACAGGTATGGCAGTAGACAAAAAAATCAACAGAATTTTATCGCTATTTCATTGAAAAAGTGTAATTTTGCGAGCCGATTATTATCAACCCTTGCATAAAGGGTTAGTTATTAGCGTGTTAAACCCCCGAGTACGGGTTCTGCGGTATAGCGTAACCGCTGAAAACAAGCGTTTAGGGAGTTTCCGTGACGTCGGGATGACGGAAGGTTGCGTAGAACAAATTGTTTAATTATTGATTTAAAGTTTAGAATGGATACTTTAAGTTACAAGACTGTTTCGGCCAACAAGGCTACCGTTAATAAGGAATGGGTCGTGGTTGACGCCAAGGACCAGGTCCTGGGCCGCTTCGCCGTGAAGGTTGCCAAGCTGCTGCGCGGTAAGTACAAGACTAATTTCACTCCGCATGTTGACTGCGGTGACAATGTTATCGTTCTTAATGCCGATAAGGTTGTCCTGACAGGCAAGAAATGGACTGACAGAGTTTATCTTCGTTACACCGGTTATCCCGGCGGTCAGCGTGAGACCACTCCTGCACAGCTCATGGCTAAGCCCAACGGCGCTGAGAGACTTATGAAGAAAGTTGTTAAGGGAATGCTGCCCAAGACCAAGCTGGGTGACAAGCTCATCGATAACCTCTATGTTTATGCAGGTACAGAGCACAAGCATGAGGCACAGCAGCCCAAGGCAATAGATATCAATTTACTTAGCTAATTTTAAAGAGAATGGAAGTAATCAATGCAATAGGCCGTCGTAAACGCGCCGTGGCACGTGTCTTCGTTTCTGAAGGAACAGGTAAGATTACCATCAACAAGAGAGATCTCGCAGTATACTTCCCGTCATCACTGCTTCAGTACGTAGTTCTCCAGCCTCTTAAGAAACTTGAGGTTGCCGAGAAGTATGACATCAAGGTGAATCTGGACGGTGGTGGTTACAATGGCCAGGCTAATGCCCTGCGTCTTGCAATCGCTCGCGCTCTCGTTAAGATCAATCCTGACGACAAGAAGGCTCTTCGTTCAGAAGGCTTCCTGACCCGTGATTCCCGCTCTGTTGAGCGTAAGAAGCCCGGTCAGCCCAAGGCACGCCGCAGATTCCAGTTCAGTAAGCGTTAATCGCTGGATATATTCCCATGCCTGCACCTTCATATATTTGCGGGCCTCTGGAAATCTGTGTTTAGTATCTAAACTGTCGGGATCTGCCGCATAAGGGACAGCTACCCGACGGTTGATTTAAAAAGAATGTAAACAAACAACTAAAACAATTTATGTCAAGAACAAATTTTGAACAGCTTCTCGAAGCTGGTTGCCACTTCGGCCACCTGCGCCGCAAATGGAATCCCGCTATGGCTCCTTATATCTTCATGGAGCGCAATGGCATTCATATCATCGACCTGAACCAGACTGTAGCCGCTATCGATCAGGCTGCCGAGGTTCTTAAGCGCATGGCTCGCGACGGAAAGAAGATCCTTTTTGTAGGTACAAAGAAGCAGCTCAAGGAGCTGGTTGCCCAGAAGGTTTCTGAGGTTGGTATGCCTTATGTTATTGAGCGTTGGCCGGGTGGTATGCTTACAAACTTCCCCACAATCCGCAAGGCAGTGAAGAAGATGGCCACTATCGATAAGCTGACAAACGATGGTACATATTCAAACCTCTCAAAGCGTGAGATCCTCCAGATCACACGTCAGCGCGCCAAGCTGGAGAAGAACCTCGGTTCTATCGCCGACCTGTCACGTCTGCCGGCCGCTCTGTTCGTAATCGACGTTCTCAAGGAGAACATCGCCGTACGTGAGGCCAACCGTCTGGGTATCCCCGTATTCGCTATCGTTGATACCAACAGCGATCCTTCAAACATCGACTACGTTATTCCTGCCAACGATGACGCTACCAAGTCAGTTGACGCTATCCTGACTGCTTTCTGTGAGGCTATCGCTGAGGGTCTGGCTGAGCGTAAGGCTGAGAAGGGTGACGAGGCTGCCGATGAGGAGGGTGCCGAGAAGGCTGAGAAGCCCCGCCGCGAGCGCATCCGCAAGGTAGCCAAGAAGGAAGAGACTCTTGATGAGGCTCCCGCCGAGGCTGCTGCTGAGGAAGCTCCCGCTGCTGAGGCTCCCGCTGAGGAGGCTCCTGCAAAACCCAAGCGTACACGCAAGGCTGCTGCTCCCAAGGCAGAGGGCGAAGCTGAGGCTTGATTTTCATTAACCGTAAAACATTAAAGAAAATGGCTGTAACACTTGATGATATTAAAGCTCTGCGCACCAAGACCGGTGCCGGTATGTCAGATTGCAAGAAGGCCCTGACTGAGGCTGAAGGCGATTTTGAGAAAGCTATCGAGATAATCCGCAAGAAGGGTCTGGCAGTTGCTGCAAAGCGTTCTGACCGTGAGGCTTCTGAGGGTTGCGTTCTCGTTAAGGTAGACGGTAACTTTGGTGCTATCATTGCTCTTAAGTGCGAGACCGACTTTGTTGCCAACAACAAGGATTTCATTGCTCTTACACAGAGCATCCTGAATGCCGCTGTTGCTGCTAAGGCCAAGTCTCTTGATGAGGTTAAGGCTCTGCCTTTTGAGGGCAAGACCGTAGCTGATATCGTTCTGGAGCGTACCGGTATTGTAGGTGAGAAGCTTGAGCTTGATGGTTACAACTACCTTGAGGCTGCTGAGCTTGCATCTTACAACCACCAGGGTAAGAACTTCCTCTGCTGCCTGGTTGCCTTCAACAAGGAGGTTGCCGACAAGGAGTATGTTCATGAGATCGCTCTGCAGGTTGCCGCTCAGAATCCTATCGCTGTTAAGCCCGAAGAGGTTCCCGCCGACATCGTTGCACGTGAGAAGGAGATCGCTGCCGATAAGGCTCGCGAGGAGGGTAAGCCCGAGAACATGATTGAGCGCATCGCTGAGGGTCGTATGAAGAAGTTCTACGATGAGAGCTGCCTTTTGAACCAGAAGTACATCGTTGACGAGAAGAAGACCGTTGCCGAGTACCTGAAGGCTCTGGATAAGGACCTCACCGTAACTGCTTTCCGCCGTTTCACTCTGAAGTCTGAATAATTCAAGATTTCTCCATACTAAAAAAGAGGTTCTCGTTTCGGGAACCTCTTTTTTTTATCCTTTGGTCTGTGTGTAACCAAGCGAGAGCATCTTGGCCTTGAGTTTTTCGCGGAAATCTCCTTGTATGATAATCTCACCGTCCTTGGCCGATCCGCCGCATCCGCAGAATGTCTTGAGCGTGCGGGCCAGCGCATCCATATCGGCCTGAGGACCTTGAAATCCGCTTATTACTGTCACGGTCTTGCCACCTCGACCGTTTTTCTCCATGCGCAGACGCAGTTTCTGCTGCTGGGGCGGTAGAAGTTCCTGCTCCGGCTCCTCATCGGTCTGATATTTGAAATCGGGATTTGTTGAGTACATCACTCCGAGACGGTCTTTCCAGTCACTGCTGTTCTTTCCCATGATTAGTGCGGTTTTGTATGTCCAAAGATAGTAACTTTGTGCAGATTAAACAGCTATTTATGAAAATCATCTGCGTCGGAATGAACTACTCCAGGCACAATAAAGAACTGGGGGAAACGTTATTAACTCCGGAGAATCCGGTCATTTTCATGAAACCGGACTCTTCAATCCTGAGGAACCGCCGTCCGTTTTTTCTGCCGGACCATTTGGGTAGGGTGGATTACGAGACGGAACTTGTGGTGAGGATAAACCGTCTGGGAAAAAGTATCAGCGCAAGGTTTGCAGACCGGTATTGGGATGCTGTGACGCTGGGCATAGACTTCACGGCACGTGATATGCAGAATGATTTTCGCAGTAAAGGCCTGCCGTGGGAGCTTTGCAAGGGCTTTGACCAGTCTGCAGTGGTGGGTGACTGGATTCCAAAGGATAAGATAGGAGACTTGCAGAACTTGCATTTTCGTCTGGATATAGACGGCAATACAGTACAGGAGGGACATACCGCCGATATGATATTCCCGGTAGCGCGGATAATAGAGTACGTGAGCGGTTTCTGCACACTCAAGACAGGTGACCTGATATTTACAGGTACTCCGGTCGGGGTAGGACCGGTCAGCATAGGTCAGCATCTGCAAGGTTTCCTGGAGGATAAGAACGTATTGGATTTTCATGTAAGATAGACTTATATTGAAAAAGTCACTTGCCATCCTGATGTTATTTCTTTGTGCGTGCGTAGGTATGCATGCGCAGAGGAGTCGTTTTGTGGATACTGACTGGCTGTCCATGAGTACGGATTCTGTACGTCCGTGGAGTGGCTTCGGTATCCGTTTGGAGGGTGATTGGCAGGATTCTCTCTACTGGGCATCGATTGAATATCCTGAGTTGCTCAGGATAAAGGCCGATGACCTTAAGCGTTGGAATCTGTCTCCCGATGACATTGCAGAGTGGCCTGATGTGAATACGACAATCGGTATCTCTCATGGGAACGCTACCTTTGATGCGGAATTCCTGCCTATAATGAAGCGTGACGGCGGATATTACGCCATACTCTCATACAAGTATGTCATCAGTTCCGGACAAAAGACATTCAGAGCTCCCTCAACAGATGCCGATCCGCAAGACCGCTATACCCGCAACTCTGTATTGTCAAGTGGCAACTGGGTCAAAATCAGAATTCCTGAGTCCGGCGTATACAGCCTGACATACAGCTCATTGCGTTCAATGGGATTCAAGGATCCTTCAAAGGTGCGTCTGTTCGGATACGGCGGCGCGGTTTTGCCGGAGACAAATCTTCAGGACCTGACCGATGATCTGCCGGAGCAGCCTTTATGGCGAGCTGACGGTTATGTGCTGTTCTATGGACAAGGCCCTGTAAAGTGGAAACTTACTGCTCAAGGTTATGAGCATGAGGTGAACACGTATTCGGATTACGGTTATTATTTCCTTACCGACCTGGCAGATTCGACAATGTCGTCATTCTCCATCCTGGAGGCTGATACGGTAACAGGTGATATAATTGATACCTATCCCGACTTTACGGTATATGATCCCGATGAATTCAGCTGGTACCGCTCAGGCAGACGTATGTTTGAGAAGTATGACTATGCATCGGGTAACTCAAAGACATACAATCTTGATTTGGAGGGTCTGGCCAGTGACAGCGTAGGCATCAAAGTGGCCTTCTCGGCATCATCATCCAAAGCTACCACTTTGGCGATCGACGTCAACGGGACAGAGACAGGTACACTGACCATTGGCGGTCATAGCTCGAATGAGGTGGCTTCGGTAAGTGAGAAGGCATTCGTGAGCCGCGGACAGTTTGCCAGTCACAATTCGGTCCGTCTGACACATGACAGGCCATCCGGTGAGTCCGGCCATTTGGACTTTATTCGCCTCAATTTTATTCGCAGTTTGGCATTGTATGGTTCCAATACTGTGTTCCGGGTGAATAGACCTATGGATGGTGTCAGTTTCCGCGTAGCAGGTTCCAGTGCCGATGTACAGATATGGAAGTTCTCACAGGACGGAACATGCGGTATCGTACCGTCAGTTTATTCTGATGGCATCACGACTACACTGAGCACATCATATACCCCCGATGACTTTTTGGTTGCGGTGAACGTTAAGGGTAGTTTCCCGGAGCCGGAGACAGTGGGTAAGGTTGACAGCCAGAATCTGCATGGCATGGATTTGACGGATATGGTTATAGTCGTGCCTGCATCCGGCAGACTGACTGCCTCGGCTGAGCGTCTGGCCGACGCACACAGGAAGATGGACAATCTCAAAGTGTCGGTTGTGCGTGCGGATATGGTGTATAACGAGTTCTCGTCAGGTACACCCGATGCTACGGCATTGCGCCGTTTCATGAAGATGCTGTATGACCGTGGAGGTGCCGGTGCTGCTCCGCGATATCTGCTGCTTATGGGTGACGGTGCATGGGATAACCGTATGCATGTATCGGATTGGGCCGGTAAGGATCCTGATGATTACCTTCTTTGCTATGAGTCATACGAGTCCCTGAGTCATATCACATCGTATGTAATGGAAGATTATTTCGGCCTCTTGGATGATACTGAAGGCCAGTCGCTCCTGACCGAGAAGGTGGATCTGGGTATCGGCCGTCTGCCGGTAAGTTCCGTAGCGCAGGCACGTGAGAAAGTGAACCGAATAATAGAATATATGCAGGGCGACTACTCCGGTGTCTGGCAAAACAGGATTCTTGTGTTGGGAGATGACGGAGACAATAACATCCACATGCAGGATGCAGATAAGATAGCTGATATATTCCACGACGTAAATCCGGCCATAGATATCCGGAAAGTATACTGGGATGCATATCAGATGGAGGTTACGGCTTCAAGCAATGGCTATCCTTCGGTTCGAAAACTGTTGTTGAACCAACTGGATGAAGGTGCCTTGATCGTGAATTATTCGGGTCACGGCAGTGTGGATTTCCTGTCACACGAGTTGGTGCTGAACAAGTCGGATATGGGTAAACTCAAGTCAAAACACCTTCCGTTCTGGATAACCGCCTCATGTGATATAGCTCCTTTTGATTCTCCTCTGGAGAGTATGGGTATGAACCTGGTCAACAATACTGAAGGGGGAGCTATAGGTATGCTGTCCACTACCAGAACTGTTTATGCCAGCCAGAACGGTGCGATAAACCGCAGTTTCAGCCGATATGCGCTTTCACGTTCAGCCGACGGCCGTGTAAATACGCTTGGTGATGCTTTGCGCCTGGCCAAGAATGAACTGGTTACACCGGGGGAAGGCGAGACTGACCGTACAGAGAATAAGATACACTTTGTCCTGTTGGGCGATCCTGCATTACGTCTTGCCGTGGCAGAGCTTACCGCGGTGGTGGATGAGTTCAACGGAAATGATAAAAAAGTTCTCAGTGCAGCCCCGGCCGGATCTGTGGCTGTAGTAAGCGGACATATAGAACTGAACGGAAAGCGTGTCACTGATTACCATGGCATGCTCTCCAGTATCGTTTATGACAATGAACGGCTTATTAAATGCCGTAACAACCAGAAGACTGCGGACGAACCATTTACCTTCAAGTATCGTGACCGAGTACTCTACTCCGGTACTGATTCTGTGATAGATGGTGAGTTTACGTTCTTCTTCCCGATACCTTTGGATATAAACTACTCGGATGAGAAGGGGCAGATTATTCTTTTTGCCGACGGAAATGACGGTCGTACGGCCAACGGCGTTTTTAAGAACTTCGTTGTGGGAGGAACTGCCGATGATCTTGCTGCTGATTCCGTAGGTCCTGACATAAGGCTTTATCTGAATACACCTTCGTTCCAGTATGGCGCAAGTGTAAACGCTACTCCTTTGCTGGTTGCCGAGTTGAGTGACAGCTCAGGTCTGAATACATCCGGTAATGGTTTGGGACATGATTTGCTGCTCATCATTGACAATAATCCCAATTGGACATGGGTTCTCAACAGCAATTTTGAGCAGACGGCCGGCGATTACACCAGCGGCAGGGTTATGTTCAGTATTCCTGAACTGCCCGAAGGCAAGCATGAGCTGATGCTGCGTGCATGGGATGTGATGAACAACTCCACTACCGTATATCTGGGATTCAAGGTTGTAAAGGACCTCAAGCCTAAGTTTACGATTGATGTTACTGCCAGTCCGGCACGGGAGAACACAGCTTTCGTGATAACGCATGACCGTCCGGGACAGAATGCAAATGTAACGGTTCAGGTATTGAGCTCTGACGGAATGATGCAATGGACAACCACCCAAAAAGATGAGAGTGGTTCCGGAGTGACTGTGGTAGACTGGAATCTGCACGGCAATTCCGGCCATCGGATGCAACCGGGTCTTTACATAGTGAGGGCGATAGTGGGAACGGATGGCGGAGGCAGTTCAACGGCTACATGTAAAATGGTCATAGTGGGACGGTGATGCAATAAAAGGCCTTTTTTGCAGTTAATAATATGATGAAACCTGACAATAAGATAAAACTTCTGGTGGCGGTGGGATTATTCCTGTCTGTCCAGACTATATATTCACAGAACAGAGAACAGCGTCTGTTCAATCCGGTCTATACGGGTGTGACATCGCTGTCAATCGCTCCGGACTCCAGGGCGGGAGCTATGGGTGATGTGGGTTGCGCAACAGATCCTTATATGGACAACAACAACCAGTATTGGAACCCGTCCAAATACCCGTTTACCAACAGTCAGGCAGGTATCTCGCTTTGCTATACGCCGTGGTTGCGCAAACTTGTAAGTGATATTGACCTGGCCAATCTTACAGGCTACTATAAGCTTGATGATTATTCGGTGTTGAGCGGTTCGCTTACATATTTCTCACTGGGTGAGGTGTTCGTGTCAACTGACGGCGGTCAGACAATAGGAAACTTCGCAATCCATCCGTATGAGATGGCTGTCGATTTTGATTATTCACGTAAACTGTCAGAGCACTTCTCGGCAGCCGTCGGCATGAGGTTCATATACTCAGACCTTCAGTATAATTATGATGACGATGTGTTCCCCGGCAAGGCATTCTCGGCCGATATCTCAATGTTCTACAGCAACTATGTGGGCGTGGGTCGCAGAGACTGTCTGCTTGGACTGGGACTTAACGCATCCAATATCGGCAGCAAGATATCATATGACGGAGGGCAGACCAATGAGTTCATACCTACCAATCTTCGTCTGGGTGCATCACTCACGGTTCCTATTGACGAGTATAACTCTTTTTCAATTTGTGCCGATGCCAATAAGCTGATGGTTCCCACCAAGCCTACATACGGGCAGTATATGAAAGAATATCATCCCGAAGTGGGTTCGGATGCCTATGACTACATGGAGTATATATCGGATTACAACGGATGGCTTACCGAGACAGGCTATAATGAGATGTCACCTATCGCAGGTATATTCAAGTCATTCGGTGATGCTCCCGGTGGTTTTGAAGAGGAACTACGCGAGATATATTGGGGCGTAGGTGCCGAGTACAATTACAATGACCAGTTCTTTCTGCGCGGAGGATATCATTACGAGAACGAGTATAAGGGTAACCGCAAGTACTTCACGGTAGGTGCCGGTTTCCGCATGAATGTCTTCTCGCTTGATGCTGCTTACCTGATCTCGACAGCTCAGAGCAATCCTTTAGACCAGACATTGCGTTTTACCCTGTCATTTGATATGGATGGCATTAAACAGATAATCGGAAGATGACGAACATACGTGTAGGATACGGATTTGACGTGCACCGCCTGGTAGAGGGCCGTGAACTTTGGATAGGCGGAATAAAGATAGAGCATACTCTTGGCTTGCTTGGCCATTCTGATGCGGACGTCCTCATTCATGCTGTATGTGATGCTCTGCTGGGTGCTGCAACCTTGTGTGATATCGGATACAATTTTCCGGATACCGATATGCAGTACAAGGATATCGATAGCAAGATACTTCTTAAACGTACTGTAGACCTGCTGGCATCCAAGGGGTGGCAGGTGGTCAATGTCGATGCAACCGTTTGTGCCGAGCGTCCCAAACTCAATACGCATATCCCTGAGATGCAGAGCGTCATGGCTCAGGTTATGGGCGTGAATGCCGATCAGGTCTCAATCAAGGCTACAACGACCGAGAAACTTGGCTTTACCGGCCGCGAAGAGGGCATATCGGCTCACGCCGTCGCTCTTATCGAAAAATAGTACAAAAGGGGACAGACCCCTTTTGTATCATTTTTACAGGTAGAGACCTTTTTCCTTTATGGTCCTGGCTACAGATGCCGGGACTAATTCGTTTATGGGGGTTCCTTCCTTGACCATCTGGCGGATCTGGGTGGATGAGATGTCCATCAGGGGACAATCCAGCAGAGTTACGTTGCCGGATACATTTTCTATGGGATAACCCTGGCGGGGATAGACTATTATGGGGTAGTTATTCAGGATGAAATCGGCCTCTCTCCAGTTGTGGAACTTGACCCAGTTGTCGGCACCTACGGTAAGTATGAACTCGCGGTCGGGGTAATCGGCCGATATGTGTCTCAGAGTGTTGGCGGTGTATGAGGGTTTGTCCAGTTTGAATTCAAAGTCCGATGCACGGACGCCATCCAGGTCCTTTACAGTTTGGGCTACCATGTCATAGCGCAGGCGGTCATCAAGCAGAGCCTGGTCCTTTTTCCAGGGATTGCACGGGGTGATGAGAATCCAGACTTCATCGGCCAGACCCTGTTCCAGAACGCTCTGCGCAATAGCCAGATGGCCATTATGAAGGGGGTTGAACGTGCCCCCGAACAGTGCTGTCCTGATGGGCTTAGACATTAAGGAAAGACTTGATTGTGGAGAGTGCTTTCTGCTGAGCCTCCTCAAGCCTGTCGTTTACGATTACAACGTCAAACTTGGGTGCAAATGTGAGTTCGTAACTGGCCTTGGCCACGCGCTTGGCAATCATTTCGTCGCTGTCGGTGCCGCGCAGTTTGAGACGACGCTCCAACTCCTGGACCGATGGGGGCTGTATGAACATGGACAGGGCCTCATCGCCATAGTGCTGTTTTATGTTGCAGCCGCCCACCACATCTACGTCAAACACCACGTTCATGCCCTCATTGAGACGTTTCTCAACCTGCTCCTTAAGGGTGCCGTAAAAGCAGCCCGGATAGACCTCCTCGTACTCCAGGAAATCACCCTTGGCAATGCGGGTGCGGAACTCATCGGCTGTAAGGAAAAAATACTCAACTCCGTTCTGCTCGGTACCTCGCGGCGCACGGCTGGTAGCTGATATTGAGAATACCATCTTGAACTCAGGATGCTGCAGCAGCCACTGGACGATAGTGGATTTGCCTGAGCCTGAGGGGGCTGAGAATATAAGACATTTTCCGCGCATAGTCACATTACGTTGAGAACCTGTTCCTTGATCTGCTCCAACTCGTCTTTCATGCGGACCACGATGTTCTGCATCTCGGCCTGGTTGCTCTTGCTGCCCAGGGTGTTGATCTCACGTCCCATCTCCTGAGCGATGAATCCCAGTTTCTTGCCCTGTCCGTGGCCCTCCTCAAGTGTCTTGATGAAGTAGTCCAGATGGTTTGAGAGACGTTGTTTCTCCTCGCTGATGTCCAGTTTCTCTATGTAGAATATCATCTCCTGCTCAAAACGGTTCTCATCGTAGTTCTTGCCTACTGCATCGAGCATGGAAGAACGCATACGCTCCTTAATTTTGGAAACGCGTTCCTTTTCATACGGCTCTACGGATGCCAGGAGTTCGGATATGTTATGAATTTTCTCACGGAACTTCTTCTCCAAAGGCACACCCTCAGCCTTGCGGTACTCCACAAGTGCCGCGATTGCATTATCAACGGCTTTCGATACGGACTCCCATTCCTCTTCACTAACCTCATCCTGCTGGTTGTTGCTTACAACCTCAGGCATACGCAGAACGGTTGTGATTATATCCTCGGGAACCTCATAATCAGTCTGGGCTGCTATGGCTTCAATCTGCTGCAGGTAGTTGTTGAATGCGGCAGCGTTGATGGTCTGGGCGCCGGTATTGTTCGATGCATCGACATAAAGTGCAAAATCAACCTTTCCGCGCTCCAGAGCCGCTGTGATGCGGGAGCGTATGTCAAGTTCCTTGTCGCGGTAAGCGGGGATAATCTTTGTTGATATATCCATAGCCTTGCTGTTGAGCGACTTGATTTCAACTATCACCTTGCGGTTTCCGACTTCGGCAGTAGCCTTGCCGTAACCTGTCATTGACTGAATCATTTTGCTTGAAATTTTTTTGTGATGCAAAATTAGTTATATTTGCAGACTAAGCATAAAACAAACCAATTAATAAAGAGAAGGATTATGAAAAAGAAATTCATCTGCACCGTATGCGGATACGTACATGAAGGAGACGAGGCACCCGAGCGCTGCCCACAGTGTAAAGCACCCAGAGAGAAGTTCAAGGAGGTTGTAGAGGACGGTGAGTCCCTGCAGTTTGCCTGCGAGCATATTCTTGGTGACGGCCAGGTTGGATCGGCCGAGATGGTAAATGACCTGCGTATGCAGTTTAACGGCGAATGCTCGGAGGTGGGCATGTATCTTGCCATGAGCCGCCAGGCTGACCGCGAGGGTTATCCCGAGGTAGCCGAGGCATTCAAGCGTTACGCTTTTGAGGAGGCCGAGCATGCCGCCAAGTTTGCCGAGCTTCTGGGTGAGGTTGTATGGGATACCAAGACCAACCTTGAGAAGCGTATGAAAGCCGAGCACGGAGCATGCGAGGGTAAGCTGGCTATTGCCAAGACCGCCAAGGCCCAGAACTGGGATGCCATACATGACACCGTTCATGAGATGGCCAAGGACGAGGCCCGTCACGGAAAGGGATTCGAGGCCCTTTACAAGCGCTATTTCGGCAAGTAAATCCTAAAAAGAGTTATCAAACCGGCTAAAGGCCGTATCGGGGCGGAAATTAGACCCCGATACGGCCTTTTCCTTTGGAAAAATATCCTTAACTTCGCAAATTAATACGTAGATAAGAAGGGATGAGTGTGATAATGCACATAGAGTCTGCAACCGACGGTTGTTCGGTTGCGGTAAGCGACGAGGGTCAGCTTGTTTTTGACAAGGCCGACCGCGAGGGTCATAACAATGCAGTTTCGCTGGGCGTCCTTGTGGATGAAGCGCTGGCGCTGATTGACAGCCGTGGGCTTAAACTGGATGCCGTTGCGGTAAGTGAAGGCCCGGGCTCGTATACCGGTCTGCGCATAGGCGTATCCATGGCCAAGGGCGTTTGCTACGGACGTGGGCTCAAGCTGATATCGGTCTCAACCCTCAAACTGCTGTGCGTGCAGCCTCTGCTCTCATTGGAACTGCCCGATGATGCTCTGCTGTGCCCCATGATCGATGCCCGCCGTATGGAGGTTTACAGCGCCGTCTATGACCGTGCGCTCAACGAGGTCCGTGAGATCCGTGCCGATATTGTTGACGGCAACACTTACAAAGAGTATCTGGATAAACATCCGGTATGGTTCATGGGCAACGGCTCAGCCAAGTGCCGTGAGACGATAAACCATCCCAACGCACATTTCCTGGATGACATCAATCCTGAGGCACGCTGGATGTTCCCTCTGGCCGAGCAGTCGTTTAATAAGGGGGAGTTCCGTGACGTGGCCTACTTTGAGCCCTATTATCTGAAAGATTTCATAGCTGTTAAACCTAAAAAACTGGTTTGATGAACTACAATACCCAACGAGAGAAAATGCCGATGCCCGAGTACGGACGTGCCGTACAGGAGATGGTTGAGTACGCTGTGACAATCCCTGACTGTGCTGAGCGTCAGCATTGCGCCAATACAATCATCAACATAATGGGCAGTATGTTCCCCACACTTCGCGATGTGCCCGATTTTCAGGGCAAGCTGTGGGATCATCTGGCATTCATGTCGGATTACAAGCTGGATATCGACTACCCGTGTGAGATAACCCGTCTGGAGAAAACCCAGCAGAAACCGGAGCATATAGACTATCCGGCAGGAGATATCCGTTATCGTCATTACGGTCATATAATTCCTTCACTCGTTAAGGTGGCTGTCTCAATGCCGGAGGGCCCTGAGCGCAGTCAGCTGGTACGTCTGCTTGCCGTCCAGATGAAGAAGGACCTTATGACGTGGAACAAAGAGATGGTCAGCGACGAGCGCGTAGCTGAGGATCTGGCTTACTTCTCGCATGGCCGTCTGAGCCTGCAGGAGGGTGATCTGAACGTACAGTTCGCACAGGCTCCGCCACAGCAGCGGGGGCAGCAGCACGGTAAGAAAAAGAACAAACGCAGATTCTGATATATTATGCCGTCATTTCTTGTAGAGGGAGGTCACAGACTTAAGGGGACCATCTGTCCGCAGGGCGCCAAGAACGAGGTCCTGCAGATTCTTTGTGCCGTACTGCTCACTCCTGATGAGGTGACGGTACAGAACGTTCCTGATATCCTGGATGTTAGGAACCTGATAGACATGCTTGCCAAACTGGGCGTGAAAGTCAGTAATACCGCTCCCGGTTGTTGGTCATTCAAGGCCGAAAGCATTGACCGCAACTATGCCGCGAGTATGGATTTCGTGGCCAAAAGCGCCGGATTGCGCGGATCGGTGATGTTGCTCGGACCGCTGTTGGCCCGTTTGGGACACGCAACTGTAAGCAAGCCCGGAGGTGATAAGATAGGCCGCCGCCGTGTGGATACCCATATCAAGGGATTCCAGGCACTTGGCGCGACATTCGTACTGAATGAGGAACGTGGCTATTATGAACTTAAGGCTGACAAGCTGAAAGGAACCTATATGCTATTGGATGAGGCATCGGTTACCGGTACTGCCAATATCATCATGGCTGCCGTGCTGGCAGATGGCGTAACGACCATCTACAACGCTGCCTGCGAGCCTTACGTGCAGCAGCTCTGCCGCATGCTTACCCGCATGGGTTCAAAGATTGAAGGTATCGGAAGCAACCTTCTCACCATCACCGGTGTCAAGGAGCTTCACGGAACCACTCATAAGGTGCTGCCCGATATGATCGAGGTGGGCAGTTTCATAGGTATGGCCGCCATGACCCAGAGTGAGATTACCATCAAGGATGTGTCGTATCAGAACCTGGGAATCATTCCTGAGAGTTTTGCGCGTCTGGGTATCATGATGGAACAACGTGGTGATGACATCTACATTCCGGCACAGGAGCACTATCAGATAGATTCATTCATAGACGGCTCCATAATGACATTGGCCGATGCCCCCTGGCCGGGACTTACACCGGACCTTTTGAGCGTACTGCTGGTAACCGCGACTCAGGCTAAAGGTAGCGTGCTCATACATCAGAAGATGTTTGAGAGCCGCCTGTTCTTTGTGGACAAGCTGATTGATATGGGCGCTCAGGTTATACTTTGTGACCCGCACCGCGTGGTGGTGATAGGACATGACCGTCAGTTCCCGCTTACTGCACGCCGTATGTCCTCGCCCGATATACGTGCCGGTATAGCATTGCTCATAGCCGCCATGAGTGCAAAAGGCACCAGCCGCATTGACAACATAGGTCAGATTGACCGCGGCTATCAGAATATCGACGGCCGTCTGAATGCGCTTGGTGCTCATATTACGAGAGAGGATTGATATGATAGACAAGAGCGAGGTACTCAGGATTGGTAAACTGGTCAAACCGCATGGCGTGAACGGTGAGATGGTCCTCACTGTACCTGAGACTCTGGACTGGACAGAGGACTTGGATTGCCTGGTCTGCTCTATGGACGGAATCCTGGTTCCGTTCTGGCTTGAGTCGCTCCGTGAAAAGAATGAAACCTCATTGCTGGTTAAGTTTGAGGGTTATGACTCCGTGGAGTCGACCGAAAGGTTCATCGGACTGACCGTCTATATGCCGCGCAAGTTCGTGGCATCCGGTGAGACAGGCCTGCCGTCATGGAGTTCGTTCATAGACTGGAAAGTGAATGATGAGGAAGCCGGTCCTCTGGGTGTGATTCATGCTGTTGATGACAGTACCCCAAACATACTGTTCCTGGTACGTGACGGGGAGCGTGAGCGTATCATACCGGCCAATGAGGAGTGGATTACCGCTGTTGACAATAAGAACTGTATACTAACATATAAACTGCCCCAGGGGCTTGCAGAACTGTAATTTATGAAGAGCATCCGTCAGAAACGCAAGGAGGTGGGCCGCAAAAGCCTGTTCCGCAGGTTTGTCTATCTGTACAGACTCACTGTGGTGAATGAGGATGAACAGCGCAGAGTGTTCCGTATGAAGATTTCGCACTTAATACTGACGCTGGCCATAATCATTGTAGCGGGACTTGGTGCATGGGGCGGCATAGCTGTATTTACCAATCTCCCCAAGCAGAAGGGTACTACGCTTGAAGATTACCGTATACGTCAGGCTATCGTTAACGAGGCTTTGCGTATTGACTCCCTGGAACAGGTTTTCGAGTTGCAGAATCAGTATATTACCAACTTGCAGGATATCATAGCAGGTACGGTAAAGATAGATACGGTCTATTCGGTTGATTCCTTGGCACGCGTTCGCAGTGAACTCCTGATGGAACGTTCCGAGCGTGAGGAGACATTCATGCGTCAGTATGAAGAGGCCGAGCGTTACAATATCACAACGCAGTCTCAGCCTGTGACAGATGTCAGCAGCATCAGTATATTCCGTCCTACAGCAGGTCTGGTTACGAGCAGCTATGATGCGCTGGAGCAGCATCTGGGCGTTGATATCGCAGCCAGTCCCAACCAGAGCGTGGTATCGGTTCTGGATGGTACGGTCCTTATAGCTACCTACACATCGGACATGGGTTATACCATCTGCATTGCGCACCCTGGTGAACTCATATCAGTTTATAAGCATTGTGAGTCTTTGCTCAAGAAGACCGGTGACCGTGTGAAGCAGGGTGATGTGGTGGCACTTGTGGGTCGGGCCACAGACCGTGCGCAGCAGGGTTCGCATCTTCATTTTGAACTGTGGTATCAGGGCCAGCCCCTTGATCCCGAAAAATATATTCTGTTCCAGTGAAACAAATAGCGATATTAGGTTCAACAGGCTCAATAGGGAAGCAGGCGCTTGACGTAATTGCATCCCATCCCGATGAATATGAGGTTTATGCCCTGACGGCCAACAACAGCGTCGATCTGCTTATCGAGCAGGCCTTGAAATTCAAGCCTGAGGCTGTTGTGATAGCCAACGAGGAGCACTATCCAAAACTCAAGGAGGCCCTTTCCGGTCAGCCCATAAAGGTCTATGCCGGAGCCGATGCAATCAACCAGATTGTCACTGCCGATCCGATAGACATCGTGCTGGCGTCAATGGTAGGGTTTGCCGGACTTTGCCCCACGATTGAGGCAATCAAGGCCGGTAAGACCATCGCTCTGGCCAACAAGGAGACCATGGTGGTGGCAGGTGAGCTCATTACATCACTTGCACTGCAGTACAAGACCCCAATATTACCGGTTGACTCCGAGCACTCCGCCATATTCCAGTGCCTTAGCGGCGAGACAATGAACCCGGTTGAGAAGATTCTGCTTACCGCAAGCGGCGGTCCGTTCCGTATATTGGGTAAGGACCAG
Organism: Bacteroidaceae bacterium; assembly: GCA_024398635.1. Classification (GTDB taxonomy): domain Bacteria; phylum Bacteroidota; class Bacteroidia; order Bacteroidales; family Bacteroidaceae; genus Colenecus. The sequence goes on along the minus strand of JAKSIV010000005.1, from coordinate 68,405 downwards.
CTCAAGACCGTCACCAAGGCACAGGCCCTGAAACATCCCAATTGGGATATGGGTGCCAAGATAACCATCGACTCCGCGTCGATGATGAACAAGGGATTTGAGGTTATTGAGGCCAAGTGGTTCTTTGGTGTTCCTTACAGCAAGATACAGGTTGTGGTGCATCCGCAGTCAGTGATTCACTCTATGGTTCAGTTTGCCGACGGTGCCATCAAGGCTCAGTTGGGCGCCCCTGACATGCGTCTGCCCATACAGTATGCGTTCTCATACCCGCGCCGTCTCAATGCCGATTTCCCGAGAGTGGATTTCACTACATTGGGTACGCTTACGTTTGAGGAGCCCGATACCGACCGTTTCCGCAATCTGGCACTTGCCTACAAGGCGATTGAGCGTGGCGGTAACATGCCGTGCATACTGAATGCAGCCAATGAGGTCTGTGTGGCTGCGTTCCTGCATGACCGTATAGGATTCCTTGAGATGAGTGATGTGATTGCCGAGACCATGGAGCGTGTCCCGTTCCGTCAGAAATCCACACTTGATGAGTATATAGAAACCGATGCCGATGCCCGCCGCGTTGCCGCATCACTGATTAAATGAACTGATAAACCATAAGATAATATGTCAACATTCTGGATCCGTTTTATCCAACTTGTCCTTTCGCTTACCATTCTTGTCGTATTCCATGAATTCGGTCATTTTCTCTTCTCACGTCTCTTTGGCGTCAGGGTCGAGAAATTCTATGCGTTCTTCAACCCCCGTTTCTCACTCTTCAGGATCAAGCGCGTTAACGGCAAGATCCGTGTCAGGTTCTTTGCTCCCAATGTGCCTGAGAGTTATGAGCAGGAGAAAAAATATAATTTTGAAGGAAAGGAAGAGATAATCTACAAACCTATAGATTTGGAGTCACTGCCCGAGGATGACTGGCGTCGTTCGCCCGAGAATACCGAGTTCGGTGTGGGCTGGGTGCCTTTTGGCGGCTACTGCAAGATTGCAGGTATGATAGACGAGTCTATGGATGTGGCTTCCATGCAGCAGGAGCCCAAGCCTTGGGAGTTCCGTACCAAGCCGTCATGGCAGCGTCTGCTCATCATGGTGGGTGGCGTGCTGTTCAACCTGATTCTGGCTTTCTTCATCTATTCCATGGTGCTCTGCAAGTGGGGTGACAGTTATATTCCGGCACAGGGACTCAAGCATGGCATGGAGTTTAACGAGCATGCAGAGTCAATAGGTTTCCGTGACGGTGATGTGGTAATTGCCACCGACGGTAAGCCTACCCGCGAGTTTGGCGGTGACCTTTACCGTGCGATTGCCAAGGCTAAGCAGGTAACCGTTATGCGTGACGGACAGAAGGTTGATCTGGCTATGCCTGATGACCTTTCACTTTTTGACTTTACACGCACCGTGCCTTTCGTGTCAATACTCAGCCCCATGACCATTGACAGCGTAATTGCTGATGCAGCAGTGAGCGGCGCTTATGCGGCAGGTCTCATGGCAGGTGATACCATACTGACCGTTAACGGACAGAGCACCTCTACCTGGACATCATTCCAGACAGTACTTGCAGATATGCGCGCCCGTGCCGAGGGTAGCTACGTTGACCGTAACCTGCAGATGGTGATTGGACGTCCGGGCATGGGTCGTGATACTCTTACCGTGATTGCCGATGCCAATTTCAGGATAGGTATCATCCACTATACCGATGAGTATGAACCCGTTGACCTTGAATACGGATTCTTCAGTTCCATTCCCGCCGGAATCAGTTGCGGCTGGAATACATTGAAGGGTTATGTGGGTGATTTCCGGTATGTGTTCACCAAGGAGGGTGCCAAGAGTCTGGGAGGATTCGGAACTATCGGCAGTATCTTCCCGGAGAAATGGAACTGGCATGCATTCTGGCTCATGACAGCATTCCTGTCAATCATTCTGGCTTTCATGAATATCCTGCCCATTCCTGCACTTGACGGCGGATATGTACTGTTCCTGCTGGTTGAGGTCATAACACGTAAGAAACCGGGTGACAAGTTCCTGGAGGTGGCCAACACCATAGGCATGATAATCCTGTTCGGACTACTGATATTTGCCAACCTTAACGACATAATAAGACTGTTCTGATGACACATAAGCCTCGCGAGACATTCGGCAGCCGTATGGGCATGCTTCTGGCTATGGCAGGTTCTTCTATCGGCCTGGGTAACATATGGCGTTTCCCATATATGATGGGTAAGAACGGAGGTGCCGCATTCATACTTATGTATGTTATAATGCTGGTTGTCCTCTGCCTGCCGGTCATGGTCTCGGAATACCTTATAGGACGTCGCGGAGAGTCCAATCCCTTTAGTTGTTTTGACCGTCTTGCTCCCGGCTCCAAATGGCGCTGGATAGGTTTTCTGGCCGTGTTGGCATCGGCCTTCATACTGTCATTTTACTGTGTGGTGGGCGGTTGGTCCGTAAAGTATCTGGCAGACTCCTGCATCCTGGCTTTCTCAGATGCTCAGGGGGATTATGCGCTCAGCTTTGGAACATTCATCAGTAACCCATGGAAACCTCTGGTATATACTCTCATCTTCCTGGGGCTCACAGGAGCAATTATAGTATTCGGCGTACGTAAGGGCATAGAACGTATGTCAAAGGTCATGATCACCATGCTGTTCATTATCATAGTGATGGTGGTTATCCGCTCACTCACACTTCCGGGTGCCATGGAGGGGGTCAAGTACATGTTCGTGCCGGATTTCAGCAAGATTGCGGCCGATACATGTATCGCGGCTATGGGACAGGCCTTCTTCTCGCTCAGCATTGGCTGCGGCACTATCCTTACTTATGCATCGTATGTAAAGAAAGAGGAGAATATTCTGGCATCATCGGCATGGATATCATTCTTTGATACCATGTTTGCAATCATTGCCGGTCTGGCCATCATACCTGCCGTTTATTCCATAGCCTATATGAACGGCGTTGAGCCCGATGTGAGCGCAGGTCCCGGACTGGTATTCATAACCCTTCCCGGAGTGTTCAGTCAGATGCCATTGGGTAACGTAGCTGCAATACTGTTTTTCCTGGCCCTTCTGTTGGCTGCGGTGACATCGGCCATATCACTTATGGAGGTGGTAGTGGCATTCATCATTGAGGAGATGCGTCGTTCACGCAAAAAGGCAGTGGCTTTGTGCTTTGTTATCTGCGGAGTGGTAGGAGCGTTCTGTTCGCTCTCTTTCGGCCCGCTTGCCGGATTCAAACTGTTCGGATTGAGCTTGTTTGATTTCTTTGATTACATTACGTCAAACATAATGATGCCCATCGGCGGTCTGCTGCTGGCTGTGTTTGCCGGCTGGAGGCTCAGACGTGCCAACTTTCTTGACGAGTTTACCAACAGTGGAAAGCTCAGGATTCCCCGCTGGATAAGTCTTACGTTATATTATCTGGTAAAACTGGTAGCGCCGATAGGCATACTACTTATTTTCCTGAACACCTTCTTCAGCTGATTCATCCTTCATCTTGGAACGGATGAACATAAGGTGACGCTGTGCCTCGTCACGCAGGTTCTTGTGCTCGTTCAGTGAGAGCAGCACCTGTGAAAGGTCATACAGGCTTGCAATTGCATATCGGTCATCCTTATTCAACTTAAGATTGCGGTATACCGGACGGCTGCTGTCAGGGCTGGTCTTGCGGTATAGTGTATAGGTGATGTTCGCATCCTTGTTGGCGTTTATGAATGCGGCAGCTCCGCCGTCATTGCCGTTAATGAAACTAAGCCACTCGTAATACACATCCAGATCCTCAAACTCATGGCGGTCATTTGATACAGGCGTATCTACATACAGTTCACCCACGCTCAGCTTAAGCCAGTCATGGTGTATGTATGAATTTCCGCGGTAGCTTGAAATGAGTGTCATTCGTCCCAACTCATCCACCTGAGCACGTATATAAGTACGGTCAGTGTTGCGTTGGGGAGCCTGGCTCTTTATGGTGTACAGACCTATGTCCTGATAGCGCTCATCTTTCTCAAAAGCATATTTTCCTTTTATGTTCTCAAAGGCTGCATTTGAAACCGCAATCATACTGTCCTCGTACTCGATGATACGCATCTGCTCGGCCTCCTCAATCTGCTGCATCAGCTTTATGCCCTGCTTACGGGCCTCGAATGCCTTGGGGTATAGTATCTTTATGCTGTCAATCTCCTGCTTGGCCACATTGAAATTACCAATGCTGAACGCCTCCTTGGCATTGTCCAGATGGTGTGACGCTTTCTTTTCTATGCTTTCCTGACAGGATACGGTCAAAGCCGTGACAGCCAGCAGTATCAATGATTTTCTCATATGTCGTAACGTGGAGTTTAATGTCGTGTACAAAAGTACTCCTTTTACCTGAATTTAGTTACTTTTGCACTCTATGAAGATTTACAGTGACGAGGAACTGGCCAAGCTGCTTGACCGTAAGGAATTCAGGCTGCTTTCTCAGACTGCCGACAGTCTGGGATTGGAGTGTTATGTAGTGGGAGGATATGTGCGTGACCTGTTTCTGGAGCGTCCAAGCAAGGATATCGATGTGGTGGTTGTGGGCAGCGGTCTTGAGATGGCCAAGGCCTATGGCAAGGCTTTGGGTCGCGGAGCGCATGTAAGTCTGTTCAAGAATTTCGGTACGGCACAGGTCAAACGCGGAGACCTTGAAGTGGAGTTCGTGGGAGCCCGTAAGGAGTCATACCATCGTGAATCACGTAACCCGATTGTCGAGGACGGCACCCTTGAGGATGACCAGAACCGTCGTGACTTTACCATAAACGCTATGGCCATCTGTCTGAACGCCGAAAGGTTCGGACAATTGGTGGATCCGTTCGGAGGAATCAATGACCTTCAGGACCGGATCATCCGTACTCCTTTGGACCCTGAGATCACTTTCAGCGACGATCCGTTGCGCATGATGCGCTGCATAAGATTTGCCACTCAGCTCAACTTCTATATCGATGACACCACGTTCGCTTCACTTGAAAAGAACCGCGAGCGCATAGGCATCATCTCAAAGGAGCGCATATCGGAAGAACTCAATAAAATACTTTTGGCACCTGTCCCGTCCAAAGGATTCATCGATCTGGACCGTTGCGGTCTGCTGCAACTGGTGTTTCCCGAGCTAGCGGCGTTGCAGGGCGTGGAGACGGTCAACGGCCGCGGACATAAAGATGTGTTCTACCATACTCTTGAGGTTCTGGACAATGTAGCCCGTAAAAGTAATGACCTGTGGCTCAGGTGGGCGGCGCTGTTGCATGATATAGGCAAGCCCCGTACCAAGAAGTGGGAGCCCGCTCACGGCTGGACATTCTATAACCACAACTATGTGGGCATGAAGATGATTCCCGGCATATTCGAGCGCATGAAACTGCCCAAGAACGAGAAGATGAAGTATGTGCAGAAGATGGTTGAGCTGCACATGCGTCCCATCGCAATTGTGGATGATGAGGTGACCGATTCGGCCGTTCGTCGTCTGCTCTTTGACGCAGGAGATGACATTGATGACCTGATGACATTGTGTGAGGCCGATATCACATCAAAGAACGAGCAGAAAAAGAAGCGTCATCTGGAGAACTTCAAACTGGTACGCCGTAAGATGGTTGACCTGGAGGAAAAAGACCGTATCCGTAATTTCCAGCCACCCGTTGACGGAGTTGAGATTATGAGAATCTTTGGACTCGAGCCTACTGCAATTGTGGGTGAGCTCAAGGCATCAATCAAGGATGCCATACTTGACGGAGTGATTCCCAACGAACATGATGCGGCATATAAGTTCCTGATTGAAGAGGCCCGGAAACGGGGATTGGAACCAAAATGAAGAATTACTGAACTGACCTAAACAATACTAACCCGATTATGAAAAAGAAATCATTTATTCCTGTTGTCTTGGCTGCAGCAATTGCAGTATTGACAGTTTCCTGTAACCGCGAGGTGGAATTCGGTAAATCACCTGTAAACAAGGTCGTGGCAGCCATGACTCTTGAAGAGAAGGTGAACCTGCTGGTGGGCGTAGGCGCCTGGAACGGCAATGACATTGCACAAGAGATAAAGGATGCCAAGGGCCTGATTCCCGGTTGTGCCGGACAGACCTATCCTATACCGCGTCTTGGCATTCCTTCAGTGATGCTTCCCGATGGTCCCGGCGGACTCAGGATCAACCCCACACGTCAGGGTGACGAGAATACATATTACTGCACATCTTTCCCGGTTGCAACCATGCTGGCCCAGACATGGAACCAGCAGCTTGTAGAGGAGGTGGGTACTGCCATCGGTGATGAGGTTAAGCGCTATGGTGCTGACTGTCTGTTGGCTCCCGCATTGAACATCCATCGTAATCCATTGCTGGGCCGTAACTTTGAGTATTATTCCGAGGATCCCGTGATATCGGGTAAGACCGCAGCCGCACTGGTACGTGGTGTTCAGTCAAACGGAGTAGGTGCCACAATCAAGCACTTTGCCATGAACAATCAGGAGACCAACCGTATGGCAAATGATGTCAGGATTGACCAGCAGACATCCCGTGAGATTTATCTGAAAGGTTTTGAGATTGCGGTTCGTGAGTCACAGCCTTGGGCCGTGATGACCTCCTATAACAAGATAAACGGCACCTATGCCCCTGAGAATGAGGTCCTGATTGAGAATATACTGCGTGAAGAGTGGGGATTTGAAGGTATGGTAATGACTGACTGGGGCGGTGGCCGTGATGCTGTCGCTACCGTCAATGCCGGCAATGACCTGCTTATGCCGGGTAGTGCCAATCAGATTAAGTCTATTATGGAGGCTGTTCAGAACGGCACTCTTGACGAAAAGATAATTGACCGTAATGTAGCCAGGATACTGACCTTCATAGCACGTTCGCCCAAGATGCAGGGGTATGAGTTCCAGAACGATCCGGATCTTGCTGCACATGCGCAGGTTTCGCGCTCAAGCGCCACAGAGGGCATGGTATTGCTCAAGAACAACGGAGCTTTGCCTTTTACAAAGGATTGTAAGATGATAGCTCTGTATGGTGTCAGCTCATATGACCTTTATGTGGTAGGTACCGGTAGCGGAAGCGTCAATTACAAGCATGCAGTCGGATTGGACGAGGGTCTGACGGCTGCCGGTTACAAACTGGAGCCTTCAGTCTCATCGGCTTACAGCAAGTACGTTGAGGAGCATAACGCCAGAGTCGGCGCAAATCAGTTCATGCGTACCAATCTGACCAACCATGTCATTCCCCAGTCACTTGTACGCAAACCTTACCAGTATCGTGCCGATGCTATTGTAAGTGATATAGCAGTCATAACCATAGGACGCAGCTGCGGTGAGTCTGCAGACCGCGGGTATGACGGAGATTATACCCTTACAGACATAGAACAGGGGCTTATCAAGGATGTATGCGAAGCATTCCATTCAAAAGGCAAGAAGGTTGTGGTTATCCTGAATATCGGTGCTCCCATCGAGACTGCAAGCTGGAAGGCCCGTCCCGATGCAATCCTGCTGGCAGGACTTCCCGGACAGGAGGCAGGCCATGCCATTACCGATGTGCTCAAGGGTGCTGTGAATCCTTCCGGAAAGTTGGTTGATACCTACGTGGTTGATTTCAAGAAGATGCCGTCAACCGCAAACTTCCCTGTCAATGCACGTGACCTGCAGTCACAGGCCCGTGCCAACCGCGGCAATCCCGATGCCAAGCCCGTTGCTTTGTATGACTATACCGAATACAAGGAACGTCTGGATATAGGTTACCGCTATTATGACCGTCATCGCGATCAGGTATCATATCCTTTCGGTTTCGGACTCAGCTACACCACATTCTCTTACAGCGAGCCTCAGGCTAAGTTTGAAGAGGGTGTAATCAGCCTTTCAGTAAAGGTTACCAACACCGGTTCAGTAGCCGGCAAGGAGGCCGTCCAGGTATATATCGAGGCTCCTCAGGGCGGACTTAGCAAACTGAGCAAGGAACTCAAGGCATACGGCAAGACCGCTTTGCTTGAGCCGGGCGAGAGCCAGACTCTGGAGTTCACATTGTCTCAGTATGATATTGCAGGATTTGATCTGTCATCGTCAAGCTGGCAGACCTTAAGCGGTGATTACAAGGCAGACTTTGCAGCATCCTCACAGGATATCCGCTGCCAGGCTCCGTTCTCCATCGCCGCCGCCAGCACCTATCCTGCCTACGGTACCCTCTGATAGATGAAATGGTATATGGAATGACGTTGAAATCACCTTGTCAAGGTGAATTTCAACGTCATTCCTGCGTCATGAGTAGAAGTGGGGTAAGCCGATGTCGATACCAACGGGAAGTTGGTCTGGAAGTCATAGTAGAAGTTCAGGGTAAGCATGCGGCTGTAGGTGTAGTCTGCACTGAATGATATCTTGACGGCGCGGTTGCCGCTGGTGGCCTGAGTGGTCTCCTCACGCAGATTGCGGCAAAGTGCGTTCTGGTTGCGGAACGAGAAGTCCAGATTCATGTTGAGGTCATTGCTTACCTTGTTTCGTCCGGTACCCGGCTGTGCTCCGAACAGTTTCACTCCGTTTATCTTGTATCCTGTGCCGGCGGTTATGTCATCGGATGTGGTTTCCACTACCTGTACGGCGGTTGTGCTGAGTGTCAGTACACGTGTCTTGCGATATTCCAGACGGGCTGATATATCGTTCAGGAATGTCACGTTCACACCGCACAACGGTGAGAATGATTCGTTGATTGATACGGAACCGATATTGAACATAGTGCTCGGTATAGGATTGCCGCTGGTTACATCCTCAATGAATCCGCGCCCGTTCATATACTCCATGTAACTGTTGTAGGTATTGAAGCTGCCTACTGAATAGACGCTCTTGTAGGCGTGTGTCAGGTTAAAGCTCTTGAAGTACTTTCTGATGAACGGCAGTCTGCTCAGTCCGCTGTATGTGAATGACCAGTTGGGCAGTATGCTCAGCACATTCGGGAACAGGTCAATTGATGTCTTCTTGGCGTCACGTCCGGTATATGCAGCCAGGAATGACGGAATCAACACATCCGATGAGTACATGTCAACGCCACCGTTGGCGGGATCATAAGCCTGTCCGGCCAAAGTACTGCGTTGCGGGTAGTGTGCACCTTCGTATTGTGACTCAATACGGTCATGTACTGTTGACAGATTGTCCACGAAACGGTCAAAACTGCGTGAATGGTAGTTGTTGTTCGAGGAGTGTCTCTCAAACGCGCTTCCTATGGTGATGGTCGTCATGTTGAAACTGCCTCCTCTGTTGGTAGGCATTCCCGCGTACATATATTGGATGCGGCTGTTGCCGGATTTACTCCAGCTGGCATTGGCGTCAATCTTTATGTCGCGGAACGGTTCTATGGTCATCTTGATCTGGAGATCCTCGGTCAGATTGGATGACGCGGTGTGTGCTATGCTGTCGCCGCTCAGCAACCAGCCGTTACCCATTGCCTTGTACAGATAGCTGTCGTCAGTCATTCCAAATGCAAAGTCCAATCCGGGTGCAAGCAGTCCGGTCGTGTTGTTCTGTCCGAACATCTGCGAATTAGGCATGAATCCGGGCAAGGACATGGAATAGTCGTTACGATATGAGACAGACACGTTACGTACCATCATAAGTGTACGCAGTCCTATTTGCATTCCCTCCTTGAAGTTGAATCTCTTCCTGCGGGCAGGCAGATCCGGATCCTGAATAATCCTGAGTGAAACATTCAGTGTATCCTTGACTTTTATCAGGATACTGTCGGCACTCAGTTTGCGGTACTTAAGCTTTACTGTATGGCCGTCCTTGGCGGTAGCTGTTATAAGAGGGTTGATGGTACCCAGATAATGGGTTACCACATTGCGCTTGCCGGGTTCCAATGTTACCTCCTGCTGATAGCGTCTGCTGCGTGTGGCTGTGTAGGAACTCGATGCTGAATTACCTGACGCATAGGTGTTGTTGATACGGTGCAGGTAATCTGATTTGTTATACAGGTTGAGCAGGTTGAATCTTCCGTTAAGCGTTATGGAGCGTTTGTTGGCAATGATATTGCCGTAGTTGGTGCCGTCTGCGTAAGTGGTACCACGGTTCCATGAATAACCTGAGTTGAAACCGGCATCGGCCGTCATCCAATCCAGTACGGGAATTTTGCTCAGCGGAATGTTGTAGCTTGCATTGAATGACTGGTTGTAATCAAGCGGACGGCCCATATTCATGAGGCTCATCTTGACGGAGTCTTTCCAAAGCTGATACTGGTCAGGATACAGATCCTTGTTTACTACGGTGTACGGTTCCTCAATTTCAGCTTTTGTGCTGGCATTGAAAGAGAGCCTGAGCAGTTGCAGCGGGTTCCAGCTTACAGAGAGGTCACGGCTCCAATAGAACTGCTGTGAGAATGTAACGGGGATGCCTTCGGAACCCTCCAGGTCACGTTCCTGCAGTTCGTGATAATTGCGCTGCAATCCAGTGTTGAAAGCAAAGCTCTGCGGCAGGAAACTTATCTTGGTGTCCTTAACTACGCTGAACCACCTGGCGTCATATCCTATCAGTTCGAACGGAGCCCATGGCTGGAGTCCGGGTGCGTAACTGTAATCGACCGATGCCCTCCAGTTGTCTTCATGCTCATAGTCTATGGTGCTGTTACTGCGGTCACTCACGTTTTCTGAGTAGCTGAATGAGAAGTTTGCAGGATCATAAGGCATAGGTGTCTCGCTGCTTATGTTGACCTTGGCGTTTGAAATACTGAAGTTATGGCTCTCCCTGAGATCCTGAGATATTGTCTGGATAGAGTCACGAGCGTTTCCTTCGGGGTAAGATTCAATCACATCGTCCAGCAAAAGGTCTGTGTCGTACGGACTGTATTTGGGCGATGTCTTCTCCTTGGTGTAAGAATAGTATACAGGGACCGATATGCGTGACTTCCCCGGAAGGAAACGTCCTACGTTGGTGCTGGTGGTTACGGAGTACCTGTAGTAATCATCGGTCTTGCGATCCATTACACTCTGTTCCAGACCGCCATAACCTGCTGTGTTCATCTGTCCCGACAGATCAACCGATGCCAGGTCTGACAGGTTGAGTCCAAGTGTACTGTGTGCAGCCATACCTCCCTTGCTCTCGTAGCCAACCAGACGCAGTTCATTTACCCAGACCTCGGCATTCTTTGCACTCATGGAGTTGTTGCGGATACCTATCATTATGGCTCTTACGTTGCCGATAGAGGGATTACCCACAACGGTGATGCGGTTTTCGGGGTTGTTGGGGTCGTACTCGCTATAGACTGATGATGCGCTTATGGCACCCAGGTTTTTCTGGACGTTGCGGTTGTTCTTGATCTGAGTCAGCACATCAAAATCAATGTCCAGCATATTACGTTCGGGCCAAACCGTACGTCGGTCAGTCTCATTGGTTCCGCTGTAATGTCCTGCAGGTGTCAGGTCAAGCGGAATCTCATATTCATAGTAGTTGCCCGAATAGTCTGATCCCAGACGTATGAACACGGATATGTCACCGTTGCGCAGAGCGCCGTCATCCGGGATGACAGCTTCAGCATGGCTGAACATCTGGATGCGCTGATACCTGCGCAGATCCAGGTTGCTCTTCTTGTAGATTCCGCGTGCCTCGCCGGCTCCAAGACCGATAACCTTAAGACTCATGGCCTGCTCGTTGTCCTGAACCAGCTGAACCTGATTGGGGTCAAGTATACGTGTTACGCCGGGAGGAACCACATAGTTTACGGGGACACGGTCACCGTTCTCCTCTATGTTGACCGATGTGGCTGAGAACTTACCCGATATCGATGGCGTACGGTTGGTTGCGCTGTAGATAGGTTGCTCGTAGTTGCGCCACTGGCTTGTCATAAGTTCCAACGAACCGAAACGTACATGAACTTCCTCACTGAATCCTGTAAGGTACATACGCATGAAACGAATGGAACTGAAGTCGCGGATGCCACCCTCGGCTTTCTCATATTCGTTGATAGGTATGCGGAAACAATACCAGTTCACAGTCTCGGTATTGCCGTTGCGCAGTTTTACTTTGACCTCACGCTTATCGGAAATATAGTTGCGTCCTATCTCAAGGTCGGCGGGTCGCAGTGATACACGGTACTGGAAGAACTTTTCATACTCATCCATGGTGTAGTCGCCGTTGGCGTCCTCCACATCAGGTGTGGTACGCGCCGACTGGTCGTAGCGGCTACTGCTTTCGGCAGAGTTGGGCGAGTTACCTTCTGTTCCGTTGTACTTACGGTAACGGTCCATTACAGACATCCGCTGGTCGTCATAATCCGTGCCTCTGTAATAGTGGTATGTATCGGCGGCCGGGTCATTGTATATTGCCTGGTACACCTCGGGTTTGACCTTACCGCGTATCTCGCTCAGATATGCGGCGTATGCCGGCCAGTTACGTTCCTCTTCCGATGAGAGTCCGTTAAGACCCACATCCTGACGGTCACGGCTGTCGGCCGCGTTGTTGTCAAAGGCATAGACCAGGCTCTTACCGGTAGGAACCTTACCCCATACTGTCGACGCCCATTTTGCCGTGTCACCGTCTACAGGAAGGCCATTCTCGAAGAACTTCTTGCCGTCCAGCAGCACATCCTCGGAGACCTCGCCAAGATTCAGGTACAGGTCACCGCCTGCGGCATTCTGATTGTAGATAAACGGATCCAGCATCCAGAACTCGATGTACTCAATGTTGGCGGCCTCGAAATCGGTCGTTGTGAGACGGCGCATGATACCGCCCCAGTTATCCTGCGGGTTGCTCAGATGACCGTCTGCGTCAAGGTCCGGATTCAGGTTATATGGACCGCGCTCATTAGGATAGTATGCCAGATTGAGTATCTGGAGCGTGGTTGACTCGCTTGATGTAGACTCCTTGTTGGGGTATAACTCGCGTTCATATACCTCACGCACGTAGTGGTTGGAAAGCTGGTCCAAATCAGTCTTGATATGAGCCGGTGTAAGCGGTGAGTTCCGGCGGGTAAACAGGGGGTCAATGGTAAACCAGTTCAGTAGGGCTCGGTAATAACCTGCCTCCACCTGGCCTGACTTGCCGTAACCTCTCATGCCTTTTGGTACGGCCGACAGGGTCCATGACGACGGTTGCAGAATACTGATACCGCTCTCTGCCGCCTCAAAGTCATCTATATATGAAGCGCTGCCCTGTACCTTATCGGATACCGATGACTGGAGGGCGGCCATCTCGGCCTTGAAATTAATGCTGGATGGCTGAGTGGCGTTGACGAAAGGTATCTTGTCTATTAAGTTGGTCAATGCCTGACTCTCATGTCTCCAGCTCATGTTGAGTCCGTACATTGTGTTCACCAACGGTTCGTCACCCATGGTGACCTTACTGGTAAGCGGCTTCTCGTTCAGATGCATGAATGTACCACCCAATTGGAAATCACGGCTGAAATCGTACATCCAGTTGAGTCCTGCCATTGTCTTGCGTTGCATGCTGAACTGTGTGTTGCTCTCCAGTTGTACGTTCACGCTGGTTCCGGCATCAATTATGCTCTGGTTGATGACGGTCACGGTTCCCATGCTGTAATCCACGGTGTAGTCACTGTTCTCAATCAGGGTCGTACCTCCGGCAGTAACTATTACTGAACCGCGGGGAATATTGTACGAACCGAGCTGTATCACGTTGCTGGCAGTACCTGAATACTGGCCTATAAGCATGAATTTATCCTTGTCTGCAATACGTTTTGCTACCACTCGCGTGGAGTCGTATAGCTCCTGAAATACATATTTATCGGCTACTGCATCATTGTCTATCACTTTACGCAGATGGCTTCCGAAAGGCTCCACTACCGGGAAGATGATCTTTCCGTTGGATGCTTGCACGGTATATCTGTCAATGAAATCGAACTTGCCGTTGGGATGGGGGGCGTTGTTCTCATCCAGACGGTCCAGATTCATGAGGCGCAGCAGAGGCGTACTCTTCAGGTTGGCTTCAGGAATGTATGTAAGGCGGCTGCCTGTGCTGTCACTGTTATAGTAGATGGCAAGTTTGAACTGTTCGCTTTTGATATTACCCTGAGTGATGGAGTAGATGTTTTTCATCATCAGGTCCCATGTACCGCTTCCCGGTGAGTTGGAATTGGATTTGAGCAGCTTTACGAACAGTGCCTCCTTGGCATCGGTCTTGTCCGATGAGAATTCACCCACTTGGTAACTGTTTCCTCCATAGGTGTATTCGAATGCCACGGCCAGCACCTCATCGGATGCAAGTGTGCTTTTAAGTGAGATGTATCCCAACTCGCTGTTGAGCGTGTAATCTGATTCGGTCAGCTTGCGGGCATTTGATATCTTTTCGTAGTCAGTGCTTCCTTCAAGGAACATTCCCAGAGTAGTGGCTACCTGATCGATGTCACGTGCATTGGGATAATCGTTTACGATACGGCTATACAGGTCATTGGCTGCATTGGCGGGGGCAGGCCCTCCCTGAGCGTTCCAGGTGCTGTTGCTTATGTGACCTGATTCGCCCAAGTCTGTGAATGCTACAATGTTTCGCGGGTTGTCGTAATTGCTCTTTTTGTTGGTTACCCAGACTTCGATTCTGGTGATCTGTACTCCCGATACTATGCTTGGAAGCATCGCCATGTTGGCATCGTAGTTGTCACGGAAGAAATGCGCCAGGAAGAAGTGGCGGTTTTCATCATAACTGCTGGCATCGATCTCAAAGTCCGAGATCTGCTGTCCGCCCTGCGAGCTCACGCTGGCCGATGTCGATTCTTTTTGTGAGAGCACCATCTGCAGCTTGAGTTTTCCGAACTGAAGGTCCGAGCGTATGCCGAACAGAGATGAAGCACCCTGTATTAGTGACGAGTTGGTGGGGAAACTTATGTTACCCGCCTCCAAAAGACGGATAATCTCGTCTTCCTTTCCCTCGTAACGCATCTTTATGGTCTTGGCATCAATGTCAAAGGTGGCCTCGGTATTATAGTTCAGGTTCATGTTGATCTTGTCACCGACGCTGGCATTGATGTTCAGGTTTATCTGTTCATCAAAATCGAATCCACCGGTTGAACGGTTCTGGACGGATAAAGACGGATTGTCAACTTTATTGCGGTTGTATCCGAATTTTATGGCTGCCGAACCGCTTGTCCTGACCTGTACTCCGCCCGGGCCGAATATCTTCTCGGCCGGTCCCAGGTCAAACTGCATGTTAGTGAAATCAAATTTGTTATCACCCTGTGCTTTGAGTTCCTCGGCGTATTTTTCACGGTAGAATGACTGCAGGGAGCGATTCATCATCATCCGGTTGTACTCTTCGGGAGTCAGTATTGTGGGAACTTCAAGATAATCGCCACCCATCTTGTAACCTATTCTGAAGGTCTCGTCATCTTCATCATAAGTAATCTCCTCAGTTATGTTTTCGGGGTTGGGAAGTGTGCGTTGTGTACCCTGTGCATAAATGCAGTCAAGGCTCCCGCTCAAGCAAGAGCCTATGAGCAGCAATGCTGCAGCAAGGTATCTTCGCTTTACCATCAAATGTTCAGAATGCGGTTCAGATGCGTTTCAGGGCTTCGCGGATGACTGCCTCCACGGTCAGTCCCTCCTGCTCCTTGAGTATTGCCTGTATTACCTTCTGTGATGCGGCCTGCGGGAATCCAAGAGTAACCATTGCCGTAACGGCCTCGGTGGCTATCTGTCCGGTTTGTACACCGCCCTGAAGAACCAACGGCAACTCATCGGACTGTGTCTTTGCAATCTTGTCATGCAAGTCCACTATGATACGCTGAGCGGTCTTGGCACCTATGCCCTTTACCTTCTTGAGCAGGGAGTCATTGCCGGAGCTGATAATTCCAACCAGTTCGGATGGAGTGAATGATGAGAGTATCATTCGGGCCGATGCTCCGCCAATACCCGGTACGGATATGAGCATCAGGAACAGCTCGCGTTCCTGCTTGCCGCTGAAACCGTACAGCACATATGCATCCTCACGTATGGCCTCATAAACGTAAAGACGTGTCTCGTCCTTGCCCTGGATGGCCGAATATGTGTATAGTGAAATATTCAGATCATATGCTACGCCGCCCTGAGTAAGCAGGATGGCTTGGGTGGGAGTGAGTTCCTCTACCTTTCCTTGGATGAATTCAATCATGATAATTATGCGTTGGTTATATACTTGTTGCTAAGAAATAACGTATTCCGGGCTTTATTATTGCACGCACGCGTACACATAAAGCCCTTTTTTCATAACTTCGCACCCCGGAAACCAAACAACATTGAGCTATGGAAAAGATAAAAGCAGCGATTGTAGGCTATGGAAACATCGGCAAGTATGTGCTTGAGGCACTTGAGACAGCACCTGATTTCGAGGTGTCGGGAATTGTGCGCCGTAACGGTGGTGCAGATGCCCCCAAAGAACTTGCAGGTTATAAAATTGTAAAGAATATTTTCGAACTTCCAAAGCCGGATGTAGCTATTCTCTGCGTTCCTTCACGTAAGACAGAAGAGTACGCCAAAGAGATTCTTCCGCTGGGTATAAATACTGTTGACAGTTTTGACATTCATACCCTTATCCCCGAGACCCGTAAGCGTCTTATGCAGGTTGCCGCAGAGGCCGGAAAGGTGGCTATAATATCCGCTGGATGGGATCCGGGCACAGATTCAATCGTTCGTGCACTGATGCAGGCTATGGCTCCCAAGGGCGTAAGCTACACCAACTTCGGTCCTGGAATGTCAATGGGTCACTCTGTCGCAGTCAAGGCTGTTCCAGGTGTAAAGGCTGCTCTTTCCATGACGATTCCGGTTGGCACAGGCATTCACCGTCGTATGGTATATGTTGAGATTCTTGACGGTTATCGCTTCGAGGATGTTGCCGCTGCAATCAAGGCTGATCCATACTTTGTCAATGATGAGACTCATGTAATGCAGGTGGAGTCAGTCGATGCTCTCAAGGATATGGGACACGGCGTTAACCTGACCCGCAAGGGCGTATCGGGCAAGACTCAGAACCAGCTCTTTGAGTTTGACATGAAAATCAACAATCCCGCACTTACAGGTCAGATTCTGGTATGCGCAGCACGTGCTTCAATGCTTCAGAAACCCGGTTGCTATACAATGATAGAGATTCCTGTCATAGATTATCTGTACGGTGACAGGGAGGATCTGGTGCGTCACCTGGTCTAAGACAGTTAACGCAGATACCAACTGGCGCCCAAAAACAGGCCGTCAGCGATACCATACCCAAGGTACACGCGTGCCTTGGGTTTTTCTTGTCTCCCGAAAGAATATCTCATATATCCTCTTCCCACCAGATTGAGACCTTCTGTACTTGTGCGTGAATAGGCTTCGCCGTGGTTTAACTGATAAGTCTCGTATCTGTCGGGCGAGCCGTTTGCCTTGCAGTTCATATACGCGCTTCTGATACCTACTCCGAGTGCGCCGCCTATTGAGAATTTCTTTTTGCCGAAAGAGTATCCGGCGTCAATCAGGTATTGTAAAGAAATGAAATCGCCCTTAAAGTGTATATCGTCTGTATATGTCAGGAATCCTATCCCTCCTGTAGCAGTGCCTCTGGTGGGTGGCTCAATATTGAATCCTATTGATGTTCCGTAATAGGCGTGGCCTGTGTAGTTGAACAGCAGGCTGAAAGTGAGCATTCCTTTGGATCCGTAAGATGCACCTATCTGTACTTCAAGACGTGCCTGCGGATCTTCCTGTCTGAAGCCCCATTTTATAAGTTCGTCGGTCATGGTGCTGTCGCTGTCAATCTCTGTGTTTTCAGGCATGCCCAGATACTCGTCTCTGTAGAAATAGCCTATGATAGCCTTTCCGTCATATGTTATCAGCGTACCATAGCCGTGTTTCATGTCATCTTTCCATGCACCGTCATACATTCCTCCGTCTGCAAAATAGAGCTTGCCCTTGCCGTTGAATTTGTCATCCTTCCATTCTCCGTTGTAACGGGCACCGCTGTGGTATGTATATGTGCCTTTACCCTCTTTGATGTGATTACGGAATGTTCCGTTGTAGATATCTCCATCGGGATATATTACAGTGCCTTTGCCATTCCAAAGACCGTCTTTCCATTCACCTTCATAAACGGTTCCGTCGGCATAGATGCATGTTCCTTGCCCGTTGAATACCGAGTCACGAATCCGTCCTCTGTACAACGTGCCGTCATCCAACAACAGGGTGTCTATGCTAACGCTGTCGTTGAGAGAGCCGGCTGCGGCCGAAAGGCAGGCAAGCAGGGCGGCAAAAAGGACTGTAAACTTGCGGAACGGCATATATGCGAAGGTAAGGTTTTTAGGAATAGGAACAAAATCAGAAGATTATTCCTGCACCTATATACAGCCCGTCAATGTTGCTGTAACCGGTGCGCATTGAGAATGAATGCAGATATGGAATGTTGCGGCTAAGGATAAAATCAGAAAATATGTCATATGTTATTTTTGCACCGGTTACCTTTTCGCGGTAATAAAGTGTATTCGCAGCATAATAGCTGTCGTTGTGGGCTAGACTGCGGCAGTTGCGTACGGTATTCTGAATTCCCAGGCCTGCGGCTGCACCTAATGAGAACCAGCCCCAGCTTACTCCGCACTCACCGGAAAACTTGATCATGGTATAGGTCTTTTCAGTCATGATCTCGTCGGGATACCAGTCCCAACCAATCAGGGTTGTCTTTTCACCGGTTTCATCATCGTAGGAAACGGATACTTCACCTATTTTGTGGTTTATGGTATTGAATCCGATGGCAAATCCTGCAAAGAACCGTTTGGAGGAGAAGAAGTCTGCATGGATGGAACAATACTGTTTTGTCCCGTATGACAGGCATACGTATGCATCACCCTTGAAATGCCAGCATGAGTCCGGTCGTTGCTGTCTGTACAGGTAAGGATTCCACTCCTCGTTGATGTTTTGCTCAAGATGACTCCAGTTGTCAGCCTGGGTTTCCTGTGACCCTATGAATACGTCGTTCCTGAAATATCCCTTAAGCAGGGCGCCTGTTGACGAATCGTACAATACGCCTATCCCGTCTTTTCTGTCATCTTTCCACTCGCCTGCATAGAGGCTTCCGTTGGCGTAGGTCATGGTGCCGTTTCCATTGAACATGCCGTATTCCCAGTCACCTTCATACCTGGTGCCGTCTGAATAGATATATGTTCCGTATCCGCTGAACTCGTGTTCGCGGAACTCTCCGTTGTATGAGTCACCGTCGGGATATAAGATCTCTCCATTGCCGTCCCAGAGGCCGTCTTTCCATTCTCCCTGATAGATTGTGCCATCGGCATAAAACATCTTGCCATAGCCGTTGAACATAGAATCGGCTATCTCGCCGCAATACCAGGCGCCGTCATCAAACCGGATTGTATCTGCCGGGATAGAGTCGTTTGCTGTCGAAGCTTGTGCTACAAGGGCGCTTACAGACAATATTGAGAGTATAACTGTGCGTTTGAATGACATATCGGCTCAAAGGTATGGAAAAATCATTAACTTTGCGAGTTCACAATAGTTAAACACTCGTTGCTATGAATGAAAAACAGGATCTGGTATGTGTTTTCAGAGGTCAGGCTTTTGAAGCCGAGGTGGTTCGTGCCCGTTTGGAGTCTGACGGCATACCTGCAATGGTGATGAACAATACTATGAGTGCTATTTTCTCAACATATACCGCAATGGCCGGTGCGTTTGGAGTCCTTGTGAATCCGCAGGATAGGGAGCGTGCCGAACAACTACTTCAGGAACAATGAAACAGCCTAAACGTATTGCTGTCAAGGTAGGCAGCAATGTGCTTACACGTCCCGACGGTCGTCTGGATATATCGCGTATGGCGGCTCTGGTTGACCAGATTGCCGAACTGCGCCACAGGGGTATAGAGGTATTGCTTATTTCATCAGGTGCCGTGGCATCGGGCAGGGGTGCACTCCCCAATCTTAAGGATGAGAGCGTGACCGGACGTCAGCTTTTTGCAGCTGTCGGTCAGGCCAAGCTTATAGAGCATTACTATGACCTGTTTCAGGAGTACGGAATAACGGTAGGTCAGATACTGACTACAAAGGAGAACTTCATCAATGAGACCCTGCACGCCAACCAGATGCGTTGTATGACGGCCATGCTCGATAACGGTGTGGTTCCCGTAATCAATGAGAATGATACCGTATCGGTCGAGGAGCTGATGTTCACCGATAATGACGAGCTTTCAGGTCTGGTGGCCCGTATGATGAAGGCCGAGATTCTGGTAATCCTGAGTAACGTGGATGGCGTGTTTACCGGTAACCCCGATGAGCCCGGATCGGAACTCATCCATGATGTATATCCCGATGATGACTACTCAGCCTGCGTAAGCGGTACCAAGTCCAAGTACGGACGCGGTGGAATGATGACCAAGATGAAGACCGCCCTGGGTGTTGCCGCCGATGGTATTGAGGTCCGCATTGCCAACGGCCGCCGTCCCGATGTGCTCATTGAGGTCCTTTCCGATCCTGAGAATGCCCGTTGCACCCGTTTCCATGCTTCAAAAAAGTAACCATGATTGAGAATACCCTACAACTCCTTAAAGATGCATCATACTCTCTTCCCGTATTGGAGGAGAATCAGATAAATGACCTGCTGCTCACGTTGGCCGATGCCATTGAGAGCAATGCAGCCGTCCTGCTTGAGGCCAACACCAAGGACCTGGCCCGCATGGACCGCAGCAATCCTGTTTATGACCGCCTCCTTCTTACCGAGGAGCGCCTCAAGGGCATAGCATCCGATATGCGCCATGTTGCCGAGTTGGAGAGTCCGGTAGGAAAGGTCATCGACGAGCGTGTCCGCCCCAACGGTATGAGATTGACCCGTGTACGTGTTCCGTTCGGTGTCATCGGCGTCATATATGAGGCCCGCCCGAACGTAAGTTTTGACGTATTCTCACTCTGCTTCAAATCACGTAATGCATGTGCTCTGAAAGGTGGCAGTGACGCATATGACTCCAACTGCGCCATAGTTGACCTGATACACCGTGTACTGGAGCAGAAGGGCATAGACCCCCATGTGGTTGAACTCCTTCCTGCCGGTCATGAGGCTGCCGCAGAGCTTATGAAAGCTGTGGGTCTGATAGATCTGCTTATTCCGCGTGGCAGTGCACGTCTTATCAAGTCAGTCCGTGAGCAGGCTCAGGTACCTGTAATCGAGACAGGTGCAGGTGTATGCCACACATATTTTGACAAGGAGGGTGACCTTAAGAAGGGCGCCGATATCATATTCAACTCCAAAACCCGCCGTGTGAGCGTATGCAATGCGCTGGATTCTCTGGTTATACATGCAGACCGTCTGCAGGACCTGTCTGAACTCTGCATACGTATGGCTGCCAAGAACGTAGTCATCGAGGCCGATGACAAGGCATACGCAGCACTTGAGGGCAAGTATCCCGCAGAGTTGCTGGAACACGCTACGGCCGATAGTTTCGGCAAGGAGTTCCTGGCTTACCGTATGTCAATAAAGACTGTCGGTTCGTTTGAGGAGGCTCTTATGCATATACGCCATTATACTTCACATCACAGTGAGTGCATCGTTACGGAGAACGCAGAGCATGGACGTCTGTTCCAACAACTCACCGATGCCGCTTGCGTATATGTGAACGTATCGACCGCATTCACTGACGGTGCACAGTTCGGACTTGGAGCCGAGATAGGCATCAGTACCCAGAAGATGCATGCCCGCGGTCCTATGGGACTTGAAGAGATTACAACTTACAAATGGCTGATCAACGGTGACGGCCAGACAAGACAATAAAACGATGAGACATTTTACTTGCGTTAAGGATCTGGGCGATCTGCATCAGGCATTACAGGAGGCCCTTGAGATAAAGAGAGACCGTTTCAAATATGTAGAGCTGGGCCGTAACAAAACCCTGCTTATGGTGTTCTTCAACTCCAGCCTGCGTACCCGTCTGAGCACACAGAAGGCCGCACTTAACCTGGGCATGAACGTGATTGTCCTGGATGTGAATCAGGGTGCCTGGAAACTGGAGACCGAGCGCGGTGTAATCATGGACGGTGACAAGTCAGAGCATCTGCTTGAGGCCATCCCTGTAATGGGTTGCTATTGCGATGTTATCGGCGTACGCTCATTCGCCCGTTTTGAGAGTCGTGAGGATGATTATCAGGAAAAAATACTCAACCAGTTCATACAGTACTCAGACCGCCCTGTATTCTTAATGGAGGCCGCAACCGGACATCCGCTCCAGAGCTTTGCTGACTGGATCACTATCGAGGAGCACAAGACAGTGGAGCGTCCCAAGGTTGTCATGAGCTGGGCTCCGCATCCCAAGGCTCTGCCGCAGGCTGTTCCAAACTCATTCGCACAGTGGATGGTGGCCGCCGGCTATGATGTGGTCATTACACATCCCCATGGTTATGAGCTTGATCCCAAGTTCACTGCCGGAGCCACGATTGAGTATGATCAGATGAAAGCCTTTGAGGGAGCGCACTTCATCTACGGCAAGAACTGGTCTTGCGCCAGCCCCGAACACTACGGTGAGGTCCTTAGCAAGGACCGCAGCTGGACCATCAGCGATCGTCAGATGGCAGTCACTGACAATGCGTTCTTTATGCATTGTCTGCCTGTACGTCGTAATATGATTGTAACCGATGATGTGATAGAGAGTCCGCGCTCACTTGTCATTCCCGAGGCCGCCAACCGTGAGATATCGGCCACAGTGGTCCTCAAGAAGATCCTGGAGGGTCTCAAATAAGATTACTTGTATACAAGCTTATAGTCATAGTCTTCCTGATAGCCTTTGCAGGTCAGGAAGACTGTGTCGTTTTTAGCCAGTCCGTAACCGTAAAGCGGGATTGACATATAGGCGTGTTTGGTATACACTGGCTTGTCATCGTACGCATTGTGGTAAATGGTAAACGCAACCTTACCGGGGGTTCCAAGACGGGTGTAGAATAGTCTGTGAAGTGTACCCTCAGTGGCTACCTTAACTCCCAGATAAATATTCAAATAACCTCCTCCTATATAAAGACTTACAACATCCAACGGGTCCTGGACACGCAGGGAATCAGGAATGATTGAGTCTGAAGGCGCTATATATGAAATGGTGGGCACCATCTGCAGGATGCGTGCGGTCCTGTTCTCATCAAGTGCAACTGCCGCAACCAGCCTGTACAAGGTGTCAGGCTCAAGCTGGTCCGATTTTTCACTGACCATATACTGTGTTCCAAAGTCATCGGTCAGGATAGTTACGTAACCTTCACTGTCAGTATGTCCGGTCATGAATCCGGAGTACATTGTTTCAACCTTCTCCTTGTCATCGTCACATGAGATGAAAGCAGACATCAGGACTGCTGCCAGGATTAAAGATACGGATGCAACTCTTTTCATACTTCAGATGCGCTTTTTTGGTTTATAAGCGGGTTTGCATACATGGTGAGTATGCGCTCTCTTAAGAAATCCCAATCCGGGTTGGGGATGTTTATCTTTGCAAGCTGTCCGTCCAGATATGTCTGGAACGCCTCTTTCTGCTGGGGCGTGTACTTATCGGCCTCAGCATTGTCGCCGCGCAGCATATCCAATGCTATGCGGTTGCAAGGATAGATACGGTAACCTTCAAAAATATGTCTGTCAATAATCTGAGCAACCTGGTCCAGGAACTGGTTACGGGGCACAGAACTGTCAAGTGCAGCAATCTCTTGGTCTATCGGGGCCGATACCTGATAATGCAGATGTCCCTTGAATCCGAATATGCCGGTCTTCATGTTGTCCAGATCAGCCTGTTCGCTCTTCACGTAATCGGGATTGTCACGTTTTAGCTGGAACTCGGCAGCCTTGAGCCAGTCACAAGGGTCATACTCATAACTGATGGTAAGGGGGCAGATATGCAGTGACTGCAGTTTCTCCGACAGAGTCATGTCATCCGGGCCGGACATGGCCAGCATCTTGAGTACGCTCTTCTGGGTGCGGTCATCGGAATCCTTGGCGCGACCTTCACGTTGAGCCAGCCATACGGGACTCTTTTTCTCCTCAATGATAAACCTAATGTATCTTGAAAGCTGTTTTGATGATTCCAGAAGCTCGGCTGCTGTGGCTGAACGGTTTACCACGAAACTGCGGTTCAGGCGTACAAGTGTCTCAATCCAGGGATGAATGAGTAGATTGTTGCCAATTCCTATTTCGACCGATTTCTGACCTCTCAGAATAAGGAGTATATAATCCAGATATGCCGAATCAAGCACGATATCCCTGTGATTTGAGAGATAGATAAAATCCTCACGTCCATCAGGCAGCGCCGAGAAATCATTCGTGAAACCGGTGGTGGCTTTCTTTAGGATCCTTGTCAGGAACGGGCAAATCATTCCGATCTGGAAACTGTTTACCGTCTTGAACCGCTTGGTGTAGAGCTTATGAACCCAGATAGGCACACCTTTGATTATGCCTTTCACAATCTTGACAAAAGCGGGATCCTCAAGCAACGAGAGTACGGCATCACGCACCTCATCGTCCTCAAGGGAGCGCATTTTCTCAAATTCGGCGGGAATATCTGTCGTTTTCATCTTCAGAAACTGTCCTCAATAATCTCTGTAAGTACATCAGTCAGGTTCAATCCGGCAGCCCTTATCTGCTGCGGAATGAAACTGGTGGCGGTCATGCCCGGGGTGGTGTTCACCTCAAGCAGGTTGATTTTGTCACCATCGGTTATGATGTAGTCGTTGCGGATTATTCCGTGACAGCCCAGCAGGTCGTAAATCTTTGCAGTCAGATCCTGGATTCGGTCGCGCAGTTCATCAGGAATACGGGCGGGGGTAATCTCCTCAACCTTGCCGTTGTACTTGGCGTCGTAGTCAAAGAAATCGGTCTTGGGAACCACCTCGGTAACAGGCAACTTAACCTCACGCTTGCGGGTCTTGTAGTAACCGTTGGTAACCTCAACACCCTGCATGAATGATTCTATCATGATCTCGCTGTTCTCCTTGAAAGCCTCCTCAACGGCAGGTATGATCTGCTCGCGGGTCTTGACCTTGGTGGTGCCAAAGCTGGAACCTCCGTCAGTGGGCTTGATGAAGCAGGGCAGACCCACCTTGCTGATTATCTTGTCGGGATCCACCTTGTCTCCCTTGCGCAGGCGGCGTGAATTAGCAACGTTCACCTTGCAGCTCTTCATTGTCTTGTTGAGCACGAACTTGTTGAAAGTCAGGGCCGACGGCAGTACGTCGCAGGTGGAGAAGGGTATGCGCATAAGTCTCAGGTAACCCTCAAACACACCGTTCTCGCCGGGTGTTCCGTGTATGATGATATATGCGTAGTCAAAAACGGTCTTCTTTCCTTCAAAAGTAAAACTGAAATCATTCCTGTCAACTGGGGCATTGACTCCCTCCTTGACGTGAACCTGCCAGTTCTTGCCTTCAATCTCCAGGATATAGGGTTCGTACTTATCCTTGTCCATGTACTCAAGGATGGTTGCGGCGCTTCTGAGTGATACCGGATTCTCACTTGAGTCGCCGCCTGCTACGATTGCGATTTTGCGTTTCATTCTATATATCTATTTTTCAAAGTCTCTTGAACTGACATAATCCCTCCAACGGGCGATAAGGGTCTGCATATCGGCCGGAAGTTCGGAGTTGAAGAACATCTCCTTTCCGGTCTTGGGATGCACAAATCCCAGTGTCTTGGCATGCAGTGCCTGACGGGGGCATATCTCAAAACAGTTCTGCACGAACTGACGGTACTTGCTGTAGGTGGTACCTTTGAGTATCTGGTCACCTCCGTAACGCTCGTCGCTGAACAGCGGGTGGCCGATATGTTTCATGTGCACCCTGATCTGATGCGTACGTCCGGTCTCCAGACGACATTCCACCAGTGATGTGTATCCGAACCTTCCCAGGACCGTGTAATGGGTCACCGCATGTTTGCCCACCTCGGGGTCAAACGATACCGCCATCTGAAGACGGTCCTTGGGGTTGCGCGTTATCTGACTCTCAATAGTACCTTCGGCCGGATCGGGAACGCCCCAAACCAAAGCCTGATATGCACGCTTAGTGGTTTTGTCAAAGAACTGTTTGCCCAGACAAGTCTTGGCATCAGGCGTTTTTGCAACTACAAGCAGGCCGGAAGTGTCCTTGTCTATGCGGTGCACCAGACCTACCTGCGGACTGTTGGGATCGTAATTGGGGCTATCCCTCAAGTGCCAGGCCACAGCATTTACCAGTGTTCCGTGAAAGTTTCCGCATCCCGGATGAACCACCAGACCTGCCGGCTTGTTTACCACCATGAGGCAGTCATCCTCATACACTACATCCAGAGGAATATCCTCGGGCTCAATATCACTGTTGTAACGCGGACGGTCCATCATGACCGTGATCACGTCAAGCGGCTTTACCTTATAATTACTTTTTACAGGCCGGCCGTTGGCCATCACCATACCGGCGTCGGCGGCATTCTGTATGCGGTTGCGCGAAGAGTGCTCCAGATGGTCAAACAGGAACTTGTCCACACGGAGCAGACTCTGCCCCTTGTCGGCCACCACGCGGAAATGCTCATAAAGCTCCGCCGCATCAGGGGTGGGCTCCAGGTCCTCAAGTGACTCTTCAATCTCGTCTTCCAGTTCAACCATGAGGTTATTCTTCAAAGAAATCGGAGTCTATTATGGTGGTTGAATCAACCTCTTCAATGTGTTCGACAGGGTTGCCGTTACCTGCAACTATGGTGAGGGTGGAACCTTCGGGTATCTGGGTCCCGGCTTCTATCTTTTCACCCTGGTACCTTATTTCATATACCCAGTCCAGATCTCCGTCAACATATACCGTCCTGCCCAATTTGAATCCTGCGGCATTCAGTCTGGATTCGGCGGCACGCAGTGAACTGTTGTCGGCCACATCGGGAACAGCCCTCAGAGGCTCCCTTCCCGAGTTGAGCGTAAGGTAAATGGTTCGCCCGTCTTTGACATATGATCCGGATTTGGGCTTCTGCTCTATCACACCGCCTTCAACCATCATCTTGTCATATTTATAATCCAGCACCTCATACTTGAGTCCTGCGGCGGCAAGCGTCTTGCCGGCCTCATCCTCAAACATACCATGCACATCGGGAACCGATATATACTCTCCGTGGCGGGTGTAGGATTCTATCCATTTGAATGTGATGACAATCAACAGGAAGGCCAATATGGCCATAATCAACAGATTAAGCAATATCCAGCCTATTGTGCGTTTTTTGTTGCCAGCGTTCTTGCTCATATTTTGTATGAAATCTTATTTGAGTACAAAGATAGTGCATTTTTTCTCTATTGCTACGGTATATTTATATAAGGTGTATCTCAAAACTTACAAAAACCATGCAGATATGTTACAAAAGAGCTCTTTAAGACGCGCGTTTTGCCATATCTTTTGCATTTTTTAAAAAAAATAGACTAACATATCATCAATTTGTTTACATTTGCCCCATTGTAGCGAAGTTTTTTGATTTATGCAACAAGAAAAGGCAAAGTTTTAACCCGACTTTGAAGTACATGCTACATTGAAAACTATTGTCAAACTAAATAAATTGTCTATGAGAAAAATTCTCTTAATGATGACTGCTGTTCTGTGCGCAGGACTTGCCTATGCTCAGAATGTGCAAGTTACAGGTGTTGCAACCGCAGCGGACGATGGTAGTCCCATGCCGGCAGTTACAGTATCTGTAGAGGGAGCGACAACCGGAACAACTACTGATCTGGATGGTGCTTACACCATTACCGCTCCTTCAAACGGTTCTTTGGTTTTCTCTTTCATGGGTTATGAGTCCAAGACTGTTCCCGTGAACGGAAGACGAGTTATCAACGTTACCCTTAACCCCGGTTCAATTGAGGTGGACGAGGTGCTGATTACCGCTGTAGGTATCCAGCGTTCCGAGCGTTCTCTTGGTTATACCGTAACAAAAGTTGATGCTGAAGAGGCCATCATGAAGGCTGAGCCCGATATGCTTCGTGCATTGGACGGTAAGATTGCCGGTGTGCAGATCAGCGCTCCCAGTGGTGACGCCGGTAGTGCTACCCGTATCACAATCCGTGGTAACTCATCATTCAACGG
This sequence comes from Bacteroidaceae bacterium, assembly GCA_024398635.1. Lineage (GTDB taxonomy): Bacteria > Bacteroidota > Bacteroidia > Bacteroidales > Bacteroidaceae > Colenecus. The sequence goes on along the minus strand of JAKSIV010000005.1, from coordinate 40,454 downwards.
TAACAACCAGCCTCTGTATGTAGTGGATGGTGTACCTTACAGTAATGACGGTACAAGCGCAAGTGGTCGCGGATCAGGTAACAGTGGTGCATTCGGCTCCGGTATTTCAACTCTTGACCCCAATGACATTGAGTCTATGAGCGTTCTTAAGGGTGCTGCTGCAGCTGTACTTTACGGTTCACGTGCCGCTAACGGTGTGATCCTCATCACAACCAAGTCCGGCTCCAAGAAGGCTGGTGCCAAGAGCGGTTTCTCTGTAAACGTGAATTCATCATATGCTATCGAGACAATAGCTTCACTGCCCGACTATCAGAACAGTTACGGACAGGGTTCTGACTTCAATATTGCCGGATCAAACGGTTCATGGGGTGCTCCATTCGAGGATGGTATGACCATTCCTATGTATTCTGAGATTGCCGCTGAATATCCTGAACTGGCACTTGAGCTCTATCCCGACCTTGCAGGCAACGTGCCTTACAAGGCATATCCCAACAACGTAAAGGACCTTTTCAAGAAAGGTCACGTATTTGATCTGTCTGCAAATGTCCAGAAAGTAACAGATGAGGGTAACTTCAACATGACACTGTCACGTACTGATCAGGACAGTTACATTCCCGGATCAGAGTTTGACCGTTACTCATTCTCAGTTGGTGGTAACCAGAAGTTCGGAAAGAGATTCCGCGCAGGAGGTAACCTGGCCTATTCTTATACAGACCAGTTCTCACCTATGTATGGTAATAACCAGTCAGCGGCACCGAACGGAGGTATGAACTCTCTTGCCCGTGCATTCATCATGCCTCGTAGCTGGGATATCCAGAACTTCCCCTATCAGAAGAAGGATGGCAGCAACCTGCTGTTCCAACTCTCTTCATCGGCCAACAACCCCTATTGGGCATGGGAGAATGATAAGTTCCAGACTATTCAGAGACGTATCGTTGCCAATGCAAACTTCTCATTCGAGTTTACCAAGTGGCTCACCCTGGATTACACTCTGGGTGTAAACGAGTATATGTTCCAGCGTAAGACCATCGTCAACCTTGGTTCACGCGGTTATGCAGGAAAGGGTTATCTGAGCAAGTCAGAGTCAAGTGATCAGGAGATCGAGTCAACATTGCTGCTCACCTTCAACAAGAGATTCTCTGATCTGGGTGTAAGGGCCACCTTCGGTCACAACTACAACCAGGATACCTACGAGGCAATGGGTGCATCAGGTACAGATATTATCAACCCCAAAATATTCGATCTTGCCAATACAAAGGGTCAGACCGCCAGTGAGTCTTACTCAAGAACCCGCAAGTACGGTCTGTTCGCCGATATCCTTCTGGATTACAATCAGTGGGCATTCCTGAATATTTCAGGTCGTAATGATGTCTCTTCAACACTTCCTATAGAGCATAACAGCTTCTTCTATCCCGCTGTATCAGGATCTATCGTATTCACTGATGCCCTTGGCATGAGCGACAGCTTCATGAATTTCGGTAAGATCCGTGCAGGTTGGGCCAAGGTCGGTAATGATGCCGGTGCTTACTATAACAACGGTACTTATGTAGTTGGTTCTCCTTATATGGGCCAGGGTATGATGGAACTTCCCACCGTTCTGTACGATCCTGAACTTGAGCCTGAGTTTACCTCTGAGGTTGAGGCAGGACTTGAACTTAAGTTCTTTGACAGCCGTATAGGTATTGACGCTACAGTTTATAACCGTCTCTCAGAGAATCAGATCGGCGCCAAGTCATCTGCTCCTTCTACCGGTTACAACTCATTCGTTACCAACTTCGGTTCTATCAGCAACAAGGGTTTCGAACTTGGTGTTGACCTTTATCCTGTAGTTACCAAGGACTTCACCTGGAGCATGTATCTTACATACACCAAGAACAAGTCAGAGATTGTTGAACTTGCCGACGGTGTTGAAGAGATCGTAATCGGTGGTGACTTTGACGCTCCTCATGCAGTCCTGATCAAGGGACAGCCTTACGGTATCCTTAAGGGTGAGAAACTTGCCCGCACAGCCGATGGTATTCCACTCGTTGATCCTTCAACTGGTATGTACATCAATGATACTGAGAATGGAATCATAGGTGATCCTAACCCCGATTTCAAGACCGCCCTTACCAATACATTCAAGTATAAGGACGTATCTCTCAGCTTCATGGTTGACTATCAGAAGGGTGGCTGCGTATTCAGTTCCTATCTGACAGACCTTCTGGGCCGTGGTGTTACCAAGGATACCGAGGATCGTCTTGGAACCCGCATCATTAATGGTGTTTACGGTGATGCCAACACTCTCCAGCCTATCGTTGACGCTGAAGGCAATTATATCTGGAATACCACCGCAATCGGTGAGGCCGATCTCTGGTTCTCAGGTGGTCCATATTCAACCTTCGCTATCAACTCTTGCGATGAGGTTGCTGTTTACGATGCAACAGTATGGCGCCTCAGAGAGGTTACTCTTGCTTATAGCCTTCCCAAGAATTTCATAAGCAAGCTTAAACTCTCAAATGCTGAGGTTTCAGTTGTAGGACGTAACCTCTGGTACTTTGCCCCCAATGTTCCCAGACATTCCAACTATGATCCTGTTGTGAATACATTCGGTGACACAAACGTTCAGGGTATTGATTACACTGGTGCTCCTTCAACCAGGAGAGTTGCTTTCAACCTGAGTTTCACTTTCTAATTGACTGATGATTATGAAAAATAAATTATTCTATTTACTTGGAGCTGGAGTCATGGCTTTCTCACTGACCGGCTGTGACCTGGATATTAACCAGGATCCGTACGCAGTGACAGACCTGGATGTTTCTCAGCTGCTTACCTGCACGGAATATGAGGTAGGTGCTACTTTCTCCGAGGGTTATTATATCAATACTCATCTGGAATCATATGTTCAGCACACCACAAGCCGTGAGGTAGATAACTATTCTTTGGTTGCCGGTTATTCCACACTTGGCAATACATGGGATCAGGCATACAGGTATGCCATCAAGAACTGTGATGAGCTTATCAAACAGGGCGATGCAGTTAATGACGCCATTTATGCAGGTATAGGCCGCGTCCTCAGGGTTTACACTTATATGAATTTAGTAGACCTTTGGGGTGATATTCCTTATTCAGAGGCAAACGTAGCCGGTATTGAGGCTCCTAAGGCTGATGCCAGTAAGGATATCTACAATGACCTTCTTGTTGTAATCAATCAGGCAATTGCCAATTTCAAGGATACAAGTGCAGATAATCCTCTGGCTATTGGCGCCAATGACCTTTTCTACGGTGGTGACGCTGCAAAATGGCTTAAGGCTGCAAATACCCTCAAACTCAAGCTGTTGGTTCAGTCCCGTAAGGCCAAGGCCGATATTACCGGATGGCAGACAGAGTTGAACGCTCTCCTGACAGAGGATAATTTCATTGGTGACGGTGAGGATCTCCAGTTCCCGCACTCAGCAACCAAGACTCCTTCCGACGAGCGTAAATCAGGCTATGTTGATGAATACGAGGGGGGTCAGAAGAGTGTTTGGATCAATCCTTGGTTCTATGAGGTTCTTAACGGTAAGACCTACAACTTCAAGCAGAATCCTCTTGCAGGGTTAGTTGATCCCCGTATTCCTTACTATTATGTAAATCAGATTTCAGCAACCGCTAAAGCTAACAATGAGACCGATTACCGTGACGGTGCTTTCGTTTCAATCTTTACAGGCAGTAATTCCGGTAAGTCATCTATGTCTCAGGAATCTGCAATGACATGTATCGGTATCTATCCCGTAGGCGGTAAGTTTGATGACGGTCTGGGCGGTAGTGTTGCAGGTAAGGGTAACGGTATTGCTCCCGACAGAATGCTTCAGGCTTATTCGGTACCTTTCATGAAGGCTGAACTTGTGCTTACCGAGGGTGTTGCAGGTGATGCAAAACAACTTCTTGAGCAGGGAATCAGAGCCTCTATCGCGCACGTAAATTCTGTAGCTCAGGCTTCAGATGCTACCGTTCCTGCTATCACTGAGACTCAAATCACCGGTTTCCTGTTTGGCGTAAACAGTGCTTATGACAATGCCGCAACAAATGATAAGAAACTTGAGATTGTCATGACCGAGAAGTGGATTGCCAATTTCTTCAATTCTGTTGAGGCTTACAATGATATCCGTCGTACCGGTTATCCCGTACTCTTCAAGGGAAATGATGAAAGAAAGATCTATACTCCTTATGATCAGACTCAAGCAGCCTCTCCGCTGCCTCAGCCTCTTGCATATGACTGCTCTGTAATTCTGGATTATCCCAGAATCATGTGGTACCCCGATTCTGAGACTCAACTCAATAATGCGAATATCAACAACAAGAATCGTACAGTTAGCGCATATACTAACGTATTCTGGGATGTTCAGTGATTAACTTAAACTGATTCAACATTATGAAAACATCAAAAATATTATTGGCATTAGCCATTCCTGCAGTACTTGCAAGTTGCAGTAAGGAGCCTGAGCTTCCTTATGATCTCCAAGGTACTGTACACTCATTTGCCGTTTCAGTTAGTAAATCAACACAGCATGACCTTTTGTTGAATGCAGGTTCTGCTGATGGCGATTTCTACGTCAAACTGGATGTGCCCCAGTATATGGGTGATTTTACTTCCTATCTTAAGGAGGTTCAACTTCTCTGCGTTTACACTGCCGTTAACGGTAACGTTTCTTCTGCTATAGCTGCCGAAGGTATCACCACTATCCCCGGTGAGGTTAAGATTGATATGGCTGCATTGTGCGACAAACTTGGTATTGCAGCACCTGCTATCGGTGATAAGATGCAGTTCACAGCAAATATCGTACATAAGGATGGTACAGTTGTTCCCGGATGGTCATCGACAATGGGATTCAACAATCGTGTTCCTTCGTTCTTCACAATGGCCGATGGTTCTGATTACAGTTACTGCGCAACATTTGTAGCTGCTGCTCCTTTGCAGTTGTCATATTATGCAGGCGGTAATTCTGTAGCTTGGACCGGTTATGATGACATTATTGAGGATGATGCCTCACAGGCTGTTACCGTAACCGTAATGAATTCTATCCCGGCCGTAATTATTAAGCCTGGTTTTGAGGCAGATGATTATATCGGTCTGACCATTGGTTTTGATTTCCTCGGATTGGGCGTTCCTGCAGAATTCAACGTCTTCATCAACAAGAAGGATTATTCAGTATCAGCTCCTTCTCAGGCTGTGGCTCAGGCTGCTCAGGGTTGGATTTATGCAGATTACGGCGAAGGTGGTGACCTTACATTCGAGTCATTCAACGGTGAGCTTGACACTCAGACAAATATCCTCTCTTTCACTGCACTTGTAGGATGGTACATTGAAGATGGTGCTTACGAGGGTTATACACTCACTTGGGGTACTGAAATACCCTTCGAGATTGATTTCAGCGACGTACAGTAATCTACTTTGCTAATATTTTGAGTCCGGTATGACTTCGGTTCATACCGGACTCTTTTTTTGTAGACCAGTTAAAACAAATGGGCCGGACGTCAAGTCCGACCCATTCTTATATACCCTATGATAATAAAGTATTACTTCTTGTTTCCGCAGTACTCGTCAGATACTGTCAGTTTCTTGCGGCCCTTTGCTCTGCGTGATGCAAGTACCCTGCGGCCGTTTGCTGAGGCCATTCTCTCACGGAAACCGTGCTTGTTCTTTCTCTTCCTGTTAGAAGGCTGAAATGTTCTTTTCATCGTTATATATTTTTATTGTTTTCCTATCAGTTTGGGAATCGGAGGGCAAAGGTAGTTTCTTTTTTCTTAATATGCAAATTGCATCTCTTTTTTTGTCTAAAGTTTTGTCTATTTGTCTCATTGCACTACTTTTGCAATGCGAAAAGATTTTTATTAATAATAGAACAAACAGACTTTTATGATTCTTTGTCAAGACATTAAGATCGGTACCTGCATCAATTTGGAGGGCCAGCTTTATTTCTGCATTGATTTTCTCCATGTAAAGCCCGGTAAGGGAAACACATTCGTACGCACCAAGCTTAAGAACGTTGTTAACGGTCGTGTATTGGAGCGCACATTCCAGATCGGTTTCAAGTTGGAGGATGTTCGCGTGGAGCGTCGTCCTTACCAGTACCTGTATCAGGATGAGATGGGCTACGTCTTCATGAACCAGGAAGACTTTGAGCAGATTACCCTTATGAAGGACCTTATCAATGGTGTTGACTACCTTAAGGAAGGTGAAGTCGTTGAAGTTGTCACAAACGCTACTACAGGTGACATCCTGTTCGCTGATCTGCCAGTAAAGGTCGTTCTTAAGGTCGTTTATACCGAACCCGGTCTGAAGGGTGACACCGCAACCAACACAACAAAACCTGCCAAGGTTGAAACCGGAAACGAAGTACGCGTACCTCTGTTCATCAATGAAGGTGAACTCATAGAGGTCGATACGCGTGACGGTTCATACCAGGGCCGCGTGAAGGCATAAACATTTAATGCAGAAGCCGGACAAGCTGAATCTTAAACAGTGGGCCCTTGAGGATCGCCCCCGCGAAAAGATGAAGCAAAAGGGCGCAAGTGCGCTTACAAACGCTGAGTTACTGGCGATTCTGATACACACGGGAAACACTGAAGATTCGGTGGTGGCTTTGACACAAAAAGTGATGGCTTCCTGCCGCAACAGTCTTTCCGAACTTGGAAAACTTAGCGTCGGGGAGCTATGCTCTTTTAAAGGAATAGGTGAGGCCAAGGCAATTACGATCCTGGCCGCATGTGAGTTGGGCAGACGCCGTAAGGAAGAAAAGCCTTTGCGTAAGCCCGTTATCAGGACGTCGCGTGACATCTATGACTGGTTCTATCCCGTCATGGCCGATAAGCAGGTTGAGGAGTGCCATGTGTTGCTGCTCAATCAGGCAGGCAGAGTGATAGACAGCATGCTTATAAGTCAGGGAGGCCTTACAAGTGCCTCGGTCGATGTCCGCTGTATAGTACGTGAAGCGATTGTGCACAGGGCAACAGCTGTAGCGATGTGTCATAATCACCCGTCGGGCAATCTGATTCCAAGCCGTCAGGATGACGGTCTTACAACAGCCGTCCGTCAGGCATGCTACACGATGGATATATCGTTGCTGGATCATGTGATATTCACTGATGGCGGATATTACAGTTATGCCGATCACGGTCGGCTTTAAGAGGAGATGAGTGAAAAGTTTGATATAGAGGAGAAAGTCATCGAGGTACTCAAGACCGTTTATGATCCTGAGATACCTGTCGATATTTACAACCTTGGCCTAATCTATAAGGTCGATGTCGATGATGATGCCAATGTCAGCATCGATATGACGCTGACTGCTCCTGGCTGCTCTCTGGCGGATTTCATCGTTGAGGATATACGCCTGAGGGTAGAGGGGCTGGAGTGCGTCAAATCGGCCACCGTAAATCTTGTCTTTGAGCCTGAGTGGGACAAGGATATGATGAGTGAAGAGGCCAAACTTGAACTGGGACTGATATGAAACAGGTTTATTTTATCTCCGATGCTCATCTGGGCTCATGGGCTATTGACCATAAGCGGATGCAGGAACGCCGTCTGGTGCGTTTCCTTGATGATATCAAGGACAAGGCTCAGGCTATCTACATGCTTGGCGACATGTTTGACTACTGGTATGAGTTCAAATATGTGGTACCCAAAGGCTACACCCGTTTTCTTGGCAAGATATCCGAGCTTACAGACCGAGGCATCGAGGTTCACTATTTCATAGGTAATCACGACATCTGGTCTTTTGGTTATCTGGAGCGCGAATGCGGTGTTATCCTTCATAAGGAACCCATTACAGTTGAGATTATGGGTAAGGAGTTCTTCCTGGCTCATGGTGACGGAATGGGTGATTCCAGTCGTACGTTCCGTTTCCTGAGAGGCATTTTCCGCAGCCGTGTATGCCAGTTCCTCTATTCCCTGCTGCCCACACGCTGGAGCATGTGGTTCGGCCTTTCATGGGCAAAAAAGAGTATGGAGAAGCACCGTCTCAGCGGAGTTGACAAATATCTTGGTGAGGATAAGGAGTTTCAGGTCATATACGCTAAGGAATACCTTAAAACCCATCCCGACATAAACTACTTCATATTCGGCCATCGTCACATTGAGCTAGACCTTATGCTCACTCACTCCAGCCGTCTTATGATAATTGGTGATTGGATAACCCAATACACCTACGCAGTCTTTGACGGCAAAACCTTGACGATGCACAATTACCTCGAAGGAGGTGACAATAAATAAAAAAAGCTGCTCGAAAGCAGCTTTTTTTATTTGACCAGCGCCATCGTGTCTTGCGCTATCATCAACTCTTCATCGGTTGGTAAGACAACCACCTTGACTTTTGAGTCTGGGGTCGATATGATGCCATCCTTGCCGAACATGATTTTTGCGTTCTGCTCCTTGTCAAGCTTGATGCCAAGGAACTCCAAGCCCTCACATACGGCCTCACGAACCTCATGACGGTTCTCACCAACACCGCCGGTAAATACCACAACGTCAACGCCACCCATTGCAGCAGCGAATGCGCCGATGTATTTCTTGATGCGGTAAGCGTACATCTTCTTGGCCAGAGCAGCGCGCTCGTTACCTGCCTCCATTGATGCGGTAACCTCACGCATATCGCTCGATGCGCCTGATATACCCAGCAGACCGGACTTCTTGTTCAGCAGGTTTGACATACCTGTGCTGTCAAGTCCCTCCTTCTCCATAAGGAATGTAACTGCACCGGCGTCAATGTCACCGCTGCGGGTACCCATCATGATGCCCTCCAGAGGAGTAAGACCCATTGTGGTGTCAACGCTCTTGCCGTCCTTAACTGCTGTGATAGAACCGCCGTTACCAATGTGGCAGGTGATTATCTTTGAGCCCTCAGGCTTGATGCCAAGATACTTGCAAATCTCGCCCGATACAAAACGGTGTGATGTTCCGTGGAATCCGTAACGGCGAACGCCATACTTCTGATACAGCTCGTAAGGAATTGCATACAGATATGCATAATCAGGCATAGTCTGATGGAATGCGGTATCAAATACACCAACCTGCGGAACCTTGGGCAGCAGCTCGCTTACAGCGTTCACACCCTTCAGGTTTGCGGGGTTGTGCAGCGGAGCCAGATCGTTGCAGGCAGCGAATGCCTCCAGTACATCGGGGGTAAGGATAACGCTCTTGTTGAACTTCTCGCCTCCGTGTACCATGCGGTGACCAACGGCATTGATCTCACTTAGAGACTTGATAACGCCGTACTGGCTGCCGGTAAGTATCTCGAATATGAACTTTACACCTACGGTATGCTCGGGGATCTCTTTTTCTATTACAACCTTATTGCCGTCCTTATCGGTCAGCTTCAGGAAGGATCCCTTCATGCCTATCTTCTCAATTCCGCCCTGTGCAATGACATCGTTCTTATCCATGTCAAACAGCTTGTACTTGATTGACGAGCTGCCGCAGTTCAATACCAGAATCTTCATCGTATGTTATGCTTTTTTGGCTGCCATTGCCTGATTGGATGTGACAGCGATCATTTTATAAACGTCATCAACTGAGCAGCCGCGTGAAAGGTCGTTCACGGGGCGAGCAATACCCTGAAGGATAGGGCCGATGGCCTCGGCGTTACCGATGCGCTGTACCAGCTTGTATGCGATGTTGCCAACCTCCAGGTTGGGGAATACCAGAACGTTTGCCTTACCTGCAATCTCTGATCCGGGAGCCTTGCTTGCGCCTACTGACGGAACGATAGCGGCATCGGCCTGGAGCTCACCGTCAATCTTAAGGGTGGGAGCAAGCTCCTTAGCTTTGGCAAGAGCTGTGGTAACCTTGTCAACAACCTCGTGCTTGGCAGAACCCTTGGTTGAGAAGCTGAGCATTGCAACACGGGGCTCGGCGAATCCGGCTACTGCGGTAGCGGTTCCGGCCGATGCAACGGCAATCTGTGCCAGCTGGTCTGCATCGGGCACCGGAGTAACGGCGCAGTCTGCAAATACCATGATTCCGTTTTCTCCGTACTGCGGGGTCTTGGTTATCATGATGAATGCACCTGATACCACTGATATGCCGGGAGCGGTCTTGATTATCTGGAGAGCGGGACGGAGCACATTACCTGTGGTGTTGCGGGCACCTGCCAGCTGACCGTCGGCGTCGCCGTTCTTGATGATCAGGCAACCCAGGTAAAGCGGGTCAAGCACCTTCTGCTGAGCCTCCTCAATGGTCATGCCTTTGTTCTTGCGCAGCTCAAACAGCAGGTTTGCGTAGTAATCCTTCTTGGGGTTGTTCTCCGGGTCAATGATTGTGGCCTTTGAGATGTTCTTGAGACCCCACTGTGCGGCAAGTTCCTCAATCTCTGATTTGCTGCCTATGATAATAAGGTCTGCCACACCGTCGGCCAGAACCCTGTCGGCTGCCTTAAGAGTGCGTTCCTCGGTACCCTCGGGCAACACAATGCGCTGCTTGTTCTGCTTGGCACGCGCAATAATCTGCTCCATTAATTCCATATCTATATGCTTAAATTGTAATCTCCACTTTGCAAAAGCACCGCAAAATTACACTTTTTCCCCATATCAATACCTTAATTAATAATAAATGATTGACTACGCAGGTTCAAACGTATTGGGGCGAAGCGAGTATGCGAGCGAGAGCGGCCGGAGGCCGCCCTGTTCGCTGTGGCGAACTAAAAAAAGGACCAGAGGTCCTCGGTTCAAGCCTGGGTTCTGCGGAGGAAAAGAAAAAGAGAGGTTGTTAGACCTCTCTTTCTTTTACGTAGCGGGACCCGGGATTGAACCGGGGACCTCATGATTATGAATCATGCGCTCTAACCAGCTGAGCTATCCCGCCATCGCTTGATAAGCGGGTGCAAAGGTAATGTCGTTTTTTGATACCTGCAACTTTTCTCCATCATATTTTTGTTGGAAATTTATTCGGTTTATATTTGGAAATTAAATGATTTTAATATTTCTTTGCAATAGAACATAAGTGCATAATACTATGGCTTCAGATAAGAATATACCAGCCAAGACGAAAGTTGTTCTTGAATATGGATTGAGTTCACAGTCCATACCAATGATATGGGAGGCAATAGCGACTGTTCCCGGTCTGACATCATGGTTTGCTGATGATGTACGTTCAGATGGTAAGATTTTCAGTTTCATTTGGGGCAAGCATGAGTCCCGTGAGGCAGAACTGATCAATTGCCGCCAGAATACGTATGTGCGTTTCCATTGGATGGATGATGAGCCTGGAACCTATTTTGAAATGCGCATTCTTAAAAATGACCTGACTTCCAACTACTCACTTGAAATAACCGATTTTGCGGATTCTGATGCCGAAGAAGAGGTGCGTAGCCTTTGGGATACGTCAATAGAGGCACTCCGCCGTTGCGGTCTGTAGAATCCTGAAATATTCCTAACTGGTCAAATAACACGCAAATTTTTCGTACCTTCGCAGTTTGGAAAATTTTGCATGTCTGAATGAGACCGAAAAGACTTGATATCTTTATCTTAAAAAGCTTTCTGCTGCTGTTTGTGGCGGCGTTTGCCATATGTCTTTTCGTTCTCCTGATGAATGTTCTGTGGCGTTACGCCGAGGACATTGTGGGTAAGGGCCTGAGTTTTGCCATGCTGGCCAAATTCTTCTGGGAGTTTGCTCTCACGCTTGTTCCTCAGGCATTACCCTTGGCGGTGCTTATGGCATCGTTGATTACCTTCGGTAATTTCGGCGAGCGTCTGGAACTGCTGGCCATGAAGACGTCCGGCATTCCGCTGTTGCGTATCATGCGTCCTGTAATGGTCTTTTCCGTCTTCCTTGCCGGTGTGTCATTTTATTTCCAGAATGTAACTGTACCTCATGCTGCCAAGAACCTGTATGCTCTCATTTACACTATAAACGAGAAGAATCCGGAACTGGAGATACCTGAGGGTGTGTTCTATAACCAGATACAGGGCTTTAACATGTATGTAAAGCATAAGGATTTCAATACGGGTGCCCTATATGATGTCACTATCTATGATCATCGTGACGGTTATGAGAATCTGAGTGTTATTGTATCGGACTCCGCATACATGGAGACCACTGCCGATAAGCAGCATCTCTATCTGCATCTCTTCAGCGGTGAGCAGTTCTGCCAGGAGAAGGATATAGACAGTAAGGGTAAACCTTACCGTCGTGAGGGTTTTCGTGAGAAACATATATTGCTCGAATTCAACTCCGACATGAAGGAGGCTCCTGATGGGTTGATAAGCTCACAGGCAATGAGCAAAAACATGAATGAGATCAAACATACGATAGATTCTCTGTCAAACAATCAGGACAGTGTAGGCCGTGGCAATATGAGTGAATTCAAGGTTACGGCACTTAGTACCTATCGGATGCAGAAATCTGACTCTGCGGCATTTGAGAAACTCAAAGCCAAGATTATAAACGCTGACAGCGTGTATGCCGTATCAAGTCGCAACCATCAGGTTGACATAAAGAGCGATATGCGGTCCAAGATACAGACTCAGGCCAGTGACCTGGCAATAAAGAGTTCCAATATGTACTATGGCGACAAGACCATCCGCCGTCACTGGATCGAGTGGATGAAAAAAATAACCAATGCTCTTTCAATCCTGATATTCTTCTTTATCGGTGCTCCGCTCGGAGCGATCATAAGAAAGGGCGGTCTTGGCATACCTGTCATTGTATCGGTGTTTACTTTCATACTGTTCTACATAACATCGGTATCCGGCGAGAAGATGTTCCGTGAGGGTGAATGGAGTATAGTGGGCTGTTGGTTCAGCGTCATTGTGCTTACACCTCTGAGCGTATTCTTTACGGTCAAGGCCAATGGAGATTCCACACTGTTCCAATGGGATGTGGTAACGGAATTCATACGCTATTGGTTCGGTACAAAGGTCAAGCGCCACATTGTCCGTAAGGATGTGGTTATCGATGATCCGGACAGAGATAAATGTGTCGCTTCACTGAAGGATATCAGACGGATGAGTGACGATCTGGAACAGTCCGTACTGCTTAATTCAGTACCCGGTTACCGCAAGTTGTTTTTCGGCAGAGTGGATGCATCCGAACTGACAGAACTGAATGTTGAACTGGAGGCTCTTGTCACGGAACTCGGCAACAGCCGGGATCGTGTCGAGCTGGAGATGCTTAACGGTTTTCCGTTGCTTCAGAGTCATGGAGTACAGCCTCCGTTTGAAAAAATATGGGCCGACAGGCTTGTGGGAATTGTTTTCCCCATCGGGCTTCTGTTTGAACTCAGGGCGTGGCTTTTTACCCGTAAACTGAAACGGCAGATGCAAAAGACATCCCAGACGGCCCAAAACCTGATTGAGTATATAACAAACAACAATAAATAAAAATGGCAAGGATTTCAGATCGAGTCAACAGACTCGCAGCATCGGCCACTTTCGCTATGCTGCAAAAGAGTAATGAACTGTCGGCACAAGGTGTCGATGTAGTTAATATGAGTGTGGGCGAGCCCGACTTCAACACCCCTGACTATGTCAAGAAGGCTGCTGTTGAGGCTGTGGAGCAGAACTACTCCAAGTATTCTCCCGTTCCGGGTTACATGTGGCTGCGCAAGGCCTGCGCCGATAAGCTCAAGCGTGAGAACGGTCTTGACTACGCTCCCGCCGAGATTCTTGTTTCAACCGGTGCCAAGCAGTCTCTCTGCAATGTCATCATGGCTATCATCAACCCGGGCGATGAGGTGCTTCTGCCTTCACCCTGCTGGGTAAGTTACCCTGAGATGGTTAAGCTGGCTGGCGGTGTTCCCGTTGTAATCAAGGCCGGTATTGATCAGGACTTCAAGGTAACAGCCGCGCAGGTAGAGGCTGCCATCACTCCCAAGACCAAGGCTATCATGATCTGCTCACCTTCAAACCCCACCGGTTCTGTTTATACCAAGGATGAGCTTGAGTCAATCGCCAAGGTTCTCAACAAGTATCCCGATGTATTCATCGTGTCCGATGAGATTTACGAGCACATCAACTTCATAGGCGGACATAACAGTCTTGCACAGTTCGTCGACAAGGATCGTATTGCTGTAATCAACGGTGTATCCAAGGCATATGCAATGACCGGATGGCGTATCGGTTTCATGGCCGGTCCGGAATGGCTCGTAAAGGCTTGCAACAAGTTACAGGGTCAGTATACCAGCGGCACATGCTCTGTCGCCCAGAAGGCTGCTCAGGTTGCATTTGACGGCCCGCAGGATGACGTAGAGAAGATGCGTAAGGTATTCCAGAAGCGCCGCGACCTGATTGTGTCTCTGGCCAAGGAGATTCCTGGCTTTGAGGTTAACAATCCTCAGGGTGCTTTCTACCTCTTCCCCAAGTGTGATTCATACTTTGGCAAGCGTTACGGTGACAAGGTTATAGGCAGCGCCGAGGATCTGGCTATGTACCTGCTTGAGGTAGGTCATGTGGCTACCGTTGGCGGAACCGCTTTCGGATCACCCGAGTGCATCCGTTTCAGCTATGCCACCAGCGAGGACAAGATTATCGAAGCTTTCCGTCGCATCAAGGAGGCACTTGCCAACCTGAAATAACACAAAGGGGTCAAACCCCTTTGTGTCAAAATAAAAGCGAGGGTTCCGATTGGGACCCTCGCTTTTATTTCTTTTACCGACGGAATTATTCTCCCGGGTGAATAGCCTCTGAAGGGCAGACACCGGCGCAAGTGCCGCAGTCTACGCACAGATCAGGGTTGATTGAGTACTTATCGCCCTCTGAGATAGCCTCTGACGGGCACTCATCGATGCAAGTTCCGCAAGCGATGCAGTCGTCACCAATTACGTATGCCATAGTTGTCTTTAGTTTATTTGGTTTGTGTGGCGCAAAAATACACACTTTTAGGTACTCCACCAAATGGGGCGATGAAAATTACAATATCTGCGCAGTTTAATCGTTCTTATATGGATGACAGTAAACCGTGACACTTTCCGGGCGGTAATCTTGCTTGCCCTGCTTACGCTTGCACCTTTGTCGGGTGCAGGCCGTCTGTGTGCCCAGGAGCGTAAGATTCAGAATCGTCCTTTCTTGGACGATAGGGTCTGGCATTACGGTTTCCTGGTCGGTTTCAATATGCAGGATCTCAGACTTGCCAACAATGGTACGGCATATGTCAATCAGAATGGCGGAGTAGAGTACTGGTATGCCGATGTGCCCGAATATACTCCCGGATTCAGTGTGGGAGTGCTGGGTGAACTCAAGGCCAATGACTGGCTGTCGGTAAGATTCATACCTACCATGCACTTTGGAGACAAGAAAGTGGTCTTTAAGGAGCAGCGAAGAGGCGCAATCGTGGAGCAGTATGTAAAATCCACATATTTATCTGTTCCGATTGACCTGAAGGTCAGCGCTGCACGCTTCAACAATTACCGTCCGTATGTGGTGACGGGATTGGCACCTACCGTTGACCTGACGGTTAAGAAAGGTAAGGAGTTGCTGGTTAAACGATCGGATATGATGTTTGAGATTGGCATGGGTCTTGACCTTTATTATCCTTTCTTTAAAATGATACCTGAACTCAAGTTCTGTTTCGGACTGAACAATGTCCTTGACAAGAACAGGACAGACCTCAAGGATGCCTCCCTGCTCAAATACAGCGATGCACTTGATAGGGCACAGAACGGAATGATTGTGCTCACGCTCTATTTTGAGTAAATTTATTTTGTACAGAAAGAAAAAGGTGCTATCTTTGCGCCGCTTTATGCGATCGCTGTCAAGGAAGAGTAACTTGGTATGTCGCTCTAGCATATGACAAACTTGAAAAATTCCAGAAAAATGGATTTAATCAAAATTGCAGAACAGGCTTTTGCTACTGGTAATGAGGGTAAATTCCCTGCATTCAAGTCAGGTGACACCGTAACAGTAGCATACCGTATCGTTGAGGGTAACAAGGAGCGTATCCAGCTCTATCGTGGTGTGGTTATCAAGATCAGCGGCCATGGTGACAACCGTCGTTTCACCGTCCGTAAGATGTCAGGCACCGTAGGTGTTGAGCGTATATTCCCCATCAGCTCACCGGCTATTGACAGCATTGAGGTGAACAAGGTTGGTAAGGTACGTCGCGCCAAGCTGTACTACCTGCGTGATCTCACAGGTAAGAAGGCACGTATCCGCGAGAAGAGAGCAAACGCCTGATTCCGGATATCATCAAACAAGGGACGGCAGCCATGTGGTTGCCGTTCTTTTTTATTACCTTTGCTTCGTGAAAAAGATAATCAGATACATACTGTCCGTTGCCGTGATATTCCTGCCTGTCAGCCTGGCGGCTCAGGAAGAAGATAATGCTCTTGTTCTCAAATTTGAGACTGTAGGCATGACCGGCGGCAATTATGCTCCGTTCTGGCATACATCAAATCGCCAGGGACTTCCGTCAGTTGAGAACAGCAACGGGTACGCACATCTCGCCGCATTGGGCGGCGTACATCGGCCATCTGGCTTTGGAGTGGATTACGGATTGGATCTGGGCGCCGGTTTCGGATTGGAAAACGACCTGTTCATCCATCAGCTCTATGCAGACCTCAATTACAGGAGGCTGGGTATATCCGTGGGAATGAAAGAGCGTTGGAATGACAAAAATCATTACCTGAGTACGGGTGCTCTCACTTGGTCCGGTAACAGCAAACCGGTTCCGGAGGTTCGTGCTGGAATACCCGAGTTTGTGCGCATTCCGGTTCTGGGCAGTTGGTTTTCATTAAAGGGGCATATAGGTTACGGCCGCCTTACCGATGACGTATGGCGCAGAGAGCATGGTGGCGGCTCATACATGAACGGAGTCCTGTTTCACAGCAAATCGGCCTTCCTCAGGGTTGGTGACCAGGAGCGTTTCCCGCTTCAGGTGACCATTGGATTGGAGATGAACAATCTGTTCGGCGGTACCAGGTATTACGTTGCAACCGGTACACAAACGCCCTATCCGTCAAATGCTGCTGCATTCTGGACGGCACTCTTCCCGTTCCATGAGATTGAACAACAAGGCAATGAAGATGGCGACAATCTGGGCAGCTGGCACCTTAACTTTGACTATAAACTCAATGATTGGCATATCGGAGCCTATTATGAGCATTTCTATGAGGACCATTCATCCTGGCTTGGAATAGAATACAAGAACAATACTGAGGGTGAGAAGGATTTTATCTTCTTCGGATTCCGCCGCAACTGGTTTGATGGCTTGTTCGGAATTGAGGTGAATGCCCCCGATGATTTCCGGTATTTCCGCAATGCGGTAATTGAGTTTATGAATACCCGTGGTCTTTGCGGTCCGATATGCCATAGCGCATCCTGCAACTCAGACGGAATGTATGTCATAGAAGAGGTCGACGGCCGGGATGGCATGTATAATCACGGCATATATACCTCATACTCTCATCATGGCTACGCCATAGGTAATCCGGTGCTGATTTCACCGGCATATAATGCCAGTAATTCAAACCATTTCTACAGCAACCGCGTTCAAATGTTTCATTTGGGTGTAGATGGCGGTATTACCGACAAAATCGATTATAGAGTGCTTGCCACAACTACCCGACATTGGGGTACTTATGGCGGTCCGTTCAAGGATATAGAACGTGTAACATCCCTCATGCTTGAATGCTCTTATAAGCTCGGTGACCGATATGACTGGAAATTCAGTCTGTCCGGCTCAATGGATATTGACAGTGGCAGCCTTCTTGGAAACAATAGGGGCATTATGCTTACAATCTCAAAATTCTGGAAAGTGCTATGAAGAATAGAAACATCATTTCACTCATGACGTTGCTGTTGGCTACAGTATCGGCCGTGGGCTTAAGTTCTTGTGAGAAGGCTTTTCCCAATGACAGGCTTGACTTCTATTGGCGTCTTGATAAGATTGAATACAGGGACGGTATGGATTTCTCGGGTAATCCCTGTCAGTCGGTGGACATAGACAATATAATGTTCGGATTTGCCCGTCACATAGTGCTTATTGAGGCTCCGGGACTTGCGCAGCAGCATGGCGTTACCACCGAATTCGGTGATTCAATAAGATTGGACTACTCTGTCTATAATAATCCGGGTCTGGTTAACCAACTCCAGAAGTGCGGATTGGATAGCATCGTTTCAACCTTCAAGCTGGAATTTCCCGACCGTCAGCATATGGTCCTGTCGGGTAAGAAGACCATTCTGAGTTTCCGTAAGTGGTAAGGGCACAGATAGAACCGTCCCTTTTGTGCTCAAAGCTGAATAGCGCCGTCTAAAAGATGGATAGTTCGGTCAGTCATTTGTGCCAATGACTCGTCGTGTGTTACAATTACGAATGTCTGTCCCAACTGGTCACGCAGGTTAAAGAACAGTTTGTGCAGTTCCTCCTTATTCTTGGTATCAAGGCTTCCTGATGGCTCATCGGCAAGGACTACGTCCGGTTGGTTGACCAGTGCTCGGGCAACTGCAATCCTTTGTTTTTCTCCTCCTGAAAGCTCCGCAGGTTTGTGATCGGCCCTATCGGCCAATCCCAGCATTTCCAGGAGTTCCCTGGCCCTTGCGTTTGCCTGGCGCATACCCTGTCCTGCAATCAGCATCGGTATGGTGATGTTTTCCAATGCAGTGAATTCGGGCAGTAACTGATGAAACTGGAACACAAATCCTATGTGCTTGTTGCGGAAAGCTGATAATTCCTTCTCGTTCATTCGGGTTATGTCCTGTCCGTCATAGAGCACGCGTCCGCCGTCGGGTTTGTCAAGTGAACCCATTATCTGGAGCAGGGTGGTTTTGCCGGCTCCGCTCGGACCTGTAATGCTAACCACTTCACCTCTCTCAATGTTCAGACTTATGCCTTTGAGTACCTGAAGAGTACCGAAGCTGCGTGTTATGTTCTGGAGTTCTATCATCGCCCTGTTGTGATTGCTTTTTATTTATGATGCAAAAATATACGCTTTTGGCTGTTTTTGAGTCTTTATTTTGAGCTTTTATACTTTTCTGGCACTCTAATTTGTACGGAAACACTAATTTTGCGCCCAAATCATTCAAACTATAACAGATTATCCTATGCGAGTAGCAATTGTTGGAGCCAGCGGTGCTGTAGGACAGGAGTTCCTGCGTGTGCTGGAAGAGCGTAAATTTCCGCTCGATGAGTTGGTTTTGTTCGGGTCATCCCGTAGTGCCGGATCTTATTACACCTATGGCGGTAAGAAGATTCAGGTCAAGCTTCTGCAGCATAACGATGATTTCAAGGGAATAGACATTGCATTCGTATCAGCCGGTGGCGGTACTTCCGAGGAGTTTGCCGAGACAATCACCAAATACGGTGCAATCATGATAGATAATTCAAGCGCTTTCCGTATGGATCCGCAGGTTCCTCTGGTTGTTCCTGAGGTTAACCCAGAGGATGCACTGGTACGCCACAAAGGTATCATTGCCAATCCTAACTGCTCAACCATTATGATGATTGTGGCTCTTAAGGTTCTCAATGACCTGTCGCCTGTAAAGAATGTTCAGGTATCGACATATCAGGCTGCCAGCGGAGCGGGCGCTGCTGCAATGGCCGAGTTGGAGCAGCAGTACCGTCAGGCTCTGGCAGGTGAGGAGGTAACCGTGAATAAGTTCGCTTATCAGCTTGCTTTCAACCTGATTCCGCATATCGATGTATTCAAGGAGAGCGGATATACCAAGGAGGAAGAGAAGATGTTCTACGAGACACGCAAGATGTTCCACAACGACATCAAGTGCAGCGCCACATGCGTGCGCGTTCCTGCTCTGCGTTGCCATTCAGAGGCCATCTGGGCTGAGACTGAGCAGCCTGTTTCAGTTGAGGCTTTCCGTGAGGCTGTAAAGAACGGTGAGGGTCTTGTGCTGATGGACGATCCTTCAAAGAAAGAGTATCCCATGCCTCTGTTCCTGGCTGGCACTGATCCTGTTTATGTGGGACGTATCCGTAAGGATATTGCCAATCCTAACGTAATGTGCTTCTGGATTGTAGGTGACCAGATCCGCAAGGGTGCCGCTCTGAACGCCGTTCAGATTGCCGAGTATCTGATCAAAAAGGGCGTGGTCAAGTAATGACATACACATAAAAAGAAAGGCTCGCAGTTTGCGGGCCCTTTCTTTTTTATCGGTGATGAAATCACTTTTTCATTTTGCTTTTCCAGAGAGCGCTCATCTCCTCCAGAGTCTTGCCCTTGGTCTCGGGAACCATCTTCAGTACAAAGAGTGCTGACAGAATTGAGAATCCGGCGTAGATGAGATATGTGCCGCCGATGCTCCACTCGCAGAGCGACGGGAATGTAGATGATATCACGTAGTTTGAAATCCACTGTGCTGCGACTGCGACAGCTACTGCATTGCCACGGATGGTGTTGGGGAATATCTCTGAGATAAGAACCCAGCAGATGGGGCCCCATGACATCATGAATGATGCGGTGTAGATGATGATGAATACCAGGGCGGCAACTCCGATTACATCGCAGAATGACAGGATACTCAGTGCTATCATACCTATAGCCATACCTATAGAACCTACGATAAGCAGAGGTCTGCGGCCCCACTTGTCGACAGTCAGGATGGCAACTACCGTGAAGAGGATGTTTACTACACCCATCACGACGGTCTGTATCATAGCTGCGTCACCGCTTGATCCCATGTTCTGGAATATACGCGGAGCGTAGTAGAGCACCACGTTGATACCTACGGCCTGCTGGAAGAATGAAAGCAGTACACCTACGATGATGACCAGAATACCGTATGAGAAAAGATTCTCTTTCTTTTCTACCAGGGTATCCTTGATCTCCTGCAGAATCTCCTTTGCGCGTCCTTCACCGTTGATACGGGTGAGAACGTCCATGGCTTTCTGTGTGTTGCCACGCATAACCAGATATCGTGGAGTCTTGGGGACAAGCAACAGCAGCAGTCCGAACGCACCTGCCGGGAATGCTTCACTTACGAACATCTTTCTCCAGCCGATATTTACCATTGCAGCCTGAATCAGGTCGGGGGTATCGGCAAGACCACTGCGGATAAGAGTGTTGATGGCGTATACCACCAGCTGTCCGAATATGATTGCAAACTGGTTGCATGATACCAGTGTTCCGCGTATCTGTGCAGGTGCGACTTCGGCTATGTACATCGGGCAGATAGCCGATGCCATTCCTACGCCGATACCTCCCAGAATACGGTAAAGTATGAACGCCCACATGAGTCCCTTGGTTGCTTCGCCGGGCTGGAAGAACTCAAAGTTGGGACGGAACAGAAACTCTGGCATATAGCTTCCCAGAGCTGAAAGGAAGAACAGCACAGAGGCAAAAATCAATGCGTTCCTTCTACCCAGACGGGTGGCCATGATACCGGAAATCAGTCCTCCGATAATACATCCTATCAGTGCTGATGAGGTAACAAAACCGTGTAAACCGGTTGAATAATAATCTCCGAGTCCGCTGATGAAGAATTTCTGCAATGCCTGCTCGGCACCCGAAATGACTGCGGTGTCATATCCGAACAGCAGACCGCCTATGACGGCTACAGCGCAGATTCCGTAAAGGTAGGCTTTGCTGCCTGTCTCTTTGTAATTGCTCATAAGGTTTCTATTTAGATTACATTTGATTAGTCCTTATCCCGGCCGATCTGAATTGTGGAATCGGACCGGGTGGAGCAAATATAGCAAATAGAAAACAAACGTCACCAATTATCGGCAATTATCTTCAAATTAAATCATCCGAACGTTATCGGTTTTGATTCTTGAATGTAAGGAAAATTTATGCATGTCTTTATTGCGTGTTTGCGGTTTTCAGCAAATAACACTATCTTCGCGATAAAGATAAGAATGATTTAAAAAATGCATTAAAATATGGAACAGAATGGTAACGGGCAGAAACAACTGCAAATAGAACTCAAAGAGGAGATTGCGCAGGGTATATATTCAAACTTGGCAATGATAACTCATTCGTCATCTGAGTTCGTAATGGATTTTATAAGTATTCTTCCTGGTATGGCAAAGGCTCAGGTAAAGTCGCGTGTCATCATGTCGCCGGAGCATGCCAAACGTCTTCTCATGGCGCTTCAGGACAACGTCGCAAAATACGAGAATACCTTTGGAGTCATCGAAATGAAGGATCGTAAGGGAACTTATATGCCTCCCATCTCTGACTTCCACGGAGAGGCTTAAAAATCGCGTTTTTTCCTATGATTTGTGGCGGGTTCTCGGTTTGATCCCGCCTTTTTTGTGCTTTTTGTCGTTAAAAGTTCAAAAACTACATGTTTTCCATTGCGTTATAAAATAATAGCCGTATCTTTGCACGCCAAAAATTCTGGATTTACTATTTAAATATATAATAATTTAAAACAAACATGCCAACAATTCAGCAGTTAGTACGCAAAGGACGTCAGGTCTTGGAGGACAAGAGTAAGTCTCCGGCCCTGGATTCCTGCCCTCAGAGAAGAGGCGTTTGCGTGAGAGTTTACACAACGACACCTAAGAAACCTAACTCAGCCATGAGAAAGGTTGCACGTGTTCGTCTGACCAACCAGAAGGAGGTTAACTCCTACATCCCGGGTGAGGGTCACAATCTTCAGGAGCACTCAATCGTGCTCGTACGCGGCGGTCGTGTAAAGGACCTTCCCGGTGTACGTTATCACATCATCCGCGGTACACTTGATACCGCCGGCGTTAACGGTCGTCTCCAGAGACGTTCCAAGTATGGTGCTAAACGTCCTAAAGCAACTAAGAAATAATCAATAACAGTTTTGGTCAGTAGATTGAGGTTGAGTAAATGTCCAAGCGTGGACGTTGAAGAATCAAAAACGACAGCCCGAACAAAACAAAAGATTTAAAATGAGAAAAGCAAAACCGAGAAAGCACGTCATCCTTCCGGATCCCGTATTCGGCGACGTTGCAGTGACCAAGTTCGTGAACCATCTCATGTATGATGGCAAGAAGAACATTTCATTCGAAATTTTCTATGAGTGCCTGGACAAGGTGAAGGCTAAGCTTCCCAACGAGGAGATGTCTGCCCTTGAGATTTGGAAGAAGGCTCTTGATAACGTTACACCTCAGGTTGAGGTTAAGTCCCGCCGTATTGGTGGTGCTACATTCCAGGTTCCTACTGAGATCCGTGCTGACCGCAAGGAGTCCATTTCAATGAAGAACCTTATTTCATTTGCCCGTAAGCGTGGTGGTAAGTCCATGTCTGATAAGCTGTCAGCTGAGATAGTTGACGCATTCAACAGCACAGGCGGCGCTTTCAAGCGTAAAGAGGATATGCATCGTATGGCCGAGGCCAACAGAGCTTTTGCACACTTCAGATTCTAATTGTACTGCATGGCAGATCAGGATTTACATCTCAC
This sequence comes from Bacteroidaceae bacterium, assembly GCA_024398635.1. Lineage (GTDB taxonomy): Bacteria > Bacteroidota > Bacteroidia > Bacteroidales > Bacteroidaceae > Colenecus. The sequence continues at coordinate 17,180 of JAKSIV010000005.1, read as the reverse complement.
GAGAAACATCGGCATCATGGCTCACATTGATGCCGGAAAGACTACGACCTCAGAGCGTATTCTTTACTATACGGGATTAACACATAAAATAGGTGAGGTACATGACGGTTCCGCTACCATGGACTGGATGGTCCAGGAGCAGGAGCGCGGCATCACTATTACCTCAGCTGCCGTTACCACTCATTGGAAGTGGCAGGAAAACACATATAAGATCAACCTTATTGACACTCCGGGACACGTGGATTTTACAGCCGAGGTGGAGCGTTCGCTCCGCGTTCTTGACGGTGCAGTTGCAGTGTTCTGTGCAGTAGGTGGCGTACAGCCCCAGTCCGAGACTGTATGGCATCAGGCTAGCAAGTATGGCGTTCCCCGTCTGGGTTATGTCAATAAGATGGACCGCTCAGGTGCTGACTTCTTTGGAGTCATCACACAGATGAAGGAAATCCTTAAGGCTAACGCTTGCCCGGTTGAAATTCCTATCGGTCAGGAGGAGGCTTTCGAGGGTGTCATAGACCTTATTAAAATGAAGGCCATCTACTGGCGCGACGAGACACTTGGTGCTGAGTATACCGTTGAGGATATTCCTGCAGATCAGGTCGACGAAGCCCAGCAGTGGCGTGAAAACCTTCTTGAGAAGGCTGCTGATTTTGATGAAGAGTTGATGGAGAAGTATCTTGATGATCCTACAGCCATCACCGAAGCTGAGATTCTCCGTGCAGTACGCAAGGGTACATTATGCCAGAAGCTGGTTCCCGTGGTTTGCGGTACATCTTTCCGCAACAAGGGCGTTCAGCCTCTGCTTGACTATGTATGCGCATTCCTTCCTTCACCCATCGATTGCGGTGGTGTTGACGGTTTCCTGCCCGGATCAGAAGATGAGATTATACATCGTAATCCCAGTTCTGACGAGAAGACAGCCGCTCTTGCATTCAAGATTGCAGTTGACCCCTATGTGGGTCGTCTCATCTTCTTCAGAGTATATTCAGGTAAGGTAACAGCCGGAAGCTACATCTACAATACCCGTTCGGGTAAGAAGGAGCGTGTAAGCCGTCTGTTCCAGATGTACTCTAAGAAGCAGATTCAGGTTGATGAGGTTGCTGCAGGTGATATAGGTGCAGTTGTAGCTCTTAAGGATATCCGTACTGGTGATACTCTCTGCGATGAGACAGCACCGTTGGTACTTGAGAGCATGGACTTTCCGGATCCTGTGATCAGCATTGCTGTTGAGCCCAAGACCGAGAAGGATATGAGCAAGCTCTCTGATGGTCTGGCACGTCTGGCCGAAGAGGATCCCACATTTACCGTAAAGGTTGATGAGGAGTCCGGACAGACTCTGATCTCAGGTATGGGTGAGCTTCACCTTGATATTATTATTGACCGTCTGAAACGTGAATTCGGTGTAGAGTGCAACCAGGGTCGTCCTCAGGTTAGCTACAAAGAGTCCATTTCCAAGACTGTCCAGCTTCGTGAAGAGTACAAGAAGCAGACTGGTGGTAAGGGTCATTACGCTTGCATCGTCGTTGAAATCGGTCCTGCCGATGAGGATTGGAAGGGCGGACTTCAGTTCATCGATGCCACCAAGGGTGAGGCTCTGCCTAAGACCTACCTGCCTGCTATCGAAAAGGGCTTCATCAACGCTATGAAGAATGGCGTTCTGATAGGTGCTCCTATGGATTCACTCAAGGTTACTGTTCTGGATGGTAAGTATCATCCGGTTGATTCCGATGCCCTCTCATTCGAGGTTTGTGCAACCAACGCGTTCCGTAACGCTTGTGTTAAGGCCGCTCCCGGTCTGACCGAGCCTATCATGGCACTTGAGGTTGTAACTCCCGAGGAGAGCATGGGTAACGTAATCGGTGACCTTAATAAGCGCCGTGGCCAGGTTGAGGGTATGGAGACTAACCATTCGGGTGCCAAGGTTGTCAAGGCACACGTGCCTCTTGCCGAGATGTTCGGATATGTAACAGCTCTGCGTACCATCACTTCAGGTCGTGCTACTTCTTCAATGTCTTACGAGCGTCACGCCGAGGTTTCCAAGGCTCTCGCAAAGCAGGTTGTTGAAGAGCAGGGCGGTAACGTTTCACTGTTATAATAGGTATAAGAGAGAACGCGGCTTTCAGATAGCAAATGACTCTTATCGGGAGCTGCAAAAAATGAATAATAACAAATAAAACTTAAACAATGAGTCAGAAAATCAGAATCAAACTGAAATCTTACGACCACAATCTGGTTGATAAGTCAGCCGAGAAGATCGTCAAGACAGTTAAGGCTACCGGTGCTGTAGTAAGCGGTCCTATTCCACTTCCCACACACAAGCGTATCTTCACTGTTAACCGTTCAACATTCGTAAACAAGAAGTCACGTGAGCAGTTCCAGCTCTCTTCATTCAAGAGACTGATTGATATCTACAGCTCAACTGCAAAGACTGTTGACGCTTTGATGAAACTCGAGCTCCCCAGCGGTGTAGAGGTTGAGATCAAGGTTTGATATTGGAGATTGAAACAAATTATTTACAGTAACTTAATTAATATTTGAAATGCCAGGATTATTAGGAAAAAAGATCGGTATGACATCGGTCTTCGGTGCTGATGGAAAGAATGTTCCATGCACCGTTATCGAAGCAGGTCCTTGCGTGGTTACTCAGATCAAGAGTGTTGAGAAGGATGGCTATGAGGCTGTTCAGCTTGGCTTCGAGGATGCCAAGGAAAAGAACACCACAAATGCCCTCATGGGACACTTCAAGAAAGCTGGTGTAACTCCCAAGAGACACTTGGCCGAGTTCAAGGATTTTGACGGTTCACTCAATCTGGGTGATGTTCTTACCGTCGAGTTGTTCAATGATGCAAACTTTGTTGACGTCGTTGCAGTATCAAAAGGTCATGGCTACCAGGGTGTCGTTAAGAGACACGGATTCGGTGGCGTAGGTCAGCAGACCCACGGTCAGCATAACCGCGGCCGTAAGCCCGGTTCAATCGGTGCCTGCTCTTATCCCGCAAAGGTGTTCAAGGGCATGCGTATGGCCGGTCACATGGGTAATGAGCGCGTGACTACTCAGAACCTTCAGGTTCTTAAGGTTATTCCGGAGCACAACCTCCTTCTTATCAAGGGTTCTATTCCGGGTTATAAAGGTTCAATCGTTTCAATTCTGAGGTAATGGAACTTAGTGTATTAAATATAAAAGGTGAGGATACCGGCAGAAAGGTAGTCCTTAACGATGCTGTTTTTGGCATTGAGCCCAACGATCACTCCATCTACCTGGATGTGAAGCAGTTCATGGCTAACCAGCGTCAGGGTACGCACAAGTCAAAAGAGAGAAGTGAAATCAGCGGTTCAACCAAGAAACTGGGCCGTCAGAAAGGTGGTGGCGGTGCTCGTCGCGGTGATATCAACTCACCTGTATTGGTAGGTGGTGCCCGCGTGTTCGGTCCCAAGCCCCGTGATTACAGCTTCAAGGTAAACAAGAAGGAGAAACAGCTTGCCCGCAAGTCTGCTCTTTCATATAAGGTTAAGGAGAACGCTCTTATCATAGTTGAGGACTTCAGTTTTGAGGCACCCAAGACCAAGAACTTTGTAGAAATATTAAACAATCTTAAAGTTTGTGATAAGAAATCTTTGTTCATCCTGCCCGAGAGCAATAATGTCGTAACTTTGTCGGCCCGAAATTTACAGGGCACCAAGGTCGTCAACGCTTCATCAGTAAATACTTACAGTATTCTGAACGCTGACGCTCTTGTCGTGACTGAGAATGCGATTAACGTCATCAACGGTATATTAGACAAATAAGGAGGCTTGATCATGGGATATATAGTTAAACCCCTTGTAACGGAGAAAATGAACTCCATTACCGAGAAGTTCCCCAACAGGTTCGGTTTCATCGTTCGCCCTGAAGCCAACAAACTGGAGATTAAGAAGGAGATAGAGGACCTGTATAATGTCACTGTCGTTGATGTCAATACGTCATACTACATGGGCAAGACCAAGTCCCGTTACACCCGCCGTGGCCTGTCAAAGGGTCAGGCTAATGCCTATAAGAAGGCAATAGTTACTTTGAAGGAGGGTGATACAATTGATTTTTATAGCAACATTTAATAAAGATGGCAGTACGTAAATTCAAACCCACAACCCCGGGTCAAAGACACAAGATTATTGGTACTTTTGAGGAGATTACTGCATCGGTACCAGAAAAGTCTCTTGTATTCGGAAAGCTCGCTACCGGCGGTCGTAACAACGACGGTAAGATGACTGCCCGCTACATCGGCGGTGGTCACAAGCGTAAATTCCGTATCATAGATTTCAAGAGAAATAAGGATGGGGTTCCGGCAACTGTCAAGACAATCGAGTACGATCCGAACCGTTCGGCACGTATCGCTCTGTTGTTCTATGCAGACGGAGAGAAGAGGTATATCATTGCACCTAACGGTCTTGAGGTAGGCGCTACACTGATGTCAGGTGAGAAAGCAGCTCCTGAAATCGGTAACGCTCTTGCACTTAAGGATATTCCCGTGGGTACTGTGATTCACAACATCGAACTGCGTCCCGGTCAGGGTGCAGCTCTCGTCCGCTCAGCCGGAAATTTTGCCCAGCTGACTTCTAAGGAAGGTGACTACTGTGTCATCAAGCTTCCTTCAGGTGAGGTTCGCAGAATACTGGGAGCCTGCAAGGCTACAATCGGTAGTGTAGGTAATTCTGACCATGCTCTTGAGCAGTCCGGTAAGGCCGGCCGTTCTCGCTGGTTAGGACGTCGTCCTCACAACCGTGGTGTTGTTATGAACCCGCACGATCACCCGATGGGTGGTGGTGAAGGCCGTCAGTCAGGTGGACACCCGCGTTCACGCAAGGGCTTGTACGCAAAGGGTCTCAAGACCAGACATCCCAAGAAGAGCTCAACGAAGTATATCATCGAGAGAGCCAATAAGAAATAACTTTTAACCTGAGTACAAAATGACACGTTCACTTAAGAAAGGTCCGTATATTTACAAGAAGCTCGAGGACAAGGTGCTTGCCATGAACGAAAGCGGCAAGAAGGTTGTTGTTAAGACTTGGGCTAGGGCATCGATGATATCCCCCGATTTCGTGGGCCATACCATCGCAGTTCATAATGGTAACAAGTTTATCCCTGTTTACATCACGGAGAACATGGTTGGACACAAGCTCGGCGAGTTTGCTCCCACCCGTACATTCCGTGGCCACTCAGGCAACAGGAAATAAGCTTCATTGTTTATTTGAAATAAATAAATAAAGATAATGGGAAACAGAAAACATTTGGCAGCCGAGAAGATTAAGGAGGCTAAGAAGTCACAGTACTTTGCCAAGCTGAACGATGTTCCTTCATCACCCCGCAAGATGCGTCTCGTTGTAGACATGATTCGTGGTATGGAGGTTAACAGAGCTCTTGGCACGCTGCGTTATTCAAATAAGGCTGCTTCGAAAGATGTAGAAAAGGTGCTTCGTTCAGCTATTGCCAATTGGGAGCAGAAGAATGAGCGCAAGGCTGAGGCTGGCGAACTGTTCGTCACCAAGGCTTACGTTGATGAGGGTGTAACCCTTAAGAGATTGAGACCCGCCCCGCAGGGTAGAGGTTACCGTATCCGCAAGCGTTCAAATCATATTTCGCTTTTTGTGGATACTAAGGCAGCTGCAACAAGTACTAACGACAATCAGGAGTAAGAAATGGGACAGAAAGTTAATCCGGTTAGCAACCGTTTGGGAATTATCAGAGGTTGGGATTCCAGTTGGTTCGGCAAATATGACGAGCGTCTGGTTGAGGACAGCGAGATTCGCAAGTATCTGAATGCCCGTCTGGCAAAGGCCAGCATATCCCGTATTGTCATTGAGCGCACACTCAAGCTCGTTACTATCACCGTATGCACAGCCCGTCCGGGTCTGATCATCGGTAAGAACGGCTCAGAGGTTGACAAGCTTAAGGAGGAGTTGAAGAAGATCACCGATAAGGAGATCCAGATCAACATTTTTGAGGTTAAGAAGCCTGAGCTCGACGCTGTTATCGTAGCTAACAACATCGCTCGCCAGGTTGAAGGTAAGATCGCTTACCGCCGTGCCATCAAGATGGCTATCCAGAACACCATGCGTATGGGTGCCGAAGGTATCAAGGTTCAGATTTCAGGCCGTCTGAACGGTGCTGAAATTGCTCGTTCGGAGATGTATAAGGAGGGTCGTACCCCGCTGCATACTTTCCGTGCTGACATTGACTACTGTCAGGTAGGTGCCATCACAAAGGTTGGCGTTCACGGAATCAAGGTATGGATCTGCCGTGGAGAGGTTTATGGAAAGAAGGATCTTGCCCCCAACTTCACTCAGTCAAAGGAGATGAGCCGTGGCGGCGAGCGTGGTGGAAAACCTTTCAAGAAGAGAAACAGAAGCAATCGCTGATTGCAATTGTTAAACTGAAACATTAGATCGAATTATGTTACAGCCTAAGAGGACAAAATACAGAAGAATGCAGAAAGGCCGTTGCAAGGGAAATGCCATGCGTGGCAACCAGCTTGCTTTCGGTTCATTCGGCATCAAGTCTCTTGACACTTGCTGGATCACCGGTAGGCAGATTGAGGCTGCTCGTGTCGCAGTAACACGTTACATGCAGCGTCAGGGTCAGATCTGGATCAGAATCTTCCCGGACAAACCTATTACAAAGAAGCCTTTGGATGTACGTATGGGTAAAGGTAAGGGTGACGTAGAAGGTTACGTATTCCCCATCACTCCCGGACGTATCATCATTGAGGCTGATGGCGTACCCTTTGCCGTTGCCAAAGAGGCTCTCCGTCTGGCCGCTCAGAAGCTTCCCGTTACAACCAAGCTGGTTGTAAGACGTGACTATGACTTTAAGAATGAAAACTAATCAAGCCCGTTCATTATGAAGAATACTGAAATCAGAGAGCTGTCAACTCAGGAGTTGATCGAGCGCATTGAGACCGAATCAGCTAACTACAAGATGATGGGTTTGAATCATGCCATTTCTCCGCTGGAGAATCCTTCTCAGATTGCCAAGCTTCGCAAGACAATCGCCAGAATGAAGACTGAGCTGAGAAAGAGGGAACTTAACAAGTAAAAAAGAGGTTCTATGAATGATAGAAATTTGCGCAAAGAGCGCCAGGGTGTCGTGATCAGCGACAAGATGGACAAGACCGTTGTGGTTCTGTCAGTCTTCAAGGAGAAGCACCCTATTTATGGTAAGTTCGTTCGCAAGACGAAAAAGTACCATGTTCATGACGAGAACAACGAGTGCGGTATCGGCGATACCGTCCGCATCATGGAGACTCGTCCTCTGAGCAAGACTAAGAGATGGAGATTAACAGAAATCGTTGAAAAGGCTAAGTAATCATGATACAGACAGAATCCAGACTCACAGTTTGTGACAACAGCGGCGCTAAGGAGTGCCTCTGCATCCGTGTACTTGGCGGAACCAAGAAGCGTTACGCAACAGTCGGTGACACCATCGTAGTTACCGTTAAGAGCGTTATCCCTTCAAGCGATATGAAGAAGGGTACCGTTTCAAAGGCACTGGTAGTTCGTACCAAGAAGGAGATCCGTCGCGCTGACGGTTCTTACATCCGTTTCGATGACAATGCCTGCGTGCTTCTGGCTAATACAGGTGAAATCAAAGGAAGCCGTATCTTCGGTCCGGTGGCTCGTGAACTGCGTGCCGTCAACATGAAGGTGGTTTCATTGGCTCCTGAAGTACTTTAATCAAAAAAAGTAAAGAGTAATGAGTAAGTTACATATTAAAAAGAACGACACCGTCTTCGTCAATGCTGGTGAGGATAAAGGTAAGACCGGTAAGGTTCTGAAGGTGCTCGTTAAGGAACAGAGGGCCATTGTTGAAGGCGTTAATTTCGTCTCCAAGCACACCAAGCCCAGCGCCAAGAATCCTCAGGGTGGCATCATCAAGCAGGAGGCGCCTATCCACATTTCAAACCTCAACCCCGTTGATCCCAAGACCGGAGCACCTGCTCGTATCGGTCGCAAGAAAAACGCTGAGGGTAAGACAGTACGTTATTCAAAGAAATCAGGAGAGGAGATCAAGTAATGAGCACTACTGCAAATCTTAAGAAAGAGTATGCCGAGCGTATTGCTCCGGCACTTAAGGAGAAATTCCACTATACTTCTTCAATGCAGATTCCTGTCCTGAAGAAGATCGTGATCAATCAGGGCATGGGTAAGCTTGCTATTGCCGATAAGAAGATCATTGATACAGCTATCGCAGAACTTTCAACCATCACTGGTCAGAAGGCTGTTGCTACCGTATCAAAGAAGGATATCGCCAACTTCAAGCTTCGTAAGAAAATGCCTATCGGCGTAATGGTTACACTGCGTCGTGAGCGTATGTACGAGTTCCTTGAGCGTCTCATCCGCGTGGCTCTGCCCCGTATCCGTGACTTCAAGGGTATCGAGAGTAAGTTCGATGGCATGGGTAACTACTCACTGGGTATCCAGGAGCAGATTATCTTCCCCGAAATCAATATCGACAGCATATCACACATCCTGGGTATGAACATCACCTTCGTTACTTCAGCTAAGACTGATGAGGAGGGTTATGCTCTGCTTAAGGAGTTCGGTCTGCCGTTCAAGAATGAAAAATAAATATTGAGATATGGCAAAAGAATCAATGAAGGCCCGCGAGGTAAAGCGCGCTAAGATGGCTGCCAAGTACGCAAACAAGCGTGCTGCTCTTAAGGAAATAGTTCGCAAGGGTGAACCCGAAGCTGCTTATGAGGCTGCTCAGAAGCTGCAGGATCTTCCTTACAACTCAAATCCTATCCGTCAGCACAACCGTTGCAAACTGACCGGACGTCCCAAAGGTTACATCCGTATGTTTGGTCTTTCCCGTATTCAGTTCCGTGAGATGGCATCTCAGGGTCTGATCCCGGGCGTACGCAAGGCAAGCTGGTAATTCAAATAAGCTAGTGAGTGTTAATTAAATATTGTCAGGGAGTCCTGATCAATTTAAAAACAAATTTATGACAGATCCTATTGCAGATTATCTGACGAGGCTGCGCAATGCCATTCAGGCAAAGCACAAGGTGGTAGAGATACCTGCCTCAAATCTCAAAAAAGACATCACAAAGATTCTTTTTGAGAAGGGTTACATCCTGAACTACAAGTTCGTGGAGGATGGACCTCAGGGGACCATCAAGGTCGCTCTGAAATACGACCCGGAAAACAAATGCAACGCAATCAAGAAACTGGTGAGAATTTCTTCTCCCGGTCTGCGTCAGTACACCGGTTATCGTGATATGCCGAGAGTAATCAATGGTTTGGGTATAGCTATTATATCCACATCAAAAGGTGTTATGACAGACAAGGAAGCCGCACAGCTCAAGATTGGAGGTGAGGTTCTTTGCTACGTCTATTAATTGAAGGAGATATACTATGTCAAGAATTGGAAAATTGCCTATTCATATTCCTGCAGGTGTTACAGTAACATTTCAGGATGGCGTGGTTGCAGTGAAAGGTCCTAAGGGCTCACTGTCACAGAGTATTGATCCTTCCATCAAAGTGTCAATCGAGAACGGAGTTATCACACTTGAGGAGAACCCCGATGTTCTTCAGGACAACCCCAAGCAGCGTCATGCCTTCCATGGCCTGTATCGCGCTCTGGTAAACAACATGGTTGTTGGTGTTTCTGAAGGTTATAAGAAAGAGATGGAAGTTGTTGGTGTCGGTTATCGTGTTTCTAACCAGGGTAACGTAATCACTTTCGAACTTCTGCACTCTCACTCAATCGTTCTGGTCCTGCCTGCAGAGATCAAGGTTGAGACTAAGTCAGAGAGAAACAAGAACCCGCTCATCACTCTGGAGTCATGCGACAAGCAGCTTCTGGGTCAGGTATGTGCCAAGATTCGTTCTTTCCGTAAGCCGGAGCCTTATAAGGGTAAGGGTATTAAGTTTGTGGATGAGGTACTCCGTCGTAAGTCGGGTAAGTCAGCCGCTGCCAAGTAAAACATTTAAAGATGTAAGATTATGTCAGCAAAAACAGAAAGACGAAATAAGATCAAGTTCCGCGTACGTAATAAGATTTCCGGCACAGCCGAGCGTCCGCGCATGAGCGTTTTCAGAAGCAACAAGCAGATCTACGTTCAGCTCATTGATGATCTGAGCGGTAAGACTCTGGCTGCAGCTTCATCACTTGGCATGGCTAAGATGTCTGGTAAGGAGCAGGCTGCCAAGGTCGGTGAGCTTATTGCACAGAATGCCAAGGAGGCAGGTATCACCACAGTGGTTTTTGACCGCAACGGTTTCCTGTATCATGGCAGAGTTAAGGAATTGGCCGATGCCGCACGTAAGAGCGGTCTCACATTTTAAACTACGATTGCTATGACAAATAAAGTTAAGGTTACAAACGATGTCGAGCTGAAAGACAGGCTCGTTGCTATCAACCGCGTAACTAAGGTTACAAAGGGTGGTCGTACATTCAGTTTCGCCGCTATCGTAGTAGTAGGTGACGGCAATGGTATCATCGGTCTCGGACTGGGTAAGGCCAGCGAGGTTACAGCTGCTATCGCAAAGGGCGTTGAGGCTGCCAAGAAGGAGCTTATCCGTGTTCCGGTGCTTAAGGGAACAATTCCTCACGAGCAGACTGCCCGTTACGGCGGTGCCGAGGTGTTCATGAAGCCCGCAGCTCCCGGTACCGGAGTGGTAGCCGGTGGTGCTATGCGTGCCGTTCTGGAGAGTGTAGGTATTACTGATGTGTTGGCTAAGTCTAAGGGCTCATCCAACCCCCACAATCTGGTCAAGGCAACTCTTAAGGCTCTCTCAGAGATGCGTGATGCCAAGACAGTTGCCCAGAACCGTGGTATCAGTCTGAGTAAGGTATTTAACGGATAAGGAGGTTACAGATATGGCAACAATCAAGATCAAACAGACCAAGAGTCGTATTGGTGCTCCCGTAGATCAGCGTAGAACTCTCGATGCACTGGGTCTCCGCAAGCTCAACAAGACTGTTGAGGTTGAGGACAATGCATCAATCAGAGGTATGATCAACAAGGTTCACCACCTGGTAACCGTAATCGATTAATTTTTAAAAATTGAGAACTATGAAGTTAAATACATTGAAACCGGCAGAGGGCTCAACCCATTCACGCAAGAGAATCGGCCGTGGACCTGGTTCAGGTCTGGGCGGTACTTCAACCCGTGGTAGCAAGGGTGCCAAGTCACGTTCCGGTTATGCTAGAAAAATTGGTTTTGAAGGTGGTCAGATGCCTCTTCAGCGTCTTGTTCCGAAGTTCGGATTCAAGAACATCAACCACGTTGAGTACAAGGCTATCAATCTGGATATCATCCAGGCTCTTGCTGAGAAGAACAACCTCGAGAAGGTTACCGTTGCTGATCTCGTAGCAGCCGGTTTCGTTTCTTCAAAGCAGCTTGTTAAGATCCTCGGTAATGGCCAGCTCACCAAGAAGGTCGATGTTGAGGCTCATGCATTCTCAAAGAGTGCAACTGCTGCCATCGAGGCTGTAGGTGGAACCGCTATCAAACTTTAATAGAGATGGACGAGAATCTTCTGAAATACATCATAATCTTTGCGGTTGTCGCTCTTGTCGCCTATGTTATCATCAAGAACTGGGAGACACTGAAAAACATCTCAAAGATTGAGGATCTCAGGAAACGTCTTCTCACTACGGTACTGTTCATTGCAGTGTATCGTCTGGGATCACATATCCTGCTTCCCGGTGTCGATGCCGATATGCTGACCAATCTGCAGAGACAGACCAGCTCTGGCCTTCTCTCTCTGTTGGATATGTTCTCAGGAGGTGCTTTCTCCAATGCTTCAATATTTGCATTGGGTATCATGCCCTACATCTCCGCTTCTATCGTGCTGCAGCTGCTTACCATTGCAGTTCCCAGTTTCCAGAAGCTTCAGAAGGAGGGCGAGAGCGGCCGAATGAAGATCAATCAGTACACTCGCTATCTGACACTTGTCATCCTCATTGTTCAGGGTCCTTCATACCTGCTTAACCTCAAGTATCAGGTTGGCGCGAATGTGATTCCTGTTGAATGGAGTTGGTTCATGATTACATCTACCGTCATTCTTGCCGCTGGTAGTTCATTCATCCTCTGGTTGGGTGAGCGTATCACAGATAAGGGTATCGGTAATGGTGTATCGTTCATCATCATGGTAGGTATCATCGCCCGTTTCCCGTCAGCATTTATGCAGGAACTCGCTTCACGTATGTCAGCTCTCGGTGCTACCGGCGGTGGTCTGGTAATGTTCCTCTTTGAGATCGTAGTTCTTCTTCTGGCTACTGCCGGTACGATCATGCTTGTTCAGGGTGTCCGTAAGGTTCCTGTACAGTATGCAAAGCGTATCGAGGGTGGTCGTCAGATCGGAGGTGCACGCCAGTATATTCCTCTTAAGGTAAATGCTGCCAACGTTATGCCTATCATCTTTGCTCAGGCCATCATGTTCATTCCTATCGCAATTGTCGGTACTGGTGAACAGTCTGGTTTCTGGCTTAAGTTGATGGATACAGACGGTTGGGTATATAACGTCATTTATGCAGTGCTGATCATTGCCTTCACCATCTTCTATACCGCTGTTACGGTTAATCCGCAGCAGATGGCAGAGGATCTGAAGCGTAACAACGGTTTCATTCCCGGCGTGAAGCCCGGCAAACCGACCGCTGATTACATTGACACTGTGATGTCACGCATTACTTGGCCTGGAGCATTGTTCCTCACAATCGTTGCTGTTATGCCGGCTTTCGCCCGTCTTTTCGGCGTAAACCAGTCATTTGCACAGTTCTTTGGAGGTACATCGCTCATCATTCTCGTTGGTGTCGTGCTCGACACTTTGCAGCAGATTGAGAGTCATCTTCTGATGCGCCACTACGACGGCCTTCTTAAGACCGGCCGTATCAAGGGCCGCGCAGGTTTGAGCGCTTATTGATTGTATTGAAATGATATTTCTTAAGACTGAAGAGGAGATTGCGTTGATGCGGGCAGCTAACCAGCTGGTCGGCAGAACTCTTGGTGAAGTCGCCAAGCTTATCAAACCTGGCGTGACCACCAATGAGTTGACGCGTGTCGCTGAGGAATTCATCCGCGATAACGGGGCTGAACCCACTTTTAAGGGTTATTCCAACCAGGATGATGTTCCTTTCCCGGCAGCTCTCTGCACCTCAGTCAATGAGATGGTTGTACACGGAATTCCGAACGATGAGCCCCTTAAGGAGGGTGACATCGTTTCGGTTGACTGTGGAACCTTACTAAATGGTTTCAACGGTGATTCTGCCTACACATTTGCTGTAGGTGAGATTGCTCCCCAGGTACGTGAGCTCCTTAAAGTTACTAAGGAATCTCTTTATCTTGGAATAGAGCAGGCTGTTGCCGGCAAGCGCCTTGGTGATATAGGTTATGCCGTACAGACTCACTGTGAAAGCCACGGATATGGCGTAGTCCGCGAATTCGTCGGACACGGCATAGGCCGCGAAATGCACGAGGATCCATGTGTTCCCAATTATGGCCGTCGCGGTTACGGCACACAGCTCAAAAAGGGCATGTGCATAGCCATTGAGCCTATGATTACTCTGGGAGACAGAAAGATCTACATGGAGAATGATGGTTGGAGTGTTCGCACTCGTGACCATAAGCCTGCAGCTCATTTTGAGCATACCATTGCCATTTGCAACGGTAAGGCTGAGATACTCTCCACATTTGACTATATTGCAGAAGTTTTAGGAGATAAAGAATTTTAATATGGCAAAGCAATCCGCAATTGAACAGGACGGAACTATCGTTGAGGCATTGTCCAACGCTATGTTCCGCATTCAGCTGGAGAACGGACACGAGATTACCGGTCATATTTCCGGTAAAATGAGAATGCATTTTATCAAGATCCTTCCTGGTGACAAGGTTAAGGTGGAGATGTCTCCGTATGACCTGACCAAGGGTAGGATAGTATTCAGGTACAAATAAAACATAAGAATATGAAAGTTAGAGTTTCATTGAAGAAGCGTTCAGCCGACTGCAAGATCGTACGTCGCAAGGGACGTTTGTATTTAATCAACAAGAAGAATCCCAAGATGAAACTGCGTCAGGGATAAATTCGAGTAAACAAACAAATTAATATATGGCAATAAGAATCGCAGGCGTTGACATCCCGCAGAACAAAAGGGGTGAAATCGCGTTAACCTACATTTTTGGTATTGGTCGCAGCAGCGCAGCCAAGATTTTGGCCAAGGCTGGTGTGGATAAAGACATCAAAGCCCAGGATTGGACTGACGATATGGCAGCCCGCATCCGTGAGGTCATCGGTGCAGAGTATAAGGTAGAGGGCGACCTCCGTAGCGAGGTTCAGCTGAACATCAAGCGTCTGATGGATATCGGTTGTTATCGTGGTATCCGTCATCGTATCGGACTTCCTGTACGTGGTCAGAGTACAAAGAACAATGCCCGTACACGTAAGGGTCGCAAGAAGACTGTTGCTAATAAGAAAAAGGCTACTAAATAATTGAACTATGGCAAAGAAAACAGTTGCAGCTAAGAAGAGAAATGTGAAGGTAGATGCAATGGGACAGTTGCACGTACATTCATCCTTCAACAACATCATTGTTACTCTTGCTAACAGTGAGGGTCAGGTTATTTCCTGGTCATCAGCAGGCAAGATGGGTTTCCGTGGTTCTAAGAAGAACACTCCGTATGCAGCCCAGATGGCAGCCGAGGATTGCTCTAAGGTAGCTTACGACCTTGGCCTGAGAAAGGTTAAGGCATACGTAAAAGGCCCGGGAAATGGCCGTGAATCAGCCATCCGTGCCGTGCATGGTGCCGGTATTGAAGTTATAGAGATCATTGACGTGACTCCGCTGCCGCATAACGGTTGCCGTCCGCCGAAGAGAAGAAGAGTTTAATTTTAAAACGAAAACATTATGGCTAGATATACTGGACCTAAAACCCGTATCGCCCGCAAGTTCGGCGAAGCAATTTATGGAGCAGACAAGGCTTTCGAGAAGAGAAAGTATGCTCCCGGTCAGCACGGCAACAGCCGTCGCCGCAAGACCTCTGAGTATGGTGTCATGCTTGCTGAGAAGCAGAAAGCTAAATATACCTACGGCGTTCTTGAGAAACAGTTCCGCAATATGTTTGACAAGGCATCTCGCGAGAGCGGCATCACTGGTGTAAACCTGCTGCAGGCTCTTGAGTCACGTCTTGACAATGTAGTGTTCCGTCTTGGCATAGCTCCCACACGTGTTGCTGCACGTCAGCTGGTAAGCCACAGACATATCACAGTTGACGGTAAGGTTCTCAATATACCTTCATACCAGGTTAAGCCCGGTCAGATCGTAGGTGTTCGTGAGCGTTCAAAGTCACTTGAAGTAATCGCTGATTCATTGGCAGGTTTCAACCACGCCAAGTATGCATGGATTGAGTGGGATGAGCAGGCTAAGGCCGGCAAGTTCCTCCATAAGCCCGAAAGAGAAGATATTCCTGAGAACATCAAGGAACAGCTGATCGTTGAATTGTATTCTAAATAAAAAATAAGAGGTTAAATGGCAATATTAGCATTTCAAAAACCTGATAAGGTTATAATGGTGGAAGCCGACTCCAAGTTCGGCAAGTTCGAGTTCCGTCCTCTTGAGCCGGGATTCGGTATCACCATTGGAAACGCTCTTCGTCGTATCCTTCTCTCTACTCTTGAGGGTTTTGCCATCAATACCATCAAGATAGAGGGTGTCGAGCATGAATTCGCTACCATTCCTGGCGTTAAGGAGGATGTAACTAACATCATTCTTAATCTCAAGCAGGTACGTTTCAAGCAGATCGTTGAAGAGTATGAGAGCGAAACAGTCAGCATCAAGGTCGAGAATACCAAGGAATTCAAGGCCGGTGATATTGGTAAGTGTCTGACCGGATTTGAAGTGTTAAATCCAGAACTGGTCATTTGCCATCTTGATTCAAAAGCTACCATGCAGATTGAGATTTCAATCAACAAGGGCCGTGGCTATGTTCCCGCCGATGAGAACAAAGAGTTCTGCACTGATGTGAACGCCATTCCTATTGACTCAATCTACACCCCGATCCGTAACGTCAAGTATGTAGTAGAGCCTTACCGCGTTGAGCAGAAGACTGACTATGACAAGCTTGTTCTCGAGATCACAACCGATGGTTCAATTCATCCTAAGGATGCTTTGAAGGAGGCAGCAAAGATTCTTATCTACCACTTCATGCTCTTCTCAGATGATAAGATCACTATTGAGAATGTTGATCTTGACGGCAATGAGGAATTTGACGAGGAGGTACTGCACATGCGTCAGCTGCTTAAGACCAAGCTTGCTGATATGAATCTGTCAGTACGTGCTCTCAACTGCCTTAAGGCTGCCGATGTTGAGACATTGGGAGATCTCGTTCAGTACAACAAGACAGACTTGCTCAAGTTCCGCAACTTCGGTAAGAAGTCTCTCACTGAATTGGATGATCTGTTGGAAAGCTTGAATCTTTCATTTGGAACCGATATTTCAAGGTATAAATTAGACAAAGACTAACAATGAGACATAATAAGAAATTCAATCACCTGAGCCGTAAAGCCGCTCACAGGAATTCGATGCTGGCCAATATGACCATCTCTCTTATCATGCATAAGAGAATCGAGACCACTCTGGCTAAGGCAAAGGCCCTGCGCGTTTATGCAGAACCTATCATCAATCGCGCCAAGAAGGACGATACCAACTCACGTCGTGTTGTGTTCAGCTATCTCCAGAACAAGGAGGCTGTAACTGAACTCTTCAAGGAGATATCACAGAAGATTGCAGATCGTCCTGGTGGCTACCTGCGTATCATTAAGCTTGGTATCCGTAAGAGCGATGCAACCGAGATGGCTTTCATCGAATTCGTTGATTACGATGAGAATATGGCTAAGACCGTGAAGAAGGCCGCTAAGACCCGTCGTTCACGCAAGCCGGCTGCCGAGAAGGCTGCTGCTCCCGCTGCTGAGGCTCCCGCTGTTGAGACCCCTGCCCAGGAGGCTCCTGCTGCTGAAGCTCCCGCTGCAGAATAATGAAAACCTCGCGCGTGCGCGCGTAATGATAAAGGTGCGACCCATGTGGGCCGCACCTTTGCCGTTGTTATGGGTGGTCATATTCAGCGAGTTATATTTATTAACAAAAAATTCAAGAAAAAAGTGCCCATAATGTTTGGTGGGTATATGCAGAAGCACTACCTTTGCATCC